>JAYRZU010000091.1:0-63078 GCA_041916315.1 Anaerolineae bacterium
CAGGTTGTGACCTGCACCATCGACCCGAGGATGGTCTGCTGCACCTGCCGGACTTCGCCCGTCCCCGCGCACTGCACGCACTTGATCGGCGTGCTGCCGGGAGCCGCGCCGCTGCCGCCGCACGTCTCGCAGATCTCCTGCCGCTCGAACTCGATATCTTTCTGCGTGCCGAACACCGATTCTTCGAAGGTGATCGTCACATCCGCCCGACGATCAGAGCCCGGACGCGGGCCGCGCCGCCGCTGCTGCTGCTGACGCGCGCCACCAAAGGCCGTGAAGAACTCTTCGAAAATCTCCTCGAAGCCGCTGAAGCCAACGCCGCCTGCGCCATACCCGCCTTGCCCCGCCGCGCCGCTCACCCCGGCGTGCCCAAAGCGATCATAGCGCGCGCGCTTGTCGTCATCCGACAGCACCTCGTACGCCTCGTTGATCTCTTTGAACTTGGCTTCGGCATCCGCGTGTTTGCTGACATCCGGGTGATATTCGCGGGCTAACTTCCGGAACGCCGACTTGATCTCGGCTTTGTCCGCCGTGCGGGAGACGCCCAATACGTCGTAGTAATCTCGTGCCATTGCCCACCCAGAATATCGCTTTGTGCTACAGGACTAGTCTACAGAGTAATACGCACGCCAACCGAGAAGGTTTTCCGAAACATCCAAACAATCGTGTTAGGGCGCACCCGTGAAGATGCTGCTTGCCCAATCACTCCCAACCATGCTCCCATACTAGGGGAGAGGGGCGGGACGGCGAGTCTGCTGTCTCCCCTCCCTGAATTCGGGGAGGGGCCGGGGGTGGGGTCAGAATGCAACCATTTCCCTCACCTTCATGCATGCGTCCAAAGACGGGCGACCACACAGGGTCGCCCCTACAGTTGTTGGGTGAGGTTAGACCTCTTTGTATTCGCCTTCGACCACGTCTTCGCCGGAGGGGCCAGTCGAGCCGCCCGCGCCCGGAGCGCCATTGGCATCCGCTGCGCCGGGGGCTTCCTGATACATCTGCCCGCCGAGCGTTTGCAGGTGCTGATTCAGGCGTTCGACCGCCGCGTTGATCTCTTCGACGTTCTGGCTGCTTTCCGCCTTGCGCACGTCTTCGATGCGCTCGTTGGTCTGCTTCTTAGCGTCTTCCGGCAGACGGTCGCCGAAGTCACGGAGGAACTTCTCCGCCGTGAAGATCGCGCCTTCCGCCTTGTTGGCGGCTTCGACGCCTTCCTTGCGCTTGGCATCTTCCGACGCGTGCGCCTGCGCTTCCTTGACCATGCGCTGAATTTCGGTCTCGCTCAAACCGCTGCTGGCGGTGATGGTGATCTTCTGTTCGCGGCCCGTCGCCTTGTCGCGCGCGCTCACGTTGAGGATACCGTTCGCGTCGATGTCGAACGTGACTTCGATCTGCGGCGTGCCGCGCGGAGCCGGGGGAATACCGTCGAGGATGAAGCGACCGAGCGACTTGTTATCGTTCGCCATCGGACGTTCGCCCTGCACGACGTGAATTTCCACCTGCGTCTGGCTGTCCGCCGCGGTCGAGTAGACCTGCGACTTCTTGGTCGGGATGGTGGTGTTGCGTTCGATCATCGGGGTCGCTACGCCGCCGAGCGTTTCCACGCCGAGCGTGAGCGGGGTCACGTCGAGCAGCAGGATGTCCTTGACATCGCCGCCGAGCACGCCACCCTGAATCGCCGCGCCGAGCGCCACGACTTCGTCCGGGTTGACGCCCTTGCTCGGTTCCTTGCCGAAGAATGCCTTAACGGCTTCGACGACGGCGGGCATACGCGTCATACCACCGACGAGGATGACCGTATCCACGTCTTTGGTTTCGAGGCCGGCATCGCGCAGCGCGGCGCGGCACGGGTCAATCGAGCGCTGAACGAGGCTGGCGGTCAGGCTTTCCAGCTTGGCGCGGCTCAGCGTCATGTTGAGGTGCTTGGGGCCAGAGGCATCCGCCGTGATGAACGGCAGGTTGATTTCGCTGGTGATAACCGTCGACAGTTCGATCTTAGCGCGTTCCGCCGCTTCCTTCAGACGCTGGAGCGCCTGCCGGTCGTTGCGCAGATCGATGCCCTGTTCTTTCTTGAATTCATCGGCGATCCAGTTGATGATGACCTGATCGAAGTCGTCGCCGCCGAGGTAGGTGTCGCCGTTGGTGCTGCGGACTTCGAACACGCCGTCGCCCACTTCGAGGATCGAGATGTCGAACGTGCCGCCGCCGAGGTCGTACACGGCGATGATGCCGTTCTTCTTCTCGCCCATGCCATAGGCGAGGCTGGACGCGGTCGGCTCGTTGATGATACGCATGACTTCCAGACCGGCGATCTTGCCCGCGTCTTTGGTCGCGTTACGCTGCGCATCATTGAAGTACGCCGGGACGGTGATCACGGCCTGCGTGACGGGTTCGCCGAGGTAGGCTTCCGCGTCCGCCTTGATCTTCTGCAGGATCATCGCCGAGACTTCCGGCGGGCTGTATTCGCGCCCGCCCATGTGGACGCGCACATCGCCATTGGGCGCGGCGCTCACCTTGTACGGCACAAACTTAATCGCGCGTTGGACTTCCGGGTCTTCGAACTTGCGCCCCATGAAGCGTTTGACCGAGAAAATCGTGTTTTCCGGGTTGATGACCGCCTGATTGCGCGCCATTTTGCCGACGATGCGTTCGCCCGTCTTGGGATTGACCGCCACCACCGACGGAATCAAGCGCCCGCCTTCCGACGAGGGGATGACCGTCGGTTCGCCGCCTTCCATAATGGCGACGACGGAGTTCGTCGTTCCCAAGTCAATACCGATAATACGTCCCATTGGATTATGATCTCCTGTGATAAGTGCGCTACTGCTAGTCGTTACTGAGCTACACGGACGAGCGCCGGGCGAAGCACGCGCTCTCCGATCATGTATCCACGCTGTAAGGTCACGGTCACGTGACCGCTGGGCGCGGTGTCGGTGGCTTCGTCCATCCCAATCGCTTCATGCTGACCGGGATCGAACGGTTGGCCGGTGGGGTCGATGATGGTGACGTTCGCATCGTCCAGAAACTTGTTGAACTTCTTCTGCACCATGCTCATGCCGTTGACCCACGGGTTACCCGTCAGATCCGCCGGGATGTTCGCCAGCGCCCGTTCGAAATCGTCCAACGCCGGGAGCAGCGCCTTGATGGTGTCGCCCGCCGCGAGGTACTGGTTATCCTTCATCTCGCGTTCGACGCGCTTTTTGTAGTTGGCGAATTCCGCCCGCGCGCGCTGCCACCCGTCGAGATACTCTTGTGCTTTCGCTTGTGCTACCTGAAATTCCGTCACTGTCACTGTCGCTTGCTTTTCCGCTTGTGCAGACTCTGTGCCGTCGGTCGAGTTGGCCGCGGCTGCGTTGTCGCCTGCCGTGGTGGCCTGCTCCCCTTCAGCGCGCTGCTTCTGGTCTTCGGTCATCGGTGTTTCTTGGCTCATGTGTCTGGTCGCTCCTCGAACGCCAACGCCCCTCCTAAATCAGTGGTGAAGTGTAGCAGGACAATCATAGAATCACGTTAACAGATGCGACGAACCTCGCCGTGAAGGCTTGAGAAATTGCGGAGAACGGGCTAGTTTATGCGAAAAAAAAAATCGCACCCCCATATAATCCACCCAGCATGTCTCACTTGGGCAGAAGCTAATCGCTCTTCGCGCAACCTTAACCCGCATCTGTAACACTCACGCAGAGGAAGTCAAAAGCGCTTTTTTCAAACTATTTCCATTAATAGTCCCCCGTTTTTCGGGGCAAATCTCGCGCTCAATTTGCCTATGATTTAAAGGTGTAAGGAGCTTGTCTATGCTGAGATTTCCCGGCGTGTCTGCGTCGTCCAAATCAAAACGTCGATCACCGATAAAGATACTTTTGACCATCCACGCCGGTATCTTTCTTGGCGTCGCGATCTTCACTTTTCTTCTTGTTTGGGGTTCATACTCTACTGCCGAGGCAACTGAACTTGCGAGACAATCAGCCGCATCAGAAGTGATGCTTGTCAGCACAATCATTCCGGTCATTTGCGCATGGATTTACTATAGACGCCAAGCCGTCAGAGGGGATGAAACGGATCGTAAAGCAAGCCTCTACGCCTTTGGATTTACGCTTGGCTCAACCATTCTAGTAGAGGCGTCGTACTTGACTGATACGGCTATTATTCAGATACAGAATGCGGGTTTTTGGCAGGGGATTTTACTGAACTTGGGGACCGAAGTGCTCGGTGCACTTGTCACGCTTGCTGTCATCTCCAGTTTCATCAAGGAACAACCTCAACACCAAGAACTGCTCAACAAAATCGACAGCATCAGAGAGGAAGCGTGCACATCTCAGCAAGCATTGCTTGAAGAAATTCGCGCGCTTCGTGCAGAAATTAAAGCTACCGAAAAATCATCATCTCCGTCGACACACCCCCAGTCTACTCAGTCAACTAACGGCGATTACGCTGACATGACACTGGACGCCGATCTATAAAGTCCTCACGATCAAGAAAGACCCTTCCGGGGCGCAACATTTGATCCTTAAGGTTTTTGTACATGACTTTGCTCGCTTCCCTCAAAGCAAGTGTTTCGGCACATTTGTTCTTCACCGGGAAGTTGACTCCTGAGGGGAATCCAGATACTATTAATGGAAGCAAATGCAAAACCCCGTGGTTGGGGCCACGGGGCTTGCGGGTCAGAAAGAAATCTCAAATCTTTGTACTATCCTACACAATATCCGTTCGGAAATCAAGTAGGTTTAGTTCTTCTTTCGAACCCCCGTTGCATTTTCTAACAATTCCATAGGCGAGACGAACGGCGCAGCCGAGCTTCTGTGCACGTATCGACATATGCGGCTACCTGAATTTTGAGAAACCATCGGGAATAGTGACGATGGTTGCTTGGAACACGCCTTGTCTTTGAGCTGCAGCTTAACAACTTCATATCTGGAGAAGACAGGCTGACATCTACACTATCCATTCTCGCCTTCCAGAGTTCGAATGAAATGAGGTTAGCCATGTCATCAATGCGTAGAACGATCCGTATTCCAGTACGGATCGTCACTGTCACTAAATCAGGCATTCTGCGTTGTCACTACTGCGGAGCGGATAACCGCGTCACTGTGGGGATGCGTAACCCCACGTGTTGGCGCTGCCATAACCCGCTCTAACTACTTCACCATCTCAGCCGTAAGCTAACATCGGGTCAGCCTGTCTCTTCTGGATATGAAATTGTTAAGCTGCTAGGCTTATTACAACGGAAGAAGCATCAATTTCGGTGTATACGATGGGTGAACTGGTTTACACTATACATCAACCAGTTGACACATTATATACACCAATGTGTCCATTTGCTCCATTTACATCAATTGTTGCATGTCGTCATAAGGATATGAGACGCAAGAAGCGTAATTCGCTGCCGTCAGGCGTCGCTGTCGTCGGCTTGATCGGCGGGGTCGTCGGGTTTGTTCCCCGGCGGGAGCTGCTCATACGCCTGCGCGATCTGATCTGTCATCACGCCGGAGATGTAGCCGACCGCGCTGATCGCCCGCCCATAGTTGATGTGCGTCGGGCCGAGCACGCCAACCGCGCCGCTCGCCTGCCCCTGAATCCCGTAGCGGCTGACGACCATCGTCAAATGGCTCATCTGCTCCCAGCGGCCATTCCCGGCGATCACCACCTGCACGCTGTTGACCATCGGCGTGAGCACTTCGGTGAGGATCATGTTGAGCACGGCGCGTTCTTCTAACACGCGCACGGCCTGCTGCGCGCCCTCGTTGTTGGGGAACGTACTGATGAGGTCGCTCAAGCCTTCGCGGTAGATCAGCCGCACCTGATTCGCGTCGGCGCGCTCCAGCATGTCGGCGACCAGTTCAGTGATTTCGCGCTCCAGCAAGCCGAGCTGCACGCTGCGCGCGCGTACCTGCGTCGCGCTGGCGTCCATGCACAGCGCGTTGATCAACTGCGCGGTTTCGCCTAGTTTCGCCTGCGGGATTGGGTCGGTCAGCGTGATCATCTGCTGGTAGACCGTGCCCTCTTGCAGCACGAGCACCATCAGAACGAGCCGCCCCTGAATCGAGATCAGCTCCAGATGCTTGAAGCGGCTGGTTTCCGCGCTCGGCGGCGTGACCAGCGCGGCGGTCTGCGTGGTGCGCGAAAGCATCGTCGCCGCGAGGCGCATCCACTGCTCAGTGGCGAGCGGCGTGCTTTGCAGCCGTTCAGTGATGCGCGACTGTTCCGATGTCGAAATGTCGCCGCTGCTGATGAGACGCTTGACGAAATAGCGGTAGCCGTTCTGCGAGGGGATGCGTCCGGCGGAGGTGTGCGGCTGCACGATGTAGCCGAGGTCTTCCAGCACGGCCATCTCATTGCGCACGGTTGCAGAGCTGTAGCTCAGCCCGAAGGTTTCGACGAGGTGTTTGGAGCTAACGGGTTCGGGGTGCTGCGTGTACGCTCGGACAATGAGCGAGAGGATTTCTTCTTGACGGCGGGTAAGTTCCGGTAGATGTGCATCGTCTGAGATCATACAACAATAAAACACTCCCAATATTGCGTCTACTACTCGGTGCGAGTCATGATAGCATAGTGGGGGTGAGGCGTCAAAACGCAAGGGAGATAAGGTGATGGGTGTTAAAACGTTTGAAGCGACCACGGGAAATTTCCAGGCGGAAGTGTTGAAGAGCGACACGCCCGTGCTGGTGGATTTTTGGGCGGAATGGTGCGGCCCATGCAAGATGATCGCGCCGTTTGTGGATCAGATCGCGGACGAATATGCCGGTAAGATTCGCGTCGCCAAACTGGACGCGGACGAACACCCGGACGTCATCATGCAGTACGGCGTCATGAGCATCCCCACCCTGATCCTGTTCAAGGGCGGGCAGCCCGTGGTGCGCATTACCGGCTTCCAGCCGAAGGATCGCATCACCAACCAGCTCAAGCCGCATCTCGGCTAAGTCACACGCAAACCTCAAACGCCCATCAGCCGATGGGCGTTTTTGATTCCCTACCGCAAAACTTAACACCTGATAAGCTGTGTCATCCAAGTCGCTGCCGCGTACGAACTACACGGTGTACGGATAGACTTGTGAGGAAAACCATGCGCAGATTTATCGTTTTAGTTTTCGCTATGCTCCTGACCGCGGTGCCGCTCCTGGCGCAGACCCCAACCGGGGCCACCGTGTATGCCATCACCACCGACAACCGTCTCGTTTCGTTCGACAGCGCCAATCCCGGAACACTGCTCAGCACCGCTCCAATCACCGGCTTGATGGCTGGAGAAACGATTCAGGGCATCGACTTCCGCCCCGCCAACATGCAGTTGATTGCGCTCGGCAGCAGCGGCAGGTTGTATCTGCTCAATACCGCGAACGGCAGCGCGACGGCACTCGGCGGCACGTTTTCTACGCCTTTGAGCGGCAGCAGCTTCGGCTTTGACTTTAACCCCACCGTCGACCGCATTCGCCTGACGAGCGACGCGCGCCAGGATTTGCGCTTGAACCCGAACAACGGCGCGGTTGCCGCCGTCGATGGCGCGCTCGGTTTTGCATCGCCAGATCGTAACAGCGCAGCCGTGCCGAATATCGTCGCCTCCGCCTACACCAACAACTTCGCCAATTCGACGGCAACGACTCTATTCAACATTGACGCCAGTCTGGATGCGCTGGTCACGCAAAACCCGCCGAATGCCGGGACGCTCAACACCATCGGCGCGCTCGGCGTCGATGCGACCGCGCAAACCAGCTTCGACATCATGAGCGATGCCGTGGGCAGTGATGTCGGATATATGTCCATCGGCTCGAACCTGTACCTCGTCAATCTGGGTTCGGGCGGCGCCACGCTGATCGGCACGATCGGCGCGTCGGTCACCGCGATTGCCGTGAGCGGTTCAACCGCGGTGGCGATGACCGTCCCCATGTGCGCCGACTTCAACGGCAGTGTCAATCCGGTCGTCCGAGCAGAATTCCCGACGAATGTCGGCAATGTCTTCTGCCGCGTGCTCGCCGAAAACCGCGCCCTGATTGGTCAAGCAGCAGCACAGATCGGTGATGCCTCGGTGATCAGTGCGGGCGTCATTCAGGCGGCGGACATCTTCATGCCCGACTCGATGACCGCGCCCACCTTTACCAGCCCGATCAAGGTGTGCCTGCAGGGGGCGGGTAATTTTATCTTCCTGAGCGCGCAGCAGAGCCCACGGCAACCACAGGCGCTGACCAGCACCAGCGAGGGTGGCTTCACCTGCGCCTTCATCGGCAACCCCGGTACGGTCGTGCTTACGAACGGCTAGCCCTAAGTTGATTTACAACGCCTGCCCGATTCACGCTCGCGGCAGGCGTTTTTGATTCCCCTGATTCACGACAACCGCGTTACGATTCCGGTTCGAAGTACCGAGCTCTACCCGACAAAGGAAGATGCCATGATTCCCGTGACCACCTATTCACCCGAACTTGACCGCTTGCTGCCGCAGACCGCAGCGCTGCTCAAGATCACGCGCTGGCAGGTGCATCCCGGCGTGCTCCGCGTGATCCTCGCAGGCTCGCGCGGGCTGAATGGTCATCCGCGCCCCGACTCCGACGTCGACCTGAGCCTGATCGTCGATCCGGCTCTGCTCCCATCCGCCGAACCGGAACGGGAGGCCTTTCTGCGCGCGGTCATCGAGACGACGCTCAACTCGTGGCACAGCCCGGTCGAAGTGGATGTTGCCGCGCCCTTCGGGTCGCCGGGAGCGCTGCGGATGTTCAGCGTGCGCGACTATGATGCGGCGCTGGTCAGCGCATGTGCGCCGCAGATCGGTTTGTATAAGCTGCAAAAGGGGTTCAGCGGCTACGTGCCGCCGCACATCCTCGAATGGCGCAAGGTGTATCCCCTGCTCACCATCTGGGAGCGCGACCCACTGCTGAAAGGGCACGTCGCACCCCGGCGCAGATCATCCACATGGGTGACGCTCCTTATGATCGCGCTGTACTGGCTGCTGCCACGCTGGATCGTCCCCGCCGTATTTCCGCAGTTGTCACCGGAGACCCTCGTGTTGATCGGGGCGGCGCAGTGGGCGCTTTTCTTCGTCGTGCTCGGAGTGGGGTTGGTGCTCCGGCTGCGGCCCAAGCCTGCACCACCGCTGTCAGAAGATCAGCGCTGGCTGGAACCGGGGGTGATCCTCGGCGCGGATGGCGAAATTGAAGTGGTAGACACCTAGACAGTCAGCGCCTGCACACCGAACCACACGCCCGCGCCGACCAGTACCACGCCGATGGCGAGGCGCAGCCAACCCTGCGCGACCGCCGCCGTCCCGGTGTAGTGAAAGTCAATGCCATAGCGGCTCGGCAAGATCAGTTCGCGGGCGCGAATGGCGGCTAATGCCTGCTGTACGAACGCGATGCCGCCATAGGTCACGACGCCGAAACCGAGCGCCAGCGGCGGTTGAGTCGTACGTAGAAGCAAGAGGCCAGTGATGATCGCCAAGATGAGAGGCAGAATGAGACGACGCATAGTGGACTCCCTGAAAAGTGCGTCAAAGGAGCAAAATCCGCCGGAGACTATCTCCCCGATGATTACGGTCTATTTTACCGCAGGGCTGAGGGGAAAGCGGGTCAAAAAGGTGTCAAGGTGGTGCGCGACCACAGGCGGACGCAATGTATCGCGTCCCTACGAGAAAACGGTTCTTATGTAGGGACGGCATACATGCCGTCCGTTATCAAATAGACCTTCGTTTCCCCGTTATTCCAACAAATTCGCCCGGAGCGCGTCGATGTCTGATTGCGTCAATCCGGCCTTGGTCAGTACGTAATGCTCGACTGAGCCGTACTGCTGTTGGATGTGCGCCAGCACGCCTACAATCCAGCGGGGCTTGGCGACCAGAATCGGCGCGAGCACGTCGATGGGAATGCCCGTCGCCTGATACGTGCGGTTGTTCTTCGCCGTCTGGTAGACATGGTCGTAAGCGAGATTGGTCAGCGAGTAATCAGCGCTGATTGTCGCGTCCGGCACGCCGAGCAGACCGAGCACCAGCGCCACCGTGATCCCCGTGCGATCTTTGCCCGCCGTACAGTGAAAAATCGTCGGCAGGTTGGCCGGGTCAGTCATGATTTTCAGCGCCTGCCCAAACGCCGCCGCCGAATTATCAACCATGCCGATGTACGTCTGCCCGAACGCCGCATCGATCTTGGCGATATCACCGCTGAACAGCGCTTTCCCCACCTGCCGTTCGTCGCTGGAAGCGCTGGCGCGCAGAATCGGCAGGTTGATATAACCGAGGCTGCCTGACGGGAAGCGGTGCGCCGCTTCGGCAACTTCTTCCGGGTTCCGCAGGTCACACACGTATTTGACGTGCAGCGTGTTGAGCAGATAGTGGAGGTCGGCATCAGTCAAGCGCGTGAGTTCGCCCGAACGATACAGCTTGCCCGCCTTGACGGTGCGTGCGTCGCGAGTGCGATAGCCACCGAGATCGCGAAAGTTGACCGCCCCTTCCAGCGGGAGTTCGGCGCTGGGCTGTGCACGCATCTCCGCTGTGGGGCGTGTGATGTACGACTGCGGATCGATAGGCTGCGACTTCAAGCGATGGAGCGCGCGCTGCGCCATCAGCTTGATGAGGACGGTGCGAAGCTGCATTAAGAAGCCTTCTCTTTTTCTTCAGCCAACGGCACGGTGAAATGGAAGGTCGTACCCACGCCCACGGTGCTTTCCACCCAGATGTCGCCGCCATGCCGCTGCACCAGCCCGCGCGTGATCGTCAGGCCGAGGCCCGTGCCGGGTTGCTCACGCGCCAGCGGATTATCGCTGCGGAAGTAGGGCGTGAACAGGCGCGCAAGGTCTTCTGCGCTCATGCCGATGCCGCTGTCCGCGACGCTGAAATGCACCATCGCCGGGAGCGGTCGCCCTTTGTTGTCGCGCAGACTGCGGTCGACATACGTGCGCACGTTGATGTCGCCCTGCTGCGGCGTGTACTTGTGCGCGTTGGAGACGAGGTTCGTCAGCACCTGAATCAGGCGGTTCTGGTCGCCGCGAATGAGCGGGATGTCATCCGGCACATCGACCAGCAAGTTCTGCCCCTTGTCTTCGATCTGCTTTTGCAGCGGGCGCAGCGTTTCGGTCACCACGTTGCGCGGGTTGATCGCCGAGAACGTGATCTGCATGTTGTTGGTTTGCAGCTTGGTCACGTCGTTCAGGTCGCTCACGATGGTGTTCATACGCTCGGCATTCGCGCGAATCGTGGCGAGGAAGTTGCGCTGCATGTCGTTGAGTGACCCGCCGCGTCCGGTCAGCAGCACGTCGGAGTAGCCGCGGATCGACGTGAGCGGGTTCTTGAGTTCGTGCGCCACAAATGAGACGAATTCGCTCTTAGAGGCATTCGCGCGCGTCAACTCGTCGTAGAGCTGCGCGTTGGCGATGGCGATGCTCGCATGGTCGGCGAGGCGTTGCAGGAACGGCAGATCGGCGAGGCGCAAACGGGGTTCCTGATTCGTCTCCAGGATCAGCACGGCGTTGACCACACCGCCTGACAGCATCGGGATCGTGATCTGGGAGAGGCCGCCGCGCAGCGACTTGGTGTAATTCGGGTCGATGGTCACGTCGGGCACGAGTTCGGCTTGCTTGGTGCGCAGCACGCGGCTCAGGATGCCCTTATCGACAGGATAGAAACCGTCGACGGGTTCGGGCAAATCCTCTGCTTCGTAGCCGACCTTGTACACAATCTGGAAGCGCACCGGGTCGGGCAGCACCACGCCGAGCAACCCGGCCGTCGCTTTGGTGTTGGTCAGCGCCCAGCGGACGGTGATTTCCGCGACCGTGATCAGTTCGAGCGAGCGATTCAACTCCACGTCGACGCGTTCGAGCGTTTCCAGTTCGCCGACGCGCTGGGTGAGCTGCAAGTCGGTGAGTTCGAACAGGCGCGCGTTTTCAATCGCGACGGCGGCCTGCCGCGCAAACGTCGTGAGCAGGTCACTGTCATCGCTGCTAAACGAGCCAGCGCCGCGCTTATTGAGCAGTTCCAGCACGCCGATCACGCGGTCCTGCGTGATGAGCGGCACGGCGACCACGCTGTTGGTCTGGAACGCGCCTTTGGCGAATTCACCGCCCCACCGGGGATCGTTGCGCGCGTCGTTGACCAGCACCATCTTGCCCGTCGACGCGACTTCGCCGACGAGTCCACGCTTCGCCGGAACGCGCCGCCCGATGATGTCCTGTCCGCCACCGCCCACCGCCACGCGGAATTCGAGGTCGTTCGTCCCGTCGTCAACGGTGAGCAGGAGCGACCCGGCCTCGGCGTTGAGGATGTCCGCCGCGCTCGACGTGATGAACTTGAGCAGTTCTTCGAGGTCGGCTTCGGCGGCCACTAATTGGCGGCTGATGTCGTTGAGCGCGGCAAGCTGACGCGCGCGCACGTTCGTTTCAGCGAACAACCGCGCCTTATCCAGCGAGGTCGCCGCGAGCGAGGCAATATCCGTGAACACCTTCAACTGTTGGTCGCTGAACACGCGATCCGGCGTGGTCGAGCCCGCCGCGATCACGCCGAGCGTGCGCCCGCCCGTGACCAGCGGCACCGCCATCCACGCCCGCAGGTTTTTGTCTTCATAGATGAAGTTGCCACCGTTCGCCGCGAGGCGCGCGCTGTAGTTCGCCACGGCCAGCGGCTGCCCAGTGCGGATCACTTCGCTAAACAGATCATTGCCGAAGGTCCAGCGGCGTTCTTCCTTGTCGTTGAAGCGTTCGCCATCTTCGAGGAAGAAGGCGTGATACAGCTCATTGGTGTTGGCGTCGCGCAGCGTGATGTAAAAGTGCGTCAGGTTGAGCAGACGTTCCGACTGCGCGCTGATGAGTTCGAGCAGATTGTCATAATCGACCGTAAAGTTGACCGCTTGCGACACCTGGCTGAGCACGTCGAGTTCGCGCACGCGTTGTTCCAGCGATTCAACGACCTGCGCGCGTTCCACCGCGACGGTCATCTGCGCGGTCAGGTTCTGCAAAAAGCGAATTTCTTCATAAGTGTATGCGCCCGCGCGGGAGCGCGGCGGCCCAACCACGAGGAAGCCGACGAGTCGATCCGCGCCACGTAAGCCGATGATGATCATCGCTTTGAGGATGCGCAGGCGGGGGCGTTCGACCACCAGATCGCGTTCCCACGTTTCCCCCGGCAAAAACGAGATGAGCGGGTCGCCCTTGAGCAGCCGTTCAACGAGGCCGCTGGTCGGCGTGAAGCGTACATCGGTCGCTTCCGAGACGAAATCGTTGCTCTGCGTGTCGGGCTGGAAAATGAAGATCTGCGCGGGCAGCAGCGCCGTCTCAATCTGTGTTTGCAGTTCAGTGATGATGCTGCGCAAGTCGGTGAGCGTGGTCAGCTTCTGGGCGAAGGCTTCGACGCGCGCCTGATAGTCGATGCGCTGGCGGAAGTAGATCGCGTCGATGCGCTCTTGCAGGCGCTGGCGCAGCGGGTTGAAGAACACCGCCGTCAAGAAGACGGACAGCGCGAGCAGCACGGGGTTATTCGCGCTGATGTAGCCGCTGCTGATGATCGCCATGCTCAGCATGAGCAGGAAGAAGCCGATGATCACGCCGAACATCATCACCACATAGGTGATCGCGCCGCTCAGAATGCGATCCGTGTCGACGGTGCGATACTGGAGCGCGGCGTAGGCGAGGCTGAGGAACGGCATAATCAGGAATGGCATGGACGCCGAGGTGTTCAGCGGGACGAGCGCGCGGCCTTCTGGCGTCGGCGCGAGCAGATTGAGCAGCCAGATCGCGATGACGATGAACGTCAGCGAAATGCCGATCAGGATTGTGTTGCTCTGGTCGCGCACCATCGTCGACGGGGCGAGCACGCGGCTGCGCAGCGCGCCCAGCGTGAGCGCCACCGCACCGAGCACGACAATCCCGGTCGCCCACTGCAGCATGAGATTTCCGGACGGAGCATCCGGCGGGTTCTGGTACATTTCAATGAAGATCAGCGCGAAGATGAGCGTGACCGACGGGGGCAGCATCCGCAGCGCCGGGTAACGCAGCGTGATGGCGAACTTCATTGGGAAGACGAGCGTCATGCCGATCAGCGCGCCGCCGAGCATACACGCGGCCAGCAGCCACAGCGGGACATACTGGTGCGAGGTGTTCACGTCGAACAGGCCGATCATGAACGCGCCCGCCAGCATACACACCACCGCGACGTACCGCGTTGAAGCGATATTCGAGCGCAGGAACAGCACGGCGATGCCGATAGCCAGGACCGCCACGCCGGACAAGAACGGCACAACGAAGAAGCCGAAGAATTCCGCGTCGATCAAGTAGCCAGGCACAAACGTCACCGTACAGCGGGCGTTACTCGAGCCATCCACCGGGACGCAGGTTTCGGAACCGCTCACCAGCGGCACATCGGGCGCTAGGTGGCGGAGAAATTCAAGAGTCAGGGGTTGAGTCGCGTCGAGCGTCGCGCGGATGGCGTTCACCCGTTCCAACGCCGCGCCAACATCCGTGATGGGCAGCGCTTCGCCGTTGATGCCGACGATCTGATCGCCGCGCCGCATGCCCGCGTTCAAACCGGGGAAGCCCTCGTCGGTCAGCGGCGTGCTGCCGTCAATCACCAGTGTGCGCGAGTACATCACGCCGAGGAATGGCGCGCTGCGCCAATCCAGCGCTGCCTGCAAATACAGCACGACTGCGACGACACAGACCACCAGTGAGAAGAGGACCAAGCCCACCCCAACGCGATTATCGAGCCGCGTGAGATTGTGAAGAGAGAAGGATGGAGCACGGGTTTCCGCTGCAGCACTCATGGCAATTCACCGCTGGAACATCGAACATAAAACAAATGATAGCACAACCACTATGATTTGCTTCACGTTTTTGCCTTTATTTTATGGGCGAGCGCTGACCGATTGTTATAATGTTGGGTATGGCTTACCTAAGCCATTTGTGTAAACCACATAAATGGGAAAATGATGGTCGAACAGAGAGCGATACGCGTGCTGATCGCCAAGCCCGGGCTTGACGGTCATGATCGGGGGGCGAAAGTCATCGCCCGCGCCTTGCGTGATGCGGGGATGGAAGTCATCTACACGGGTCTGCGCCAAACACCAGAGATGATTGCCGAAGCCGCCCTACAGGAAGATGTCAATGTGGTCGGTTTGAGCATCCTCAGCGGCGCGCACATGGCGCTCGTCCCGCGCATCCGCGAAGTGATGAACGCCAACGGGCTGAGCGACGTCGCGCTGATCGTCGGCGGCATCATCCCCGACGACGACAAAGCCGAACTCCAGAAGCTGGGCGTGCAGGGAATCTTTGGCCCGGGCACAAACACCGAAGACATCGCCGCGTTCATTCGTGATCTGGTCGCCGCGAAACCCGCATGACGCAGCTTGTTCCAGAACTGCTGGCGGGCAATCGCCGTGCGCTTGCCCGCCTGTTGACGTTGGTCGAAAACGACCAGGCCGAAGCCGAACTCTCTCAGCTCTACGCGCATACCGGTAAAACGTGGGTGCTCGGTGTGACGGGCGCACCCGGCACGGGTAAATCCACGCTGGTCAACGAGATCACTAAAGCCTATCGCCAGGCGGGTAAGACCGTCGGCATCATCGCCGTCGACCCGACGAGTCCGTTCTCCGGCGGCGCAATCCTCGGCGACCGCATCCGCATGCGCGATCTCTCCGGCGACCCCGGCGTCTTCATTCGCAGCATGGCGACACGTGGCAACCTCGGTGGCCTTGCCCGCACCACACGTGACGCAATTCGCGTGCTTGACGCGGCAGGCTACCAGATCGTGATCGTCGAGACGGTCGGCGCGGGGCAAAACGAAGTCGATATCGTCCGCGCCGCGCACACGACGATTGTCGTGGAGGCCCCCGGCCTCGGTGACGAAGTGCAGGCGATCAAAGCGGGCATCCTCGAAATTGCGGATCTGCTGGTCGTCAATAAAGCGGATCGCCAGGGCGTCGCGCATACCATCAACGCGCTCAAAATGATGCTCGAACTCGGCCACCCGGTCGAAAAAGTTAATCATCACGGGCGCGCGCTGACGGCCACTGCTCCGCCGCCCAGCACGCCGACGCGCATGTGGCTGCCGCCAATTTTGCAAACGGTCGCGGCGGAGGGCAAAGGCATTGACGAAGTCCTCGCGGCGGTAGACAATCATCGGCGCCACTTAGAAGAAACGCAGGGTTTACAAGCGCTCGAAGCGGAGCACTTGCGCATCGAATTACTCGACCGGCTGCGCGACAGTCTGCTGGCGCGGCTGCTGCGCGAGCTCCCACCCGATGCGCTCGGTCGGCTCGTCGGGCAGATGCAAGCGCGAGAGATCGATCCGCACAGCGCGATCAAGACGCTGATGGGCAAACTTTCGTAGGGGCAAAGCGGGTTTTGCCCCTTTAGACCACCCTCCTTAAGTACTTGCCGGCATTGTTTAATATTCGCTGTGCTTTGCGGCGGCGTTCGTTAAATTGGTGTAATATTGAGTTGAGCAGTGTAGGCAGGGGGCGCGGATGGTTGTTCGGATTACTTCGAAAGTGCCGGGGACGAAGTATGTTCCCAGTTCGCAAAACGACGAAATCCTAGTACCGGGGCAGTTCGGTCGAATTCTCCTTTTTCCGGGGTCTGCATCACAAGAGCTGGGCAAAGAAATCGCAGACTTTTTGGGAACGCATGTCGGGCAGTACAAACGCACCGTCTTCCCAAATGAAAACATCTTCATACAGTTGAAGGAAAGCGTCCGCGGTCAGGACGTGTACCTCGTCCAGACGCTGGCATCACCGATTCACGAGAGCATCTTCGAGATGCTCATTATGATCGACACGCTTAAGCGCGACTCCGCCGGCCGCATCAATGTCGTAATCCCATATCTTTCGTATGCCCGGTCGGATAAGAAAGATCAGCCGCGGGTCGGCATCACCGCACGCCTGCTCGCGAACCTGATCGAGACGGCGGGTGCAGATCGCTACATCACCATCGACCTGCACGCAGGGCAAATTCAGGGCTTCTTCAACATTCCCGGCGACGCGCTGACGGCCTTCCACCTGTTGAGCGACTACTTCCTCGAAAAAGCCATCGAAAACCTGGTGGTCGTCTCCACCGACCTGGGCTTCGCGAAGAAGGGGCGCAACTGGGCGGAAAAACTCGGCACGCCGCTCGTCATCATCGAGAAGCGCCGCACGGGTAACGACTCCAAGTCGGAAGCGCTCTCCATCATCGGCGATGTGCGCGGCAAGAACGTGCTCCTCGTCGACGACGAAGTGCTCACCGGCGGGTCGATTGCCAACGCCGCGCAGCTCGTCCGAGATAACGGCGCGCAGGACGTATACCTCGCCTTCACGCATCCGGTATTAGCGCCGGGCGGCGTCCAGAAGCTCGCGGAAATCGGCTTGAAAGAGATCGTCACGACCAACACCCTCCCCATGCCGCCGGAAAAACAGCTCCCGAACATGAAGGTGCTGTCGGTCGCGCCGCTGTTGGCGGCCGTCATCCTGCGCGCGAATCAAGGTCGCAGTGTCGGCGAGCTTTTCAACGAATAGGTGTATAGTAGATGTAAGGGCAAGTGTAACGTACTTGCCCTTACATTGAACCACCAGCGGATTTGTTGAAGGCAGCTACCATGGACGGCCACCACTCATCATCTTCTGACTTGCGGATACCTGAACGATTGCTCTCGATTGAACAGGACCTGCGCACGATCTTAGGGGATGAGTCCGAGCTTGTTCGGCAGGTCAGCGCGCTCCACCAGCAGATTGCCGCGGATGGCGAACGTAAAGAGCACCTGCTCGCCGAAATTAACCGTGCCTGTATCCGTCTGTTACGGTCGCAGAACTGGCGCTCGGAAATTGAGAGCAGCTTGCAATTGTTGGGTGAAGCCAGCGGTGCTGACCGCGTCGGCGTCATCAAGTTGCGTTGGGACGAGCAAAATCGTCCGTTTGCCGATCTCTTAATCGGTTGGGATCGGCATGACCGCACGAGCGCCCAGAATCCAAAGTTTCAGAACATTGATATGCTCGCCTGGGGCTTCGGCCCGATGCTTGAAAACTTTCACGACGCTAAAGCGTTCTACTTTCACCGATCTGAACGCCCCTCCAACCAAATCGTCGCCGACGACCATCAAAGCAGCCTGAATTTCCCGATCTTCGTCAACGGCGAATTGTGGGGCTGTCTGATTTTTGCAACGACGCGGGGTGAACACATCTGGACGAGTACCGAACTGGATACGCTGCAAATCCCGGCCAGCATCCTCGGCGCAGCTATCGAGCGTGAACAAGCCGAGGCGACGGCTATCGAACGCAACCGCCTAGAGCTGGCGCTCCAGCATGAACACGAACTCAACTCGACCAAGACGCAAATCATGCGTATGATCTCGCACGAGTTCCGCACGCCGCTGGCGATCATCATGTCGTCAAGCACACTGCTGCAAAGTTACTACGAGCGCATGACGCTCAATGAACAGCGCGACAAACTTGAGACGATCCAGCAGCAGGTTGATCAACTGGATTACTTACTCGAACGTGTGACCGAAGCACTGTTTGAATCTGGTCCGCAGCAGCCCTTCCAGCCAAATTCCTGCAACCTCGAACTCATCTGCCAAGTGCATATCGTCGAAGCACAGGCCAAAATGGGGTCCCGCCACCGCCTGCGGCTCATCAGTGATGGAACCCTCACCGAGGCCTATGTCGACGAGTACCTCGTGCATCGCATTCTAACTAACCTGCTCTCGAACGCGATCAAGTATTCAACGGACAACACTGAAATCCAACTGCGCCTCTCGGTTGACGGAGATCAAGCCGTCATCGAGGTCGAGGATCAAGGGATCGGCATCTCGCTCAAAGAGCAAACGCGCCTGTTCGAGCAGTTCTACAAAGCGGCAAATGCCGAAAACATCAGCGGGATTGGTTTAGGCTTGAGCATCGTGCGCGACTGCGTCGAACGTCACCAAGGAAAAATCAGTGTGCACAGCGAAATTGACCGGGGCACGACATTCACCGTACGACTGCCCATGCGCGCCCCGGAAACCGCCTAGAATTTTTCCGTCAAGGCCTCTAGACTGGCGATCTCTTCCGGCGTAAGCAGCACGCCGACCGCCCCGAGCGTCTCTTCCAATTGTTCGACGGTGCGCGCGCCGACAATCGGGCTGGTGATGCCGGGTCGCTGCAGCATCCACGCCAGCGCGATCTGCGCCAGCGGCACACCATGCGCCTCCGCAATGCGCCGCACCTCATCGACCACCGCGTAAGCTCGGTCATCATCCACCAACCGCTTGATTAAGCCGCTCTCTGCCCGCGAGGTATCGGGATCGCGATTTTCCCGCGTATATTTGCCCGTCAGGAAGCCCGCTGCGAGCGGACTGTAGGGAATTACGCCAATGCCCTGATCATGGCACGCCGCTTCCAACTCGCGCTCATATTCCGAGCGGTGCAGCAGGCTGTAGTGCGGCTGCAGGCAGTCGAAGCGCGTCAGGTGCTTCACATCGCTGATCCACAGTGATTTCATGAGCAGCCACGCCGGGTAGTTGCTCGCGCCGACGTAGCGCACCTTGCCGTCGCGCACCAATTGATCGAAGGCGGCGAGCGTTTCGTCGAGCGGCGTTTCGTCGTCAGGGTAATGCGCCTGATACAGATCGATATAGTCCGTGCCCAGGCGGCGCAGGCTGTCCTCCGCCGCCTTGACAATGTGCGTGCGGCTGAGCCCCTGTCCGTTTGCGCCCTCCCACATCGGACCGCGCACCTTGGTCGCGAGGATCAGTTCGTGGCGCGGGACACCGCGATCTTTCAGCCACTGACCGATGATCGTTTCCGATTCGCCGCCCCTATTCCCTTTGATCCAGTAGGAATAGATATCGGCGGAGTCAAAGAAGTTAATGCCCGCTTCGACCGCCCGATCCATGATGGCAAACGAGGTCGCCACATCAGCGGACCAGCCAAACGTCATCGTCCCTAAGCACAGACTGCTCACCTTGAGCCCAGTACGGCCCATGCGACGCTGTTCCATCGTCCCCTCCCCAATTGCTTAGCAGTAGAATTGGGTGGAATCATACTCACTGTGCCGGGTGAGTCCAAACGCCGACGGGAGCCGTCTCGTGATATTTTCTAACGGGTTGCTGATACCGCTGTGCTATAATGCCGTGCTTGACGTATGTATACCCATCAACTGAGGCTGGTATGCTCAACAATTTGCTGAAAAAGGTCGTTGGCGATCCCATTGCCCGCGCCATGGCAGGTTATCGACAGGTGGTTGATAAAGTCAACGCCTTCGAACCCGCATTGAAGAAACTGAGCGACGACGAGCTGCGCGGCAAGACCGACGAGTTCAAGCGCCGCCTAGCCGGGGGCGAAGTGCTGGAAGAGATTCTTCCCGAAGCCTTCGCCGTGGTTCGCGAAGCGGCAGTGCGCACGGTCGGGATGCGCCACTATGATGTGCAGATGATCGGCGGTATGGTGCTCAACGAAGGCCGCATCGCCGAAATGAAGACAGGTGAAGGCAAGACGCTCGTCGCCACCCTGCCGCTGTATTTGAATGCCTTGATGGGCAAGGGCGCGCACCTCGTGACGCCCAACGACTATCTGAGCAAGGTCGGCGTGCAGCAGATGGGGCCGATTTACACATTCCTCGGCATGAAAGTCGGTGTGATCCAGAACAGCGGCACGGGCGACCCAAACGCCGGTTCGTTCATCTTCGACCCGACTTACCCCTCGGAAGATGCCCGTTTCCAGAATCTGCGCCCGGTCAAGCGCGCGGAAGCGTATGCGGCGGATATCACCTACGGCACGAACAACGAATTCGGGTTCGACTACCTGCGCGACAACATGGTCTCGGATTTGCGCCAGCTCGCGCAGCGCGACCTGTACTATGCCATCGTCGACGAAGTGGACAACATCCTCATCGACGAAGCGCGTACCCCGCTCATCATCTCTGGTCAGGCGGACGAACCGTCGGATCTGTACGCCAAATTCGCGCAGATCGTGCGCCGCTTTGAAGAGAGCAGCCCCGAAAGCGTCGACAATGAGGAACCGGACGGCGACTACGTGGTCGATATCAAAGACCGGGTCTCGTTCCTGACTGAACGCGGCATCGAAAAGGTAGAGCGCGCGCTCGGCATCACCGATGAGCTGTACCACGAGAAGAACAGTGAACTCATCCCCTACCTCGACAACTCGCTCCGTGCCAAAGCCCTGTATCACCTCGACAAAGAGTACGTGATTCAGGACGGCCAGATCATCATTGTTGATGAGTTCACCGGGCGCTTGATGTATGGCCGCCGCTTCTCCGAAGGTCTCCATCAGGCGATTGAAGCCAAAGAAGGCGTGCAGATCCGCCGCGAAAACCTGACGCTGGCGACCATCACCTTCCAGAACTTCTTCCGTATGTACAAGAAGCTCGGCGGTATGACCGGTACGGCGATGACGGAAGCGGAAGAATTCGAGAAGATTTACGATCTCGAAGTCGTCCCCATCCCCACGCACCGCCCGATGATCCGCAAAGATCACGATGATCTGGTCTACGGCACGGAAGGGGCCAAGTTCAAAGCCGTGGTCGAGGAAATTAAGGAACGCCAGCAGCGCGGGCAACCGATCCTGATCGGTACGGTCGCCATCGAAACCTCGGAACGCCTGAGCAGCGCCCTCAAGCGCGCTGGGATCAAGCATGAAGTCCTCAACGCCAAGCAGCACGAACGCGAAGCCGACATCATCGCGCAGGCGGGACGTCCCGGCGTCGTCACCATCGCGACCAACATGGCCGGTCGTGGCGTCGACATTCTGCTCGGCGGCAACCCGGAAGGTCTGGCGCGCGAACGCTTACGCAAGCAGGAACGCGACATCACGCAGGTGCCCGCGGAAGAATATAAGGCGCTGGTGGCACAGGTCACCGAAGAGATCGCCGTCGACCGCAAAAAGGTCATCGATCAAGGTGGGCTGTTCGTGCTCGGCACGGAACGCCACGAAGCCCGCCGCATCGACAACCAGCTCCGCGGTCGTTCCGGCCGTCAGGGTGACCCCGGCGAATCGCGCTTCTTCCTCAGCCTCGAAGACGACCTGATGAAGCGCTTTGGTGGTGACCGCGTCAAGAACATCATGAACTGGGCGAAGATCCCCGAAGACGAACCCATTGAACACAATATGGTCACCAAGTCGATCACGCAGGCGCAGGTGCGCGTCGAAGGGCACAACTTCGACATCCGCAAGCGCGTCCTCGAATACGACGATGTGGTCAACAAGCAGCGTGAAGTAATCTACGCGCAGCGGCGAGATATGCTGGAACGCTCAGATCTACGTGATGAATATCTCTCGATCACTTCCGATCAAGTGGGCAAACTCATCGATGAGTTCGCCGATGATCCCAAGAATCGTGAGGCATGGGATGTCGAGACACTCCATCACCAGTTGTTCACCCTCTTCCCCGTCCCGGATTGGCTGACACCTGAGCGCATGCTGGAAGCGGAAAACCTCGACCAGCTTGAGGAAACCGTCCTCGATGGGCTGCAGGAAGCTTACGACAAAAAAGTCGCGGATGTCGGCGAAGATATGATGAAGTGGGCGGAACGCATGGTGATGATCGGCGCGATCGATCATCATTGGCGGCGTCACCTGACCGACCTCGACGTGCTGCGCGAAGGCATCGGTCTGATGGCGGTGGCGCAGCGTGATCCGCTCGTCGAATACAAGCGTGAAGCCTTCGACATGTGGGAAGCGCTGCAGGAAGAGATCAAGCTGCAGGCGGCGCGCAATATCTTCCGCGTGCAAGCGCCCAACCAGCAGCAGACGGTCATGCGGCAGCTCATCAATGCGCCGACGCGCGTGCAGGCGGTGCGCCCCGGCGCGGCGGCGACGAGCAAGCCGGAACCGGTGCGTAAGACGGCAAAATCCGCGCCCGGGCGCAATGATCCCTGCTGGTGTGGCAGCGGTAAGAAGTACAAGAACTGTCACTTGAAGTCGGATGAGCGCGGCGAAACACAGCCCGTGTAGCGAAGGTAAGTACAATGACGACTAAGCAAGACGATGCGAAGCTGCTCGACTTCGTCAGACAAAAGCTGAATTCGTTCGTCAAATGGGACTTGGTTCGGTTTTTCCATGACAATCCGTTCGCAGCCGATACCGCCGACAATATCGCGCGGTATACCGGCCGCGAACCCTATCTCGTCCGGAACGATCTCGGCGCGCTGACTGTCGACGGGATCGTTCAGGTGAGCACCATCGCGGAACGGCAGGTCTATCGCCTCGGCAAAGACCCGGATGTCCGCGAATTGATTCACAGCTTCGTCATCGCATGCGATGACTCCAAGTTCCGGGAACGCGCGATTCAGGAAGTCATCGAAGGCTTAGAGTGAGCACCGAGAGCTTCAGCCAACTGCTCACACTGTATTCGTGGTTTCCGCTGGCGGCGCTGCTGTTCTTCCTGCTGCTGATCGCGCGGCTGTATGAGCGCTTCTCCGGGGAGAAAACGCGGTATCGCCTGTTCGTGATCCCGATTGTGCTGTTCGGGATCCATACGGTGTACCAGACGAATCAGGCGTCTGGCGACAGCTTCATCATGGGGCTGCTGCCAGCAGTGGGCGGACTGCTCTTGATTGGATTGTGCGTTCAGTTGTACCGCAAGATGATGGATCATTCGTAAGGTGCGGCATGCAAGCCATCGGTCAGTTGGGGATTGTGTTCGCTTTGATCGTCCTCGCCCAATTGAGCAAGCAGCTCGGCATGATGACGCATGCGAAACCTTACTATCGCGGCTTCTATGTGGCGGCGGCGCTCCTGCTCGTGAGCAGCGCTGTCCGCCTCCTCAATGATTTTCTCCTCCGGCAAGACACCGCCCAGATCGGTTGGGTCATCCTGTATGACGGTCTGCCCGCCATCGCGATCAGCCTGGGCGTGGTGGTCGCCTGGCGCTACTGGAGCTGGCTCCTCGCCGAACGGGATTAAGCGCAAAGACCAAGCTGGATCTGTAGGGACGCACAGAAGCGTGTCCGCTGGTGCCGACCCCACCCCCGCCCCTCCCCGAATTCAGGGAGGGGAGACAACACTGTCCGCCTAGCCGAGCGTGTTTTCGTAGGGACGCGATTTATCGCGTCCGCTTAGATGGCAACCCACAACTGGTTGATTCGTGCCGATATCCCCTCTCACCACGGAGAGGGACGGCTTGCGCAGCAAGCAGGGTGAGGTTGACTCTTTTCACCCCCCGCGAAGACCGACACCCCCTCCCCGGCTCAACACCCCAGAAATTGGCTCACCTGTTCGCAAGGCCTTCATTGGCAGAACGGGGTTATAGCGTATATAGTAAGTAAAAATCGCTGCTAGAGAGTAACCTCATTGATCAACGATGATTTGATCGCCACCGCGCGCGCCCTCCCCAAAATTGAGCTGCATCGCCATCTCGAAGGGTCGCTGCGCCTCGAAACCCTCATCGGCATTGCGCTGGAATATGAACTGACGCTGCCCGCCTTCAGTGTGGAGACGCTGCGCCCGTACGTGCAGATGATGCCGGACGAGGAGCGGTCATCCAAGCGGTTTCTCGGCAAGTTCGCGGTGCTGCGCCAGTTTTACCGCTCCGAAAAAGTCATCAAGCGGGTGACGCAGGAAGTGATCGCGGACGCCGCCGCCGACAACATCAAATACATGGAACTGCGCTTCACCCCGCAGGCGCTCAACAACATCATGCACTGTGACTATGCGACAGTCGTCGACTGGGTGTGCGCCGCGACCAAAGAAGCGTCTGCGCAGCATGACATCACCGTCAAGCTCATCCTGTCGATGAACCGCCACGAGAGCGTCGGCATCGGCGAACTGGTTTTGCAGGCGGCGCTCGACTACCAGCAGGCGGGCGTGGTCGGCATTGATCTGGCGGGACAGGAAGATGGCTATTCCGGCCTGCCCTTCAGCGATCTGTTTCAGGATGCGAAAGCGGCTGGCCTCGGCGTGACGATTCACGCGGGCGAATGGTCGGGCGCGCACAATGTGCGCGAAGCCGTCGAGCAGTTGAACGCGGATCGCGTCGGGCATGGCATCCGCGCGGCGGAAGACGCCAACGTGATCGCGCTGCTGCGCGAACGCGGCACGGTGCTGGAAGTCTGCCCGCAGAGCAACATCGACAGCGGCGTCATTGAGACGTACGCGGCGCATCCCCTACTGCCACTCTATCGGCAGGGCGTCAAGACGACCATCAACACCGACGACCCGCTCATCTCTGACATCACGCTCAGCGACGAGTTCACCAATACCATGCAGCACGGCGGCTTGACGCTGGCCGACGTGAAAGCGCAAACGCTCACCGCCGCGCGCGCCGCCTTCCTGCCGGAAGCGGAACGGGCGGCGCTCGTGGCTCAGTTCGAAACGTGGTTGAACGCATGATCCAACTGGGCGAGTTTCAACTATCGCTGATCAATGACTGCTCGATTCAGGTCGATACGGGCGGCGCGTTCGGCCTCGTGCCGCGCGCGCTCTACCAAGACCTGATGCCCGTCGACGTGGCGACGAACACCGTCCCCATGACGCATCACGTGCTGCTGATCCAGACGGGGACGCAGAACATCATCGTGGATGTGGGCTACGGCGACAAACTGAGCGACAAGCAGAAGGCGTTCATGCAGCTGCAGCGCCCCGACGGCGGCTTGATCGGCGGGTTGGCGCGGGTGGGGCTGAAGCCGGAAGACATCCATCTGGTGATCGACACGCACCTGCACAACGATCACTGCGGCGGCAACACCACGCTGATCGACGGGTTGCCCGTCGCCGTGTTCCCCAACGCCGAATACGTGGTGCAGCGCCGCGAATTTGAGGACGCCATGCGCCCCAATGAACGCACGCGCGCGACCTACATCCTCGACAACTATGAGCCGCTGGTCGCCAGCGGACAAATGCGCCTGCTCGACGGTGACACCGAACTCGCGCCGGGAATCACCGGGGTGGTGTCGCCGGGACACACACCCGGCCATATGAGCGTGCGACTGCACAGCGGCGGGCAGTGGGCGGCCTTCGTGTGCGACCTCGCCTCCTACGCCATCCACTTTGAGCGCCTCGGCTGGATGACGGGCTACGACGTCGAACCGCTGGTCACGCTGGAGAGCAAGCGCGTGTGGCAGGCGTGGGCGCTGGAAACGGACGCCCTGCTCATCTTCCCGCACGACCCGCTGCGCCCGCTGGGACGCCTCACCGAAGACGCCAAAGGCCGCCGCGTCGTCGTCAAGGTCGACGAGCCGTACGTGTAAGTCGCTTTGGGATCAGATGCAAGGGGTGCGGCGATCTCTCCGGCACATCCAGATCATCCGACATCAGATCGCAATCCCTTACCTCCATCCGAGGATGTCAATTGGATAGCGAACATCTTCGAGCAAGTTGATGATTTGATTCTGATATCGATCAAGTATCAATAAATCGTACAGTGGCCCGTCGTCACCGTAGTGATAGCTAACGTACGCGAATAGCATGCTGGAATCATCCCAGCCTACGGCATCAAGTCGAAACTGTGCATTCAACTGAGACTCGCATTCCAGCACAAGCGAATCGCCCTGTATGATTCCCATACGATGATCTTGCCATTGCGGTGGCGAATATACATCGTAGACAGTCGTGAGCTGATCAGGTGAAACGATGGGACTTCTCAAATAGTACAGGCTTCCTAACTCGGTGAGCTGTTCCAGCACATCTGTATCCAAGTCGTAAGCATGCCAATTCAGTTCGTGATCCATAAATAGGAGTCGTCTGTTTCCATCCCATTGAAGGTCACGAGGTGTTGAATCACCAAGAATGAGCTCAGAATGTGGTGGGTAGAATGCCACTCCACCTTGAAGGTTGATGAACTGAATCGGCACATTGAACCTCTTCAACTCGAAGTATGCAGCAATGTCGGAGTTGGGAGAGAGCTCATACCACCAGCTTTCGCCGTCAAAGGGTTCTGGCAACGGTGTTCGTCGTATTTCTACCCCACCATTCACATCAGCCGCGAAAGTGATGATCTCCGATTCAGCGAATTGAGCGAAAGTTACCTGACTATCGTTGGTCCAGTGGAGATTTCTGAATTCTTCGTAACTTCCCACAAGCGATGAATGGAGATCGCCTGTCGTTAGATTCAGTATACGCAAGACCGATTGATTGTTGCCGTCAAGCTGCTCCTCGACTAGGTAGGCAAGTGAATCGCCTTCGGGTGATAAGACTGGCGTAGTGCCGCGCAAGACAATGCCTGAAAAGGACGCTTGCTCATTATCCAAGTCATATAACCAGATCTGTTGCTCTCCGCTATCGGTCAGAATGCGATAGACGACAGTTTCACCTGTGAACGAATCATTACGTTGAACCATGGATAAGCATTGACTAGCTACACTCGGGACGGTCGCCGAAACCATCCACGCCCAAGCTATAAGATATACTATACGTATGCGCCTCATCCTAAACTCCTAGGAAAGGTGTGTATATCGTCACACCAAGTGGGACACCCTAGTGTGAATAGCGGGTGCGATTTTGGCGCAGCGGCCGCGCTGAATCGCGTCTCGACAAACTCGCTTTACGGCTCGCGCCCGCCTGTGAATAGCCAGCTTAGGTCGTGGCCGCCGTACTGGAACACCTCGCCCTGCGCCATCAACTGCCGCGCGTAGACCGCCAGCGACTCGAACACCGCGTCATAGCCGAATTCCCGCGCCGACCGCGCCATCTTGTACAGGCGCACCGGCCAGTGTGACCACGCTTGCCCCCGCGCGGGCGCGGCGACCGGAGCGGCGGTCGGCACGTCCCACCCCCATGCCAGCGCGCCGAGTTGGAGGCCGCGCAGGTAGCGTTCGACGAACTGCGGGTCGGCATTGAGTTGGGCGATCTCCGCCTCGTAGACGGTGTAGGCTTGGCCGTACGCGCTGGAGCGCATGATCGGATACGCCCACCAGTCATAGTGGCCGTGGTGGAAGTGCGACCACTGACCCGCCGCCGCCCACGCCTCAAATTCGGCGATTTGCTCGGCGTGGCGGGCTTTCAGGGCGGCAACGCCCACAAACGACGGGTCGGTGTTGGCGCGCATCTTACTGGCGGGACTGCCATTCCTCAATTGTGTTGGCCATAAACGCGCGGACGTCGGCATCGGCAATGTCGCTGACCGCCTCGTAGATGTGGCCGTCCACGTCGATCTCGACGCCGCCATGCGCCGCGGGGCGCACATGGATGCTGCGCGTCGCATAGGCGGGGGTCAGCGCCAGCTTGTGCTGCAAATAGCTCTCAATCGCCGCGGCGATGTTGATTTCGGGGATCACTTCTTTGGGCGGCGCTTTGCGTCCCCGGCGCGGCGGCTCAATCTGATCCGGCATCTTGAACTTGGGCAAATCACCGGGCAGCGGCACGGTCGGCGGGGTCGCCATGACCGAGCGCGCCTCGCTGGTGGTCGACCGGGGCGGCGTGGGCGGCTCAGCCGTCGGCGCACCATCTGGCTCAACCAGAGGGGGCGGCGTAGAGATCACCGTTGCCGCCGACGGTTTGACGGCGGGCGTCTCCAAAGTGACGCGGTTACCCGACGCCAGTTCCTTCATCGTCAGGTTGAAGCGGCGCTTAAATTCGGGATCGGCGGCGGCGGGCGGGTTGCGGTAGACTTTGTCGCCAATCTGCACGAGCAGACCGCCATCGGCCACATCGCGCAGAATCGTCAGCACTTCGACGGCTTCCACTGCTTCGCCTTCGGTCAGGCGCAGGCGCTGCATCCCGGCGGGTCGGCTCTGGGGCGGCGCGGTCGCGACCGGGGCACTCGTCAGCAGATCGAGATCGGGCAGGTCGGGCAGCGGCAAATCACTCCCGGCAGACGCATCCGCCGGGGTGCTGAACAGGCTCACATCAGCCACGCTGCCGGAGTTCGCCAAAGCGGCCTTCTGGCGCTTCTTCGACCGTTCCTGAAAGATATAGGCGAGTACGCCGACCAAGACGACGGCTGACAGGCACAGCGTGCCGATCAGCGGAATGGGAACCTGCCGTAGAAAATCGCCGAGTCCGCTTTCCATGATTTATCCCACCTCGATCTTCTGACAGGTGGGGCAGTAATGCGTCCCACGCTGCGCCACGCGAATTTTGCTGATCGGGCTGCCGCACACCACGCACGGCAGATCCGTTCGATCATACACGTTGAAGGCGGTCTGCGCCTTGCCGGGTGTGCCATCCGGTTTGCGATACCAGTTGATGCTCGCGCCCTCGCGGTCAATACCCGCGTCGAGCACCTGCCGGATCGTCCCATAGAGGCGCGCGATTTCGTCGTCGGTCAGGCTGTCGGCGGGGCGCTGGGGGTGGATGTTGGCCAGAAACAGCGCTTCATCGGCGTAGATGTTGCCGACGCCCGCCAGAAACGCCTGATCGAGCAGCAGCGCCTTGATCGCCTTTTTGTGCCTGCGCGACCGTTCGCGCAGCACGTCCGGGGAGAAATCGTCGGAGAGCGGTTCGGGGCCGAGCGCGGGTGTCACGGAGTCGAGACTCGCGGTCAGCGCGACGAAGCCAAATTTGCGCGCATCGGAGAAGCGCAGTTGGTGGCCGTTGTCGAGCCCCAGGCGGAAGTGCAACCAGCGATCCGCTTCCATGACGGCCTCATCCGGCACGACGTACAACCGCCCGGTCATCTTGAGATGCACCACGAGGAGATCGTGATCCAGTTGGCAGACAATGTACTTGGCACGGCGCGTCACCGAGCGGAAGGTTTGCCCGGCGATGCGCGCCGCAAACTGCACCGGGTCAGGCGTTTTCACCGTCCGGTCGCAGTCGTACCACATCGAGGTGACCGTGCGTCCGATCAGCGGTTCGCGCAGGCCGCGGACGACGGTTTCAACTTCGGGTAATTCAGGCATAGACCCCACTGAAAGTTAATTGCAGACCCATTTATTATAAAATGGAATGAGTCTGTTTAACATTCAGGCTTTAGTCCTGCGGGCGTGAATACTGCGTGAAAAAGTCCCACATGATGGCGCTCGCTTCGATGTCCGTGTTGGTCACGCCCGCGATAAATTCGGGGATCGGTTCGCCAGTGCCCGGCCAGGTATGCCCGCCGCCCAAAATCGTGTAGAACACCACCTGCACATCGTCGGCGCAGCCCGTGTAGCGAATGCCCTCGACCGAGGCGGGCAAATCGGCGATGGTTTCCGGCGTCGCCGCGCACTCGTTGATCGCCCCCCACTCCGCTGCAAACTCAGGTACGGAGGGGAAGACGCTACCGCTCGGGTCGCCGGACTGCCCGCCTTGATACGCCACCACCGGATCATCGGTGCCGTGGAACAGGATCACGGGCATGGGCTGGCTCGGCGTGCACGCGCCGAAGCTGTTGTAAGCGCCCGCCACCCCACCGAATGCCGCGACCTTGTCCGCCATCTCGCAGGCGAAGCGATAGCTCATACCGCCGCCGTTCGACAGTCCGTTGATGTACACGCGCGACAGGTCGATGCACAGGTCGGTCGCTACCTGATCGATCAGCTCGGACAGGAACTGCACATCATTGACCGCGCCCTCCGCTTCGGCAAACAGGCCAGAATTCCAGCGCAGCGGAAAGCCCGTGCCCGCCGGGTACACGACGATGAAGTTCTCGGCCTCCGCGACCATATCCCAGTTCGAAAAGCCTTCCTGCTGGCGCGGGTTCGAGGCGAAACCATGCAGACTCAGCACCAGCGGCGTCGGTTGCGTCGGGTCATAGCTTTCCGGCACATACACGCGATACGCCCGTTCGCGCCCATCCGCCAGCAGCGTTTGGCTCGACGCGCCCACCGTAAACGTCGCCCCGGCCGCACACGCGCCGCTCGTCGCCTGTGCGGAAGCGCTCAGCACACTGACGCCAAACACGGCGATCAACCAGCTAACAATGACGATCCTGCTCCAAATACGCATCTTGATCTCCTAACCTACCAGAATCGATTCTACACCTCCCGTCTCTCGCGAGGAGCTTTTCTCATCCATTTCTCTCAGGAATCAAAAATCAGCCCGCAGGCTGATTTGAAAGCGAGTGTCGCACTACTTCTTGCCGAGAATACCGCCCAGCAGGTCGCCCGTGCTCTTGGTCACGTCACCCGCATTCTTGACCACATCGCCCGCGCTTTTCGTGACGTCACCCGCGCTCTTGGTCACTTCCCCCGCGTTCTTGACGACCGTGCCCGCGTTGTTCAGCGTATCACGCGCGCCGACGATGCTGTCGAGCTGGCTGGCAATCGGAGCGGGCAGCTTGCTTTTGAGCAGGCTGACGACGACTTCCACCGCGGTCTTGGCCGCGTCCTCAGAAATGTTGGCTTTCTGTGCCACCAACTGAACAATCTGATTCATAGTCCGTGCCTCTCCAATTTGTAGGTCAATCATTCCTCTTATAGCACCGGCGGATCCATTTGGCAAATCGCCCAAACTGCTCGCATCCCGGCAAACCGAACCTGCACAAATATTCGCATCCGGCTATACTTAGAGTCCAGCAGAAGCATCAGGAATTCCACAAATCGTTATGTCAGAAAACCCGTTTGTTCACCTTCACGTCCATACGGAATACTCGCTGCTCGACGGCCTGAGCCGCGTCGATAAAATCGTCAAGCGGGCGGCGGCGCTCGGCATGAACTCGCTGGCGATCACCGATCACGGCACGATGTTCGGCGTCATCGACTTCTACAACGAATGCAAGAAGGCGGGTATCAAACCGATCATCGGCATGGAAGGCTACCTCGCCCGCCGCACCATGGAAGACCGCGATTCCAAGCTGGACGCGCGCCCCTTCCATCTGCTCATGCTGGCGAAAAACGAAACGGGTTACAAGAATCTGCTGAAGATCGCGAGCGAGTCGCAGCTTCGCGGCTACTACTACCGTCCGCGCATCGACCGCGACTTCCTGCAAGCGCATTCTGAAGGCTTGGTCGTGACCAGCGGCTGCCTCGCCGCGCAAATCCCCAGCATGATCATGGACGGCAAAGAGGCCGAAGCGCGCGAACTGATCGACTGGTATGTGCAGGTCTTCGGCAAAGACAACTTCTATCTCGAACTGCAAAGCCACGACATCCCCGAACTCAAGCCGGTGAACGACTGGCTGATCGACATCGGTCGGCGCGACGACGTCGGCTTTCTGGCGACCAATGACGTGCATTACGTGCTCGACTCCGACTTTGATGTGCACGACACGCTGCTCTGCATCCAGACGGGCGCGAACAAATCCGACACCAACCGCATGTCGATGACCGACAACAGCTACTTCCTCACCAGCGGTGAGCAGATGTGGCAGACGTTCGGGCACGTCAACGACGGCGAGGCGCTGCTCAACAGCGTCAAAATCGCCGAGATGTGCGAAATCGACCTCAGCCGCAAGGGCTATCACCTGCCCGTGTTCCCCGTGCCAGACGGTCATACGGCCGGGTCGTATCTGCGCTACCTCGCCGAAAAAGGCTTAGGCTGGCGCTACCCCGGTCGCGAACACGACGACGCGTTGATCCAACGGCTCGACTTTGAGCTGAACGTCATCAACAAGATGGGCTTTGACACCTACTTCCTCATCGTGTGGGATCTGTGCGAATTCGCCCGCGAAACGGACATCTGGTGGAATGTGCGTGGTTCCGGCGCGGGCAGCGTGACCGCCTACTGTCTCGGTATCACCAACATCGACCCGATTCAGAACAACCTGCTGTTCGAACGCTTCCTCAATCCCGGTCGCGTGAGCATGCCGGATATCGACATGGACTTCCCCGACGACCGCCGCGCCGAGATGATCCATTACTGCGCGCGCAAGTACGGCGAAGACAAAGTCGCGGCGATCATCACGTTTGGGACGCTCGGCGCGAAAGCCGCCGTGCGCGACGTGGGGCGCGTGCTCGGCGTGGATTTGACGCTCGTGAATCAGGCGGCGCGCCTGATCCCCACCGAACCGAAGCCCAAGCCGGTCAAGGAGTACGTGTCGGATAACCCCGAACTCCAGAAGATGTACGACACGAACTCGGACATCAAGCGCGTGATCGACCTCGCGGAGCATTTGCAGGGCATCAACCGCCACGCGTCGACGCACGCGGCGGGCATTATCATCGCGGATAAGCCGCTCAATGAGTACATCCCGCTCCACCGCCAGACCAAAGAGTCCAAGACCGAAGAAGGCGAAGAAGCCATCACTATCAAGCAGGTGACGCAGTTCCCGATGGAAACCTGCGAGGCCATCGGCTTGCTCAAGGTCGACTTCCTTGGCCTGTCGACGCTCACGTATCTGCGTAAAGCCTGCGACCTGATTAACCGCTACCACGGCACGAACTACTCGATGGATACCATCCCCTACCGCCCAAAAGGCGATCCGGAACAGGATCGCATGCTGGCGGCGGCGTTCGAGATGATGGGACGCGGCGAAACAGTCGGCGTGTTCCAGATTGAAAGTACGGGCATGCAGGGGATGCTCCGCGAAATGCGCCCCTCCAAGTTCGAGCATATCATCGCCGCCGTGTCGCTCTACCGCCCCGGTCCAATGGACTACATCCCCGAATTCAACGCGCGCATGCACGGGCGTAAAGAGATCAACTATCACCACGAGGGGCTGCGCCCGATCCTTGAAGAAACCTACGGGATCATCACCTATCAGGAACAGATCATGCAGGTGGCAGGCAACCTGTTCGGCTACTCGCTCGGCGACGCCGACCTGATGCGCCGCGCCGTCTCCAAAAAGAAGAAAGAAGACCTGCTCAAACACAAACAGATCTTCATCACGCAGGGGCCGCAGGTTGATCCCACGATGACGGCGGAGATCGCGGAGAAAATCTTCGACGAGATCGAGTTCTTCGCTAACTATGGATTCAACAAGAGCCATGCCGCTGATTACGCGGTCATAACGGTTCAGACCGGCTTTCTCAAATGCAACTATCCCGCCGAATACATGGCGGCGCTGCTCACCGTCTACTTTGACGATACAGCGAAGGTCGCGACCTTCCTCGCGGAATGCAAGCGCCTCAACGTGCCAATTCTGCCGCCGGATGTGAACTACAGCAGCCTTGACTTTGACATTCAGTTCCTAGAGAACGGCACGCGCGCCATCCGCTTTGGCATGGCGGCGATCAAAAACGCGGGTGTCGGCGCCCTGCAAATCATTCTCGATGCGCGCAACGAGGGCGGGCTGTTCGCCGATCTCAAGGACTTCTGCGGCCGCGTTGATCTGCGGCATGTCGGCAAGAAGACGGTGGAAAGCCTCATCAAAGTCGGCGCGCTGGATGCGTTCGGCGAGCGCAAACAGTTGATCGACGGGCTGGATCGCATCATGGGCTACAGCGCCGAACATCACAAAGCGCAAGACATCGGGCAAATGGGCCTGTTCGGCGGCGCGGACACGTCAGCGGGCGCGGATGAAGGCATGCTGGCGAACCTGAAGGCAACCAGCGAGACCAGTCACCGCGAAATGCTCGACTGGGAGCGTGAACTGCTCGGGCTGTACATCTCCAGCCATCCCATTGACCCGATTGCCGATGCGCTGGCGGGCACGAACATCGTCACTACGCTGCAGCTCAAAGACGAGGACAGCGGTCTCGCGGGTCGAAATGTGCGCTTCGTCGGTCTGATCGTCGGGCTGCGCAAGATGCCGACCAAGAACAAAGACATGATGTGTGTCGCCACGCTCGAAGACCGCTTCGGCGCGATCGACGTGGTCATGTTCCCGAAAACGTGGGCGAAATTTGAACACCTCATGAACGACGGCGAAGTGGTCGTCGTCATGGGTAAGCTCGATATTTCCCGCGCCGACGTGCAGATTTTGTGCGAGTCGGTGGAAAAAGACATCACCCTGGTGTCGAGTGCCAACGAGCCGATCCGACCGGACATCACGCCCGTTTGGGACGATAATCCCGACCCGGAACCCGCGCCACCCCCCTATGTCCCGCCAACCAACGGCAATGGCAACGGCTATCACAGCGAAGAACCGCCCAGTTTTGACGAGCTACCACCGCCGCCCGACTTCTTTGGCGATGAGTTCGCGCCGCCGCCCGCACCCGCCGCGCGCCTGCTCACGATTTACTTCCAGCGGCTGGACGAGGTCGAGCGCGATCAGCGGCGTTTGCGGCGTGTGGTCAATGAGGTAATGGGTTTCGCGGGCGTTGATCAGTTCCGGGTGATCATCATGGAAGACGGTCAGGAAACGCACCTGCTCGACTTCCCGAAAGACACGACGTTCATCTGCGAGGGGCTGGAAAAGCGCCTCGGCGCGATTGAAGGTATTCGCTGGCAGGTGGGCTAGACGGCTGGAAACGTTTGCATTGGTTAAGAAACACGCGGAACCTCTGGCGTTTGTGCGTGTTGTGGATACAATATTACGGCACAAAACACACGGGAGCAATCCGCGATGAAAAGAATAGCGGTGATGACCAGCGGCGGCGATTCGCCGGGGATGAATGCAGCGATTCGCGCGGTCGTGCGGACCGCCATGAATTACGACATCGAAGTCTACGGCGTGCGCCAGGCGTATACAGGTCTGATCAACGGCGATTTTGAACTGCTGACGAGCGTGGAAGTCAGCGGTATTTTGCAGCGCGGCGGCACGATTCTGCAGACCGCGCGCAACGAGGAATTCAAGACTCCCCAGGGGCAAAAGCGCGGGCTGCGTCGCCTCAACGAACAGGGGATTCAGGGACTGGTGATCGTCGGCGGCAATGGCAGCCTGACGGGGGCGCTCGCCCTGCATCGGATGGGCTTCCCGGTGATCGGCGTGCCGGGCAGCATTGATAACGACATTTTCGGCACGGACATGGCCATCGGCGTCGATTCGGCCATGAACGTGATCCTCGAAGCGCTCGACCGCCTGCGCGATACCGCGTCCTCGCATCAGCGCGCGTTTCTCATCGAAGTGATGGGGCGCAACTGCGGTTACCTCGCGCTGACGGGCGGCATCTTGGGCGGCGCAGAGATCGTGGTGACACCAGAACGCCCGCCGACGATGGAAGAAGTTGCCGCCGCGCTGGAAGACGCCTATGTACGCGGCAAATCCCACGCGATCGCCGTGATCGCAGAAGGCGCGCCTTACCGCGCGACCGACCTCGAAAAGTTCCTCCAGCAGAACCAGAACATCGGCTTCGAAATCCGCCTGACGATTCTCGGTCATACCCAACGTGGCGGCAGCCCTACCGCGTTTGACCGCCTGCTGGCGACGCGCATGGGCGTCAAAGCCGTGGAATTTCTGCGCGACGGTCAGTCGGGCGTCATGGTCGGCTTGAGCGGCCGCGAGATGAAGGCGATTCCGCTGGAAGAAGCGATCAGCAAGCTCCGCCCCATCAGCGAGAGCTACTTCGAAATGGCGAAGTTCTTGTCGCGTTAGAAGAGACCCACAAACAACTCAACGCAAAGGCGCAAGGTCGCAAAGACGTAAAGCAAGTAGGGACGAGGTATACCTCGTCCTCATTCGTTCTCTTGGCATCTTCGCCCCTTTGCGCCTTTGCGATAAGCTTCTTTCCTCTAGTCTTGGTCGATGCCAAATTCGGCGATGCGCGCTTTGACCAAGCCGATCAACGCGATGACCGGCAGGCGAATCTGATAGCCGCGCTGCCCCGCGCTCAGCGTGATGTGCTGTAACTGCGTCGCGGGCTGGTCGATGAACACTTTCCAGTTCTTCTGCGTGAGCGCCAGCGGACTGATGCCGCCGACCTTCAACCCGGTCTGCGCTTCGGCGTCTTTGTGCGCCGCCATGCGCACCTTCTTCTCGCCCGCCGCCGCCGCGAGCCGCTTCAGATCGAGGTGACGGTTGGAAGCCAGCAGCGCCAGCAACGGCTTGCCGCCGCCGTCCGGCTCAACCACCAGCGTCTTGTACACGTGATGTGGGGGAAACCCGAGCATCTCCGCGACCTCTTCGGCGTCGTGAAACTCTGAACCGTCGTACTCGAAGACCTCATACGGGATTTTGTGCTGTTCCAGCAAGCGCATTGAATTCAGTTTGTCAGCCATATCACCCTACACGGTTGTACGGACGACGCATGCCTCGTCCTATATATTCCTCAATTCCCCATGAGGACGAGACATGAGGCTATTTCAGAAACGGTAGTTTGTCTAACCTCACCCCTAAATCCCCTCTCCCAAGGGCGAGGGGACTTGAAAAGCTCCGTCTGTCTCCCCTCTCCTCTAGGAGAGGGGTTGGGGTGAGGTTGGATCTTTTCACCAATCATGAAATACACTCATGTCTCGTCCCGACTATCTGCTTGCATCTTTAGTCGACGGTAGGCTCAGGTCTTGTACTGGCGCAGAGCCCGCCGCCCGATGAAACCGGGTACGAGCCGATTGCCAAGCACGATCAGCCAATCGAAGAGCCGCAGCACGACGCGCTTTTGTCTCCGGTCAACCGCCTTGATGATGCCATCAGCGACGAATTCCGGTGTCATGACGGGCAGACGCGGCGCTTTCGCCGCATGGCCACTGGCACCCAACCGCCGCTCGCTGAACTCGGTCGCCACGCGCCCGAGCTGCACATCCGTCACACCGATGTTATCGGCTTCCAGTTCCAGCCGCAGCGAGCGCGCCAGGTTGCTCACAAACGTTTTGCTGGCGCTGTAAGCCGCCGCGTACGGGGCGATCATCCCCGCGACCACCGACGAGATGATCACGATCTGCCCGCCGCCCGCCTTGCGCAGCGCCGGGACGCCTTCGCGAACCGTGTGCAGCACGCCGTCGATGTTGGTGCGCAGCAGCGTTTCCAGATCTTCCCAGTTGGAATCGGCGATGGAACCGCGCTGACCGACGCCCGCATTAGCGACGACCACATCGAGGCGTCCCCAGCGCGCCACCGCCTGATCGACGGCGCTCTGCACCGCCGCGCGATCCGTCACATCGGCGGCAACGGCCAAGAATTCGCCGTGCCCGGGCAGCGCGTTGACCGCCTGCTCCAATGCCGTCAATCGATCCAGCCGCCGCGCCGTCACCACAACATGATCGCCGCGCCGCGCGAAGGCCAGCGCCAGCGCGTAACCCACGCCGCTCGACGCGCCTGTAATGAGAATGACCTTGTTTGCCACGTTGTTGTCCCCGAAGTTAAAAGTTAAAAGGGTAAAGTTAAAAGTAAAAGCTGCTCACGGAATCACGAAAGCTTCGGTCTGAACTCGTTTCGTTACGCTCAAACAGAACAGCGACGACCCCGACTCTCAACTTCTGAATTCACTGAGACTCCGTTTTTACTTTCAACTTTTAACTTTCAACTTTTAACTCTAGATATGCACCGGCTCGTGATATACGCCGAACACCTGCCGCATCACCTGAATGATCTCCCCAAGCGTGGCGTCACTGCGCGCGGCGTCGAGCAGGTACGGCATGACATTCTCTGTGCCCGCGCACGCCGCTTTGAGCGCCGCCAAGGCCTGACTTGTCCGCTCATTATCGCGCTCCAAACGGAGCTGAGCCAAACGCGCGCACTGCCGCTCGTAGCCCTTAGGATCCATCTGCAGGATCGGGATGCCGGGCGCTTCTTCGCTCACATACTCGTTCACGCCGACGACTACGCGCTGCTGGTTGTCCATCTCGACCTGATGGCGGTAGCTCGCATCGGCGATCTCCTGCTGGATGAACCCTGCCTCCAGCGCAGGGATCACGCCGCCCAACTCATCAATCCGGCGGAAATAGTCGTAGACCGCTTTTTCCGTCTGGTCGGTCAGCGCTTCGACGAAATAGCTCCCGCCCAGCGGATCGACCGTGTTCACGACGCCCGTCTCATGCGCGATGATCTGCTGCGTGCGCAGCGCCAGTGTGACTGCGTGTTCGCTAGGTAAAGCGAGTGCTTCGTCCATGCTGTTGGTGTGCAGCGACTGTGTGCCGCCGAGCACCGCCGCCAGCGCCTGAATCGCCACGCGCACAAGATTGTTTTCCGGCTGCTGCGCGGTCAAGCTGACGCCCGCTGTCTGGCAGTGGAAGCGCATCAGCCACGAGCGCGGGTTCTTCGCGCCGAAAGTTTCGCGCATCTCCCGCGCCCAGATCCGGCGCGCCGCCCGCAGCTTGGCGATCTCCTCAAAAAAGTCGTTGTGCACGTTGAAGAAGAAACTCAGGCGCGGCGCAAATTCGTCGATATCCAGCCCGCGTTTAAGCGCCCAACGGACATATTCCAGCCCATCGGCCAGCGTGAACGCGAGTTCCTGCACGGCGGTACTGCCCGCCTCGCGAATATGATAGCCGCTGATGCTGATCGTGTTCCAGTGCGGCATGTGCTGCGAGCCAAATTCGATGGTGTCCGTCACCAGCCGCATCGACGGTTCCGGCGGGAAGATATACTCTTTCTGCGCACTGTACTCTTTGAGGATGTCGTTTTGCAGCGTGCCGCGCAGGTTGGCCATCGGCACGCCCTGCTTTTCCGCCGCCGCGATGTAGAACGCCCAGATGACTGCCGCGGGGCTGTTGATCGTCATGCTGGTCGAGACATGGCCGAGCGGAATGCCATCAAACAGGATTTCCATGTCGCGCAGCGAGCTAATCGCCACACCGCACTTGCCGAATTCGCCGAGCGCTTCCGGCTGATCGGTGTCGTAGCCCATGAGCGTCGCGAGATCAAACGCGACCGATAAGCCCATGTTGCCCTGTGACAGCAGGTACTTGTAGCGGGCGTTCGTCTCTTCGGCAGTGCCGAACCCGGCGAACATGCGCATCGTCCACAGCTTACCGCGCTGCCCGGTCGCATGCACGCCGCGCGTGAATGGATATTCGCCCGGAAAACCGAGATCGCGCACATAATCCAGATCAGGGACATCGGCGGGGGTGTACAGCGGTTTGATCGGGACGCTCGACTGGGTGATGAACGTCGGCTGACGTTCCGGCAGTTTTGCACACGTCGGGTTGTAGGTTTCCTCGACCCAGCGCTGCACCTGCGCTTTGACATCCGTAGTCATGAGTCCGTCTCCAAAATAGTTTGCTTTAGAATAATCAACGTTGATTTCGGCTTTCTCTCTGCCCCCACCTCCGACCCTCCCCGAGTTCAGGCAGGAGAGACAGCCAAAGCCCTGTTGGTATCCCCGCTGCCCGCTTGTGTGGGTGAGGGGGCGTCCAAATGAGGCTCATCCATAATCAGTATGAAGCCCTAGTTTCCATGTTGGCAGCAAGCACTCGGCAGCGCGCTCTGATCGGCACCCCGCCCCAAATACCGGGTGGTGTCTAGCCGCCATTATAGCACCCGACCGCGATCTGCCTTAGAATATTCAGCAAACGATAACCGAGCCTATGACCCAACCGAAACGTATCACCGCCCAGATTCGCCGCATTGAGATGCGCTTTGTGCGCCAGCCGCTGTACGCTGCTTTGGCGCTGGTCTACTTGTTGGTGTGTGCCAACCTCGCCCGCATCCTGATCAACCAACCGCTGACCGGGAAAGGCAGCGAAACGACGTACTTCGCGCTCATCCTGCTCATCGCCTTCCTGTGGGCGTTCGTCCGCTCCATGCTGATCATCACGCCTAAGTTTCACGACCGCTTCAGCACGGCGCTGCCCGTGTGGGAACAGATTCTGCTGCTGATCAACGAAGCGGTCGCCGCGGGGCTGCTGGCGCAGTTCGGGTCGGGCATCCTCGTGCACATCTTCCAGCCGGATGTATTCACCACGCGCGTCGACCTACTCTACACCATCGGCAGCGCCGTGATCATCCTGACGTACTACGGCGGCATGGAACTCATGTGGATTCAGCGCTGGAATGACTTCTTCAGCCGCAGCAGCGTGTGGGTCAACCTCGCGCGTCTGTACGCGCCGCTCGCCTTGATCATGACCACGCTGCTCATCACACGCCGCCTGATCAACCGCGCCGATCCGCGCACGGCGGGGCTGCTCGGCACCAGCGAACTCGATTTGACGGTGCTGGCGCTCGCCCCGGTGATCTGGTTGCTCATCCTTGTGGTCGTCATCCTGATCTATACAGGTGGACGCGGTCTGCGTGAACGCTTCCTGCCGACCATCCTGCTTGACCGCCTGCCGCCGCGCCTGGCGCGGGGTCTGCGTTCGATCTCCGACATGGACATGCTGCTGATCCTCGCCGCGCTGGCAACGGTCATCCCGGCCTACCTGTTCCTGATCGGCGACCGGGGGGGCTTTCTCGGCGTGTTGAGCGGACGCATTCAGGCGGGCGCGGGCGCGCTGATCGAGTCGTCGCAACAGGCACTGGCCTTCGTGTTCACGATCCCCTTCTATGCCGTCATCATCGGACTGCTCGTGATCTACGCGCTGGCCATGGCGCAGAGCAAGCTTTCCGCCACGCAGCGTGACGAACTGGTGAGCGCGCTGCCCATCGGCTTTCTGATCGTGCTGATTATCACGCTGTATCTGGTGGCGATTCCGCTCACCCAGGTGCTGATCGCCGGACGACTGCCACAGCTCCCGCAGGACCTAGGACGCATCCTCACCTTCAACGTGGTGATTCCGCTACTGCTGCTTTACGGGCATTACTTCCTGTTTGTGCGCGTGCCGTATGGGCGCGGACAAAACCGCTGGCGCGAAACCTTCAGCGGCACCCTCGCTACCCAGCTCGCCGATGTCGAACGCGAAATTCAAACGCTCAATGCGCAGCTCGGCCAGCTCGACCAGAACTGGGTGAACGATCAGCGGTTGGACACGCTCTATCATTACGTGCAGCTCAACAGCCGCCGTGACGACCTCAACATGCAGCGCCTGCAGTTCGTGGCGGAGCGCCAGAGCCTCGCCGAACTCTCCGAAGCGCCCGTGTCGATTACGGTAGCGCGTCTGCCCATTCGCATTGTGAGCATCGGCATTCCGCTGCTACTGTTCATTCAAATCTACCAGTGGGCCATTCTCAACAACGGCTTACGCGACATCATCAATAATCCCAACATCACCGTCTTCGAATTCTTCCGCGCCCTGCTGCGCCAAACCCAGTTCTAAATTTGTAGTTATCCGTAAATTCCTTAATCATGTTAAGGAATTTGCGGATTTCTGCGGGCACTCTTAAACTTCCCTTGCATAAGGTAAAAACCACTCTAAGGGAAATGCATGACGACCGACGAATTGATCGCCTTACTTGAACCGGAGATCCAGCCGATCAAGCCGGATGACACGATGGCGGAAGCAGGACGCAAGGCGCTGCTGCCTGACCTCGTGAAGATGCTCAAGCATGAGGCGGGCAGCCGCACGGGAGAAGATATTGAAGACGTCCACGATATGCGTGTGTCCATCCGCCGCATTCGCTCGACGCTGCGCCTGTTGAATGAGTACTACAAACCCAAAGCGATTGATCCCTACAATCAGCAGCTCCGCCGTGTGGCGCGGGCACTCGGTACCGTGCGCGACCTCGACGTGCTCATCGACAATCTGACTGGCTTCGCTGCCACCCTGCCCGACGACCGCAAGGCCGCGCTCCAGCCTGTCATCGTCAAGCTGGACAGCGAACGCGCTGCCGCCCGCAAAGACCTCAACAAGCTGTTCGACAAGAAGAGTTATCAGCGCTTTGTGGAAGATTTCGGGAAATTCCTGACCACCGAGAACGCCGGGGCGCGCAGCCTCGATGGCGATCTCGCGCCCGTGCAGGTGCGACATCTGCTGCCCACGCTGATCTACGATCATCTCGGGCATGTGCGTGCTTACGACAGCGTGATCGCCGACGCAGACGCGACCACGCTGCACGCGCTGCGCATCGAGTTCAAGCGTCTGCGCTACGCTGTGACGCTGTTCTCAGATATTCTGGGCAGCACGATCAAGAACTTCATCGAAGAACTGAAGGCGATTCAGGATCACCTCGGCCAGTTGAACGACATCAGCACCGCCGAAGCCCGCCTGACCGAACTGATCGACAGCCTCGAACCGGATGAAGCCGCGCCCGCGATTGAAGTACTGCGTGACTACATGAATCACCTGAAATCCAAAGAGACGGCGCTTCGCACGGCCATGCCGGAGATCTGGACGCGCTTCAACAGCAAGACCGTGCAGAAGCATCTCGCGTCGGCCATTGCGGCGCTGTAAGACACCTCACCCTGCTTGCTCCGCAAGCCATCCCTCTCCGTAGGGAGAGGGACATGCAACGCTTCGGCTAGCGGAGGATAGTGAAACGAAACATAGTTTGTAGGGACGAGGCATGCCTCGTCCTTTTTCGTACCCATCCGACAATCCCCGCCACGCCGACCGCCGCCAAGAGCAGTACGGGCGGATAGGCGGGCAGGTAGTAGCGCTGCCATTCGATGGGTGTGAGCAGCAGCACGCTCGCCAGCACGACCAGCGCCCACCCACTGATCAGCACCCGCAGCGACCGTTCCGTTTTCCGCATCAGATAGACAATACCGATCAGCACCAGCGGCACGAGGATCAGCGCGCCGACATGCAGCCCGTGCCAGATCGAGCCTTCGTAAGCCGAAATCTGATCGGCGAGGTAGACATCCCACCCGGCCACCTCGAAATACTGCGGCGGCGTGACGAACACCTGCCGCCAGAACCCGGCCAGCGCCGCGCCGAAATCCGCGTAACCGCCAAAGGTTGCCGTCTGTCCGGCGAGCAAGTCCTGCCGCAGCCGCAGCACATCACTTGCGCGGCTGAGCGGATCACCCCACCACGCCGGGTTTAGCGCGTAGAAGGTCAGCGCGGCGACGAAGGCGGCCAGCAGAATCAGCATGACGCCGGGCAAGCGTACTGCAACCTCACCCCTACCCCCTCTCCCAAGGGAGAGGGGTTTGTCGGGCGACGTTTGTCTCTCCCTCTCCTTTAGGAGAGGGGGATGGGGGGTAAGGTTGGCTTTTTGGGATAGGCTTGGGGATGGGGTAAACAGTGCCACCACCCCCACCAAGCCGAAGACCGCTACAACTGTGAACGCGCCCGTATGTTTGCTCGCGACCGTCAGCCCTGCGGCGAGGCCGAGCGCCAGCGCGCCGATCCAGTTGCGCCGCCGCAGCCACCACGCGCCCGCGAGCACGGTCAGCAAGCTGAAAAACGTCAGGCTGCCTTCCATCATCGCGCGCCGCCCGTTGATGAGCAGCGCCGGGTGCAGCGCATACAGCAGACTCGCCGCGACCGCCGCCCACGTGCCGCCTGTCAGCCAGCCGAGCGCGAACATCACCGGGACGCCGAGTGCCAAGAAGATCGTGGAGGGCATGCGAGCGACATTTAGCAGGGCGGGACTCGGCGCGTGGTTGCTGCTCTGGTTGTACTCCCACGAGCCGCCCCAATCCCACTGTTCGTTGATGTCGCTTTGGGAAAAGCCGCCGATGTGCCACGCCAGCCCGATCAGGTACTTGTTGAGCGTGCCGTTGAGCAGGCGCAAATCCTGCTCCTGCGCGCTGATTGGCGGGTCGTAGAACGTCACCAAGTTGAGATCGCGCTGGAGGAATTGGTAGGCGTAATCCCGGCTCATGTAAACCTGAGTGGATTCATCGCCATGAAACGGTGTGATCGCTGCGCCCGCGATCACGTAGACCATGAGCACAGCGAGGTACAACAAGATGAGGACTGAGGACTGAGGACTGAGGGCTGAGTTAAAAGCGGGTCGCGTTAGCGTGCTGTCGGCCTTGGGTTGATCGGGTGTTTGTCTCGGCACTTTTAACTTTCAACTTTCAACTTTTAACTCGTTTCTCAGTCCTCGCGTTTACGTCATCGTGACGAGCAGCTTGCCCTGCTCAACGCTAATGCCCGCCGTTACGCTGATGCGCTGCACAATCCCATCACGCGGCGCTTTGAGTTCGTTCTGCATCTTCATCGATTCGAGGATGATGACTGTTTGGCCTTTTTTGACTTCCTGACCTTCGGTCACGGGGATCGCTACAATCAGCCCCGGCATCGGCGACTTGATCGAAATTTCGCCGCTGTCCACGCCGACGCCGCCGCTGCGCGACGCCAGAAGCTGGGCCCGTTCGTCAAGCACTTGCCCGGTGTATAAGCGCCCCTGAATCAGCACTTCGTACTGGCCGTCGGTCTCGTCGATGACGACTTCGTACGACTTGTTATCCATGAGCACCGAGAACAGCGATTCGTCGAGCGTGAGAAAGTCGACGTTGCGCACCTCACCGTTGACGAGCAGCGTGCCGTCCTTCTGGATTTCGATCTCGAATTTCTTGTCGTTGATATAGGTGACGTATTTCATCGGTGCACGCGCTCCCAGCGGCTGAGCCACTTCCAGTTGCTCGTGTCGCGCTCGTTGCGATTGACGATCTGCCCCGCGAGCTGGCGGTTGCGGTGCGCGAACAGCGTCGCGGCGATGGCGGCGGTTTCCAGTTCCACCTCGCTTGGCGCTTGCTCGTAGGTCGTCATGCTGAAGCGTTCTTCCACGAATTTATTATCGAAGCGCCCGGCCAGAAAACTGAAGCTGCTCAACAGGTTCTGGTGGAACGGAATGTTATGCTTCAGGCCCATGATCGTGAATTCTTCGAGCGCGCGGCGCATGCGCAGCACAGCTTCGCCGCGATCATCACCCCAGCAGATCAGCTTGGCGATCATGCTGTCGTAGTACGGCGTGATGGTGTAGCCGCTGTACACGCCGCTGTCGACGCGCACGCCGGGGCCAGTCGGCACGAGCAGTGTGGAGATCGTCCCGACCGACGGCATGAAGTTGTTATATGGGTCTTCCGCGTTGATGCGGCACTCCATCGCCCAGCCTTTCGGCTGGAGCACGCTCTCGGTCAAACCCATGCGCCGACCACGCGCGATACGAATCTGCTCCTTGACCAGATCGACGCCCGTCACCAGCTCGGTGACCGGGTGCTCAACCTGCAGGCGCGTGTTCATCTCCAAGAAGTAGAAATTCTTGTCTTTGTCGACGAGGCATTCAATCGTCCCAGCATTCACGTAGCCACAGGCCTGCGCCGCGCGGATCGCCATCTCGCCCATGCGCTTGCGCAAATCGTCGTCAACAAACGGGCTCGGCGCTTCTTCGACCAGCTTCTGATGCCGCCGCTGAATTGAGCATTCGCGTTCGCCCAGGTGAACGGTGTTGCCGTGCATATCCGCAAGGATCTGGAATTCGATGTGACGCGCATTCTCGATCAGCTTTTCGAGGTAGACGTTGCCATCCCCGAAGGCGCTTTCGGCTTCACGCCGCGCGATGGCCAGCGCGCTCGGCAGGTCTTCGCGCTTGTAGACCGCGCGCATGCCTTTGCCGCCGCCGCCCGCCGACGCCTTGACCATCACCGGGAAGCCGATGTGCTCCGCCGCCGCGATGATCTCGTCGTCGCGCAAGCCGGGCTCGGTGCCGGGCACGACGGGCACGCCCGCCTTCTTGACTGTCTCGCGCGCCATCTGCTTATCGCCCATCAGATAGATCGCGCTGGCGGGCGGCCCGATGAAGATCAAACCTTCGTCGGCGCAGGCCTGCGCGAAGTCTTCGCGTTCGGACAGGAAGCCGTAGCCGGGGTGAATCGCATCCGCGCCCGTCTTCTTCGCCGCCGCGATGATGTTCTCCATCTTCAGGTAGCTCTCACGCGGCGCGGGCGGGCCGATATGCACGGCTTCATCGGCGTAGCGGACATGCAGGCTCGTGCGATCCGCATCCGAGTAGACCGCCACTGTGTCGATGCCGAGGTCGCGGCAGGCGCGAATCACGCGCACGGCGATCTCGCCGCGGTTGGCGATCAGAATCTTCGTGATTTTAGTTTGCTGCGTTTCCATCACCATGAGTTATCCTCTCACTTTCCCGGTCAACTGGCAACTCATAGCGGAATGTTCCCGTGTTTCTTCGGCGGGTTGGTGTCACGCTTGTTCTGGAAGACCTCCAGCCCGTTGATCAGGCGGGCGCGGGTTTCGCGCGGCTCGATCACGTCGTCGATGAAACCGCGTTCCGCCGCAACATACGGATTCGCCAGCTTTTCGCGGTAATCGCCCGCCAACTGCGCCTTCAAATCCGCTGGATTGTCGGCGTCTTTCAGGTCACGGCGATAGATGATCTCGACCGCGCCTTCCGGCCCCATCACTGCGATTTCGGCGGTCGGCCACGCGAGGTTCAGGTCGCCGCGGATGTGCTTGCTGCTCATGACGCAGTAGGCGCCGCCGTAGGCTTTGCGCGTCGTCACGGTGAGCTTGGGCACGGTCGCTTCACAGTAGGCATACACCAGCTTTGCGCCGGACATGATGATGCCGTTGTGTTCCTGCGCCGTCCCCGGCATGTACCCCGGCACATCGACAAAGGTGATGATCGGGATGTTGAAGCTGTCGCAGAAGCGGATGAAGCGCGCGGCCTTGTTGCTGGCGTTGATATCCAGCACGCCCGCCAGCACCATCGGCTGATTCGCCACAATGCCGACGCTGTGACCGCCCAGACGCGCAAAGCCAACCACGATGTTCGCCGCGTATTCCGGCTGAATCTCGTAGAACACGCCGTCATCGACCACGCGCTGAATGATCTCTTTGATGTCGTAGGGCTTGTTCGGGTTGTCAGGGATGATCGTGTCGAGATCCGGGTCAGCGCGAAGGGGATCATCTTTGGTGGGCACGAACGGCGGGTCTTCCATGTTGTTCTGTGGCACGTACGACATCATTTCGCGCACGAGCAGCAGCGTCTGCGTCTCGTTTTCGCCGACGATATGGCACACGCCGCTCTTGCTGGCATGCACCGACGCGCCGCCGAGGTCTTCGAAGCTCACATCTTCATGCGTGACCTGCTTGACCACGTCCGGCCCGGTGATGAACATGTAGCTGGTGTCTTTGACCATAAAAATGAAGTCGGTTAGCGCCGGGCTGTAGACCGCGCCACCCGCGCACGGCCCCATAATCACGCTCAGTTGGGGGATAACGCCGCTGGCCAGCGTATTGCGCAGGAAGATGTCGGCATAACCGCCGAGGCTGATCACGCCTTCCTGAATACGCGCGCCGCCGCTGTCGTTCAAGCCGATCAAGGGCGCGCCGGTCTTGAGCGCCATTTCCATCACCTTGATGATCTTTTCGGCGTGGACTTCGCTCAAGCTGCCGCCCATCACGGTGAAGTCCTGCGAATAGACGTAGACCAAACGCCCGTTGATCGTGCCCCAGCCCGTCACGACGCTGTCGCCGTAGAATTTCTGTTTATCGAGGCCGAAATCGCGTGAGCGGTGCGTCACGAAGGCGTCTAGTTCGCGGAAGCTGCCGGGATCCAGCAGGATGTCGAGGCGCTCCCGGGCGGTATTGCGCCCTGCCTCGTGCTGCCGCTTGATGCGCTCGTCACCGCCCCCCAAGCGGCTCTGTTCGCGCAGTTGGCGCAGCCGTTCTATTTTCGGATTCACGGTCATAAAAGTTGTCTCCAAGTGATCAAGGCGAAAACTATAACACGTTACCTACCCCTGAGATGCACATCTTTTCCCAAAAAACCCACTTTCTTAGGCGTCTTGTCCGTAGAGACAAGTTTCGACATTCCGATTTAATCGCGCCTCACCCCTAAATCCCCTCTGCCAAGGGCGGGGGTGACACCTGAATTTCAACCTATGTCTGTTGGGGCGAGGCTTGCCTCGCCCAGCAGCGGGAGGGGCAAGCCCCTCCCCTACATTGACCCGCTGTGTATCGACTTATCTCCCCTGAGCGATCCTGTAGCAGAAGCGTGTTGGGCGGAGGCCATCATCCCGCCGACTGATCGACAAACGTTCGCACGAACTGCATCAGGTGATACACATCGCTGAAGTTCGACACGATCCCCAACGAGATGCGTACCGCGCCGGACGCCCGACCGTCCATCACCAGCAGAAATTCTTCAAAGGTCATGCGTTCTTCCTGACCGAAGCAGCCCCGCATGTCGTCGGCGGTCAGGTTGTTGGCGACCTCGCCCGCGCCGGGATTACAAAAACACCCCGTGCGCAGTGAAATCTGGCGTTCGTTAGCAGCGCGTTCGACATCACGGAAGTCGAACAGGTTGCCGTCCGGGTCAAACAGGTTGACCGTCACCGTGCCGCCGCGACCGTCTGTGGTCGCTGGCCCATACAGACGCACGAGCGGCTTGCCGTTACTGTGCTGCAAGCTCAGCAGTTGATCGAGTAACCAGCCTGCGAGCGCCATCACCCGCGTGTGAATCACGTCGATGCCGACTGATTGCAGGAACTTGAGGCCAATTTCGACCGCAGGAATGTTCAGGTAGTTGATCGTCCCGTCCTCGAAGCCGCGTTCGCCTTCCGCGAGGTAATAGCCGTCGCCCTGCACCGATGCCATGGTGATCGTACCGCCCGCGAACCACGGACGGTGCAGCTTGGCGAGCTTGTCTTTGCGGGCGATCAACGCGCCGATCCCGGTGGGGTAGCCGATCAGCTTGTAAAACGAGAGATCGACAAAGTCGGGCGTCCACTGGCGCAAATCGAGGCGGTTGGTCGGGGCGAAGGCGGCGAAATCGACCAGCACATCCCAGTCCGCCGCCTGCGCCCGCGCGATCCAATCGAGCGGGTGCTGCACGCCGGAGAAGTTCGATTGGCCGGGGTACGCGAACAGCGTCTTTTGCCCCGGTTTGGTCTCCGCGAGCAATTGCTCGAACACGGACGCATCCGCGCGGAGATCGGGCGGCAGCACGGGGATGTAATGCACGGACGCGCCGCGCGCCCGCGCGAATTCGCGCACGCCGTTGACCGAATTGTGATTGTCGAAGGTCAGCACGTAGCGATCACCGGGCGCGAACGGATACGACTCGCCCACCAGTTTAAGCGCGCCGCTGGCGTTCTGCGTGAAGATCACCGTGTAGACATCGGGATCGGCGTTGAAGTATTCGAGCACGAAATGCCGCGCGTGCTCGTCCAGTTCGGTGGCCGCCAGCGACGTGGGATTGCTCGAATGCGGGTTGCCAAACACGCCTTTTTGCAGCAGTGCCATGTGTTCGCGCAGTTGCCGGTCAGCGTACAGCCCACCGCCCGTGTAGTCGACGTAGATGTGCCCCTGCTCGTCAAGGCGGCTGTATTCCGCAGCGCGGAGATCGTCGAGGTGCAAGGTCGTGGTGTAGTCAGGGTACCGGGCGATGAAATCCGCGTAGGCTTGGCGCAGGGCGACGTCAGTTTCGAGTAGCGCAGCCATAAGAACTTTCCCCTTGTGGTCAAAAATCACTATATTCTTAACTATACCGCATGATTGCAACGTTTTAGGGGATTTGTGCAGGTTGGCAGATAAGGGCGGCGGATGAGAGACGACCGAGCGAATATTCTCGATGTGATTGTAGAAGCCGGGTTGACCGTGCTGTTTGTGACGCTGGCTGGAATGAGCTGGCTCAAGGGCATGATCAGTGCGGGCGGCGTGGTGTGCACCGTCTTAGGCTTGTTGTTCGCGGCGATAACGATCGGCGACTTGCGTAAAGGGCTGCGCCCGCCGACGCGCTGAGAGCGCTTCAGAGCGTGGATGACGGTGCGCCCGCTCGTCATCCTCTTGCTGGGGTTAGGCGGACTGAGTCTCCTGTTCTCGACGGAGAGCGGCGTCCCGGTGCTAACGCCCACCGAGGCAGCGCCTCTGCTCGTGCTGGGCGCGCTCCTGTGGGCGGTCGCCATCGGCTATACGATCTGGCGCGCCCCGCATCGCTTCGAAGCCGACGCCGCCTACCGGAGACGGATCAAGTACCGGGACTAAGACCAGACTTGAAGTCTAGACAGAATCTGCGATCTATGATTTTCACCTCTTAATCAGATATCGTAATCCTTTCCTTAATTGACATATCTTGTAAATAGATATGTGTTGTTTTTAGGTAATCTATAATTCCAATTAACATAGTGAGTCAGGAGGTTCTATGTCGGCAAATAACCTTAAGCCTACATCACTGCCTTCTTCTCACCCCATCCAACGACGTTCATTCCTCAAATTGATCATAACTGGATTCGCGGCATCCTTTCCTGCAGCATTAGGCTTGCTGAAACCAAAACCCGTATACGCTGGTAATTGCAATGCCGTTTTTTGTCTCGACCAGGACATTTACTCATGCGATGCCCACGGCTGCGTAACATGCTATGATGCACGGTATTACTATGACGTTTTTGATTACCGTTTGTGCTATATACAAGTAGTTGGTAACTGTCAGCAGTCAAATATAACGTGCTAGGAGGCTTACAATGCCAGTTGAGTATAGAGTACAAATCAATCACCATGGCAACCTCGGTTGGATGACTGCGACAGCGCACCTCAGGCCATTATCTGAAGCCCGGTGGAATATCCCTCAAGATCTTTTGGAACGAAGCCAAGGGACTAAATCCTTTGGGGAATGGGTGCGAGAGGGTGTTCAAGGCACAACTGTTCGTGACTCTCTAACGTTCACAGAAGTTTATATTCCCTATGCTGAAGTTATTGCATCAGAAGCCAAAGACATCGATCTGGATCAGGTTTTTTTGGAAGTGAGGTTCCAATATGAGATGGATCCAGGTGCTCGTCCTCTGTATCCAAGTGACCTAGCCGACGATATGCGAAGAGCGGGATTCCCTGAAGAACGTATTCAAGAGCTGATTGATTGGGAAAACGGGGGTCCCATGCCTTCAGGAAAGATTCTGAGAGGGCGGGAATAATTTTGAGAAGAGTCGAACACATTTGCCCAAGCTGATACTGGCATCTAGTCGAGCCGCTGGCTGTCCGCTTTCACGGCGACGCCGAGATCTACCGTCTGCGTCAGTGACAAAAAAGCGGTTAGCCCCACTGGGAGCTAACCGCCAATCGCTAACGGCTAATCGCTAAATGCTGACTTCCGGACGATACTCGCCGAACACGACGCGCAGCGTGTGGCACACTTCGCCGAGCGTCACATCATTTTCGACGCATTCCACCAGCAGCGGCATGAGGTTCTCGCTGCCGCGCGCCGCCGCATCCAAACGACCGCGCAGTTCGTTCACCTTGTCGTTGTCGCGGCTGGCGCGCAGTTCGGCCAAGCGCTGACGCTGCGACTGCTCAATCGAGGGATCGACGCGCAGCAGATCGGGCGTCGGCTCCTTGCCGACCGTGAACTTGTTCACGCCGACAATCGTCTGTTCGCCGTGTTCCACCGCGCGCTGATACGCATACGCCGCGTCCTGAATTTCACCCTGCACGTAGCCGAGCTCAATCGCCTGCTGCGCGCCGCCCATCTCGTCGATGCGGTCGATGTAGGCCTGCGCCCGCGCTTCGATCTCGTCGGTCAGGGTTTCGATCAGATAGCTGCCCGCGAGCGGGTCAATCGTATCGGCGACGCCCGTCTCATAGGCGATGATCTGCTGCGTGCGCAGCGCGATCTGCACAGCTTCCTGCGTGGGCAGCGCCAGCGCTTCGTCTTTGCTATTGGTGTGCAGCGACTGCGTGCCGCCGATCACCGCGGCGAAGGCTTGCAGCGCCACGCGCACGATGTTGTTATCCGGCTGCTGCGCGGTGAGCGTGCTGCCACCGGTCTGCGTGTGGAAGCGGAGCTGCCAGCTCTTCGGGTCTTTGGCGCCAAAACGTTCGCGCATGATCTTCGCCCACAGGCGGCGGGCCGCGCGGAACTTGGCGACTTCTTCGAGGAACTGGTTGTGCGCGTTGAAGAAAAAGCTCAACTGTGGCGCGAAGTCATCCACGTCGAGACCCGCGTCGATGGCGGCCTGCACATAGGCGATGCCGTTCGCCAGCGTAAACGCGACTTCCTGCGCGGCGGTGCTGCCCGCCTCGCGGATGTGGTAGCCGCTGATGCTGATCGTGTTCCAGTGCGGGACGTCCGTCTTGCAGTAAGCGAACAGGTCGGTGATCAGACGCATCGACGCTTTCGGCGGGTAGATATACGTGCCGCGCGCGATGTATTCCTTGAGGATGTCATTCTGCACCGTGCCGCGCAGCTTGGCCGAGTCCACGCCCTGACTCTTGCCGACGGCAATATACATGGCGAGCAGCACCGTCGCGGGCGCGTTGATCGTCATGCTGGTGGAGACTTTGTCGAGCGGGATACCGGCAAACAACTGCTTCATGTCGCGCAGTGAGCTGATGCTCACGCCGACCTTGCCGACTTCGCCCAGCGCCATCGGGTCGTCGGCATCGTAGCCGATCTGCGTGGGCAGGTCAAACGCGACGGAGAGGCCGCTCTGCCCCTGTTCGAGCAGGAAGCGATAGCGGGCGTTCGATTCTTCGGCGGTCGCGTAACCCGCATACTGACGCATCGTCCAGAAGCGCGAGCGGTACATCGTCGGCTGAATGCCGCGCGTGAACGGATATTCGCCGGGGAAACCGAGTTTCGCTTCGTAGTCAGCTGATTCATCGGGTACATAAATCGCGTCGAGCGGAATGCCCGACGAGGTCACGAACGCCGCCGAGCGTTCGGGTGCTTTTTCGATCACACGGCGGACGACATTGTCTTGCCAGCGCCGCTTCGCATCATGCAGTCGCATTCAGAACTCCTTGTGAAATTCACCACAATGATTGTGTACCGGATACCGATCAGCGCCTAACGACGATCATCCCCCCTTTGTCGTGCAGAATAACATGTTTAGGCAACCTCACCCCGTTTCGCTTCGCTCAACTGCCCCTCTCCAGAGGGAGAGGGGCAAGAGAAGTGTTCGTGTTTCGAAGTCATCCCCCTGCAGACGACACGCTGTAGGGGCAGACCTATGTGTCTGCCCGTGGTCGCGGGCGCACACAGGAGGATGTTGAAAAGGTCAGATTCCGACCCCACCCCCATCCCCTCCCCGAATTCAAGGAGGGGAGACAGAAGAGGCGCTTGTGTAGGGACGAGGCATGCCTCGTCCTCAACTACACCCCAGATCTGAAAGTCTATTACACCGCCCCGGCGAAGATGGCTTCGTCCAACGCGACGCCCTTGAAATTGTCGAACGTCAAATCGCGGAACGGCCAACCCCGGTTGCGCTGCCCGACGAGAAACAGCACGCTGTAGCTGTTGGTGTAGCGCTTCGCCTTGCCAAAATCGACCGCGTCCAGCACCGCGCGGATCGTCGCCTCTTCGCCCTCAATCTCGACAAAGTTCCCGTAGGGCAGTTCGTCCAGCATGATCTCCGCGCCCGCCAGCTCGTAGGTCGTGCGATATTTTTCATAGATGAACATGGGGTAAAACCCCAAGCGTTCCAGAATGATTTGCATGGTGTCGAAGTCGCTCACCTCGACTTCGGCCTCAAAGCGCGTGCTGCCATACTGATCGTGGACTTTCTGGCCGTCCTTATAGGTCAGGCGGACACGCGTGTCATAGCGCAGGCGCAGCACGCTCGACGCTGTCGCCAGTTCGCCGTGCGCATCCTCAAAGCGGATGTTCTTTTCAAACACGCGCGGCGCGACCACGCTGCCGCCCGCCGCTTCGATCCGCGCCTTGATCGCGTCGAGATCAGTCACATGCATTTTGAGTTCAGTTTCTTGCAGTTTCGCCATACTTAATCCTCCGGTACCGCCACCAACTCCAACGGGATGCCAAACGCCTGCTCGAAGATGTCGACATGCCGCGCCGCCGACCACAGCGCGACCGTCTCGTCGCCGCGTGTGATCAGCTCCATTTGCGCCAGGTCAGCGTTCACGTACAGGCGCACGTCGCGCACCAAGCCATCGCGTGCCCGGTCAAGCTGTTCGGCGAGGCGCAAAAAGGCGCACATTTGTAGCAGACGCACGTCATCACCTGCTTCGAGCAGCCCCGCCAACTCGTCCGGCGTCGGCTTGCCCTTCCGGTGATAGCGCACGAGCAGCGCGATCAAAGCGATTTCGCGGTGGGTGTAGCCGGGCAGCCCCGCGTTGGTGATCAGGTAGCTGCCATGCTTATGATGATCATGATAGTCGATGCTCACGCCGATATCGTGCAGCATCGAGGCGGCCCATAAGATGTCACGCTCACCCGCGCCGCACTTCAGATAGTCCGTGGGCATCTGGTCGAACATGGCGAGCGTCAGGTGCACGATGTGCTCGGCGTGATGTTCCTGAAAGCGGTACAAATGCGCGAGATTCAGTACCGAGGCGCGGCGCACATCGGCGAACAGCGGGGTTTCGCCCGCGGGCGCTTCAAAGAACCGCTCGTAGAACAGCCCCTCGCGCAAGCCTTGGCTGCAAATCGTCATCGCCTCGAAGCCGCCCGCCTTCAGCACCTCATGGATGGCGACCGCGCCCGCCAGCGAAATATCTGCCCGGTCCGGTTTCATCCCGGCGACCTTACCCCGCTGCGCGACGCTCAGTTTGGCGAGGTCATCGCGCACGGCCTCCACCTCATCGATCGGCATGGTGTAGCCATGCAGCCAATCGAGAGGGTAGCCCATGCGTTTCTGAATCAGATGACCGATCAGACGGAGGGAACCGCCCTCGCCGATCATCGTCATGCCCTCTTCATAGCGAAACCAGTCCAACGCCTGGAAGCGCTCGCGCAGGTGTTCGCTCAACTGCTCGATCTCTTTGCGCGTCGCCGGGTCCGACTTGAGCCAACCTTCGGTCAAGCGCACCGCGCCAATCGGAAAGCTGACGCTGTGCGTCGACAAGCGATTTTCCACCCGCGTGATTTGCATCGAGCCGCCGCCGAGGTCGACCACATAGCCATTGTCGAGCGTCGTGCTGTTGACCGCCGCCAGATAGCCATAGTACGCCTCTTCCTTCTCGCTCAGCACGCGCACCTTCAGCCCCGCTTCGCGCGCCACCCGTTCAATGTAGCGGCTCTGGTTGCGCGCATCGCGGATGGCGCTCGTCCCCGCAACCAGAATATCCTGAATGCCGGAGGATTGGCAGAACGACGCGTAGATCTGCGCCGCCCGCACTGCGCGGTCCATCGCCGCCGGGCGCAGCACGTCCATTTGCGCCATGCCTTCGCCAATGCGCACGCTTTCGCGCACTTCATCCACCAGTTTGAAGCTCAGGCGCGGCACGTATTCCATCACGATCAGGCGGAAGCTGTTGCTGCCCATGTCGATGATCGCCACGCGCTGCGAGTCGCGGTAGACGTCGCTGTGCGCCGCCAGACTATCCAATTGCTGCAGGTTGTTCAAATCGTTTTCCTAATATCTATAGGGACAAGCGAGCACAACAGGCAAACCGCTTCACATGTGCGTCGCCGGGGCAGAGTCAGACACCACGTTTTTCGGCACGTCAGGCCAAGCTCTATTGTGATCGATTTCGGAATTTATTTCACCATACGGAGGGCTTCGGGCAGATGCGTTTGCACCGCCGTGATCAACGCCTTGTGTGGGGCAGATTTGACCATGTCTGGCGCGACGACTACGCTGCGGATGAACGTCCCAGCGGCGCGCTCGATCATCCACACGTCGGTCGAGTCATAGGCGGGCAAGCCGTCCTGATCAACCAGCTTGTCGAAGCCAGCCGCCCGCAGCGCCAGAAAGAAGGCGCGATAGCGCGCCTCGGTCAGCGGATGGGTGAGCGGTTTGTGCCCCAAAGCGCGGCGATAGACCGTCTCGAGCGACGCGCCGCTCGTGCGCGAGTTGATCAGCGTAGCGACCGAGTCGCAGGCGCGGCGGTCGTAGTAATGCACGGTAATCCGGCACACGTCGGCTACGCCAGGGCGCTGCGCCACGTCACCGAGCGGCGCGAGTCCCAGTTCCTCCGGAATTGACCGGAGCAGCGGCACATGATAACCCAGTAATGACATGTTGCCTCGACACAGCCAGTAGGGGCAGACCTATGTGTCTGCCCGGCACAGGGCGCACACACAGGTGCGCCCCTACACAACCTAAATCGCCAGCACAACCTTGCCGAACACATCAAACTTTTCGAGCGTTTCCTCGGCCTGCCGCGCTTCACTGAGCGGAAACACCTTGCCGACAACCGGCTTCAGTTTGCCCGCAAACACGAGGTTCATCACTTTGACGTAATCTGCCGTCGTGCCCATCGAACTGCCGATGAGGCTGATCTGCTTGGCGAACAGGTAGCGCGTGTCGATCTGCGCGTTGTAGCCGCTGGTGTTGCCCACAATCAGAATGCGCCCGCCGCGCTTGACCGCCTTCATACTGTCCATGAGCGTGGCCTGCCCCACGTTGTCGACGACGACATCCACGCCGACGCGGTTGGTCAGCTTGGCCAGCGCCTTCGACCAGCTCTCTTCTTTCGAGCGGTCAATGGTCAGGTCCGCGCCGAGCTGCTCCGCCTGCGCGCAGCGGTCGGCATTGCTGCCAACCACGTAGACGGTGCACCCGCACAGCTTAGCGATCTGAATGCTGGCGCTGTTCACGCCGCCGCCCGCGCCGACGATCAGCACCGATTCGCCCGTGCGCAGTCCGCCGTGGTTCATCAGCGAGTTCCACGCCGTGACGAACACCAAGCCCGCAGCCGCGGCCTGCTCAAATGTGACCGAGTCCGGCATTTTATGCAGGTTGCGCGCGGGCAGCACGACGTATTCCGCCGCCACGCCCGGCGCATGCTCCCCGATGATCTGAATGTCGAGGCAGTCGCTCTCCGACCCGCGCAGATTCAGGCAGTCCTGATCGATGAGAGTGGGATTGATCGCCACGCGATCCCCCGGCACGACGTTGGTCACACCTGCGCCGACCGCATCCACGATGCCCGCGCCATCCGAACCGATCACGTGCGGCAGGGCGATGTTCAGCCCCTTCCAGCCCTCGCGCACCCACAGGTCGAGGCGGTTGAGCGCCGCTGCCTGCATGCGCACGCGGACTTCGCCCGCGCCCGGTTCGGGTACGGGCAGGTCATCGACACATTGGATGACGTCCAAGCCGCCGTGTTGGTAGAAGACCGCCGCGCGCATCAGCGCAGCCCCAGTTCGTTGCGCGCGATCACCATGCGCTGCACTTCGCTCGTGCCTTCGTAAATGCGCGTGATGCGAGCATCGCGATAGTAGCGTTCGACGGGCAGTTCTTTACTGTAGCCCATGCCGCCGTGAATCTGCACCGCTTCGTCGGTAATGAACATGGCGGCTTCGCTGGCGAACAGCTTGGCCATGCTCGCTTCGGTCGTGAAGCGGCCGCCGGTCGCCTTGCTGCGTTCCTTGGCCGCACACGCGTTATAGACGAGCAAACGCGCCGCTTCCAGCCGGGTCTTCATATCGGCGATCTTCTGCTGAATCATCTGCAATTGACCAATCGGCCCACCGAACGCTTGCCGTTCGCGCGCGTACTGGACCGCCGCTTCATAAGCTGCCTCAGCGATCCCCACCGCCTGTGACGCAATGCCGATGCGTCCCGCATCCAGCACAGCCATCGCGATCTTGAAACCATCGCCGGGCTTGCCGAGCAGGTTTTCGACCGGACAGGCGTAATTTTCAAACACGAGTTCGCTGGTCGCGCTGGCACGAATGCCGAGCTTAGGTTCTTTCTTGCCGCGGATGAAACCGGGTTGATTAGCATCAATCAGGAAGGCGCTGATGCCCTTGTGCTTCTGTTCGGGGGCGGTCATGGTGAACAGGATCACGAAATCCGCGACCGGGCCGCTCGTCACCCAGCTTTTGCGCCCATTGATGATGTAGTGCGTACCTTCGGCGTTGAGTACCGCACGGCTTTCCATCGTTCCGGCGTCGCTGCCGGACATCGGTTCGGTCAGGCTGTACGCGCCGATCTTCTCACCGCTGGCGACGGGTACGAGGAAGGCCTGCTTCTGCGCTTCCGTGCCGAACTTGGTGAGCGCGTTGCAGTACAGCGAATTATTCACGCTGACGATGGTGCTGTGGCTGGCGTCGGCTTTGGCGATCTCGATCATCGTCAGCGCATAGGCGAGCGTATCCATCCCCGCACCGCCATATTCCTCGCTGACTTCAATGCCCATCAACCCCATCTCGCCCATCTTCTTGACAGTGGCGAGGGGGAATTCTCCCGTTTCATCATGCTCCGCGGCAATGGGCGCGATCTCCTTCTGCGCGAAATTGCGAACGGCTTTGACGAGTTCCTGATGCTCGGGTGTCATCTGGGGGATGAGCGGTTGATCGGACAGTTGGTTAACCATAAGAACCTCTTTTAGTGCTGCATATATGTGACAAACATCAGGGGTGATTATAGCGAACCCTGCGCCGACATTCACGCGCCGCCCCGTTATAATGTCAGGTGCAACGTCAATTTAGAGAGGACTGTCATGGCCCCGATCAAAATCAATCATATCGCCGTTGTGGTGGAAGATGTCAACACGGCGTTGAAGTTCTGGCAAGACGCGCTCGGCCTGCCGCTGCAGCACGTGGAACACAATGAGGGTGAAGAAGTGGATATCGCCTTTTTGCCCGTCGGCGAAGGCGAAGTCGAGTTGATCGCCCCGTTCACCGAAACGAGCGGCGTGGCGAAGTATCTGGCGAAGAAGGGCGCGGGTCTGCATCACCTGTGCCTCGAAGTCGAAGACATCGAAGCCGCCTTCGCGCAGATCAAGAGCGCTGGCGCGGAACTGATCACCGAGACGCCCAAGACCCGCCCTGATGGCACGCGCTACGGATTCGTGCATCCCAAGAGCACAGGCGGCGTCCTCCTCGAACTGTATCAGACCGTCAAGCAGACGGCGTAACAACCACCTTCTATCTAACCTGTAGGGGCGAGGCTCGCCTCGCCCAAATAAACGGGCGGGACAAGTCCCGCCCCTACTCTCGCTTTGCTCCACATAGAAAATGGTGAGGCTGTACTACCCCGCGGGCGTGACTTCCGGCGTCGCCATCAGGCCGGGATCCGCCGTGGCGGGCATCCCCACTTCCTGAGTCGCGTCCATGCCACCCATCCCGCTGTCGCCGCCTGCCATGCCGACCATCGTCGGCACGGTGACGACCGCGCCGTTGTAGATCACGGGCAGGTCAGCGCCGACGACCTTCAGATATTCATAGATGCCGTTCGAGTTGGTGTCCGCGTGCAGCATTGGCCACACCATCGGCGAAATCAGCATGTCCGGCATGGCAGGCGGCGGCGCGAGCGGCACAACGACACCCGTGTTTTCGCCATCCGCGACCGGGGTTACGCCGAGCGAGGCCGCCGGATGCCCCAGCATGTCGGAGTGCACGTCGATGAAACCCGCGCCAATCGATGTGACGTTGTCGATCACGAACTCACCAGAAGCACCCGCTGTCATCGTATCCAGCATCTGGCTCATCGCCGGGATGATCATCGGCGTGTTGACGTTTTCCAGCATCGTGCCATCGGCCAGCATGATGGTTGGCGTTTCCGTCGCATTCATGGGACGGGTCGCCACCTGACCTTCGACCACAACAGGCGCATCCGCCCCTTCCACCTGACCGAACTCATACGTGCCGATCGTGTTGTCGTCGACATGGAGCATCGGCCACAGCACGGTCGTCTGACCTTCAGCATTCAGCGGCACAATCACCGCCGGGTTCGTGCCGGGGTTGACCAGTGCCTGACCGAGCACCGGGCCGGGCTGCCCATTGTTATCGGCATGTACCACCAGCCAACCGCCATCCTGTGAGATGACCGAAGAGATGATCACCGTGTTCTCAATGGGCTGCTGATCGTAGGCAAAGATGCCCGCGATGGTGAAACTGGTATAGCTGCCCGTGCGCGGCATGTCTGCCGCTGGGTTAAGTTCGTATTCGAACACGCCGGGCGTGTTATCGTCGACGTGCAGCATGGCGTGCAGCACCGGCGTCGCCATCGCGCCATCGATCATCACCGCGAGGTTATCCGTCCCGCCCTCGGCAAGCGGTGCCACGCCGACCACATGCCCCGGCTGACCATTCATATCCGCATGGATCGCGACAAAGCCCGGGCCTTCCGAGTCAATCCGCGTGATGCTCACCATGCCGTTCAGCACCACCTGATTCGTGACCTGCACGGCGGGATCCATCATCATGTTCCCCATGTCGCCGCCCATTTCGGAGGTCGCCATCATATCCGGCGTGGGTTCCGGCGTCGCCTCCTGCGCGAACAGTGGGACAGCCATAACCAGCGTCAGCAGCATCAGCATAAACAGAGACTTGCGCATACATCGTTCTCCTACTCACCACAATTCGGCATGTGCCAGAGTCCACCATAACATGAGCAAATAGACATGCAGATCGTTAGGCTGTGAGCTCTAAAGCAATGCTCATCCACCACGCAGTATGTTACACTCTGCATCACGTTACCGAGTTCCAGAGGGACAGAGGGGCTATGTCAGCAGCGACGAATACTCCGGTGTACGCCGGGGATGCGTGGAATATTGTCGAGACGATGTTCGAATGGGAGCATGAGCGTTCGTATCAAGCCGAGAGCATTTTCGCGCTCGGCAATGGCTATCTCGGCCTGCGCGGCACATTCGAAGAAGGGTTGGAACGCGCCGTTCACCCCAATGAAGCCAAAGATTATCACCCGGCGACGGGGCGCGACCGCTATGGACGCTTCCTCAGCGTGGATGGCACGTATCTCAACGGCTTCTACGAGAGCCAGAAAATCAAATATCCCGAGTCGGCGTTTGGCTATGCCGACAAAAGCCAGACCATGCTCAACGTACCGAACGGCAAGATCATCCGCGTGTTTCTCGGCGACGACGCCGAACCCGTGCAGCTTGACGCCGAACACAGCAGTTTCAGCGATTACGCGCGTACGCTCAACATGAGTGATGGACTGCTGACGCGTACGGTGACCTGGCGCTCGCCGAACGGTCGGCAGCTCCGACTGGAGGCGCGGCGACTCGTCAGCCTGACGAATAAGCACCTTGCGGCGATTGAATTCACGCTGATCCCCGACTTCAGCGGGCGCATCCGCCTTGAATCGGTGCTGGACGGGGATGTGCAGAACGTGAAAGCGGGCAGCGATCCGCGCATCGGCTGTCATCTCGACGGTTCAGTGTTGCGCTACGCCGATCAATCCGGCGAAAACAGCGAAGAATACATCGTCATCCACGATACCAAAGACTCCAAGCTGCGCCTCGCCAGCGGCATGAGCAACCTGCTCAGCACGTATGCGACGGTGAAACGCGCTTACGAATTCAACGACGACACGGGGACGTTCACCGTCATCTACACGGTCGACGCTATCGCCGGGCAGCCGATTACACTGCACAAATACCTCGCCTATGTGTACGCCGACCGCCGCAGCGCCCCCGCCGCGCTGATCGAAACGCTGCGTGCCGATCTCACGCAGGCGCGCGCTCGCACCTTCGCCGGGCTGGCCGCTGATCAGCACGATTATCTGGAGACGTTCTGGCAGCAGGCCGATGTGTCGATCACGGGCAAAGACGGCGACAGCGAAGTCGTGCTGCTGCAACAGGGTATTCACTTCAATATGTTCCACCTGCTGCAAGCGGCAGGCGGCCCCGGCAAGACCAACATCGGCTCAAAGGGGCTGACGAGCGAAGGCTACGAGGGACACTACTTCTGGGATACGGAGATGTTCGCCGCACCGTTCTTCCAGCACGTCAAGCCGGAGATCTGCCGCGACCTGCTCGGCTACCGCTACCGCATCCTCTCCAACGCGCGGACGCGGGCGCAAACGCTGGCGCTCAAGGGAGCGGCGTATGCGTGGCGCACGATCAACGGCGAGGAGTGCTCGGCGTATTACCCGGCGGGCACGGCGCAGTACCACATCAACGCCGACATCGCCTACGCGATCAAGTCGTATGTCATGGCGACGGGCGACACCGACTTTCTGCTCGAAGCGGGCGCGGAGATCGTCTTTGAGACGGCGCGCATGTGGGCGAGTCTCGCGGGCTACAGCCCCATCAGCGACACCTACGCCATCCACAACGTGACCGGGCCGGATGAATATACGGCCATCGTCGACAACGACTGCTACACGAACATGCTGGCGCAGGCGCATCTGCGCTACGCCGTCGAAGTCGCGGAATGGGCGCAGCGCCACGGTCACAGCCTGACGACGCAGCCCAGCGCTGCCGAAGTCGCGGGTTGGGCAGACGTTGCTGCCAAGCTGATCATCCCGCAGACCAACGCCGACGGCGTGTTCGAGCAGAATGACGGCTTCTTCGGGCGTCCCGATTGGCCGCATGATTTCGGCAAGAAGTCGAATCAGGATGTGCTGCTCAAGCGCTTCCACTACCTGACAATTTACCGGCACCGCGTGTGCAAACAGGGCGATGTGGTGCTGGCACTGTATCTGCTGCCGGAACACGCGCCGACGCTGGAACAGAAGCGCGCCAACTTCGACTACTACGAGGCGATCACCACGCACGATTCGTCGCTCTCGACGTGTACGTTCGGCATTCTGGCGAGCGAAATCGGCGAGCCGCAGAAGGCGTATGCGTACTTCTGGGACACCGCGCTGATGGACCTCGCGGACAAACACGGCAACGTGACGGCGGGCGTGCATATCGCCAACATGGCGGGCACGTGGATGAGCCTCGTCAATGGCTTCGCGGGTCTGCGGCTGGAAGCGGGCGCGCACCTCGGCGAGAGCGTCGCGCATTACCGCCCGACGCTGCCGGAGAAGTGGGAGGCGTACAGTCTTGTGCTCAAGCATATGGGACAGGTGCTGCGCGTGACCGTGCGGCGTGACGGGAGCGATCAGTGCGTGGCGGAGTACGCGCTCGTCGACGGCGACGCGCTCCAACTCAAGCACTACGGCGAAGCGTTCACACTCACGGCGGGCGCACCACAGTGCAAGCCGATTCCGTGCTGAAAACTAACCCC
>JAYRZU010000092.1:0-257462 GCA_041916315.1 Anaerolineae bacterium
CCGTGCGGGCCGGCGAGATCGTCGGCGTGGCGGGGTTGAACGGTTCCGGGCGCACCGAACTGCTGCGCGCGATCATGGGACTGGACAAGCTGACGGCGGGCGAACTGTGGCTCGACGGCAAACGCTTGAAACCGCACACCGCCGAGCGCGCGTGGCTGGAAGGCATCGCCTACGTGCCGGAAGAACGCCGTTCTCAGGGGCTGGTGCTCACGCGCAGCGTCGGTGATAACCTGACGCTGCCACAGCTCGCCAGCCTGAGCATCGGCGGGTGGATGCTGGCACATGGCAGTCAGGGGCGGGTGAGCCGGGAACTTGCCGAAACGGTGCGGTTGAAGGCGCGCGGCCCCGCGCAAATTGTCCGCGAACTGAGCGGCGGTAATCAGCAAAAAGTCGTGTTTGGGCGGGCGCTGGTGCAGATGCCGCGCCTGCTGCTGCTCGACGAGCCGACGCGCGGCGTGGATGTGGGCGCGAAGGTGGATTTGTATCAGATCATTCGCGAAATCAGCGGGCGCGGCGCGGGCATTCTGCTCGTCTCGTCCGATCTGCCCGAACTGATCGGCATGACCGACCGCATCCTAATCATGCGCGGCGGGCAAGTGGCCGACACCGTTTACTCTCAGGGGCTGACCGCGGAGCGCTTGTTAGCCCTGTGCTACGGAAATATGGATCATGTCGGCTGAAAAGATGATAAGTTCGCGCCCGCCGTTCGCGTGGGGACGTTTTTTGCGCACCTTCGGCACGCTGATCGGCTTCTTTCTGATCGTGCTGTTCTTCGCCAGCCAGCGTCCAACGACGTTTATGAGCGTCCGCAACCTGCTCAACATCACGCAGCAGGTGAGCATCCTCGGCGTGGTTGCCTTTGTGATGACGGTCGTCATGGTGCTCAACGACTTCGATTTGAGCGTGGGTACGATGGCCAGCCTTTCCGGCATCGTGATCGGCGTGCTGCTGCAAGCCGATCAGCCGCTCCCGGTGGTGCTCATCGCCGCGCTGGTTGTCGGCGTGCTCGGCGGTCTGCTCAATGGCGTGCTGGTCGCCTATGTGGGCATCACGCCGTTCGTCGCCACGCTTGCCACGCTGACGATCTTCGGCGGGCTGGCCTTCTCGATCAGCGGTGGGCGGACGATCTTCGGCGAGGTGTTCCCTGATGCGCTGACCGAGTTCGCGAACGGCGGCATTCCGCTCGGCACCATCAACGAGCAGGCAGTGCGCCTGCCACACCTGACGCTGATCGCGCTGGCCGTGCTGATTGTCGTGTGGTTTGTGCTCGAACAGACCGTGTTCGGGCGGCGGCTGTATACCATCGGCGGGAGCATGGAGGCGGCGCGCCTCGCCGGGGTGCGCGTGCGCTGGCTGCGGCTGCTGGCCTTCGTGATCACGGGAGTCGGCGCGGCGCTGGCGGGCGCGATGCTCACCGGGCAGTTGGCGACCGCCAATCCAACCCTCGGCGATGGACTGATGCTCAACGCGATTGCGGCAGTCTTCCTCGGCATGACGATGAGTCAGGAGGGCGAACCGCATGTATTCGGGACGCTGGTTGGCGTGCTGCTGATCGGCGTGCTTGCGAATGGCTTCACCCAATTGGGCGTCGATACCTACATTCAGCGCATTCTGACGGGCGCGATTATCATCGCGTCGGTCACCTTGAGCAGCATTTCGCGGCGCAATCGGTAAAACGCAACCTCACCCCCAGCCCCTCTCCTAGAGGGGAGTAAAGTCCCTCTCCTCTAGGAGAGGGATTTAGGGTGAGGTTTGAGTATGAAGAAGAACGTTTATGACCAACGAAGCTATTTGGTTGATTGTGGATGTCGGGACGAGCGGCGCGAAAGCCGCGCTGATCACGGCGGCGGGCGAACTGCGGCGCACGGCGACCGAAAGCTACGAAACGTTCAGCGCCGAAGGCGGCGTCAACGAGCAGCATGCCGCCGATTGGTGGAACGCGGTGATCGCTGCGTGCCGCGTCTTTGGGGACGATATCCAGCACGTCGGCGCGGTCGCGGTGACAGGGCAGATGCAAGATTGCATTCTGCTCGACTCGAACGGCCTGCCGACCCATCCCGTCATCCTGTACAGCGATACGCGAGCACAGACCGAGGCGGAGACGATCACAGAGCGGATTGGGGCGGATCCGCTCATGAGGCTGACGGGCAACGAGCAGGGCGCGGACAGTCTGAGGGCGAAGCTTCGGTGGCTCGTACATCATCAACCGGAGGCCTTGGAACAGGCTCAGCACATCCTGTTCGGCGCGGCGGACGCGGTGATCTTCCAGTTGACCGGGCAGGCGAGCACCGATACGACCGTCGCCTCGACGACGGGACTCATGGACTTACAGGCGCGGCGGTGGTTGGGCGTGGATCTGCTCGACAGTATGGGGATCGGCGCGTGCGCGGGCAAGCTGCCGCCGCTGGTCGCCGGGGGCGGGCAGGTCGGCACCGTGACTGAACGCGCGGCGGCCGTCACCGGGCTGTCCGTGGGCATTCCGGTATATCATGCGCCCGGTGATGCGGGCGCAGCCACCATCGGCGCGGGCAGCGGCGAGATGGGGCGCGCTTACGGCTATCTTGGTACGAGCGGCTGGGTGGCGTTCACGGCGACGACGCCCGGATCGCCGCTTAACGGCGTGTTCACGCTGGCGCACCCGCAGCCAGACCAATACATTCAGATTGCGCCGCTGCTGACTGCCGCCGGGAATCTCGAATGGATCAAAGAGGTGTTCGCCGCCGAGTCAGTGGATACATTCATCACCGAGGCGTTAGCACGACCCATCACGAACGTGATCTATCTGCCCTATCTCAACGGCGAACGCACGCCATTTCGCGATCCGCTGGCACGTGCCGCCTTCATCGGCCTGGGCGGCGCGACCGAACGCGCCGATCTCGTGCGCGCGGTGCTGGAAGGCGTGGCTTTTGGCTACCGGCACGCGCTCGATGCGCTGATGCCGCAGCCGCCGGAACGCCTGATTCTGACGGGCGGCGGCACGCGCTCAGTGGGGTGGTGTCAGCTCTTCGCCGATGTGCTCGGCATCGACATCCTGATCGGCGCGGAGGCGGAACACGTTGGCGTGCGCGGCGCGCTGATCGCGGCTCAGGTGGCGCGGGGCGAACAGCCGGGCTATGCGCCGCCGAATTTCCCAACTATCGAACGGACGCTCACGCCAGACGCCGAGCGGCACGCGCAGTACAGCGCCAAATACGCGGTCTACCGCGCTGCGTACCCGGCCATGAAAGACCTGTTCGCGCAGCTCGGGCGCTAATCGACTTCCAGATAGGCGATGTCCTCTGGCGTGAGCGTAAGACCGAGCGCGGCCAGGCTTTCGCGGAGCTGGGTCACGTTGCGCGGCCCGATGATCGGCGTACACGGGAACGACTGCGATGTGAGGTAGGCTAGCGCCACCGCCGTAATAGTTGTGCTGTAGCGCTGCGCCAATTCCCGTACCCGCTCGAAGCGGCGGTCGTTGGTTGGGTTATCAAACCACAGGCGATCATCCGGCTTGAGGCGATTGTCCGCGCGTTTGGTGAAGTAGCCTTTGGCCTGCGAGGTGTACGGCACGACGGGCAGTCCGGTCTCGCGATGAAATTCCAGCGCGGCGGCGTTCAGGTCGACGAGCGTCTGATCCGGGATGTCGGCCATATTTGCGCGGGCGAGGCTGCCGAGCGGCTGACTGGCGACTAGACCCGCCAATCCGTACGAACGCGCGAACAGGTTCGCCGCGCTGATGCGTTCCGGCGTCCAGTTGGAACCACCCCAGTAGCGGATTTTCCCGGCGCGCACGAACTCATCCATGGTGCCGACAATGTCTTCGACGGGGACGCTCAACGCATCGCGATGCAGCCAGTACAGGTCGATCACATCGACGTCGAGCCGTTCCAGGCTTTCGTTGAGATCCGACTCGATCTCAGCTTGGCTCATGCGCGTCACCTGCATTGAGTCGAGGAACGGATGCGCACCTTTGGTCGCGACGGTGACCTGATCGCGCACGCCCCGTGTCCTGATCCACTGGCCGACGGTGCGTTCGCTGGCACCTGCGCCGTTTGGCCGCCACACGGCATACACATGTGCGGTGTCGAGAAAGTTGCCACCGGCTTCGAAATAAGCGTCAAACAGGGCGAAGACTTCGGCTTCCGGGAGAGTCGTCCCGGCATCGGTCGACCCCATGACGATGGGGGCAACCTGCAAATCCGTGTTGGGAAAAGCAATTCTTCTCATCAGTTCGGGTCTCTTTTTACGTGGTCAAACCTGCGCGAATTGTCCACGCAGCGTGCGTTTCGTCAACTGGGCGCGGTTTACGAAGTTCAGAAATCATTACAGATGTCATTAGCTTGCGAAACAGTTGTTCAATTCTGAAGAATTAATTCTTTTTCTTCGTTTTCGTGCTATAGTAAGACTATATCCGCAGTTTGATATGACTTGAGTACTATAAGGGGCAGCTCATCATGGAGTTTCTTTCCGCGTTCATTGTCGGCCTGATACCCGCGTTCTTGCTGATCGCTATTGTGGCCGCGCTGCCGTCGATGCTGCTGCTGGGCTATATCGGACTCGCCGTGGCAAAGCAAATAAAAACAGCTTTACACTCGGCGGCGAAGCCTGTTTACCACACCGTCGAAGTCTAAAGCTGTTTCCAGAGACGCGTCTGCGCTTGGGCTTACGGCTGCGTTAAGCCCAGATACAGCGCATTCATCAGCGTGAAGTCCTCGGAGTCGAGGCTGACCTCCCACGCGGTCAAACCACCCAAACCCAACCCCTGCACGTACGCTGCCTTCCGGCGCGCCGATTCCGGGCTTTCATAGCTGATCGCGATATGCCGCGCCGGGTTGTACATCCACGAGACCAACGACAAATCGTCGAAGTAGCGGATATAGTCCGGACTGCTTAGGAACGGGCCGAGATCGCGGTAAAACAGCGCGCCGCCGTCCCGAGTGCCGAGCGGCACGCCATCGGCATCCTGATACAGCCCAAACAGATCGCCCGCGCGTACGTTTTGCCACGCCTGCCCGGAGAACGGCACGCCGATCACGAGCTTGTCGGCGGGCACACCGCGATCCAGATAGGCGCGCACCGTCCCATCGACGTTGTGGGTGCTGCGGTTGGCTTCGCGCGGGTCGCGTTCACTGCCATACAGCGGCGCGATATGCGCGGCGATCTCGCTCCATGCACCTTCATAGGCGAACGTCATCAGGTTGATGTAGTCGAGCAGCGGGTGCAGGCTGGCGACATCATACAGGCTGATCTGCGGTTCGAGCGCGGGCATGGTCATGGAGAGCAGATAGGGGCGGGTGCGCTCATCGGCGAGGCTCGCCTCGTCGAGCGCGGCGCGCAGCTCTTCGACCAGCAGGTTGAGGTTGGCTGTGTCTTCGGGGCGCGTGACGTTTCCGTCCTTGCCACCTTCGACCGGGAAGCGCCAATCGATCTCGATGCCGTCAAAGTCGTACTGCTGCATGAACGTGACGCATGAACGGATGAAGCGGGCGCGCGCTTCTTCTGTGAGCGCCACATCGGAAAAGCGCGCCGAGTTATCCCAACCGCCGACGGTCATGACGATTTGCAGGTTCGGGTTACGCAGCCGGAGAATCGGGAGCTGCTTGAAATTACCGCGCAGCCGTTCGGAGAAACGGTCACCGGGGTACAGGTACTGCGTATCCGCGTAAGCATCGACCGAGGCGCACTGGCCCGTCTCGGAGATGCCGATGTCGGCGTAGTGCAGGTGCGTCAGCAGTTCGACCGGGATGTCCGTGACCAGAAATTCGCCTTGCTCCGGGTAGATGTTGTAGTAGCTGTAGTAGGCGAGCAGCCGCGTGTTGATCAACTGTGCCGGGGTCTCGTCTTGCGCGAAAATGTGGTGAACGCTCAGGCAGAGCAGGGCGACGGTCAGCACGAGCAAACGTCGTTTCATATCGACTCCTTCACAGTGTTGTTCAGTCAACCGCCGGAAGACAGGCGGTCGGTATTCCAATACAAAAGGGGTGCTCGTCACATCCCTTTGGCGTGTGGCAGCGTAGTTCGATTAAGGCGTATCTGCCGCGGTATTCAGCACGACTTCTTCGGGCGTGCAGTTGGTCTTCTGAACCTGCCGAATCTCAATCGGCCACCCGTTATTGGTGTAGGTGATGAGTACCTCAGAATTGTCGTAGGTGCGCTGCATCAGTTCCAGACCGTACGTCTGAATATCCGAATATACCTGTGGCGTGGAGAGCACATAATCGATGTTGCACAGATTGTCGTTGAGCAGGTTGTAGCGAATTTCCGGGTCGGTGTCAACGCGGAAGAAGTGTTCCGTGTTCGGACGGCCTTGGCGCAGGTCGACAAAGGCGTAGTTATCCGTCGCGATCACCGCGTCTTCCGGCGTGTTGTTCAGCAGCCACTGCACGGCCTGTTCCTGATCGCTCACCTGATTGGTGTTGTAGATCTGCGCGCGGTTGCTGTAGAACGTGATGAAGGGGTAGAGCATCAGACCAGTCACCGCGACCGCGACGCCATAGCGCAGGATGTTTTCAGAATGGCCGTTGATCAGCTTGGAGACCGCGCCCGCCACGATGCCGACGTTGATCGCGAGGATGGGCAGCAGCGGAATCACGTCGACGGTGAAGACCGTCCCGGCGACGACGACATACAGCAGATAGCCGAACAGCATGTAGGTCGTCGCACGCAGATCACGGTTGCGCTTGTCCCACGCCATCACGAGCACGAACACGCTGGCGAGCAGGCCGCCGTAGAGCAGAATCGGGTCGGCGGTGATGTTGGTGATGTCTGTCCACTGCTGGAAACTGGTGTTCCAGCCCGCGCCGAAGTTGAGAAAAGCGCCATTCGACGGGCCGCGATCCGCGAGGCTTTCGAGCAGGCTCACGTGCGGGAAGTCGCCGCCGAACAGCCAGCCTTCGGGAAAGAGTTCCTGCTTCATGTTGGCGTAGAGCGGGAAGAGCAGGATCAGGAAAGCGGCCAGCGCAAACCACAGGTTGACGGCAAAGCCGCGGTGATAGCGATCCGAGCGCATGCGAATGAAGAGTAGCAGCGCGGGCAGGAAGCCGAGCACTGCGAACTTGGTCAGCACGGCGAGGCCGAACAGGATTGCGCTCAGGAGATAATGGCTGAGCGTGCGGCGGTCGCCCACCAGCAGGTAAATCGCACCGAGCAGCGAGGGCAGCATCAGGTTTTCGAGCAGCACGCGGCGCTGGTAGCCAATCGTGAGCGGCGAGAACATGAAGATCAGCGCGGCGACAATGGCCGCGGTGTCGCTCTTGGTCAGCTTGCGTGTAATGCCATACACAAAGGCCAGCGACACGGCATGGCAGATGAGCATCAAGGCGCGCCCGCTGTGCGTACTGAAGCCGAACGCGTCGAAACCGCCTGTGAGCCGCGCCCACGCCGCCAGCAGGAACGAGCCCGCCGGGGGTTCTTCATAGGTGTAGGTGTAGGGCGAAAGCTCACCGGTGGTGCTCACCGCCCACGCATTCGAGAGGTTGGTCCCCTCCACGTCTTGAATGAAGGGGAACTGGAACAGGGTCTGGACGTTGGCCGCGACGGCCAGCACGACCAGAATGATGACGAGAAAGACGCTCTTGCGGTCGATAATCGCTCTGGTTTCCATGGGTTACACCGATCCCTGCGCAACGGGCGCATTCGACTGACGATGCAGGTTGGAGTGGGCGGTCTTCTCCCACGACGAACGATTAGTCAGCAGACGCCAGATGGCGCGCGCGGCGGACAGCGACAGCAGTAGTTGGTACGGATAGTAGACCAGCGCCGTTTTGAACCGGAACATGAAGGGCATCTGTTCGCCGTAAGCCCGGGTAAATTCGCCGAGCCCAATCAGGTTGACGATCAACTGGGTGATTAGCATGAAGATCGGGATCCACGAGATCAACGCAATGGGCACGGGCAGCGACTGCGTCAGCATGATGTACAGACCGAGCGGCAGATACAGCACGATCAATGCCTGGAACAGCGAGTTGAGCAGAATGTAGAGGGCGGTGATGCGCTGCTTCATGCTGGGCATGCGCGCCCAGTCACCTTTGAAGAAGACCTGATAAAAGCCCTGATTCCAGCGCGTACGCTGCTTGATGAACTGATCGACCGAATCCGGCGTTTCTTCCTGTGTGGCGTGCGTTTCATCGTACACGATCTGGATCTTCGCGCCTGCCTGCGTCAACCGCAGACCGATGTCGGCGTCTTCGGTCAGGCACGCTTCATCCCAACCGCGCACCTTTTCCAGCCACTGGCGCTTGAAGAAGACGGTGTTGCCGCCGAGCGGTGTCACGCCGAACATGCGCGTGAAGGCGTGCAGACCACTCTTGAACCAGAAGAAGTATTCGAGGCAGTTGAGCGCCGAGAACCACGTCGACTTGAAGTTCATCAACTGTACGCCGGACTGCACTACATCGGCCTGGTCGCGCAGCATAACCGTGTTGATCACGTTGTAAATTTCCGGATGCGGCTGATCTTCCGCGTCGAACACGCACACCACATCTTTGGTCGAGGCGCGCAGACCACGATTCAGACCGTTTGGCTTGTTCTTCGGGCCTTCGGTGAAGGTGATGACGTGGATGTGATCTTTGCCGATGTCACGAGCGGCACGGTGAGCGGCGGCGATAGTTTCATCGTCGTCGTCATCGCGGATCATGATCAGGATTTCTTTGAGGTGATCCGGGTAGTCGATGGCGTCGACCGCACGAATTGTGTCGTAGATCACGTTCTCTTCGCGGCGGGCAGGCAGGATCGCCGTGAACGAGAACTGCGGCGTGAAGAATTCCTTCGGCGAGCGGTATTGTTCGGCAACTTCCGGATTGTTCCACGTATACATCATGTAGAACAGCGTGAACAAACCCTGCGGCAGGAGCGTGAGCGTCATGACGAGGATGACGAGGCTGAACAGTTCCGGACGCGGCATGGTGATCGCCGCGCGCACATCCGCCGGGATCAGATTAGCGGGACGCGCCAGAATGTCGCTCAGCGTCTCTTCGCGCACCACTTCGAGCACCGGTTCAACGATATGCAGACCGTTCGCCACGCTGTAGCTGAGGTTGAGGTCCTGCTGCACGCCGTTCACGAAAATGCCCAACCGGGTGTCTGCATCGTTGGCGCTCGGTTTCGCGTCGACGGGCAGGGGCAGGGGCGCGACTTCAAAGTCGAAGCTGGACGAACTCAGCACGCCGGCCGCGTTTTCGGTGACGAACGTCAACGTATACAGGCCAATGCCGAGCTGCGTCACGTCGATCTCATAAGTGAAGGGCGGTTCGTCAAAGGTGGCGACCGTGGTGTCGTTGATCGAGAGCTGCGCGAAGGCGATGCTCTCGGCGTCATCGGCGGTGATAGTGATGGGGAAGATGAAGCCGTTGAGCGCCGCCGGTTCGAGGTCTTCGACGACGACGGGTTCGTCGACGGCGAGCAGGCTGCCTTCAGCCAATAGGCTGTCCTCGGGCAGGTTGTCGGGTTCCGGAGCGCCGATGCCCGCGAATTCGTTGATGCGCGGCTCGATGAACGGTGCGGGCGTGGGCTCCAGCCCTTCGTCAATGACGGGAATGTCGAGCGCGTTCAGGCCATCACGCAGGGCAGGGATGTCCAGCAATTGCACGGTTTCGGGAAGTTCAGCCGTGTCCTCTTCGCCAGCCGGTTCAGCGGCCAGCGGTTGCCCCGGAATGCGCACAATCGCCCCAATTTGCATGGCGTAGACATCGACATTCGGGTTGGCGGCGAGCAGTTCCTCGAACGATACATTAAAGCGGTACGTCAGCCCCCACAGGGTTTCACCTTCTTGCAGGGCGTACTCAATCGTCCCGGTTGTGGGTTCTGGCGTTGGTTCGGGCGTGGCTGGCTTGAGGGCGGTGACGCCGGATAGGTTGCGCAGCGACGGAATGATGATCACTTCGCCAATGGGCAGCGCATAGGGATCGAGCCCAGGGTTCGCGTCTAGCAGGTCGTCAAGCGTTAGCCCATGCGCCCGGGAGATATCCCAGAGCGTATCTTCCGCTTGGATAGTATAGGGGACACCGTCTCTAACGGTAGTTTGCGCGGCGATGGCGACGGCGCTCGACAAAAATACGAGCACTACTACGAGAAGACCTACTCGAAACTTCGTCATCTCTCACTACTCCTCTGACTGAATCTGCCGGGCACCAGGCATGACCAATAATCCGGTACCGAGCAATGACGTACCTACGTCAAGCGAACGGTTGACCTCAACTACCACATTCAGATGGACTAAGCGTGCAATTATTTCGAAATTGGCGACGCGGCGATGTTGAGTGTGATGCTGGCTCTTCTCCGAAAAGTTGAGCGCTGTCTGCCAGGAGTGTGGCCAACCACCGATCGGATGACCGCTGAGTGCCGGATGAGTATTGCTGCTTACATCTGCACCCGCTAAGAATGCGTTGTATTCAAGTTAAGTGATTAATTGAAGACACCTTGCTATTGTATAGAAAATATTTCGTGAATTCCGCATATTTTCTGTGAAATTTGCGTGCATACATCTTTACAAACGTAGACAATTCTATGTCGGAAGCAACATCGGTCGCTATAATACGATGCGAATAATTAAGGCGACAACATATGTTTCGCCGTAAATCAATTAGTGTGGGCGGTGCGGCTTCGCTCAACGGGTTCAAAAAAGCTGATTTGCAACGTGATAAGCGTTTGCTATTAATCATCAGCACAATGCTTGGTGGAGGTTAAGCTCTCCTAACATATGCTGACGATCGCATCAGAACCCTCGGTAGGACATTTGGCCTACTCCGAGCCCGTCAGGCCGGTTTTATGGCTTTCCGGCTGATGACGAGGAACGCATCGCTCCCAAAGTCGGTCACGGTGGTGACCGCGCCATCTGACCAGAGGATGTCCAACTGCTCAAGCTGTGTGCCCACGGGAAAGCCAAAATGGGCGCGTACGGGGTCGCCAGAGAGGTAGCCGCTCGCCGCTTGCAGTTCGCGCGTGTAGGTGCCAACCGAAGTGTGCAGCACCAGGCGCGCGCCGAGGCCAAACAGATTCGGCGTACCGGGAGCGCGGAGTTCCACTTGCAGGCTCGCGCCGCTGCACAACTGATTTTCGAAGACCTGCGCAGGCGCATTGAGGTTATTGACGACGATATCGAGATCGCCATCGTTGTCGAGGTCGCCCATGCTCATGCCGCGTCCACCGCTCAGGCTGCCCAACCCCCATTCCGGCGCGGGGACGAAGCGCGCGCCGTCAGCATTGCGGAAGGCGTAATTACGCTCGATCAGCTCATCATCGGGCAGATGGCCGAACAATTCGACCGAGGCCATGCCGTTGACGACATACAGATCGAGGTAGCCATCCTGATCGAGGTCGCCAAACTTGCTCGACCACGTCCAGCCTGTCGCGGCGATGCCATAATCGGCGGCGTGATCCGTGAGCACTGCATCGGCGCTAGGCAGATAGAACATGTTACGGCTGGCCTGCGTGTCGCCGGGCAGCACCTGCCGCGCGTTGAGGTCGGACGTGACGTAGCGCCACGCAGCCTCAGAGTCGGGTGTTGCATCGACCGGATGCATATCCGCGGCAAAGAATTCGAGCTCGCCGTCATTGTTGATGTCGCCGAGGTCAAAGCTCATGGTGCTGAAGGTGGTCGACGCGAACAGGTCGGCAGGCTGCCACATCCCATCGACGAACGACCAGCTTTGATCCGGCAGACTGAAGTCATTGCCGACGACCAGGTCGAGCAATCCGTCACCGTTCACATCGCTGACCGCCAGTGCGAGCGCCTGTGCTTGCTCCGCCAGTCGGGTGGAGTCGTAGCCGTCGCCCGTGTTTTCGTAGTAGATCACGCCCGCGCCGCCGCTGTTGAGGAAGCTGTCGCGCAGCAGTTGGAGCAGTTCGGCGTCATACGAGGCCGTGACCAGATCGAGATCGCCGTCGCGATCCGCATCGACCCACGCGACCGTATAGGCCGGACGCAGCACATTGCCGAGCGGTGTCAGCGTGAAGGTTTCGTCGCCGTTGCTGCGCCACCACTGCGGCGCGCCCACCTGACTGGTGAAGATGATGTCAAGCCAGCCATCCGCGTCCACATCGACGGTTTGCACAGCCCGCGTGCGCCCGGTCGGGCGGGGGAAGTCCTGCGCGCGAAAGCTGAAGGCACCTTCGTTCCACAGAATGCGGTTTGAACCGTCGAGATTACCGAGCACGAGGTCGAGCAGGCCGTCGCCGTTCAGGTCGTTGATCGCCAGACCGGAACCGTTGCTCTCATAGAAGCGTACAGCGCTGCCGCGGGACTGCGTGGTGTGGGGCAGGAGATGTTCGACAAACGTACCGCTGCACGTCTGCGCGCTGATCGGTGCCACTGGGAGAGTCGCGAGCAGGCCGAAGATGACCAGAAACGCCGCGATCCGTCGGGAATAGGCGGGCAGGTGAGCATACGTGAACAGCATGGTCAGTCATCCTCGGGATATAAAACCGCCGCCTCGCTGGTAACTGAGGCGGCGGCAGTCTAGCTAATTACAAGTGCTCAGACGAACCCTAGAACAGGTCGTTGATTTCCGCGTTGGCGGCGGGCAGAACATCGGCAGCCTTCGCCGTGCCCAGACCAATCGCATCCATCGCTTCGTTCATAATCGTGCTGATTTCACCGGCATAGTCGGCGATCGGGAACAGGAACGTGCCGCCTTCTTCATTCGCCTGTTCGACGAACGCGCTCACGTCCACGCCCGCATCTGCACGCATCTGCTGCGAAGCCGCGGCAGCTTCCGGAATCGCCGGGAAGACGACACCCGACGCGCCGATGATGCTCTGGCAGTCAGCCGACGCCAGGAACTTGACCCACGACCACGATTCTTCGAGGTGCTGCGTGCCAACCCAGATCGAGTCCGCGAGACCGTTGAACATGCTCTTGCGGCCTTCCGGGCCAATCGGCAGACGACCGAAGCCGACCGGGAATTCGCTGGCGAGGAACGTGCCGATCATCCACGAGCCGTTCATGGTCATGGCGATGTTGCCAGCCTGGAACAGGGTCGCCGAACCGAGCGAGCTGACTTCTTCAAACGAAGGCGCAAAGCCGTGTTCGACCGCGAGGTCGGCCCACCACTGGACGGTGTTGATGAAGCGTTCGTCATCGTAGTAGTATTCGTCGCCCCACGGGCCGTTGTTGAACTGCCAGCCGGTGCTGACGGCGAGAGCGCTCCACTGCGTCTGGCCGTACGCGCCGCCCATGCCATCCGGCACGAAACCGTACTGCACGACGTTGGTCTTGTCGAAGTCCGGGCTGAGGCCGTTGTTGCCGTTGGCATCGAGGGTCAGCGCGGCGATGGTCTGCAGGAACGTGCCACCATCATCGAGGTTCCATGTCCACTCGTCCATGACGGCCGGGTCGACGCCCGCCGCTTCGAACAGGCTCTGGTTGTAAACGACCGCGATGGTGTCCCAGTCCTTGGGCAGACCATAGCGCGCGCCATCCTTCGCCCACAGGTCGGCGAGACCGGGGTAGTAGATGTCGGTCGCAACGCCGTCACGTTCGACCAGCGGCTGCAGGTCAACGAGCTGTTCCAGCGCAACGAATTCCGGATACTTGGCGAGGTGGTCAGTGAACACGTCGGGCGCGTCACCGCTGATGAAACCGGTGGTGATGGCCGTCCAGTAGTCATCCCAGCCGAGCTGTTCGACATTGACAGTGATGCCCGGGTTGGCGGCCATGAAGGCATCCGCGCACTGTTGGTACGCTGGAAGCTGGTTCGTGTCCCACAGGACGTAGCGGATCGAGACCCCGTCCTGCGCGCTCACAGCGGAGACGCTCAGCAGCAGGGCGACGACGAGAAGGACGAACAGGGAAGAACGGTGCTTCATTATGTAAACTCCCAAATATATAGAAACTGACTTACCCTGTGTAAACAGGCGGCAACCAACGTCACCGCCTGCGGAACACCACGATCATTTGAAGCCGGAGAACTGGATTGAGTCTACGACCCGGCGACCGAAGAAGATGAACAGCAGAATGGTCGGCACGATGCTGACGACCGTCCCGGCCATCAGACCCGTCCAGTCGGGCGCGCCCTGCGGCGTCTGCGACTTGAAGATGTTGAGCGCCACCGTCAGCACGCGCAGGTTCTCGTCACGGGCGACGAGGAACGGCCACAGATATTCGTTCCACGTGCCGATGAAGGTGAGCAGTGCGAGCGTGAGCAGCGGGCCGCGCATCAGCGGCAGCGAGATGCGCCAGAACACGCCGAAGTAGGTCGCGCCGTCGAGGAGCGCCGCTTCTTCGAGGTCCTTGTTAAGGCTGATGAAGAACTGGCGCATGAAGAACACGGCAAACGGCGTCATCAGCAGCGAGGGCGCAACCATCCCCTGAAATGTCCCGATCCAACCCAACTGGCGAATGAGGACGTAATTGGGGATGAACAGCACGATCCCCGGGATCATCAGGCCGGTCAGGTAGACGAAGAAGATCTGGTCACGGAATGGGAACTTGAAGCGTGCGAAGGCGTACGCGGCCATCGAACTGAACAGCGACTGCCCGATCATCACGACGGTGGCGTAAAGGAACGAGTTGCGCAGGAAGACCCAGAAGTTGATCGAACCCGCCGAGATGTTGCTGGCGCCTTCGCCGACAACGGTCGTCGGGTCAATCATGCCGAGCACGCGCTGGAAGTTGAACAGGGTTGGGTTGTAAGGCAGCAGTTCGCTGGCGTGCCCGAAGATCGCCGTTGGGTCGTTGAGCGCCGTGCGCAGCACCCAATAGAACGGGAAGATAGTGACGAAAATCAGCAGGCCGAGCAGAACCCAGATGATCATGTTGTTCCAGTTGAGACGCTTGGGCTCAACGGCGGAGTTGGACGCTTTGACGCTGGTTTGAGAAATTGCACTCATGATCCGTTCCCTTTAGCTGTAATCCGCAAGATCGGACTGGTTGCCACGGAAGGAGCGAATCTGCACGATGGTCACCGTGACGAGGATGAGGAACAGCACTACGGAGGCGGCAGTCGCCATGCCCATGTTGATGCGCCGTTCAAACACCTGCTCGTAGATATACACGATGATAGTGCGCGTAGCGCCTGCCGGACCGCCTTCGGTCGCTACCGCGATAGTGTCGAAAATCTGGAAGGAGCCGATCACCGAGGTCACCAGCACGAACACCAGCACTGGACGCAGCAGGGGCAGTGTGATGCGCAGGAACTGCACCAGCCCGTTCGCACCGTCGACGCGCGCCGCTTCATAGAGCGATTTCGGAATGGTCTTCAGCCCGGCATAGATCAGGATGGCTGTATAGCCCATATGCCGCCATATGTTGACCCCGGCGACGGATGCAATCGCTTGATCCGGGCTGCCGAAGAAACCCTGCTGACCGATCCCGATGTTTTGCAAGAAGATGTTGATGAGGCCGAGCGTTGGGTCGAGCAGCCACACGAAGAGCATCGCGACGATGACGTTAGGCATGAGCCACGGGAGGATCAAAATGCCGCGCAGCAGCGGCGAGTTGGAGATGCGTTCCATCAAGAGGGCAATGCCGAGCGCCAGCACCGTTTGCAGCGGAATGTTCCACAGCACGTAAGTCACGGTGATTTGCAGCGCCCGCCAGAAGCGGTCATCCGCAAACAGCTCTTGGTAGTTCGCCAGCCCGACATATTCCGCGTCGGTCAGCAGATTCCATTCCTGAAAGCTGATGAACACGCTGCGGATCGCCGGAACGGCGAAGAACGCGATGAACCCGATCAGGCTGGGCAGGATGAAGAGATATCCGAGCAAAGCCTGATTGTTCCCAATCCGCGACATAAAGCTTGGCTTGGGGGGGGACGCAGAAGAAGCAACTCTTATTGCAGCCACGAACAATCCTCCGAAAAATAAACTATTTCTTGCGCGGCGCTCCACAGGATTCGCGCACGACAAGCTGAGTGTGCAGCGTAACGTGTCGATTTTCAACTGGTTCGCCGTTGAGCAACGCGATCAGCATTTCGGCTGCTTTGCGCCCATGCTCTTCATCCGGTTCGTTCATCGTCGTCAGCGGTGGATTGCAGAAACCGGCCAAACGCACATTATCAAAACCCACAATCGCTATATCTTCCGGGACGCGCAGCCCACGCTCGCGGATGGCGCGAATGGCGCCGAAGGCCATCACATCATTCATCGCGTAGACCGCATCCGGCAGCGGTGCTCCGCTGTCGAGGATCGACTGCATCGCCGCATAGCCCGTTTCTGGGTCAAATTTGCCCCAGCGGATGAGGTCCGGATCGACGGCGAGGCCGTTCTGCGCCATGGTGGCGCGGAACTGGTCAAGCCGAAAGTGGACATGCGTCTGTTGATCGTCATAGGTGATGCAGGCGATGCGCCGATAGCCCAGATCGATCAGGTGCTGGACGATGATGTGAACGCCGCTCACCTTGTCGACCGTAACCGAGTACACCGCAGGATCGATGTGATCCAACGCGACGACCGGCATGCCATTCTCGGTACAGTCGATGATATAGTCGATGTCTTGGCGGGGCGGGCTGCCAAAGTTGATGATCGCGCCCGCGGCTTCGCGGCTTTGCAGCAAACGACGAAACACGTTCGACGCATTGTCGCTCGCTGCCTGCTCGACGAGGATGCGAAAACCCGCGCGCTGCGTCACTTCGGTGATCCCCGTGAGCACACGGGGCAAGTATTCATCAATGAACACCTGACGATGGGGCTGCTGCAAGACCAGCGCAATCGTATCGCTGCGACCGCGCGCTAATGTGCGGGCACCCGCATGCGGCGTATAGTTCAGTTCCCGCACCGCATTGAGCACGCGCTCTTTCGTTTCGTCGCTGATGTTGGCGTCGACGACATTGTTCAGCACGAACGACACGGTCGTCTGGGAGACTCCCGCAAGTTCGGCGACTTGTTTGCTCGTAATCCGACGCGACTTCATAAATTAGCTCAGAAACAATCGTAAAATGTTTACTAAAGGGCATTACTAACGCGCATTAGTAAAATAGCCCATTTTAGATTACCTGTCAAGCAATTCGTTAGAACTGCCTATATCGTCTCTCAGAACGGGATGCTGTGGCTGGTTTAGTTCACGCCTGCGGGACGTGCTGCACGCTGGCATAGGTGAAAAATCCCCCCAGGGCAGACCTGAACGGCTGCCCTGGGAGGCGGTTCAGCCCTTGATTGCGCCGGACGTCATGCCGGAGACGATCTGCCGCTGGAAGAACATAAACATCAGCAGCGGCGGCACCGTGATCACCAGCACGTTGGCGAACAGCAGATGCCATTCTGAATTGAACTGGCTGATATAGCTGTACATCGTGAGCTGCACGGTTACATTTTGTGCGCCGGGCAGGAAGTACAGCGGCGAGGTAAAGTCGTTGTAAATGCCGACCGAGGAGACCACCACCACGGTGATGATCGCGGGGCGCAGCAGCGGCAAAATGACGCGGAGGAACACCTGCATGGGCGACGCGCCATCGATGATGGCCGCTTCGTCGAGTTCACGCGGAATCGTCGCCATGAACGCGCGCAGCGTGATGATGGCAAACGGCATAGTGAAGGCAACTTGCACGAAAATCAGCCCAAAGAGGGTGCGATACAGGCCGATGCTCTGGAGCAGGAAGATGGTCGGGACAACTGCTGGAGGGATGATTAACCCGGCGAGGATGATCGAACTGGCGAGCGCCGCCACCCGGTCGCGCCGCCGCTGCATGACGAAGGCCACCAGCGCCGAGAACAGCACGATCAGCGTGATGGACACGACGGTGATGATCAGGCTGTTGCGCATGGCGAGGAACATGCGACCGTCGCCGAATTCCAGCACTTCGCGGATATTTTCGAACAGTTGAAAGTTTTCTGGCAGCGTGAAACGGAACATCGCGGCATCAGGGCCGGTTTTCGCCGCCGTCAGGAAGATGAAGATGAACGGCACAATGAAGATGACGCCGATGACGAGCAGGGCGATCGCATCCAGCCAGACAGCGCCAATGAGATTTCGCAGCTTCATAGTTCCTCCAGCTCGCGGCGATTGAAGAAGCGCATCAACGGGTAGACGATCACGGTCACGAGGACGAACAGCACGACATTGCCCGCGGTGGAGAGGCCGTAGAAGCCCGCCTGATACTGCTTGTAGATCACGGAGGTGAGCACATCGGAGGCGAAACCGGGGCCGCCTTTGGTCATTGTCCAGATCAAGTCGAAGGAGCGCAGCCCACCGATGAACGACAGCAGGATCACGGTGAAAGCGGCATTACGCGAAAGCGGCAGAATCACATAGCGGAACTTGACCCAGAAACCGCCTTCCAGCCGCGCCGCTTCGAAGTAGTCATTGGGAATCGAAAGAATGCCCGCGATGAAGATCACCGTGGCGATGCCGAGACCCTTCCACACATCGACCAGCGCAACCGAGAACAGCGCGAGCCCCGGGTTGCCGAGCCAGTCCGGCTTCGCCAGTCCGATCGCGCCGATGACGGTGTTGATAAGGCCAATGGAAGGCTGCATCAGCGCGCCGAAGGTAATGCCCACCGCAATCGTGCTGACGAGTACCGGGAAGAAGATGATGCTGCGCAGCAGCCCTTTCAGCTTGAGCCGGGAGGTAAGCAGCATGGCGAGGGGCAGGGAGATAACCACTTTGAGACCGCTGGTCATGATGGCATAAATAATTGTATTACGCAGCCCGGCGGTTAGCTGCGGGTCATTAAAGAAGCGTTCGTAATTATCGAGACCGATGAACGTCGCGTCGAACAGCGTCCAGCGGGTGAGACTGAAGTAAAAGGCCAGCAGGGTAGGGATGACGAAGAAAATGCCGAACACGATGGCGGCGGGCAGGTAAAACCAGCGCGGATACGTCCGCAGAACGGTCTTGGGACGAGTCTCGATTTGCATACGACCTCTCAGTCAGCGGGTGAATGACGCTGAGGGACAGGCTGCCAGAGCAGCGCGTCCCTCAGAACGTTGCAGAAAGATGACCGTTACTGCACTTTACCAGCCGGGCAGGCCGAGCTGCTGAGCCTGACGTTCGACGTCGAGGTCATAGTTGGCCGCGGCTTCTTCCGCGCTCATCTGACCCGTGCCGACCGCCACGCAGAGCTGTTCGAGGTTCGGCCCCTTGATCGGCGAGAGGAATTCCAGCGCCGGGTAGGAGTTGCCGGAGTCGATGTACCCGGCGAGGTCTTGCACGGCGGGCAGCACCGTATCGGGCAGGCTCGAATCCTTGATGAGGTACGGGCCGTTCGGCGGCACCATAGCGGTGATGGCATCCACACCTTCCACCGAGGCGATGAAGCCGAGGAAGCCGAGCGCGGCTTCGAGCTTCGCGCCCGTGGTGGTCACGGGGATGTACGTGCCGGCGGGCATCCAAATCGTCGCGCCGTTGGCGTCCGCGCTGGGGCCGGGCTGCGCGAAGAAGCCGATGTCATTCGCCTGATCCGGGAAGTTGGTCGCGATGGTCGAGAGCGCGAAGGTCAGCATGGGGAAGTGCGCGACTTCGCCATTCGCCAGCAGCGAGAGACCCTGTTCGAAACGCGTGGTCGCGTAATCCGGCTGCCACCAACCTTCTTCATAGCCCTGCTGCAGATACTGGAAGCCGGCGAGCGCTGCCGGGGTAGTGGCGTACTTGGCTTCATTTGCTGTATAGGCGTCGGCAAAGCCCGGAACCTGGCTTTCGACATTGTAGTAGTCGGCGAGGACGAACAACTGCGATGTCCATGTATCACCAAAGGTCGCGAGGACCGGGGGAATACCCGCTTCGAGAAGCGCCGCATTGTTGGCCGCGAACTCTTCCCACGTGGTCGGAACGCTCAGGCCAAGCTGTTCGTAGACGGCCTTGTTGTACAGGATACCGCCTCCCATCGCTGTGCCGGTGGGTACGCCGTAGATGCCGTCACCCTGCGAAACGGTCGGGAGGAAGGATTCCTGAATATTGGCGATGAAGGCCTGATCCGACAGGTCAACCAGCGTCTGCGTCGGGTTGAGCGCCTGCAGCAGCGAACCGGAGTTGTAGAAGAAAATGTCAGTCATGTCACTGGTGGCGAGGCGGGTCTTGACGATGTTATCGCCTTCAGTGCCGCCGGGGCGGCTTTCAATCGTGAACGTGACATTCGGGTTCAGCGCCGTGTAGGCGTCGGTGAGCGCCTTGGCCATGTCCTGACTGTTCTGGCTGTCGTCGACCAGATAGGTCAGATTGATGGTATCCTGCGCGGAAACTGCTGAAACGCTCAGCACCAATACCAGAAGAAGAAAAAGTACTTTCTGTTTCATGCGAAATACTCCCTAGAACGATGTAAATTTATCCCAAACGCGCCCGAAAGCGCGCCTGTTCACAAAAGTTAAGTACTGCGGGACCCGCTACCTACGCGGTGCGGGTCCGGTCGACTCGCGGATAATCAACTGCCATCCGCTCTCGATCACTTCTGGTGCCCAATTCGGTTCGGCCAGACGCCGGAGCAATAGGCGCACAGCATCGCGACCATTTTGCTCCGGGCTGCCTGTAACTGTGGTCAGCCGGGGCACCGAGTACGAAGCAAACGGAATATTGTCAAAACTGGCGATCGATACATCAGCGGGGACGCGCAGGCCGAGATCGGCGGCGGCCCGCAGCGCGGCGATCCCCTGCAGGTCGTTGATGGTCAGCAGGGCGCTCGGGCGATCTGGGCGCTTCAGCAGCTCCAGCGCGGCGCGGTGACCATCTTCCAGGCGTTGACCGCAGCGGATTACCAGCGAGTCGTCATATGGGAGCCCGGCGTTGGCCAAGGACTGTCGATACGCTTCCAGACGGTCATAGCCCTGTTCGGGCACGTCAACGCCGTACACGAAGCCGATGCGCTGGTGCCCAAGTTCCAGCAGATGCGTCATTAAGGCCAGCGCGCCCGCTCCATAACCCTGATGCACATAATCGAACTCGGATAGGCTGCCTGAGATTTCGACAATCGGGCGCGGGGAACGTTTGAGCTGCGCGGTGACTTGTTCGGACAACTGCTTGAAACCGATCAACATGATCAGCCCATCGACGCGCTGTTCGGCGAGCTCGCGAATGCTTTGGTTTTCCTGTTCCGGCGTCAGTGGGTTGTGCGCCAGCAGCAAACTGTACCCGTGCGCTTCGGCTTCGGCAGAAATGCCGACGAGCATCTGCCAGAAAAACGGATTCTCGTACAGCGGGAGTAGCACGCCGATGGTTTTGGTTTCGCCGCTGCGCAGCGCCTGAGCGCGGGCGTCGACCTCATAGCCGAGATCGGCGATGGCATCGAGGACACGCTGCCTAGTTTCCGCCGAGATCGGAATGCGGCCACCATCCTGATCGTTCAGGACATAGGAAACAGTCGCGCGGGACACCCCGGCCATACGAGCGACATCATGTTGAGTCGGGCGTTTCATCGTGCTCACTCCTTCGGGACGTAATACCCGACAGAATCATACACGAGGGACGCAGACGATGCGCGAAAATGAACTGGCAAATAAACAGCGATCATCCAATAACCACTAACGTCCAGAGAAATAATCTAATTGCACGAATCACCTGACACGTGTAATCTTATGCAGAGGCGGAGAAGTTGTCAAGTTTTTGCTCATGCCGCGTACACCCTCTGGAAACAAAACCGCCCGGTCAACGTTCGACCGGGCGGTTTTGTTCGAAAAGGGGTTAACGGGAGAGCGTTTATTCGCCGGTAACGCCGGTCATTTCAACCGACTCCACGAACCAGCGCTGCAAAACAAAGTACATCACGAGGAGCGGCAGAATGTTGAGGAACGTGCCGCTCATTTTGACCGCTTCGTTCAAGCGATCAAAGATGTTGACCGTGCCCGGTGGGTACAGGTTTTCGTAAGCCTGCACGAAGCGTGACAACTGCATGGGCAGGGTGACTACGCCGCCTTCAAGGAAGATACCGGTGAGGAAAGTCTCGTTCCAGTACCACACAATCGAGAAGATGAACGATACGATGTACGCTGGGAGTGCCGTTGGCACGGCGATTTTGCGGAAGATGTAGAAATCGGTCGCGCCGTCCAACCGCGCTGATTCTTCCAGTACTTTCGGCAGCGAGAGGAAGCTCTGGTAGAAGATGAGGATGAAGATCGGACTGCGGAAACCCTGACCGAGGATCGCGGGCAGGATGAGCGCGAGCGGATTGCCGAGCAGCCCGAGGTTGCGATACGTCAGCATTTGCGGGATGACGGTGTTCTGCGGCGGGATGATAAACGTCGCCAGCAGCAGCAGGAACACAATCGGCTTGCCCCAGAAGCGGTACCGCGCCAAGCCATAGCCCACGATTGACGCGACGATTGTCTGCAGCGCCGAGGGAATCACGCTGATGAGCGTAGAGGTGAGCAGCGTGTCCGGATACGACAGCACGCGCAGCCCTTTGTCGTAGTTGCCGAGGAACAACTCGGTCGGCACCCACTGCACCATCGGGTTGAGCAGGTCGCTCGGGTTCTTGATGCTGGTGATGAACATGAACAGCAGCGGCTGCAAATACACAAAGCCGATGGCGATGAGCACGGCGTACAGCGCCATACTCATGGTGATGCCGCGATGATCGCGACCGCCGAACAGAATGCCCCGCGCGCGTTCGACGGCGGGGTGGTGGAGGACTTGCTGCATCATCGTGACCCCCGGCGCGCCCACTGACCCAAGACAAGATACATAATCACGAGCAGGATGACCATGACGACGAAATAGATGAAGGCCATCGCGCTGGCGTAGCCGATGCCGCCCTGCACGTCGTACATCTGGTCATAGATGTAGCGGATGACCTTGTTTTCGGAGAAGTGCGAGAGCGTGACGATGGTATAGATGGCATTGACCAGCGTGGCCGTCGAGAGTGACGGCAGCGTGATTTTCCAGAACATCTCCCAACCCGACGCGCCGTCAATTGACGCGGCCTCATAGATGCTGCGGTCGACTTTTTGCAGGCTCGACAGGTAGATCAGAATTTGCACGCCGGAAAACCACAGAATGAGCACGAACGAGGTCAGCAGGTATTCGACCGGGGTGCGCAGCGCGCGCGGCAGGTCTTCGAGGAAGGTCTGCACGGCGGGCAGGTTGGCGATGCCCGGCGCGGTGGCCGCGCCTTGCGCGGTCAGCTCCCGGATCACCGGCCCGCTGGTGATGACGATGGGCAGGAAGAAGATGACGCGGAACAGCCCTTTGAGCCGGAACTTGAGGTTCAGGAACATCGCGATGATCATGGCGAAGATCAACACGATGGGGATCGACACGAGCGTTTCGATGGTGTAGGCGATCAGCAGTTCGACGAAGTTCGGGTCAGTGAACAGGCCGCGCGTGTAGTTTGCCCAGTCGACGAAGCGCAGGTCGATACTCGTCGCCGCCACCGTGACCTGATTGAAGCTGTAGCGCAGCGTTTCGGCGAGCGGCAGCAGCGTGAACAGCAGGAAACCGATCACCCAGATAAGGACGAAACCGTAGCCGTGCAGGGCCTCGCGGGCGCGGAGACTGACTTCGCGGCGAACCGGAGTGCGACTGGTCATAGGCTGGCCTCCACAAGTAACGCGTCCTGCGCTGGGACGACGGTCGCGCCGTTCACATACAACTGATCCGTGTAGTTAACGATGATCTGCTGGCCGTTGGCGTAGGTCGTCGCGAATACTCCCGTCGCCAACTGCGTATGCGCGGTGATCGCCTGACCGCGCACAGGGGCGAGCAGCGCATTCAGCCACTGGTAGGTCGTGCGGATTTCGTCACCCCATTGCTCATACGATGACGTGTAGATCCAGTTCGAGCGCGTGTTAAGGATGTTGGCTGTTGGCTCCTGAGTGATGAAATACGAGGGATAGATGCCGAATTCGACGTGACGCAGCAGGTCGCCCTGTTGATCGGACGAGAAGTTCAGCGCCGTACCGTAATAGGGCATGTACCCCGCCAGCACAATCGGCAGGAACGGCACCGACTCCGACGTATAGATGTAACCGTTGTCGCCGATGGGCATGTCATAGTAAGCCTGCGTCAGTCCGAAGAAGTAATCGTTCGGGCGGTACATGCCGAGCCGCTGCGGCGTCTCGCTCAGCAGACTCTGGTACGCGTCGATGGCTTCTTCCCGGTTGAGCGGGGCGCTGCTGCGAAAATCGCCGTACAGCATCCAGCTCATGCCGTCAATCGCCAGACCAGTGTTGACGCGCGCTGCCATATCATTGGAGAGACTATTCAAGCGCTGACTCAGGACTTCCAGCGTGAAATACGAGCCATAGGTGCGATTAAAGCCTTCCGTATCAATATTGGTGATCGCCATCGCGAGGTCGGTGCGCGCGGTGTAGCCGCTTTCCCGGAAATAGGCCATCTGCGGGTCGAGATACAGGGACAAATGGCCGCCGTTCGCCGCGATCTGATCGGTGAGGTTGGCGAGGTCGCCGACACTCCCGAGGCCGCCCTCCATGACCAGCGTAGTTGGTGGCATGGTGGCGGCGCCGTAAGGCTGCCAGCCGTAGTAGATCACTTCCGGGTTCGGGACTTGCAGCCCGTTGAGGATGTCGCCGATCTGACTGATGGTCGTCATCGGCACGAAGCGATTCCAGAACAGGACCTGTTCTTTGTCGCCGCCGAGGACTTCCAACCGCAGGCCGATATTCGGGTTGCTCTCGCTGAACGGGTGCAAGCGTCCATTCTCCACCAGATACTGCTGGTAGCTGTGCGCCATGCCCACGTAATCGGCCTCCGCTCCGGTCAGGAAGCGGAAATGCACGACGGCGTCGAAGTTGTTGCGGTTGCGCTGCACAATCGTCACACCCGCGCCGGACCGATTGGTCGCCTGAAAATAGGGCTCGGCGTAGATGAAAGACGTGTAGAGAAAGTTGAAATTGGTGATGATACCTGCCGGATGCACTTGCAGTTCACCGTAGGCCGCGCCTCGCTCCACAATCGAGATGAAGGCGTTCTCACCCGCGCCGTGGACCATCCCGAAGACCGGGTAGCCAATCGGCGCTGGGTTTGTCACCAATGGGTCGTAGGGCATCTCCGCGATCATGCCGAGATCTTCGCCGTAGTAGCGCCCGTAGAACATGTTCTGCGCGCGGGTGGTGTCGGCAAAGCGAATGAGGCTGCCGGTGCCGTCGGGCACGAGCATATACCCGTCGATGCTGCTGCCGCGCGCTGCGCCGAGGAACGGGTAGACGTAGATCTGCCCAAGACGATAGTCGGGGCTGGTCTCGCTGACTGAGGTGGCGGGGATTTCCACGCGTACGCCTTCGGCTTCGAGCTGGACAATCACCGTGAAACTGATGCCCAATTCGGTGAACGTCACCTGCGCCGATACGCCTTGATCGATGGCTGTGATGTCGAGTGTGTGCTCGGTATTGGCAATCGACGTGCGCTCGTTGATCGCGCGATTGTCCAGATATTCGATGCTGAAACCGCTTTGCGCGAACGCCAACCACGAACGGTTGAGGCGATCTTCTTCCAGCTTTTCGTCGACGCCGGAATGCCACAGGTAGCCGCTGCGCTTATCGCGTAATTTGAAGGCCAGCGTCGCCGAGTCGAGGTACAGTTCAAACGTCTCGTTGTCGGCGACCAGCGCGTAGCTCGCGGGGATGTCCTGCGGCGGAGTCTGCGCGTGCGCCGGGACGACGGCCAGCAGCACGCCCAGCAGCCAGAGTACGATGCAGAGGGCGAGTTTAGTCAGATGGGGGTACTGACGGTTCAGGTTAGCCACGCAGACCGACCTCCCGGATAACTGCCGCGACGAATTCGTACAACTGCGTGAACAGTACGTATAGGATGTAGGTCGTGAGTAGGAACATCGCCATTGTGAACAGCGTCGCCAGAATGTTGCGCACCGTCTCTCCGAACGAGAAATTGTGCACTTCCTTGATCATGATGATGAGCATGATGGCCGACCACAACCACACCAACTGCATTGAGAAGCTGTAGATGAACTCCTCATTGAGCGTCAGCACGTTGGAGATGAGTGTGATGGGCAGGCCGAGCAGCACATACGGGAACAGACTGTAGGCGCTGCCGATGATCACATGACGCAGGCTGCCTTCGCCGTCGCTGATGGTCGCGATCAGGTAGTTGGCGATATTCCAGAGCGCGAGCGGGACCACCGTGAACACAATCTCCATTTCGACGTCGATCTGCCACCAAGTTGCATACGGGCTGAAGACGAAGCCCGTCAGATACAGCGCGAGGACGCGGATGACGACAATCCAGAGGTAGATTAGCCCGGCGAACAGCAGACTCCCGCGCAGATTCTTTTTGATGTAGTAGAAGCTGTCCATGGGCTGCTTGATGAAGCGGAACATGAACACGAAATCGTCGACTAGGTGGATTTTCTGCGCGCGCTTGCCCCATGCGCGCAGCGGGTCAAGCCAGCGGTAGCGGCGTTCCAACCGCCCGAAGACGCTGTAGGCGATCCACCCGAAGAACAACACGCCGAGCGCGTTGCCGAGATGCCGCTGCAGCACGGCGTTCCGCAGTTCCCAGAACGTTTCCGAATAGCCAGTCCGATTTTCAGCGAGACGGTAGAACTGCAGGGCGTTGGCATAGTCTGTATCTTTGTAGGCGGCGCTCGCCAGCGCTTCATACGACAGGATGACCAGACCGTTGAAGTTGAGCACGTCGTTGAAATACGGTCGGGCTTCGGTGTAGAAGCCTTCCATATACAGGCGCACGCCATTGTGGAGTTCGCGGGCGAAGGCCGTCACCTGATACGTCACGACCGCGTTTTTCTCTTTGTCCAGTATGTACAGGTTTTCGCCAACGCGCTCAATCGCCGTCGGGTTGCTCAGCAGACCGAGACGTTGATCGCCGCGATCCAGCCCGCCAAACCCGAACAACAGCGCGCCGTTCTGGTCATATTCGAAGATAGTGCCCTCTTGATCAACGGTGGCCATCAGTCCATCGTCGCTCACCGTGATATCGCGGAACGTGCGCGATCCGAACATCCAACGCGTGAACAGGTTGCGACCGGACACCGTGAACTTGCGAATCGCCTTATCGCGATCTGCCCCGGCGGTAACCGTGTAAACCAGTGATTGGCTGTCGATGTCGATGTTCGACGGGGAGGCAGCTTCATTGCGAATGAACTGGTCAAGTTGGTCTTCGGTGAGGAACATGCGCTGCAAAATCATCTTCAGCGACATGTCCGCGGAATTCGCGCCGAAGTAGCCGATGAAGTTGCCGCTCGTGTTCATCATGACCAGCCCATCGACCGAGCTTTCGCTCACGATGTACAGATTTTTCCGCGCATCGACCGAGATTTTGCGCGGCAGAAACTCACGGTTCGCGCCGAACAACGGTTCACTGGGGCGGCCAAACTCGTTGACGAGGTTGCCGTCAGCATCGAGGATGACAATGGTATTCTTGCCCGCATCGGCGATGTAGAGCGTGCCCTCTTCGTCGACATACAGGCCAGTCGGGGAGTCAAGCACGTCAGCGCCATATTCCGCGACCACCTGGAACGCCGAGTCGAGCTTGATGATGCGGCTGTTCCCTGTGTCCGCGATATACAGTGACCCATCTGCCGCGTAGAACATGTCTTCCGGCGCGTCAACGGGCAGGTCGATCTGATCGAGCGGGGTATAGGCGTCCTGCGTCGGCCACAGCGAACTGCCCGGGCCGAGCGTCCATGTGGTGTACGGCGACACCGCCTGTGCCGGGAGACTGCTGCCTGCCAGCACGATCAAGAGGAGGATCAGCGTGAGCAGCTTTTTCATTTCAGCCCCGAATGTGACATGGTGCTCATCACCTGGCCCTGCAGGAAAATGAAAATGATCAGGTTGGGCAGGAACATAATCAGCGCCGCCGCCGCAGCGATACCTTGCCCGGCAACGGCGGTTGCCCCGGTCGCGGTCGTTTTGGTCAGCGTGCTCAGGTAGAACGCCAGCGTGCGCAGACTCTCCGTATTGATGTAGAGCGTCGATATGTCGGCATTATTCCACGCGGCCTGGAAGGTGAGGATGGCGATAGTCGCCAGCGCCGGACGGATCATCGGCAGCACGATGCGCCAGTAGATTTCGAGGTCGGTCGCGCCGTCGATTTGCGCCGCTTCCAGCACTTCGTCCGGCACGCCATCGATAAACTGCTTGAGCAGGAACAACCCAACCGGCATGGCCAGCACGGGCAGAATGTGTACCCAGAACGAATCGAGCAGGTTGAGGCGTTCGATCACCAGAAAGCGCGGGATCGTCACGGCGACGGGCACGAACATCAGCGCCACGTTGTTGATCGCAAACAGGGCTTGTTTGAGCTTAAAGCGTTTTTTGGACAGCGAATAAGCGGCCGCGCTGGACACGATGATCGATGCGCCGACCGTCACCAGCGTGATCAGGATGCTGTTGAACAGGTAGCGGCTGACCGGAATGCCCGACGTCGACAGTTTTGAAAACAAGTCGGTGAAATTTTTGAATGTTGGGTTGACGACGAGAAAGCGCGGCGGGTAGGCGAACAGTTCGTCCGGCGGTTTGAAGGCGCTGGAAAAGATGAAGATGATCGGGAGCAGCATCACCGCGGCCAGCGGCACCAGCAAGATGTAAAACTTGATCTGGCTGACGTGGAAGCCCTGCGGGTTGATGCCTCGATTGCGCACCCCAGTGTAACGGTGATACCAGTTCATATTCATACGGCTGCTCATCATTAATTGCCGAACAGGCGAGTCGCGACCCGCGAGAAGAACAACACCATCAACAGCAGCACCACCGACACCGCGGCGGCGTAGCCCATCTCATAGCGCAAAAAGCCATAGTCTTCGATGTGATTGACGATTAACTGCCCGGCATACTGCGGCGTGGGGTTGCTGCCGGAGAGCGTCACCCCGATTGCCCCGGCCTGGAACGTGCCGACCAGCGCCATCACCGCCCCGAAGAGCATTTGCGGTTTCATCGACGGGATAGTGATGTAGAAGATTTCCTGCCAGCGGCTGCTCATCCCGTCCATGGCGGCGGCTTCGTAGAGTTCCGGGCTGATTTCGAGGATGCCCGCGAGCATCGCCAAGAAGCCGATGCCCATGCTGCTCCACAGCGTCACGATGATCATGATCGGCATGAGGTACTGCGGCGACTGCAGCCATTGAATCGGCTCGCGGATGGTGCCAAGACCCATCAGGAAGCTGTTCAGGTAGCCGGTCTGGTCACCGCTGAACAGGGCTTTCCATACCACGGTCATCGCGACGCCTGCCGTCATCGACGGCGAGTACAGGATGAGCGCAAAGATGGTGCGCGGCAGGCGGGGGAGCTGCGCCAGCATCCACGCCAGCATGAAGGCGAGCGCGTAACCGCCCGGCCCGACGATCACCGCGAACTGGATGGTGTTCGCCAGCACGTACTTCATGAACGTGTCGTCCTGCGTGATCAGGGCGATGTAGTTGGTCAGGCCGATGAAGCGCGGCGGCTGAATGGCATCGAAGAAGGTGAAGGATAGGCCAATGGCCGCCAACACGGGAATGACAATAAAGATGATGAACAGCAGCGCGTAGATCGACAGGAAGCCATAGGCGCTGCCTTCTTTCTGGATCCAATTCTGGATCGCGCCGACGATGCCGCGGCGCGGCGCAGGGTAGGCGCGCGCCAGCCCATCTTGCGTTGGATACGTTTGCCTAATTTGCATTGTCTATCCACCCCTGCACAGTCTCAATCGTCGGGACAGTGAACTCCCGCAGACGTTCGCCATCTTCGCTCAGGTAGCCGAACTCTTCCATCTTGCGGGTGATTTCACGGTTGATGATGATGACGGAGCGATCAATGGCCACGCGCGGGTTGACGCCGTCAAACACGATGCGATTCCAGATATTGCTGATTTCGCGTTCCTGCATGTAGCTCCCTGGTAGGCGGACGGGTTCCTGCAGCCACTCCCACTGCGCCGCGATCACATCACGGTGTTCGTCGGGAATGTCCATCGTGTCGAGCGCTTCAAGATTGGCGGAGAACCACATATATTCGCGCCCATAGTTGAGCACCAACTGTTCGCCGAATTCGCTTTGCATCTCGGTGGACAGCCACCATTTGAGGAATTCCCAGCCTTCTTCAGCGTGATCGGTATCGCGGAACATGAGGCTGGTTTGCGCCGACCCGGTCGCGTAGTGGTTGACCGTACCATCGGGCAGTACGGTGCCGGGATACAGGCTGATGTCCCACTGGCCGCCGATTTCCGGCGCGGCGGTCAGCAGCTTGACGTACATTTCGATGATATTCGCCACGCCGATGGGCAGCGTACCGTAACGGAAATCCTGATAGAAACTGGCGGTGGTCAGCGGCATGCCGTAGATGGTGAAGCTATCCGCCATGAAGCGGATGCCCGCGACCGCTTCGTCGCTCTGAATGCCCGTCGAGAAGCCGCCGTCACTATAGAGCGGCGCGCCAAAATTAAACAGGTACGGCGCGGTGAAGATGTAATTGCGCTGACCCGCGCCGCTCGACAGCGGCGTGTTGAAGTTCATGCCGTAGCGCTGGAGTTCGGGTAGGATTTCCAGGACTTCCGTCCACGTTTCTGGCACAGGGATGCCCAGTTCGTTGAGGATGTCGCGGCGGTAGAAGGTCACCCACGCATCCTGGGTTTCCGGCAGCGCGTACACCGAGTCGTTGATGATGTAGCCGAGCAGCGAACCGGGTGCGAACACATCAATGAACGAGTCGAAGTCTGGGAACGAGCGCAGATCGTAGAGCGCGTTGCGGATGGCGAGTTCGTAGGGACGGTCTGTGCTCACGCCGAGCGCGACATCAGGCTGAATATCCGCGGCATTCGCGAGAATCAGCTTCGACTCGTCGGGCATGATCGAGAAGCGCACGCGAATGCCCGTCTCCGGCGTGAAGGTCGAATCCGCCATGATTTGCAGCAGATTCACGTACTGGCGCGGGCGGTTCACCCACACCTCCAGTTCGTCGGCATTAGCGCCGAGCGACTGATACGGGTCCGGCTGGAACGAATAGATGAAGCGCTTGACCTCTTCGCCGATGGCGGTGGTGAAGGGAACCGCAGGCGTTTGCGGGATGCTGTCGGGCGAATGCACATAGATGCGGTCCAGTGCCAGCGGCTGATTTTGCAGCAGGGGCAGCAGCGAACCGAGCTGCTGCGCCGCCGAACCGGAACCTTCCGAGAAGCGGCTCATGTAGATCGGGATTTTGTCCGGGTCACCCGTCAGAAACAGAATGTTGTCAATCGCCATCTGGTAGGTGAGGACTTCCGGCGACGCGCCGCTCGGGTCGATGGTCAGCAGTGTCTGCTTGTCGTCGATCAGGTTCTGCGCGATGGCATTCAGACGTTCTTCGACGTCGGGGATGTACTGCGTGATCGCCCATTCTTTGAACGGGTCGCGCTGATTGCCCGTCAGGTGGCGGATTTCCAGCGCGAGGTCATTGATGTCGAACAGCGCCTGCTGGATGGTGTTGATGGCGCGCAGATAGGGCGAATTGGTGGCTTCCACGCTCAGCACGTTCACGCCCGCGTTCAGGTAGATCTTGTAGGGCGTGTCGCCGCCGAGATGGACGTCCATCCAGTCGGCGCTGGACGGGAAGGCGACCGCGTTCAACTCTGCGAACGGCACCATGCCATTGATCGTGATACGGCGGAACACCGTGAAATTGCTGCGCGTGTTCTGCATGGCGCGGAAGGTGAGGCTGTAATAACCCGCTTCCGGCACATTGAATTCGTAGTAGACCGCGCTGCCGCTCTGATCCCAGCTTTCGCCACCCATTGTATTCATTAACTGGCAGTAGGTGTCGTAAGGCGTGACGGTGAGGCCGCGATCCGTCGCGGGGCGCACCGACGTATCGTTTTTGTAGCTCGGCAGTTCGGCTTCGAGCGCCATCTGGATGCCGGACGTGTCGGCTGCGGGCTGCGCGGCGAGATACTGCGCGTAATCGGGGTAGGGCGTGAAGGGCACGAGGTACACACTGCCGAAATAGGCGGTGCCTTCCGTCAGCGTGAGCTCGAAGCGATGCTCGCCCGCGCTCAACCGGAGTTGCAGCGGGTAAGGCTCGCTGAACTCGACATCCCGCACGTCGGCAGTCGACCAGCGCGCCTGCCGGATCTGTTCGATCAGCGCATCGTTGCCATAGCGATCTTTAGGGAAGACGCTGCCGTCGCTGCGGTAGTAGATCGGGAAGGAGACGCGCTCGAGATCACTGATAGGGAAGGTGCCATCGACGCGTAGTTCACCTTCCGGTCGCCGTGACTCGGCGGTCGCGGCCATGTCGAAGGCGATGGTGTAGTCCCCCTCGACAGGCACGGTCGCGCTGAAGGTAACTGCTGCGCCTTCGGTTACGAACGCGCTCGGTTTGGCGTACAACTGGGCGATCTCGTCCGCAGCCAGGGGCAAACCAAAGGTCTCCGCAGGCACTTCGATGGCGAGCGGGTGGCTGAGACCGCTGTACAGGCGGGGAACATCCGCAACCAGCGCCACGTTTTCGGCGCTGACTGCCGTCGCCGGAGTCGCGCAGGTGACGACGGCGGCAGCCTGCGCGTTGGACACAGGCTCACACGCCGCCAGCAGGCTGATCACCGTCAGGATCGGCCCGAATAGCCGGTAAAAGCGGTTGGGTTTCGAGCGCATCGCCAAATCTCCGGTCGTCGTGTGAGACCACTCTTGCGGGCGAAAGCACGACGTGCTGTGTTGGGTAGCAAAAAAGGGCGCTCAGGGTGTGAACGAAAGGGGTCAGTCTGATCGCCGGGTTTTATTGTCAGGGTCAGTAAGAACAGTTTGGCACAGTCGTGACTAGTTTGCCGAGGGGCACCGTTGACCGCGCCCCTCACTGACGCTTGCTGATCGTGGGGAACGCCAGTGAACCGGCGCTCCCCACGAGTTCGTGATTACTTAGCTGCCAGCCATCGCGGCGGCGGCGTCGTCGAGAATGCCATTGGCGAACTCTTCGAGCTGCGGGGCGAGGTCAGCATATTGGAATTGGCCTGAGGCCACGTTGCCGAAGATGAAACCGAGGTTCACGTCGAGGTTTTCACCGATGTCAATGCCGGGCTTGCCTTCCCAACGGGCATTGATGTAGCCGGGGACAATCTTGGTCAGCGATTCAACGATGCTGCCGTCGAGGTTTTCGAGCGCTGCGCGCAGACCGGGCTTGTCGCCCACGAACGACATGTACAGATCAATGGTTTCAGGGGTGATGCTGACGGGCATACGGGTGGGCACCGTGCTGGAAGCCTGGGCGATTTCCGCTTCGGCGGTGTAGCCAGCCGACGAGAAGCTCATCCACTTGGCGAAATCATACGCTGCTTCGGGGTTGGCGCTGGTCGCCGAAATGGCGATCATGTCGGCCACGAGGACCTGATTGGCGCCGGGAATACCGACGAAGTCCCAGTTGAAGGTAGCGTTCTGGGTGTACGCCGGGACTGCCCAACCGCCGTCCCACACCAGACCAGCTTCCTGATTCAGGAAGAGTTCCCACGGGCCAGTCGCCGTGAAGTTGGCCTTCTGTTCGTCGGTCAGGCCGGCCCACGCGTACGGAACGGCGTCAATCGCCATCTGCACGCCAGCCTTGAAGGCTTCGGAGTTGTAGTTCATGTGCGTGCCGTCGAAGCTGAACCAGCCGAGGCTGCTGTCCTGCGTGCTCGGGTACCAGCCCATGAACGGTTCAATGTCGTTGGTGCCTAGTACGCCCTGTTCGACGTTGGTGACGTCGGTCATGGCAGCCGTAAATTCGTCAATCGACATGCCGTAGGCCGGAGCATCGAGGTTCGCGGATTCGAACAGGTCTTGATTGGCGAAGTAGCCCATGACGAACTGCGCAACCGGCAGGGCGAGCACCTTGCCATCGTGGGTCACGGCGTTCTGGAGGACGGACGGCACATTCGCCCAGTCAGGATCATCCGCGACCATCGCGGTCAGGTCAGCCGTCCAGCCGTTCTGGATGTAGTAGGGGGTGTTGTCGGCCATCCACACATCAGGTAACTCACCGCGCGCGGCGAAGTTGGTCAGTTTTTCGTCCCAGCGGCCATCACCGGACATATCGACGAATTCGATCGTGACTTCCGGGTGCGCGGCCACATACGCGGCGACGAGCTGGCGCTGGACGTTGTTTTCTTCTTCCGTGCCGAGGTTCCAGTTAGCGTAGCGGATGGTGACCGATTGGGCGCTGACCGGAGCAATCGTCAGGCTGATGAGCAGACCGAGAAGCAGGGCGAGGGCGAGTACTTTGGTTAAGGATTTCATGTCTTCATCTCTTTGTGATCTAATTATCGATTCTGAAACGGCGGGTGGGGTGCGGTCGGCATCCCATACCCTGAGTCGAAAAACGAACTTGTCGTGCGGCGCTGGCAGTGTCCTTTCTGGGGTTACGTCCCCAAAACGATCTTCACCGGGTGGGTTTTCCCATCTCCAAAAACAGGGAGAATATGGCTCGAATGCGGTTGTCCGTCAACCGTCACCGAGCGAATTCCGCCGTGAACGCGCTGGGGGTTTTCGACTTCAATCGCGTACACCGCGCCCCGGAAGGTGCGCGTGATTTTGAAGCCGGGCCAGTGCGCCGGAATGGCTGGTTCGACGAGCAAACCATCTTCCTGCGGGCGAATTCCTAAAATCCAGTGCGTGGCTACGCGATGCAGCCACTGGGCCGACCCTGTGTACCACGTCCACCCGCCGCGCCCGTAGTATTCCGAAAGCGGGCCGTCAATGTTGCCGGGGGTGACGTACGGTTCGGCCTTGTAGGTATCAATATCGGCGCTGCGATTTGGCGGGCAGATGCGGCGATACGCCTCGTACGCCAGTTCCGGTTGACCTGCGCGGGCATACGCCCACACTGACCACGTCGCCGCGTGGGTATACACACCGCCATTTTCGCGCAGCCCGGGCGCGTAGCGCGTCACATAGCCGATGTCGGGGCGCGGACGGGTGAACGCTGGGTAATTGAGCAGCGTGCCATAATCTTTCAGCAGATACTGCGTCACGGAGGCCAGCGCCGTTTCGGCGCGCTTGCCTTCAGCCGTGCCGCTCATCACCGCCCAGATGTTGGGCATGAGGAAGATTTTGCCTTCGTCGTTCGCCTGCGAACCGAGCAGCAGACCATCATCGGTCGTTGCCATCAGATACCATTGGCCATCCCAACCATGCTGATTGAGCGCGACTTTCAGGCTGTCGCGCACCAGCGCACAGCGGTCGGCAAAACGGTCGTCGCCGCGGCGCTGTGCCAGCGGAATGAAGCCGCCGAGCACCATGTGCAGGAATTCCGCAACCCAGAAGCTTTCACCTTTGAGCAGCGTCCCGACCGCGCTTAGACCGTCGTTCCAGTCGTGATCGCCCATGAGCGGCACGCCGCGCGGCGAGAAGCGCGAGAACGAACGCTCAATTGCCCGCTTGCAGTGCTCATACAGCGCTTCCGCCGGGCCGTTGAGGTAGGGAATCTGCTCGTCGAGGATGCTGTAGTCGACGGTTTCTTGCAGGTACGAATTCAGGATGAAGGGCAACCACAGCAGATCATCGGAACAGTTGGTGCGGGGGCCGCCGCCGCGTATGGTGAACCACCAGTGCAGCACGTCGCCTTCGATGAACTGATTCGCGGCGTGCAGCAGCAGCTGCTTGCGCGCAAAGTCGGGATCGCCGACGAGGTACACCTGACTATCCTGCAGTTGGTCGCGGAAGCCCCATCCGGCGGACACCTGATAGAAGGCCGATTTGCCCCACAAGCGCCCGGAGATCGCCTGATACTTCGCCCACACGTTGGTCATGAAGTTGAAGGCGTCGTCCGGCGTTTCGACCTGTTCGCGGTCGAGGAAGCGCGCCCAGAATGGCTTGAGTGCGGCGAACGCCTGCTCCGCGCCTTCGACCGAGGTATAGCGCGCGATCAATTCGTGCGCGTCTTCGGTGCCGTTTTCCGCTGCACCGAGTGTGAATACCATCGTCTTGGAAGCACCCGGCGGCAGCGCCACCGCGACTTGCAGCGCGGCAATGGCATCGGTGAAGCGCCCGGTACGACCGGCCAGTATGGGTTCGGTCATGGCGCGCGGACGGTCATCGTTATTGTACATGCCGATGAACGATTCTTTGTCGCAGTCAAATGACTTCAGCGGTTCGCTCACGGCCATGAATGCGGTGTACGGCCAATCGACGTTGTTCCAGCGGCCCTTGTCGTCGGGGAAGCCCCACAGGCACTTGGTCGCAAAGACCGCTTGCCCGGCGCACGATGTATCGATGAACAGCTTGTGGAATTCGCGGTGTTCGTCTGGAGAGAAACCGAGCAGCCATTCCGCGTACGAGGTGACGTCGAGTTCGCGCGTTTCGGCGCTGTGGTTTGTCAGCGTGAGCTGAATAACTTCGAGTGGTGCATCCGGCGCGACGAAGATTGTGAGGGTGCTGGCAATGTCTTCGACCTGCTGGATGATGCGCGTGTAGCCGATGCCGTGCACCACCTGATACTGCTGATAGGGGTGCATGACCGGCTTGAAGGCCGCCGACCAATAGGTGTTGCGCTGGAGGTCGCGGATGTAGAAGTACTTGCCCCAATTGTCTTTGACAAGATCCTGGAACGAGCGGGTGATGCGGTTCTGGCCGGCATTGCCCCGCCAACTGTAACCGGAACCCGTTTGTGAGATCATCAAACTGTAATCACCATTGCTGATGATGTTGCCCCACGGGCGCGGCGTGAACGGCGTCTTGACAACGTATTCCCGACCGTCTTCTGTAAAGTATCCGTACTGGTTCTCGAATTTTCGATTCATTCTAGTTCGCTGAAATTGGTAACTTTACAATTCGCTGACTTTGCGTTAAGCTATCAATCAGCGAAGTGAAACGTTTCACTTTACTGGCAATTTACCATACTTATTTTTAGCTGTCAACAAATTCGTAGGGGTGTATTTCAAAAATAGGGTGGCTTACCAAGATACTTTTTCAGAATGCCTTGATCCTAGCCCGCCGCCTTAAACTTCGAAATTCACCCGTGAACGCTCACACACAACGAGGACGGATTGAGCTGAGGCGTAGAACTCCGCCCCAGCCCGGCGCAGTCGAAATGAACACTGGCTGCTCGTCCTGCGTAGATCGGGGAAAGTTTACGAGGATGAGGACTCGCCGCATGTCGACATTAACCAACCCGGCGCTGCTATCTGAAGGCCGTCCGCGATGACGACGATTCGCGACGTGGCCAAACGCGCCGGAGTCAGCGTGACCACGGCGTCGTATGCACTGAACGATACGGGGACGATCGGCGATGCGACCCGTAAGCGTGTGCTCGCCGCCGCCGAGGAGCTCAATTACCACCCGAACGCGTTCGCGCGCAACCTCAAGCAGCGCAAAACTCACACCATTGGCGTGTTCATCGCCCGCTTCAGCGGGTCTTTTTACGAAGACATCCTCGAAGGCATTCACAGCGTCATCCTCGATACCGATTACGAATTGCTGGTGTGCCCGGAAAGCCGCTCGACGCGCCGGATGCTGCTGCATCGGCAGGTCGATGGTGCCATCGTGTTTGATCGCAAAATCCCCACTGAGTCGATCCTCAAGCTGGCGTCACGGCGCTTCCCGATTGTCGTGCTGGATCGCCTGCTGCAAAACGAATTCATCCTGCCGCTTCTGCTCGACAATCCGCAGGGGGTGCGTGAGGCGTTTGCGCATCTGTACTGTCAGGGCATGCGCAAACTGGCGTTCGTCGCTGGCGCGCTCGATTCGTTCGACAATGCCGAACGCATGGAGACATTTTTGTACGAAGCCACGCGGCACAATTTAGATGTGCCCGTGTATCAGGGGAATTTCACCGAGATTTCCGGCTACGAGGTCGCCCAGGCGATCATGCAAACGCGCGAGCTGCCGCAAGCGGTGTTCTGCGCGAACGACCAGATGGCGTTTGGCTTTTTGCGTGCCATGCGCGAACATGACCTGAGTGCGCCCGCCGATATCGCCGTAGTCGGCTTTGACGACATCCCACTCGCACGCTATATGCAGCCGTCCCTGTCGACGATTGGCGCGTCCCGTTTTGAATGGGGGGCGACGGCCGTCCGGCAGCTCATCGACTTTCTGGAAAACGATACGCCCTTCCAACCGCATCCGATTCCGACGCGCTTTCTGGCGCGCGCATCGTCAACGTTGTAAGCTGGGGCGCAGATTTCATGTGGAGAAACTAATCTATGGATGCACAAGCCCTGCTTCTGCGCGAACTGCGAGGCTCGGTCGATTTCTTTTTGGAGTACAGCAACCTCGACGCGACCAGCCGTGGCTATGGGCTGACAGTCGACGCGACGAAAGATCTGCGCATCGCTTCGATTGCCGCGACCGGGTTCACGCTGTCGGGGTGGGTGATTGCCGCTGAGCGCGGTTTCATCCCACGCCAGCAAGCGCTCGACATCACGCGCGGGACTCTGCGTACGCTGTTGAATCATGTGCCGCACCATCGCGGTTTCTTCGCGCACTTCCTCAACATGGCAGACGCGGCGCGCTGGGGAAAATGCGAATACTCGACCATCGACACGGCGTTATGTCTGAACGGGGTGATCACGGCGGCAGCGTACTTTCAGGATGCCGAAGTTCAGGAACTGGCGCAGGCGCTTCTGGAACGTGTCGACTGGAACTTCCTCGTGTTCGAACGGGATGGGGTGACGCTGTTTCGCATGGCCTACAATCCGGATCGCGGTGGTGATTACGTGCATGGCGATCCTGGGTTCATCGCTCAGTGGGATATGGCTGCCGAGCAAAAGATGATGTATCTGCAGGCGGCGGGGCACATCGATCCCGATGTGGCGCGGCGGCTGTATCACGGCTTCCGGCGCGACACGGGGAAGTTTGAGGGGCAGGACGTCATCATTAATCCCGGCGGCAACCTGTTCGCCTACCAGTTCAGCGAGGCATGGCTGGACACCGCTCGCTACCTGGACCCCGACGGCATCGACTGGTTCAACAACACCCGTTTGGCGACACTCGCGGATCGCGCGTTCTGCATTGAACACGCCGCCGAGTTCAAAACCTATCACGAGAACAGTTGGGGCATCAGCGCGGGTGACAGCCCGTGGGGCTATGATGTATCCGGCGCGCCCCCCTCGCTTGACACGCCCAAGCCGAACGGCACTGTTTCGATCTACGGCGCGATCTCGTCGCTGCCGTTCGTGCCCGATCTCGCGCTGGCGATGATCGACTATCTGTATCGCGAGCAGCCGCAGACATGGGGGAAGTACGGATTCTACGACTCCTATAATCTCGCCGTCGATCCCCCGTGGTACAGCAGCGCGCTCTACGGTATCGACAAAGGCTGTTCCATGCTTATGGTCGAAAACTACCTGAGCGGGTTGATCTGGCGGACGTACACGGAAAGCGCGATCATTCAAAACGCGCTTAAGATTCTCGGCTTTTACAAGCGGTAGTAAGGGAAACCCCCATGAAGACCTTCGAAGTCAAAGACGGGCAGTACTGGCTGAACGGCCAATCTACGCTGATTCAAGCGGGTGAGTTTCACTATTTCCGTGCCCCCGTCAACCAATGGGAACACCGTCTCGACCTGCTGCGCAAAGCGGGCTTCAACACAGTCGCGGCGTATATCCCGTGGCTCTGGCATCAGCCGCAGCCCAATATGTCGGATGTCGACGGGCATACGCACCCGCTGCGCAATCTGGCCGGGTTTCTCGATCTAGCCACCGACATGGGGTTCTACATCATCGCGCGTCCCGGCCCTTACATCATGGCGGAGACCATCAACGAAGGGGTGCCGCCGTGGGTGTTCAGCCAGTACCCGCAGGTGGCCTATCTCGGCCAGGATGGCAAGCCGCAGAACATCGTGAGCTACCTGCACGAGGACTTCCTGAAATGCGTGGACGACTGGTATCAGGCGGTGTTCGCCGTGCTGACGCCGCGCCAGATTACGCGCGGGGGTAACATCATCATGACCCAGCTCGACAACGAAATGGGCATGATCCAGTGGGTGCGTAATCTCGTGGACATTAACCCGGATACGCTGGCACGCTTTGCCGACTATTTACGTGCAGCATATGGCGCTGGTCTCAGCGCGCGTTGCCCTGCCGCTGATCTGCCGGCCTTCCTGCGTGAGCAGATGACTCAACCCGCTGCGCCGCACGCTGTCGCCGTCATGGAGGACTACCGTCGTTTCTACCGCGTTTACCTGCGAGACTATATGGTGTGGCTGTGGGAACGGGCGCGCGCGTACGGCATGGATGTGCCGCCCGTGGTCAATATTCATGGGTTCGGCAACGGCGGCAAGACGTTCCCCATCGGCATCTCCCAGTTGATCGACGTGATGGCGCTGGAGGGCATGGTCAGTGCGACCGACGTGTACCCGATCTTCATCGGTGAGGGGAATTTTCATCAGCTCGTCATGGTCAACGAGATGACCAAAGCCCTGCATAATCCGCAGCAGGCGTTGTTCTCGATTGAATTTCAGGCGGGCGGCAATCAGGATTTCGGCGGGGCGCAGTCGTCGCTCTACGACCTGCATACCCGACTGTGCATCTCGGTTGGCATGCGCGCGATCAACCACTATCTGTTCTTCGACGGCGAAAACGACCCGGTGCTCAGCCCGACCAAGCGGCATAACTGGGGACATCCGGTGCGTAAGGATGGCTCCCTGCGGCGGCATTACGCCCGCTACGGTCAGCTTTCACGTGTGTTGAACGCCTATGGTGAGGAGCTTGTGCGGGCGCAGCCGAAGACGGTGACGACGATTGGCTTCCGCCTTGACGACTATATGACGGAAGTGAACAACCCCAGCACCCGCGCCGCCACGGACATTCTGACGCACCAGCGCGACGTGATCCTGTTCGACTTTCTGGCGCGTGGCTTGGCGCTGACGCATCGCCCCTTCGACGCGGTCGAACTGAACCGTGCAGAATTGAACCCGGTGCGCATGCCCACGCTGTGGGTGATGGTCGAGCAGCAGTGCGACGCGGCGACACAGCAGAAGCTGGTCGAGTATGCGCGGCAGGGTGGCAAGCTGATCCTTGTCGGACGCCTCCCGGTCGAAACGTACGCGCATGAGCCATGTACCCTTCTGCGCGACGCGCTTAGCATCACCGCCATGCAGAGCGACCCACCGTTTACGCCCGTCAACATCCAGATCTTTGATGAGGCAGATGTGCCCGTCTCGTTCCTCCAGACGTATACCGGGGCTTTCGCCGACGTGTTCGCCATGACTGCCGATGGACGCACGGCGGGTTTCAGGCAGACGCTGGGCGCCGGGCAGGTCTGGGTGTTGGGTGCGGCGCTGGCGACCAACACGCCCGAAGATTTGCACATTTTCGATCAACTGGCAAACCGGGTGGAGTGCGCGTCCCTGTTCACGCTGAGCGACTGGGCAGACGTGCGCTTGTCAGAGGGGTCGAACGGTAGCTTCCTCTATATCAACAACTATCAGGACGATCCGGTTGAACTCACGCTGATGTTGGCGGGACAGCCGCTGCTCGGCGGGCAGGCGGTGACGCTCCCCGCGCGGCGCGGCGCAATCCTGCCGCTGGACTGGGAAGTCAGGCCGGGCGTGACAATCCACTACCTGACATCCGAAGTGACCGAAGTGAGCGAGGACGGGGATCGACTGGTGATCAAGACGGCGCTGCCCGACTTCCGCGCTGAAGTGAGCCTGAACGGGTATGAGTGTATGAATCCCGCGATTGTGCTTATCACCGAGGATCAGCGCGTCACGCTGCTTGGGCAGGGCGGTGTGATCGAACTGGTGCGAGGGTAGCGGCACCAACCAACCCCTCAACCCCCAACCCCTTCTCCCACGCAAGCGGGGAGAAGGGGAGGTGGTAGCGCATGTGCTGTTGTCTCCCCTCCCTGAATTCGGGGAGGGGACGGGAGTGGGGTCGGAACGTAGCTAGCCTAGCGCTTGCGCCAAATCGTCGATCAGGTCGTCGACGTGCTCCAGACCGATGGACACGCGCAGCAGATTCGGCGGGGTGGGGCTGTCCGCGCCTTCAATCGACGCGCGGTGCTCGATCAAGCTCTCGACGCCGCCCAGACTCGTCGCACGCGTGAAAATCTTGAGTCGGGCGATCATGGCGAAGGCTTCCGCCTGTCCACCTTGGATTTGAAACGAGAGCATGCCGCCGAAACACGCCATTTGCTTGTGCGCTACGGCGTGACCCGGGTGACTAGGCAGTCCCGGATAATGCACGACCTCCACGCGTGGATGTTCACTCAGGTAAAACGCGATCTTTTCGGCGCTGCGGGCTTGTTCCCGTACGCGTAGGGGGAGGGTGGGCAAGCTGCGCAGAATCAGCCAGCAGTCAAACGGGGCGGGGACGCCGCCGCCGAGCTGCTGCAGCGTGCGGATGCGCGCTTCCAGTTCACCGCTCTCACGGAGAATCAGCGCACCGCCCAGCACATCGCTGTGCCCGCCGAGATACTTGGTGGTCGAATGCAGGATCACATCCGCGCCCAGTTGGAACGGATGCTGAAACACGGGCGTTGCCCACGTGTTGTCGACCAGCACCAAGGCGCCGACCCGATGCGCGATCTCCGCCGCCGCCGCTATATCGACGATCTTCAGGCGCGGGTTCGACGGAGTTTCCAGCCACACCAGCTTGGTGTTCGGCTTCAGGGCGCGCTCGATATTTGTGGTGTTCTGCATATCGATGAAGTCGAACTGCAAGCCCCACCGCGCCAGCACCTCTTTGACATAGTGGCGTACGCCGTGATACAGGTCATCGGAGAGCAGCACATGATCGCCGGTGGCGAGGCTGTGCAGCATGGCTGCCGCCGCCGCTTGACCGGAAGCGAACGCGATCGCCGCCGCGCCACCTTCCAGCGTGGTGAGCGCGTTTTCCAGCGCTGTGCGATTCGGGTTGCTGAGGCGTGTGTACACGTCATGGGCGAAGCTGCCATCGGCATTGCGTTCAAACGTGGTCGCCAGCGTAATCGAGGGGGTCACCGCGCCCGTGCCGGGTTCAACCGGACGTCCAGTATGCACAGTCAGAGTTTCGAGTCGCATCGGTTGATCTCCACAGTGGATTCTTATGGTGGAGTTTCACCCGTTTGGGGCGGAAACGCAAGCGCGCTCCGCCCCATTGATCTCAATAGCCCATATGCGCGACCAGTGTGCAGCTTCCCGGCGGCACGAATGCGATACTGCTCCCAGAGCCCGATACGCCACAGCCGGTCCATGAGCGGACTATACACTTTGGATCGACGGCGACGGCATGGGCTTGCAGCAGCGTGCCCGGGTTGTATTGTGTCCCCTGACAGTTGGGCGGGGTGTCGAGCAGCGCCGAGCCGCTCCCGTAGCATGTCCCCATGTCGATAGTTACGCTCACGGAATAACAGGTGTTGTCCCCATCGTCCGGGCCGGGGCCGCCGACACACGTCGCCGGATCCCACAGACAGAGACCAGCGGGCGAGGTGACGCATTCCGCTGCCGGATGCCCACAGGTTGCACAGGAGCCGCAGGGCAGCCAACCGCCGGGTTCCTCTTCATCGTCAGGGAACGGAATCACGTCCGGTATCTCGCCTTGCGGGATGTCAGCACAGTCGCCGAGCGCCGTGACGTCCGCCTGTGCGACCCACAGGCTGAACACCGCTTCGTGACCTGCAAACTGTGTCTTGTCGACCTGCCACCACAGATTGCCGCTCTCATCGGCGGCCTGCCCTATCACCGTGTAGTCGATGCCCGGGTTGAGGAAAGTGAAAATGCTGCGCGCAGTGCCGGGACCGACGCGCGCGGCCACGCCTTCACGCTCGGCGCGCACCGCGCACGCTTCACCATCGGGTTGATCGCCGTTGGGCGAGAACGTGACCGTCAGCTCATCGGAACACAGGAGGTCGCCCCGCGTCATCCACAGCACAAAGCGCACCGCGTCGAGGGCGGGCGGGAAATGGTCAAACGCGTAGTTAGTACGGTCGCCCGGCAGGCTGAGACCGCCGCTGTAGGATTCACTCCCGCCCGCAATCGAGTAGAGATCGAGCGCGAACTGATGTGCGCCCAAGCCCGCGTCCCAGCCGACGTCCAAGGCGCGCACCGCCGGATCAGTCATGGCGGCGGTCAGGCCCAGATCCGGACAGTCAGTGGTCACGATGGGCAGGTCAACATGGATGGATTGCGTACACAGGACAATCCCATCGACCAGCACTTGCAGCGTGAAATTGAAGCCGGTGTAGCCAACCTCGGGCAGCACCGACGAGAATTCGGTCGGGTTCCCGGCGATCCACGCGCTGTGCGTCAAATAGACTTCGCCGCCGCCTTCCAGCAGTCCGGTAACGTAGACCGCGTAACCATCAGCCCCGGCGAAGCTATCCCAACCGACGGTCACCCAATTCGGAGCCGCCGGGTTCTGTTGGGCGGTGAGGCGCAGATCGGGGCATTCGCCGCCGGGGACAAGCTGCTCGACCGCAGGGCACGGGGCACACACGGCGTTCTCGGCGGTGGTGTCTCCCGCTGTGCAGCCCGGATTAGCGTTCGCACACGTCACGAGCAGCCGCAGCGATCCGGTGGTCGCGGGGTCGAGAGTGGACACCTCGACTTCGTACTGACCGCTGTCCGCCGCGACCGTGACCCAATCTTCAAGTTGGTCGCCGATCCGCAGGCGCGTCACCGTTTGGCCGCGTTGATCGCGCACTTTGACGATAAAAGGCGCGGCGGCTGGTTCAGCAGTCAAATTGGTGACGATCAGCGTAGTTGGACAGTTCACAGTCGCAAAGCTGAAATAGAGGGGTGGCGATGCTTGGGGCAGGGTGACCTCAACTGCCTGTCCGTTCAGAAGTGGCGTCGCCTGCACCGGGGTGCGCCCCAGCACCACAAGCAGATAGTCGCCAACTGTGTTGTTTTCGCCACTCAGGCGAAGTACGTAGATCCCGGTTTCGGGCAGAAATACGGCGCTCTGCGCGCCCAGCGGCGCGCCGGTGAACGTGTTTTGTTGGCTGTGGGTGAGCACGACGCCATTTGGCGCGACGAGATCCATCTGTACGTCGAGCGTGCCCGTCCATGACTCGGCAGTGATGACGACATAATCGCCCTGCTGACCGGATAGACTGTAGGTCACGGTTGGACTGTCAGCGGTGATCATCCCGTAGACGCGTGCGGCATAGCCGAGCGTGCCGCCCGTTTGGGCGCGGATGCTGCTGTTCGCCAGACTCAACAGGCAGAGGACGACGATCAGCGGGAACCAGCGGGTGTGTTTCATGATGAGCTTCCTCCTCTGATCAGGGCTAGGTCGCCGGACCCCACTCGACCGGGCCGAGCGGGGTGAAGGTGAGATCGGCGGAGCCTGCGCACAGATAACCCTGCGGCATATCACCAAACGCGCCGCCGCCCGTGGCGTCAGCATACGCACCTACTTCGATCTGATAGTGGTCGTATTCCGCCGGGAACACATCGGCGAGGTGATAGCTGGTCGTGTCGCCGGGAGCGGTCAACACCCGAATACCGATTAATCCGCCATCATCAGCATAGGCATAGACATGGAGCAAATAAGCCGCCGCGCCCGGCACCACCTCCCAGTGGGCGACGGCCATCCGTGCGCCCGGTACCGGGTCAACGCCGACGATCATGCCGGAACACGCCTCAGTCGGGTGCTCGCCAAAGTCGACCACGACTTCCGCGATACACAGCGCGTCATCAGCGCCCACCTCCGCGCCCGCGCTCACATAGGCGGTGAAGGGACCGCGCGCGACCTCCGCCGCGGCAAAGGTATAGGCGTGGTTGGTGGCGCCCTCCAGCAGAATGGCTGAATCGGGCAGCAGATCGCCGAAGGCGTCGACAATGCTGAAGATGTACCAGTCGGCAGCGGCGAGCGGCGGCCACGAGAACGCCGCCGTGTGTTCGGTCAGCGTGAAGGTGAGCGTGAAATCGGCACACGCGCCGATTTGCAGGCACGGCGGACACGGACGGCTGACATAGCCGCTTCCGGTCAGCGCGGCCAGACAACCCGGCACTTGATCTTCACAGGTGACGAGCAACTGCACCGTTCCCGGCACGAGCGGATCAGCCGAGGTCACAATCACTTCGTATTGACCACTGTCGGCCGCTACTTTGAGGCGATCTTCCAGCGCGTCGCCGCCGTCGAACTGCGCAATGTCTGTGCCAATCTCGTCGAGGATGCGGATGTGGAACGGAAACGTGAACGGCTCGCCCGTGCTCAAATTGGCGATGGTGAGCACTGTCGGGCAGGTTTGGGCGGTGAAGGTGTAGGACTGCGGCGTGGGGTTGATCGGAACGTTGACAGCCACGGGCTGACCGTAGGCGAGCGGCGTCATGGTCACGGCGGTCCGTCCCTGTAACCGGAGGATGAAGTCACCCGTCGTCCCGTTCACGCCGCTGATCCGCAGGGAGTAGATGCCGGATTGCGGCAGCAACAGCGTGATCTGTGCGGCGAGCGGATCATCCGAAAAGGGATAGGCGCTGCTGGTAGCGAGCGGTTGCCCGTCCGGCGCGACGAGTTCCAGCAGCGGATCGAACGTGCCCGTCCAGTTGTGGAGCGTCACGTCGACGAAATCGTTCACGCTGCCGCTGAAACTATAGGTGGTGGATTGTCCTGCGGCGGCGCTGTTCCCGAGCACACTGCTTCCATAACCAATCGCCCCGCCGATTTGCGCCTGGGCGTTGGGCGCTGACGTGAGGATCAGGATCGCGAGGAGCAAAACTGCCGCAAAAGTCGAGAAGTGAGGGTGTTGGTCGCGTTGCATGGCCGCCTCTCCTTTGGAGCTGGAGCAACGCCGATTGTGGTACACGCGGGGAGGCGGTGAGGAGGTTGGAAGCACGCGACGATGGGATCACACGCCTTGTGCGAAACTTCACGATTAACCTCATTTTACACCCGATTTGGATGGACGATACGCGTTATGGGTCAGTCTTGGGGCCTGGCAGATGGAAGGGATGGCGTCCAACATCCGCAAGTGGACGCCATGTAACGTAGCTGTCGCTTACAGCGATACGCCGAGCAAGCCGCGGGTGATCTGAAAGTCGGTGTTGCCGATTTGGGTGACGCGCGGGGTGTAGACTCGTGTCAGCGTATCTCCTACGAGGTCAAGCAGGTGCTGGGGGAGGTGATCGTCCGGAGCCAGAGCGCCGTCAAGCTCGCTCGCGTAGCGTGTGGCACTGACGCTGTCGGTCGTGATTTGCAGAACGGGGATCAAGGGATGGCCAAACATCGGTTGTTGATCGATGTGCGCGACGATGACCGACACGCCCGCTGCCCCAATTCCAGTGAGCATCTCGCCCCACTGGCGCGTGGGCATCTCCATGACGTGGAGACCCGGCGACTGCGGCGTCTGCGCGTAACTCAACGTGATGTGCGGCTCGATGCCTAATTGACGCTGATAGGCGGGATGCGCCAGCAGCGGATCATTCGCCGGGAGGACGAACAGTCCATTCGCCGCGATGATGCTGCGCGTAAACACCGCCAACTGCAGCGCGAGTTCATCGCTCATGGCTGCTTGAGTTACCCAACCCACCCGCAGCGCCTGTGATTCGGTGGGTTGTACGGCGCTGGCCGACGCTGGTTGCTCACTGAACCAGTCGATCATCTTGCGCAGCACGCTTTGAATGCCGCCATCCAACTGGACGCTCGCCCAACCATACCGCACCGCGTCCAGACCGTGCTTAGACATCAACTGCCGGACATAGCCGTTGTGCGTCCGTTCGCAGCCGTGTTCGAGCAGCAGCGCATGTTTGACCAGCGGATGGGTCAAGTAGCCGAGGAACGTGTTGGCTAATTCCGTGTCGGTCGATGAACCACAGCCTTCGGTATGTGCCAACGCGACGAAGCGCGTCACGCCGATTTTGCGCCCGACGTCGTGTTCATTCAGCCACTCTGCGCACATCCGCGCGATTTGACCAGAGCACAAACTCGTCGGGAGGATCAAGCCGACTTGATCGACGTCCGCGCGGATCCGAGGCAAACGGAGCTTCGGCGGCACAGCGCGCGGGTTGCGAAGCGGCAGCGGCTGACCGCTGTACGCCTTTGGGACGCTGATGGGGCCTGACGGCGCGGTCGTCTGCCGCCAGTCACGCCAGATCTGCACCTGTGTGTGCCCGGCTTTTTCGCCCGCGCTCAACTGGCCGGATGCAACGTCAATCGCCAGACGGAGGGTCGCCGCGCCGACGTCCTCCAGCGGCATACCATCGAGGTACGCGCCCGCGTTGATATCCATCTCATTCGCGAGGAGCTGGTAACGTTCGGTCGTCGTGACGATCTTGATCGTCGGCACAAATGGAAAATTGGTGATCGAGCCGTTGCCCGTCACGAAGAAGATCAGGTTGCAGCCCGCGCCGACCTGCCCGGCGACGCTTTCGAGATCATTGCCGGGGCTATCCATGAAATAGAAGCCGGGTTCCTGCATGCGTTCGGCGTACTCGATGACTGCATCCACCCGGAGATCGGGATGCAGTTTGGCCGCCGCGCCTAACGATTTCAGGTAAATGTTGTACAGGCCGCGGTAGATGTTCCCGCCGGACGGATTGCCCGCCGCCGACTGCCCGTGCCAACCTGTCCATGTGCGGAAACGGTCGACAAAGTGTAGAAATTTGCGCGCGGTGTCGAGATCGCGCATGCGGCTGGTGATATACGCTTCCGCGCCGATCAGTTCGTCGGTCTCGGCGAGGTTGGCCGCGCCGCCATACCGCACGATCTCTTTCGCCACCCAGGCTGCCAGCGGATTCCCACTGATTCCGGAGAAGGCATCGGAGCCGCCGCATTGCAGGCCGATTTTGAGTTCGGAAAGCGGTTCGCTGGTGCGGGGCATGGCGCTCACGGTGTCCAGCCAACCGCGTACAACGCTGATGGCGCTCTGAAGATCCGCTTGGAACGAGGGTGACAGCGACATAAAGTGATGCAGGACAGCATCAAGCGGATACCGCTCGCGTTCCATGAACTGCTGCAGTTCGGCATTGTTTACGACTTCTGTGCCGCGATCCACGATCAGGATGGCGGCGACGTTCGGCTGCACGATCATGCCCGCCAGCGTGCGCAGCAGCAGATCGCGATTATTGAACTGCTCGGTGCTGCCTTCGGTATGCGCCACTGCGACGATGCCGTCGAGGTTGGGGTACTGCGCCGTGAGCGGTTTGAGCTGCGCTTCCAGCGCGCGAACAAAGCCGCCGGTCAGTGCCGAAGTGCCCAGCAAGACGATCATGTTGCGCGTGCCGACGCCGCGTTGACCCGGTCGGCGATAACCTTGGAAAATTGGAGCGTTGGCGGCGCGGGGTAGGGCGGGGGCGGGGCGAAACTGGCTCTCATCCAGCCGGAACGGCGCGATCTGATCGCTGAAGTTCGGCTCAGTCGGCAGCGGAAAGTCTAGTGAGCGTCGCCCGAGTTCGCGCAGCACGTTTTCGTTGCACAGCACAGCGCCGGGCGCGATGGGACGAATTACCGTGCCGAAGGCTTGTCCCCATGAGGTCAGAAGATCGCCGGGTTGGAGCGGCTGCGTGGCAAAGCGATGCCCTTCAAGTACCGTGTGTGGCAGCGTCATTTCCAGCGCGCCGACGCGCAAGGCGGTTCCGGCGGGCAGCGTCCGCGTAGCGATCACGACATTGTCCAGCGGAGCCGCCCGACGGCTCACCGTTTCAAGATCGACACTCATGAGTTTATTCCCGGCGTGTGATAAGTTTACGCCCCATTTTAACCTCAAATGGGTAGACCGCGCGACGTTACGCGGCGTGCCCAAGTCACACGACCGGTTGCCTAGTGTGCTGGCTCGCGCCGCAGCGTCTTCAGAAGCTCAGACAGGGATGCTTCAGCCAGTGCGATTGTCTCATCTGAAGCGCCGTAGTACAACCGCAGCGTATCGCCGATGACCGTCACGCCGCATGTAAACACGAGGTTCACACTAACCTTTGAGCATGCCTATGTGCACCTGCATGGGTGGGTGCCGACGAAGCTGACCCTTACTGGTTTGGATGCTGCTGGACAGGCAGCGATCCAGCGGTTCATGACCGACGACTTACACGTCGCACCGGTGAGCAGTAATTCACTGGTGGTTGACACCATCGGCGACAAATCCGCAGTCTATCGGGCGTGTATTCAAGCGGGCATGCGTGATTTGGCGGGCGCGGTGCGCGATGCCAATAAGTCACTCCAGGTGACCGTCGAACACGGCCTGGCGAGTTTGCGTATGGCGCAGGAAGCGGAACGCTCGTAGGTCGAGAGTCGCGAATGGACAATAAGCGGACGGCCAATGCGCCGGCGCTAAGTCGTATTCGCGACCACCGGCAGGTGAACCGTAAAGGTCGTGCCCACATTCACCGTGCTTGTCACGGTGATGGTTCCGCCATGTTCGCGCACAATTTGCTGGACGATGGCCAGCCCCAAACCGGAACCGCCGCGGTACTGGCGATCCGCCTCTACCCGGTAGAAGCGTTCGAACAGATGGGGCACATGTTCGGCAGGAATGCCCGCCCCCGTATCTTGCACCGTCACCGATACGTGATCTGAGGCGCGCCTCGCTGTGAAGGTGACACTGCCCCCGGTAGGAGTGTACTTGAGCGCGTTATCGAGCAAATTGAGGAACAGCCGCACCAGATGATCGGTATTGCCGACCAACCGGAGATCGTCGGCGAACGCGGTGTTCAGCGTGATCTGTTTGTCGTCAGCCAGTCCGTGAAACTGCTCGACGATGGCCGCCAATAGGTCGTTCAGGTTGACGCGCTCGTGGGCAGAAACCGGTGCCGCGCTGTCGAGCCGCGCCAGAAACAAAAGATCATTCGCCACGCGGATGAGCCGATCAGTCTCCGATTTGATGCGTTTCAGACTCAAGATGTATTCGGCTGGAGCGCGTTCCTGAGCCAGTGCGACGCCAATGTAGCCGTTGATCGCGGTGAGCGGGGTGCGCAGTTCATGCGAAGCGTCGGCGGTGAAGCGCCGTTCCAATTCAAAACTCACCTGCAAGCGATCCAGCATCGAATTGAGCGTCACCGCCAGCTCTGCCAGCTCATCCTGTGTCCGCGGCACGGCAATGCGGCGCGTCATGTCGGTTGCATGGATCGCTTTGACGGCGCGCGTCATCAAATTGACTGGGCTAAGGGCGCGTCCCGCCATGAACGAACCGCCGAGGCTCGCCACGACCAACATCAGCGGAATGCCAAACACGATCAGCCGCAGCAGGCTGTTATGCGTTTCCTGTACATTCGCCATCGATTCGGCCACTTGCAGCCACCGATTACTTGCACCGCTGATGGTGTCAATCGGCAGCGAGTAGATGCGCCACGTGATGCGATCCTGCACAAGTGTGGCGAACGGCGAGTCGGCGCGGGCAACGCGTACGCCTGTGGGGAACTCGCCCAACTCGGCCACCACACTGCCGTCCCCATTGATCAGGCGAATGGCCGAGCGTGCTTCCAACAGTTGATCGACGACCAGATCCGACATGGGGCGCAAGACGGGCGGCTCAACGCTCAGATCTACTGCGACCAGCACCTGCGACGCCGCCACCCGTAAGCTGGCATCGATGTGCTCGGTCAGGTTGGCATCAAGCTCCAGCGTGAGGTAGATGCAGAAGGCGAACACACTGACAGCCAGCAGGAGCACATACCAGAGTGTCAGCCGGGTGCGAATGGTATTGAGTCTACTCAGCGTGTTCATCGGGACCAAAACGGTAGCCAATGCCGCGCAGCGTGCGAATCAGAGGGAAGGGGGTGTTCCGATCGACTTTGCGCCGAAGATAGCCGATATAGACATCCACCACATTCGACTCGTCGAAGTATTCCGCGCCCCACACCCGTTCGCCGATTTGTGTGCGTGTGAGTGCTTGCCCGGCATTCTGGGCGAGATATTCCAGCAGCATGTATTCGCGCAGACTCAGATCCAGATCAACGCCACCACGCCGAGCAGTGTGTCGCTCTGTATCGATTTCCAGATCGGCGATGCGCAGAATCGAGGGCAGTTGCAGCGGCGGGCGGCGGGTGAGCGCGTGAATGCGCGCGACCAGCTCCGGAAACTCGAAGGGCTTGGTGAGGTAGTCGTCGGCGCCTAAATTGAGTCCGCGCACCCGGTCGTCGAGTGTATTGCGGGCGGTCAGCACGAGGATCGGCACTTTGGCCCCCGCACGGCGCAGACGGCTCAAGACCTGCATCCCATCCATGCGCGGGAGCATGAGATCCAGCACGACGACCGCATAAGCCTGATGCAGTGCGTAACCTAGTCCGGTTTCGCCGTCGCGGGTCCAGTCAACCGTATGCCCGGCTTCGCGCAGACCCTGGCTGATAAAGTTTCCGATCCCCTCTTCATCTTCGATCAACAGCAGGCGCATGTGCCCTAACCTCGACTCCATCCAGCGAACTCCATCAATTGTAGAGGGTGATGGGCTGAAATCGAACACTTTTTGTGCGCGGGCCTGCTCGGTGTTTGCTGGTGGTTGGCGTGCGGTGAGCGGGCAGGTTCGGTGAGAAAGGCGCAAATGACGTTGAAGGCGCTAGGCGAGCCGGCTCTTTCCAGCGCTTGATTAACGCCCCTAGATGGACCAGCATGGGGTAAAATGCGTCGGGACTGCGCCGCGCTCGCAGATTGCGCCGGGTGCTTAACGGGCTGATCGATCTGCTTCCGGTAGTGCGCGGGTGTGAGACTAAGGATTCTGGTTTTCTGTAAACAGTGAGGATTATTCTATGCTGAGTGCGCGCATCACTGGTTTTCAGCATTTGGGCGTTCCTGTGACCGACTTGCAGCGCTCCAGAGCGTTCTACCTGCGCCTAGGTTTTCATGAGGCTCTGGCGACCACGCTGACCATGCCGGAGGGCGACATTCTGGTTGCCATGCTGGAGGTCGCCGGTTTCGTGCTGGAGCTGTACCAACTACCGGGAACGGGAGGTGCCGAAATCGGCGCGCGTGGGCACGGGCATATCGACCACTTCGCACTCGATGTCGACGATATTCAACAGGTGTGGACGACGGTCACTGCTGCTGGACTGACGCCGCTGGAAAGTGCGCCTGTATTTCTCCCGTTCTGGGAGAAGGGTGTGTATTACTTTAACATTCTGGGACCCGATGGCGAACGCGTTGAGTTCAACCAGCGCATCCGCTAAGCTGCGCTCCCCACGCTGAGCCGCTAACTCGTCTGGTCGACCGTGCGATCATCGGTCGACTCGAGCCTACCACATCGTCGAACCCCATTGGTTGTCACTTACATAGGAACGCATGCTGACCAACGCCCAGTTGGTCAGCGCGGTTTTTATTGGTGATTCGCACAAGATTTGTGTAATTAGCGGGCGAAAATCACACAAAAAGTGTGGATTGTGACAAATGTAACGTATTTGCTGTGTACTTTAATTTCACGGAAAGCCCTTTAAAGTGTACACTTTGTGGCAATATAGTGAAGGATTTCTCAATGATTCGTTGAGGAATCACCGCAGGTATTTGGTTTGACGGAGTCGCTGATGAATCGTTGGATCACCGCTGGATTGGCCCTCGCTGCTGGAAGCATCATCATCGTTGTGGCATCTAGCTGCGCACCCGATACCTCTGCACCGACGCTCGCTCCTCGCAGTACCGCCAACCCGGATCGGGCTGGCCAAACCGTCGCCCTTAATCAACTGCCCGCAACCCCGGGGCTAACACCCTTTACAGATACCGCCTGTCTAAACTGCCATACCGATCAAGCCCGGTTGATGACCTTGGCGGTCGTCGAAGAAAAAACCGAGTCCCTCTCTTCGGGGCCTGGCTGAGGGGGTTCCGTGGCTCCGATGGAGCCATGGCAGCGCGTCTGGATCGACGCCGAAACCTACACTCAGGATATTCACTCCTACATCAACTGTACTGACTGCCATCAAGGGCAGGCGGTGGATGACATGGATGCCGCCCACGAGGGTATGATCGCCTCGCCCGGCGCCGAAGCCGCGACTACCTGCGGCAGCTGCCATACCGATGTCACCCCAGACAGCCTCAACAGCCTGCACAGCACACTGGCGGGTTACGATGCCGCCATTTACGCGCGCAGCGCTCCCGAAGACCACGCCGTGCTGGAAGACATGGAGTCCTACCACTGCAATAACTGCCACGCGACCTGCGGCGACTGCCATGTGAGCCAACCGGTCTCCGTCGGTGGGGGGCTGCTCTCCGGGCACGATTTTGTCGAAACCCCGCCGATGAGCAACACCTGCACGGCCTGCCACGGCAGCCGCGTCAAAAATGAATACTACGGGCTCAATGAAGGTTTGCCCGCCGACGTGCACTTCCGCGAGCGCATGGGCTGCACCGATTGTCACACCGGCGCCGAGATGCATGGAACCGACATGGACGCAGCGCACCGTTATGACGGTCTGGCCGAACCTTCGTGCATTAGCTGCCACGAAGATCAGGTCGGGGTTGGCTCCGGCATTGAACAGCACGAAATTCATGGCACCGAGACCGTGTCCTGTCAGGTGTGTCATAGTGTTGCCTATACGAGCTGTGTCAACTGCCATGTCGAACGGACAGACGACGACATCCCGTTCTACTCCATCGAAGACCACTCCATCGACTTCTATATCGGCTTGAACCCGCTGCAGAACGCCGAGCGTCCCTACGAGTACACCACGCTGCGCCACGTGCCCATCGACATTGACTCGTTCAGCTTCTACGGCGCTGACCTACTGGCTAACTTCGATGCTCGGGAAACGTGGGTGTATGCCACGCCGCATAACATCCAGCGCAACACGCCACAGACCGAATCGTGCACCTCGTGCCACGGCAACGACCAGTACTTCCTCACGCAGGCAGTGGTCGCCGCCGAGGAATTGGCCGCGAACCAGAATGTCATGGTCGAAGGTGCGCCGCCGCTGCCCGCTGAATACGCCGACCGCGCGCAAATGCAGACCGAAGAGGCCGCGCCCGCTGCGGGCAGTGCTGACGGGTTCTGGGGCGATGCTCCCGCGGCTGTACCGACCGAGTCCTCCGGCGATTTCTGGGGCGAAGCGCCCCAAGCTACGCCCGCGCCCGCCGATGATTTCTGGGGTGGCGCCGCGGCCCAACCAACTACGGAAGCTACAGAAAGCGCTGATGCTTTCTGGGGAAATTCATAAAACGAGCCCATCTATCGGAGTCGCTACATCATGAAAAAATTAGTACTGCTTCTCGCTATTCTGCTCCTCGCCTTCCCGACGTTCTTGGTCGCAGCGCAGGAAGCCCCGGTCGTTGCCCGCGTTGAGGCGTTCGGGAGCGCGCTGCCGCAAGGCTACGGCATGATCAGTGTGGACGATTTCAACGTCCTGCTGGTTGAACAGGAACTCACTCTGGTGGACGTTCGGGAAGTTGCCGAATACGAAGCCGGCCATATCGAAGGCTCCTTCAACGTGCCGATCCGCACGCTGGGCGAGAACCTGAACCTGCTCCCCGACCTCGACGCGCCAATTGTCGTCATCTGCAAGGGTGGCGGTCGCGCGATGTTGGCGGCGACGGGGCTCAATGTCCTCGGTTACACCAACGTCAAGGTGCTGCGCGGTGGTTTCGATGCGTGGGCTGGTGAAGAACTGCCGGTCACGGTCGATGCATTTGTGCCAGAAGCGGGAAGCGCGCCGGAAATCGATGCTGCGGTGTTCGCCGCGGTGGATAACTTCCTCGCCACGCTGCCCGAAGGCTTCGCTCTGGTCAGCCCGCAGAACCTCGCGGCTGAACTGGTCGAAAATCCTCCCATTCTGATCGACGTCCGCACGGTTGAGGAATGGAACAGCGGTTACATCGAAGGTGCGCAGCACATTCCGGTCGCCGAATTCACGGCGCGTCAGAGCGAATGGCCGGCGGACAAAGACGCCAACATCGTCATCTACTGCCAGTCGGGTGTCCGTGGTGGCCTCGCGATGTCGCTCATGCGCATTATGGGTTACACCAATGTTCGCAATATGTCGGGTGGCGTCAATGGTTGGCTGGCGGCCGAACTGCCGCTCGTGGGCGTGCCGTTTGACCTCAATACTTACATCGCGAGCTATGTCGCTGGCCTGCCAGAAACCTTCAATGCGGTGCGCGTTGCCGACCTCGCGACCGAACTGGCAGCCGAAAACGATCTGCTGCTGGTCGATGTGCGCACGGCTGACGAATTTGCCGAAGGCTTCATTGCCGGCGCGATCAACATCCCGCTCGGGGAACTGATGCAGCACCTTGACCTCCTGCCCAACCTCGATCAGCCGATGGTCGTCTACTGCGGCAGCGGGCACCGGTCGGCCATCGCCATGACCGCGCTCAATCTCCTCGGCTACACTAACGTGCGCAGTATGCTCAGCGGCTTTGGCGGCTGGACGAATGCGGGCAACCCGGTCAGCACCGAATTGACCGAAGCTGTCGCCGGCACCGCGCCAGAATTTGACGCTGATGTCTTCGCCGCGGTTGAGGCGTATATGACCAGCATCCCCGAAGGCTACTGGATCGTGCGCGCCCCGGATCTCGCCGTCGAACTGATTGAAAACCCGCCGATCCTCATCGACGTCCGTACGGACAGTGAATGGGCGGCTGGCTGGATCGAAGGCGCCGTGCATGTCAGCTTCGCCGATATGTTCACCCTGCAGGCGGAATGGCCGCAAGACCTGACCGCGGCGATCGTCGTCTACGACAACCCGACGCATCGCAGTTCCATGGCCATGACCATTCTGCGGATGCTCGGTTACGAAAACGTGCGCGTCTTGGCTGGCGGCGTCGGCGCTTGGACGAACGCGGGACAGGCGCTCGTCACCGAATAATCACATTCAAGATTTCGGGGGCGCAGCCCACTGCGCCCCTGTTTATATCGATTTTTCATCTGTTTAGGTCAGAAAAGCGTTGACCATGAGCCAACTTTCGACCCTTCGCCGCTGGATTATTCCGTTCGTCTTCCTGTTAATTTTCGGGGCAGCATATGCCGTGTCGGCACAGGACGCGGAGGTCACCCCCGAACCCGTCCCGCAGGACTGCGCGGAATGTCACCTTGATATCGTTGCCAGTTGGCAAGACAGCCTTCACGCGCAGGCGTACCACGATGCGGATTTTCAAACGGCGTGGCAAGACGGCGGAGCGCAAACCGAGTGCCTTGCGTGTCACACTACCGGGTTCATCCCGGCGACGGGCGAATACGCGCAGCCGGGCGTGGCGTGCTCGGCCTGTCATGGCGCGACGCCTGCGAATCACCCGCCGGAAGTGATCAGCACGGATCCTGGCGTGCGCGTATGCTCCGACTGCCATACCACGACTTATGCCGAATGGCAGCTGAGCGAACATGGCACGCAGCAGCTCGCGTGTACGACCTGCCACAACCCGCATCCGCAAACGCTGCGCTTTGAAACGGCCGACGCGCTGTGCCTGAACTGCCATGACGAACCGCGCACCGATTACGCGCACGTTGCTCATCCCGATCAGCAGTGTGTCGAGTGTCACTGGCACAGAGCCACGCTTGAGGCTGATCACGTGCTGACGGGCAACCTCATGCCCACCGGGCACGACACCAATGTCGAGACGAAGACCTGCCTCGACTGCCACGATGATCTGGACGAAACGCAGTTGGTTTCGACGGGCACGGGCGAACAACCGCTGCTGGAAGCTCAGGTGCGCATCAGTGAACTGGAAGCCGAACTCGAGACCAAGCAGGTCGCCAGCGACAACGCGGCGCTGGTGCTGGGTGTGCAGGGCCTGCTCTTCGGCGCGGCGCTCACTGGCTTGATCGCGCTCGGCCTCTACGCGTTTGTCAGCCGCCGTTCGAGCGGAGGAAAATCGGGATGAGCGAGCAGTTCATCACCCGGCGCGACTTCATGCGGCTCATGGCCGGCCTGGGCATCAGTGTGGCCGCGGCTGCCGCTCTGTCCAATGCTGATCAACTGCGCGCCTTGCTGGATCAGGAAATGGCGCTGGAGACGGGTGAACGGAGCGCGCACGCGCACGGCGATGCCCGCCATCGCTGGGGCATGGTGATCGATCTGCGCGCCTGCATCGGCTGCGATTACTGCGTGTATGCCTGTCAGGCGGTCAACGATGTGCTCGACGACATGCGCTGGAACGTTCACCTGATTGACCGCACCGAAACGGGTAACATCTACCATCTGACGCGCCCGTGCCTGCACTGTCAGGATGCTCCCTGCGCGGCGGTCTGCCCGGTGGGCGCGACTTTCGTACGAGAAGACGGCATCGTCATCATGGATTACGATAAGTGCATCGGCTGCCGCTACTGTCAGGTGGCCTGCCCGTACGGCGCGCGGTCGTTCAACTGGACGGCGCGCGCAACCGCGAGCGGGTATCAGGCGGAATGGGGCGCTGCTGAAGTGGAACAGCGCCCGCGCGGTGTGGTCGAGAAGTGCACCTTCTGCGTCCACCGCATTGACCGCGGTTTGAGTCAAGGACTGGTCCCCGGCGTTGACCGCGCGGCCACCCCGGCCTGCGTCAACATCTGCCCGGTCAAGGCGCGCGTCTTCGGCGATTTGAACGATCCCGAAAGCCCGGCCTCTCGGCTGATCGCGACCAACCCGACCTTCCGCCTGCGCGAAGATCTGGGTACGGAACCGAACGTCTATTACATCCCGCCGGAGGGCTTAATCTGATGCGCGCGTTCACTCCCTTCAGAGTTTGGCTCGCCCTCCTCGCCGTGCTGCTGGGTGTCGGGTTGGTGTCCGGCGTGCTGGTCTTCACGCAGGGTCTCGGCATCACTGCCCTGACCAATCAGGTGCCGTGGGGCTTGTGGATCACCGTCGATCTCACGTCAATCGCGCTTGGGGCAGGGGCGTTCTCGCTCTCCACCATCGCTTACATTTTCCACGTCAAGTCGTTCCAACGCATCGCGCGGACGGCGGTGTTCGTCGGGCTGGTCGGTTATACCTCGGCGATGCTGGCGCTCCTCATGGACATCGGGCGACCGGATCGCTTCTGGCATCCGCTTCTGTTCTGGAACGTGCACTCCGTCCTGTGGGAGATCACCATGTGCGTGATCCTCTACTCGACGGTGCTGTTGGTAGAATTTGGCCCCATCCTGCTGGAAAGCGACGTGGTGAGCAAGCGCTTCCCGTTCGCCCCAAAGATCGGACATTTCCTGCACCGTCTCACGCCGATCGTCTCGGTGGTTGGTTTAGGGTTGTCGCTGCTCCACCAATCATCGCTCGGCGCGACCTATGGCGTGCTCGTCGCGCGCCCCATCTGGTTCAAGCCGTCGCTCCCGGTGATGTTCATCGTGTCGGCGGTCGCGGCGGGTGGCACGGTCACGCTCGCGCTCATCATCATCTATGAGAACCTCAAGCGCGTTCGCCAGATCGATTCGGCGCTGCGCGCCAATATTGCTCGCTTCGCCGGTCTGATGATGCTGGCCTATCTCTATCTCAAACTGTGGGATTTTCTGGCGACCAGCTACTACAGTCATCTGCCCGCCCGGGCCGAAGCTCAGAGTCTCCTCGATCAGATCACGCCCTATGGCGACACTTTCTGGCTCCTTGAAGTGCTGTTTGGCGCGCTCATCCCGGCGATTCTGCTGCTCGCGCCGCGCTTCCGCCAGCGGGATATCTGGATCATCGCGGCGGCAGCGCTCGCAACGCTTGGTACCGTCGTGAACCGCTGGAATGTCACGCTCTCCGGCTTGATTCTGCCGCTTGACTGGACGCCGGGCAGCGCCGAATTGTTCGCGGCGCACGGCTATTTCCCGTCTCCCGTGGAATGGGGCGTCGCCGTCGGTGTGCTCGGCTATGCGCTGCTGATGTTCAGTTTGGGGCTGCGGTTCCTGCCGCTGCTTCCATCCGAGTCGGGGCACGCTCATTGATGGGCGTGTCGGGCGCAGACTAAGGCCAGCGCAATCATCGAGTGGGACGCGAGCCGCGTCCCCACTGCTATCGTGTCTTTCCCGCCGCCCGCTTGACTGTTCAGGACGTGGGGCACTTGTGCTTCCTGCGCCGCACCTGTTCCTTGATCTCCCTACAACGCATCCAAAGTAGAATCCATGCTTGCCCGGTTGCATGTCGGTTGCTTCTGCCCCTGACTGAGCGATGATTTGCCCTGCCCACGCAGAAACCAAAACTGTAGAGGCATGAGAATAGTGCTATAATTAGTTAAGGATAAGAATTAGATGTGAATAAATTATTGAGATTGAGACTAAATAGTTGGCGGATCAGGAATTAGTTAATGTGAGTTATGGAGTTGGACTGCGACCAGCGGCATGGCGAAACGACCCCTGTTCGCAACCGACCTATCTCCGGCTCCCGCCCGAATTCGGGGAGCGGGGACTAGGAACAGCCGCAAATGGCTCTGCGATGGGCGTCTCTATAAATCACATTTACGCTATGTGCTTCCGCCAGTTTTGATCAACGTGACCAGGCTCTCAGACGGCTCCTGAGTTTGCCGCATTGGAGGCTATTGAGCTCATGAGTACGATCCCCAACCTTGACCCCCCCGCTCAAGTCTATAGTGACATTCTTGACAGCATGGAGGATGCAGTGCTGTCATTTTCCTTGCTGGAACGCCGCCTGATTTATGGCAGTCCATCGGTGGAGACCATACTTGGGCGCCCAATGCGCGCCTTTCTGGATGATCCGGAACTGTTCAAACGGATTGTGCCACCCGACGAGTTGGAATTCGTGTTGGCGGCTTATGATCAAGCTGTGCGCGCGGGGCAGGCTGAGTTGGATCATCGCCTGATTTGGCCGGACGGCCAACTGCGGTGGGTGCATCATCGGCTGTGGGTGAATCGGGACGTGCACAGGCACCCGATCCGTATAAATGAAGTCATTCGCGACATCACCGAACGCAAGCAGGCGCAGGCGGCGGTGCAAGAGTCCGAAGAGACGCATCGCCTGATTCTGAGCAGTATCTCGGATGCGGTCTTCTTGACCGACATGGCGGGCAAGTTCAGCTTCATCTGCCCCAACGTCAGCGTGATTTTTGGCTATACGGCGGCGGAGGTGGAAGCGCTGGGGACGATCTCCGCGCTCTTCGGCGCCAACCTAGTCGACGTGGATCGACTGCGGGCCGACGGTGAAATTACCAATATCGAGCACGATATTCGGCGGCCATCAGGTGAAGTGCGGCATCTGCTCATCAATGTTAAGCACAGCGCGCTCAAGCAGGGCGAAATTCTGTACTCCTGCCGGGATGTCACTGAACGCAAACAGGCCGAAGCCGCTCTCCGGGCAAGCGAGGCGCGCTACCGTGGCGTTGTCGAAAGTACTGACAGCAGCGTTGTGCTCGTCGACGCGCTCGGGCATATGCTGTTCATTAACTCGGTGGGCAAGCGCGCCATCAATTTGTCAGATGACCGCTACATCGGCAAATCGCTGCACGATTTCTTCCCGTCAGAAGTGGTGGATGCCCGACTCAAAGTGGTGCAGGCAGTCATTGAAACGGGCACCGGGCGAATTTTGGAGGAAGTTAGAATTCTGGACGGCGAGCAGCGCTGGTATCGCATCAGCGTGCAGGCCGTGCACGACGCTTCCGCTCCCGCCCCGCTGGCGCTCATCAATGTCAGTGATATCACCCCGTTGAAACAGGCCGAAGCCGCGCTGCGCCAGAGTAATCGGCTGTTCAGCAGTTTCATGGAACAGCTCTCCGCCGGAACGTTCATTCAGAATCACGAAGGCCGCATCCAGTACTGTAATTCTATCAATGCGCGCTCGTTCCACTTGACGCCCGACGAAATCGCCGGGCGCTTACCGGAAGACTATGCCAGCCCGGAACAGGCGCAGCTCATCCGGGATGAAAACCGTCGGCTTCTGGAATCGGGACTGCCCAGCATGGAGTTTGCCTATCAAGGCGAGCGCAACGGAAAGTATCACTTTTGGCGCATCCTCAAGTTTCTGATCCCGCAGGAGCAGGGGCTGCCGTTGATTGGCGGGATCAGCATCAATATCACGAAAGAAAAGCAAGCGGAAAGCGCGCTGCAAACCCTGAATGAGCAGCTTGAACAGCGCGTCGCGGAACGCACTATCGAACTGGAACGGGCGAAAGATCGGCTGGAGGCGATCTTCAATCACAGCGGCGATGGGATTGTGCTGCTGGATGTCAAGTGCGCTGTCTTGCAGGCGAACTTCGCCTTTGAGGCACTTTTCGGCGTAGCTGGCGTGGTCGACGTGCCGTTCATGACCTGCTTCCACCCGGAGAGCGCCAGTCGTCTTGAGACGGCGGTGCAGGAAGTGGCGGCCTCCCATGAGACCCAGCATATCGAAGCCTGCGCCCGGGGGGCGGATGGCAGCTATTTTGACGTGGAAATCAGTTTAGCGCCGGTCAACCGGTCGGGGCGGCAGGTCAGCAACCTCGTATGCATTATCCGCGATGTGCGGCAGCGCAAACTGGCTGAGGCCGCGCTGCGGCGCAGCGAAGAACGCCTGTCGATGATGCTGGCGGGCACGCGTGCCGGAACCTGGGAATGGTTTGTCCAGACCGGAGAGACCACCTTCAATGAACGCTGGGCGGAAATCGTCGGCTATACGCTGGAGGAATTGGCGCCGATCACTATTTCGACCTGGGTCAACCTCGCGCATCCTGACGACCTGCAGCGATCAGAGCAGCTCCTCCAGCAGCATTTTGCTGGTGAACTTGACTACTATGACTGTGAAGTTCGCATGAAACACAAGGCCGGACATTGGGTGTGGGTGTGGGATCGCGGCCAGGTGATGGAGTGGACACCGGACGGTAAACCCGTGCGCATGTTGGGAACACATGTGGAGATCACCTCGACCAAGGGGGCGCAGCAGGCCATTGCCGAAGAGCGTAATCTGCTGCGCGCCATCATCGACGCCGTGCCGAATTTCATCTATGTCAAAGATCGGGACCACCGCTTCAGCCTGTGCAACCGGGCGTATGCCGAGTATCACGGCAATGGTGACCCGGTGGCGCTCATTGGCAAGACGGACGCCGACCTCTTCCTGCCCCATGACGCCGCGCGCTTCTTGGAGCAGGATGAGCAGATTCTGGAGTCTGGCATCTCGCTCAGTGATTTGGAGACCGAGTATCTTCAGGTCGGCAGCAGGCATAACTGGACGCTGACCAACAAAGTGCCCCTGCGGAATCTGGACGGTGAAGTGATTGGTGTGCTGGGCGTCACGCACGATGTGACGGCGATCAAAATGCACGAAGAAGCGCTGCGCATCAGCGAGACGCGCTACCGTACCACCATCAGCGCGATGTCGGAAGGCATTGTGATGCAGGATGCGGACGGCGTGATTCAGGTGTGCAATGCCGCGGCCAGCACCATTCTGGGACTGTCGATGGACGAGATGCGCGGACGCACCTCGTTTGACGAGGATTGGCAGGCCATTCACGAAGATGGCACGCCGTTCCCCGGCGAATTCCATCCGGCGATGGTCACACTGCAGACGGGGACACCGCAAGCGAACGTCATTATGGGCGTGCGTAAACCGAATGGCGACCTGTCGTGGCTTTCGATTAACACGCAGGCGGTCATCAATCCGGGGGATACCAAACCCACCGCCGTGGTCAGCACCTTCGAAGATATCACTGCGCAGCGGTTGGTGGAAGCGGAGATGCGGCAAAAGCGCCATGAGGAACGCCGGATGCAAGGCTATCTTAAGGCGCTGCACAATTCGACCATTCGCCTGACGCGGGCGGAGAATCTGGATGCGTTCTACCGCACCGCCGTCGAAGAGGCTTTGGCTCACTTCGACTATGAGCGGGTGGGGCTGCTATTGTATGACCCACAGGACGGCAGTGCTACCGGAACGTATGGCACGGATGAACATGGTCAGTTGGTTGCCGAATATCATTTGCGAATTGATCCCGGCAGCCTGACCGGGATCCTCAAGCGGACGCTGGATCGTGAAGAACGATTCGCGTTTGATGAACAGGCGCAGTTGTACGCCAATCTCAAACCGATGGGCGTCGGGCATAATGCCGTCGCGGCGCTCTGGAATGGGGAGGCGCTCGGGTGGTTGGCGGTTGACAACGGCGTGCGGCATCGTCCCATCACCAAAGCGCAACTGGATATTCTGGCGCTCTACGCGCTGACGGTTGGCGCGCTTCTCGCCCGTAAACGGGCGGAATTCGCCTTGCGCGATAGTGAGCAGCGGTACCGCTTGCTGGCCGAAAACATCAAGGATGTGATCGTCAAACTGTCTCCCGAGGGCGTCTTCACGTTTGTGACGCCATCAGTCTACGGCCTGACCGCACATCGACCTGAGGAACTCATTGGCTACTCCGCGCAGGCGCATGTGCATCCTGACGATGTCTCGGTTTCTGCCAGTGCTTTTAGGCAGGCGCTTGCCAGCGGCGCGACGTTCTTCACCCTCCAGCAGCGCCTGCGCCACAGCGACGGACATTATGTATGGGTGGAAATTACCAATACGGTGGTGCGTGAAGCGGCGTCGGGCAAGCCGCTGGAGCTCATCGGGATCATCCACGATATCACGCAACGTATGCGCGCGGAAGAAGCGCTGAGGCAGAGTGAGCAGCGGTATCGACTGCTGGCGGAAAACATTCAGGATGTGATCATCAAGCAGTCGCTGGACACCACCTTCACGTTTGTGAGCCCGTCCAGTTATGCGCTCGCTGGTTATCAGCCGGACGAATTGATTGGTCGTTCGGGGCTGATGCTGGTGCATCCGGACGACCAAGCAACGTCCATACGCCTCGCCAGCGAGGCGACCGCGAGGGGGGCGACCTATTTCAAAATTGAGGAACGTATTCTGCACAAGCTGGGGCAGATCATCTGGGTTGAAATTGCCTACACCGTCGTGCGGGATCCGGTGAGCGGTGCGCCTCTCGAATTCATTGGAATCCTGCACGATATCACCGCGCGCAAAGCGGCGGAAGACGCGCTGCGGGAAAGCGAAGCCCGCTACCAGAGTGTGGTGCAAACGCAATCTGAACTGATTTGCCGATACCAGCCCGATCTCACGCTCTCCTTCGTGAACCGGGCTTACTGTCGGTACTTTGGCAAGACACCGGACGAGTTAATCGGGCGTAGTTTCCTCGAATTAATCCCCGAAGCGCAGCACGCGGATATTCGAGCGCTTCACGCGGAGCTCGTCCGGACACGGGGCACCACCACCTACGAACATCAGGTGATCCGACCTGACGGCTCAATGCGCTGGCAGGTCTGGACCGATCAGGTGATCGTCGACGATCACAATGAAGTCAGTGCCATTCAAGCGATCGGGACAGATATCACCGAGCGCAAGGCGGCTGAGGAAGCGCTGCGTGCCAGTGAGGTGAAGTTCCGCCAGTTCATCGAATCCGCGCCGCTCGCCTGTGTCATCAGCGACCGCAGCGGCAAGATCGTGCTGGTCAACAAGGAAGCCGAGAAACTCTTCGGTTACGAGCGCGAAGAATTGATCGGACAGATGATCGAAGGGCTGGTGCCGGACACCTTCCGACCGGATCACAACGAGCAGCGCCATGCAAGCACCATCACCGAAAAACGTCGAATGGAGGCTGTCGAGGTGGCGGGACGGCGCAAAGATGGACGTGAATTCCCGGCGGAAATTCAGCTCAGCTTTGTCGATATGGACTCCGCGCCGCTGGTGATGAGCTTTGTGATCGACATCACGGAACGCAAGCAAGCGGAGGTTGCGCTGAAGCAGGCCTTGGCGCAGGAAAAGGAACTTGGGGAACTCAAAACGCGCTTTGTGTCGATGGCCTCGCACGAATTCCGTACGCCGTTGGCGGCGATTCTGGCCACGGTCGAAACGCTGACAATTTATCGCGACCGGATGGACAGCGCGCAACTGGATGCGCGCCTCAACAAAATCCGTCATCAGGTCGCGTATATGAAAGGCATCATGGACGATGTGCTGCAGCTCGCGCGGATTCAGGCGGGGCGGGTGGAGTTCAGACCCGAACGCGGCGATCTTCAGCGACTGTGCCGCGAAGTCGTCGAGGAGTTTGAGAGCCAACTGCTCTATCAGCAGCGCATTCGCTATGTCGCCCCGGATGATGCCGTGGTGGCCTGGTTTGATGAGCGCTTGATGCGCCAGATCATCAGCAACCTGATCTCGAATGCTTTGAAGTATTCGCCGGACGAAAGACCGATCGATGTGCGCTTGACCCAGGACGCGCATACGGTCACGTTCAGCGTGCAGGATGCCGGTATCGGCATTCCGCCCGATGATCTGAAGCATCTGTTTGAGCCGTTCCACCGCGCGGCGAATGTGGGCACAATTTCGGGCACGGGACTGGGCTTGAGCATTACCAAGCAGGCCGTCGAACTGCATCACGGCAGCATTACGCCTGAAAGCCAACTGGATGTCGGCACGACCTTCATCGTCGTGTTTCCGAAAGAGTTGGCGCAGGCGACTGATCCCGCCGCTAACAGGTTTGAATAAGGTTCGACCGCTGCTGGGATCACCGCCGCACTCGTGTTGGCGCATTGGGAGCCAGACGACGCTGGCTCCTGACGCTCGCACTGTTCGAACCCTTAGGTTGCCGGGCGGGATCTCACATTTACTCGCTGCGGCACCCACCTGGCTAGCCGAACCAACGGTCGGTGAGCCTCAGTTCCGTCACCTATAACCGGACGATGGGATAGTCCTGTTCGCGGCACAGGGCGTTAAAGGCCGTCAGTTCGTCCGCGATCAGGCTCTCGAAGCGGGCTTCCTGTTCGGTCACCTGCGCTGCAAGCACGTTCCATAGGTCGAAAGCCTGCTGGGTCGGTGCATTATCGCTGCGCGCCACCTGATAGCTGAGCGCTTGCAGCTTGCCATCGACGCGATCCGGGAAATGCGTGCCGTCCAGTTCGCCGCTGTTCTCGTTCAAATCCGGCTGAATGAGCTGGTTTTCGATGTCCGTCAGCGCCGCGATCAATGCCGTGCAGCGCGTCCCCAGCTCGGATTCCGTTGTGAAGTACCGCGCGCGATCCTCAAGCTGATGACGCAGGCGGTACAGCCGCGCGATAGTTCGGTGAATGTCGTTGACGCGGTCACGGATGCGGATCAGTAGGTCATACTGCGCCTGATACTCGGGAACGGTTGTGTTGACGCGCGGGTCTTTCTCGATCACCAGCGGCGACTCGTAGCTCTGATCGCCGACGGTGAGGCGAACGGTGTACGTTCCCGGTACGAGCGCGGCGGGCGTCACCCAGCCTTGCAGACCGGGCGTGATGTCCGCTCCCGGCGCGGTGATCGGCACGGTGAAGCGGTTGATCCCCGGTTGCGTGGGGACCTGCGTGCCCGGTTCATCGGGCAGGGTGAGCGCGCCCCACTTCAGGCCGAGCACTTCCTCGCCGCGAATCTTTCCGCGCAGGCGCGAACCGCCCGCCAGCTTATAGGCCAGCGCGCCAACCGGGCGTGGTTTGGGTTCGTCTGGTGCTGTGCTGGTGAAGTGCTGCAGAACTTCGCCCGCCGCGTTGATCAGCGCGATTTGCACTTCGTCCGCTGGTGTTGCGCGCAGATAGTAATCGACAATCGCCCCATTCGGCGGGTTCGGCGCGACATAGACCGTGTAGAGCGAGAGCAGGCTGTCGAGCTTATGCACTTCGCGCGTGATGCGCGTGACGGGCTGCACGGGGAACAAATGCACGGCCTGATCGAGCGTTTCCGCTGTCAACGTGCGCAGCGCCGAAATGTTGTCGAGACTCCACATGGAGCGCCCGTGCGTGGCGATAATCACGTCATCTTCCTTGACGCACAGATCATAGACGACGACAGCGGGCAGGTTGAGCTTGAGCGCGAACCACGACGCGCCATCGTCCAGAGAACACCATACGCCGCGTTCCGTCCCCGCGTACAGCAGCCCGGGACGCTCCACATCCTCGCGGATGATGCGCGCGAAATCATCGTCAGGAATGCCATCCGTGATGCGCGTCCACGTCGCGCCGTAGTCCTCGGTTTTGAACAGATGTGGGCGGAAATCATCCATGCGGACGTTGGTCGCCACGGCATAGGCTTTGCCCGGCGCGAACCGTGAAGGTTCCAGGCGCACCGTTGACCACGCGGGACAGTCGGGCGGTGTGACGTTCGTCCAGGTTGCGCCATCATCGCGCGTCACCTGAATCAGCCCGTCATCCGTACCGACCCAGATCACGCCGCGTTCAGCAGGGGACTCAGCCACCGAACTGATCGACGGGTAGGAGTAAGCGAGAGCGTCTTCGAACTGTACCGGGCCGCCCGTGATCATCATCTTCGACGGATCGGCGGTCGTCAGATCGGGACTGATGATGTCCCAGCTCTGGCCTTCGTTCGTCGTGCGGAAGACATACTGCGCGGCGCTGTACAGGATATTTGGATCATGCGGTGAAAGCTTGACCGGGACACACCAGTTGAAGCGGTAGCGCAGTTCCAGCTTATCCCACGCGCCCGGTTCACCCCACGGGCCAATTTCACGCAGTTGGAAGTTGCGATGGTCGTAGCGGGTGATGCCTAACCCCGGCAGATCGCTCGAATACACGATGTTCGGGTCGTCGGGGCGCACGGCGATATAGCCACTCTCACCACCGCCGATGTCGTACGCTTCCTGCATGGCGAGCGCGCCGCGTTCGGAGCGGTGGGGCAGGGCTAACGTGCTGTTATCCTGCTGCGAGCCGTACACGCGGTACGGGAAATGGTTGTCGGTGGTGACGCGGTAAATTTCAGCGGTCGGCTGGTTGAGCAGCGTCGACCATGAGCGTCCGGCGTCGAACGAGACGGATGCGCCGCCATCATCGCCGAGGATGACGCGACTGGAATCGTTGGGGTCGACCCAGAAATCATGTTGATCGACGTAGGGGACGTTCAACTGCCCGAAGGTGCGTCCGCCGTCCGTCGACTTCCACAGCTTGCGGCTGGCGACATAGACGGTGCTCGCATCCTGTGGGTCGGCAACGATGCAGATCGAGAAGCGTGCGCGCACCATGAAGTTGCGTTCGTCAGACAGCCACGTCCACGACACGCCGTAATCATCGCTGCGGTAGATGCCGCCTTCGTCCGCTTCGATCAACGCCCACACCCGTCCCGGTTTGGCGGGTGTGGCCGCGATGCCGATCTTGCCCATCAGCTCACGCGGCAAGCCGAGATTGTGACTGATGTCTTCCCACGTATCGCCGCCATCCAGCGAGCGATAAATCGCGCTGTCCGGGCCGCCGCTGGTGTAATTCCACGGCTGGATCAACTGCTCCCAGAAGGCCGCGTACAGAATATCCGGGTTGTGCTCGTCCAGCGTGATGTCAATGGCGCCCGCTTTGTCGCTGCGGAACAAGACCTGTTCCCATGTCTGACCGCCATCTGTCGTGCGGTAGACGCCGCGTTCGGGGTTCGTGCCGAAGCGCCGACCGAGCGCCGCCACATACACGCGGTTGGGGTCGGTCGGATGCACGCGAATGCGCCCAATGGTATGCGTCTCCGCGAGACCGACATGCTGCCACGTTTTGCCCGCGTCGCCGGAGCGGTACATACCGTCGCCGCCGGAATGGAACTGCACGACCACGTTTTCGCCCATGCCCACATACAAGATGTGTGGGGCGCTCGGCGCAACGGCGATGGCACCGACCGGAGCCGTCTGCAAATAGTCGTCGGCAATCGGCGTCCACAGGTGACCGCCGTCATCGGTCTTCCACACGCCGCCACCTGATCCGCCAAAATAGAAGGTCATGCGGTCCGTTGGATGCCCGGCGACTGCCGTCGCACGTCCCCCGCGATACGGGCCGAGCAAACGCCACTGGAGGCCACCAAGCCAGGCGGGTTGTGTCGTCATGTGAGTGTGTCCTTTAGCATTGATAGAGAATGAGCAGATCGCGGAGCATCGTCGAGGCGGACGGCAGCGGCGACGTTTCGTGAATCGACGCCGTGATCGTGCCAAACAGGTCGCTGGTGTAGCTCACGCCCATGTGCTGCGCGCCAAGCGCCGCCAGCGCATGATCGCGCGGGAGTTCGCGCAGCCCGGTTGCCAGATCATAGCGCCCATCGTCCAAACGCACCGCTTCCGCGATGTATTTGAGCACGTTACCGCGATTCTTCGCGGCGGCGATCCGCTGCGGTGACACGTCGCGCATGGATTCGCGGCGCACATCGTCGATCTTCGCGTTCATGCCGAGTACGGCGTTGGCGAAGATAACCAGTTTGATCACGGCGTCCCACCCGTCCACGTCCAGCGTCTCATCCTGATCCGCCGCGCCGACGTCTTTCGCGCCTTGTACCGCGTCGGCATAGCTCCAGCCTTCGCTCATCTTGGCGAGGATGTAGCTGTTGGCGAGGTTGGCCTGCGCTTCCAACTTGGTGATCACCGCGCCCGCGAGGTCACGCTCGGCGATAGTGATCGCGGGCAGGCCGCCGAACACCGTGCCGTCGTGGCGAATGGTCACATGGTGCTGCCGCGCTAACGCGCGGAAACCCGCGTAATCCAGCGCCAGCGGGCCTTTGTTCGTCGTGATCAGGTGCAGGCCGCGCTGAAGGGCGGCGCGCATGGCGCTCATGCCCGGTTCGCCATCGGTGAGGTTGACCCGTGTCGCCTCGAAGAAGACATCGGCCTCGACCTGCGCGAGCACGTCGAGGATGCCGAGGCCAGGTTGACCGACGCTGGGCAGCGTGCCGACGCTGGCTTTGCGTTCCAGCGCCGCGACCGCCGCGAGATCCAGTCCGTTGGGGTCAATCGCGCCGCCATCCACATCGACCGCGGCGACGAGGCGCACGTCGAGCCCGTACTGGTCGCGCAGTTGGCTCTGTTTTTCATTGAGCACCCACACGAACCGGGAACCGATATTACCCAGCCCGCTGATGATGCAGTTCACTCGTCGCATAGGATTTCACCTGTCTGGTTATTCCAGCCGATCAGCCTGCGGGGAAGAAGTTCGGTAAATGGACGCGGTGCGCTTCGAGCATCTCGTCACGCAGGCGATTCGCGAGATCGCGGTCGGTCACCGCGCCGTCCACGAGCAGCGCTTCGGTGAACAGTTCGCGACTGCCCGTCAGCGCGGCTTCGACGGTGAGCTGATTCGCGGCGATCTTGCGGGTCAGCACGGCGGCCAGCGTATCGGGAAAATCGTCAAAGTGAATGGGACGCATCCCGCCCGCCATCGCCACGCACGGGAATTCCAGCACCGCGTCCGGCGGTAGGTTCGGGATCGCGCCTTCGTTCGGCAGGTTGGCGTAGAAGATTTTGCGCTCATCCCATTCAATCGACTGCATGATTTGCAGCAGTTGTTCGTGTTCGCCCACCCGCCGCTTGAGCAGTTCTTCGCTCAGCGGTTTTTCGCCGTTGGCTTGCGCACGCATCTCTTCGTAGACTTCGTCGCCCCAGATGCGAATCGCATCTTCCAGCGAGTAGGCATCGACGCCGAGCGTGCGCCCGTAGTACTGGCCGCCGGGGAAGCGTTCCGGGAAAAACTCGGTCACGTGACGATCATTCGCCGACGGATACGCGCCGTAGGCTTCGAACAGTGACCACGACAGCGGATTCGCGCCCATCGGATGATCGTCAAAGTTATTGCCCGCCAGTGGGAAGTTGTGCTGCGCCGGATCGTTGAACATCGCCGCGGCTTGGGCATGCAGTGTGGGCATCAGGTCGCGCCCATGATGATACAGCTTGGTGAAGAACGTCAGGTGATTCAAGCCGATGGCGACGCTGGTCACTTCGTCTTCGGGGACGCCCGCCAGACTGGCGAGGTTGCGTTCGACGCGGAACGCGCCATGGCACAGCCCGACGATATTCGTGCCGGTCGCCTGCCGCACCGCCCAGCAGTTGGCGGTCATGGGGTTGCTGTAGTTGAACAGGTAGGCATTGGGCGCGAGGACTTGCACATCTTTCGCGATATCGACCATCGCCGGGATCATGCGCATTGCGCGGGAAATGCCGCCGGGCATGACCGAATCGCCGACGGGCTGGAAGATGCCGTACTTGCGCGGGATGAAAACGTCTTGTTCCCATGCGCGCCGCCCACCCACGCCAATCGTCGTTATGACGTAGCGCGCGCCGGGGAGCAGCGCCTTGCGGTCGGTTGACGCGGTGATAGTGATCGCCGCGCCCGTGTGTTCGACTAATTTGCGCGCCAGCTTTTCGGCAACATCCAGCGCCACCGGGTCGATATCCACGAGCGCGAGTTCATACGGCCCGAGCTGCGGCGAAAAAATGAGGTCGGCGACCAGACCTTGCGTAAAACGGGCGCTGCCCGCGCCAATCAACACGATTTTCATAACGATATACTCCAATTCCAACTCTGAACGCGATTGGGAGTGTGCCCAATTTTGGGCATCACGCTCCCTTACAATCAGATTTTTGTGGGGACGAGGCATGCCTTGTCCACTTTTTTAGCCGTAGCAATCAGGACAGTGCACAATATTGTCGCAAAAGGCCAGCTTCCGACCCCACCCCCGGCCCCTCCCCGAATTCGGGGAGGGGAGACAGATTCCTCTCTTCCCACTTGTGTGGGAGAAGGACTAGGGGTGAGGAGGTGCAAATATCTCCTTGCCTTATCCCTACAAACATCAAGGTCATGCTTATTTCGCTTTGGGCAGCACCTGATTAATCAGCGGTTCGCCTGCCAGATAGCGGCGCAGATTGGTGCTGAAAATATCAAAGATCACGTCAAAATAACGTGAGGTCAGCCCGGCGATGTGCGGCGAGATGATCACGTTGTCCATGCCCCACAGCGGACTTTCCGCCGGGAGTGGTTCGCGTTCGAACACGTCGAGCGCCGCGCCGCCCAAATGACCGGACTCCAGCGCCGCGATCAGCGCGGTTTCGTCGACCACGCCGCCGCGCGCGATATTGACCAGCACCGCGCCCGGTTTCATGGCCGCGAACGCCGCCGCGTTGAACATGCCGAGCGTCGAGGCGTTGCGCGGTGTCACCAGCACGACATAATCGCACTGCGGCAGCATTTCCAGCAGGCGATCCGGCGTGTAGAAACCATCTGGCTCTTTCCCCGGCAGGTCGAGCAACTGCGGCACTTGATAAGTCAGCGGCTTGGGCAGCAGCGATTCCGGCGACGGCGCGACGGCCAGCACGCGCATGCCAAAACTGTGCGCGATGCGCCCGATCTCCCGACCGATCGCGCCATAGCCGATCACGCCCACGGTCGCACCGAGCAGTTCGGACGGCGTGAAGTCGCGGCGGCGTTCCATCTCGCCGCCCCAGTACCGCGCCCCCTGCCGCCGCAGGAGCAAGGGCAAACGATGACTGAACGCCAGCATCATGAGCAGCGCATGCTCCGCCATGTTCGGCGGCGCAACGCCTGCGAGATTCGTCACGGCGACCGTCGACTCCGCTTGGGCATAGGGCGACTTCAACACATGGTCAAACCCGGCGGTGTCCAGTTGAATCCAGCGCAGACGCGGCGCAAGGGCTGGGTCCGGCAGTGCCTGCCAGGCGTACAGAATTTCTACCTGCGCCCACAGATCCGCGGGCACATCCGTGGGGTCTTCCGTTGTGATCTGCGTCACACGAAGGTTAGGCAGCAGCCCGCGCACCCGGTCGAGCCACGCTTCATCGAAGTATTTGGTGCTGAGAATCTCGATGGTTCGGCCCACACTCACGATTGTGCTTGCACTCCATCACGCTTGGTCACTCTGGCGACCACCCAGTTACCGACCGCGCTGATGACGTACCACGTCACCATGAAGCCGATGAGTTCAAGACCAAAGCTGTGGAATTTATAGAAGAAATTGGCGATCAAAAAGGCGATGAAGAAGTAGGGCGCTTCGGCGAGCATGAAGGTGCGAAACCCTTGTGAACGGAAATAGGTGTACATCATGGTCTCCTTAAGTAGCTAACGGGCATACGCGCGGAATGGGTTGCTGCGCAGCAGTTGCTCGATATCGGCGTCTTCAAGGCCACGCGCTTGCAGCTTGGGCACAAATGTATCTGGTAAGTACGTGTACGGTTTGAACGCGCCGCCGTTCGGTTGGGTGGGATTATAGCCAGCGCGGTCATGTGACAGCAGGACGCGATCGGCGTAGCCGCCGTCGAAGGCGCGCAGAATCCAGTCGAGATAGGCGGCATCCGGGCGATCTTCGTCAATCGCGTCATACTCAATCCACGCGCCACGCCGCGCAAATGCCGCATGTTTGTTGACATCCGCTTCGGTCTGCGTGTGAATCCAGATGAAACGCGCCGGGTCGCCGCCCGCCGCCTCAAAAATGTCGAGTTCGGCATTGGCCAGCCCCGCGCCGACCGTGTGACTGCCGACCACGGCATTGGTCGCCTGACTGGCCTGAGCCGCCGCGCGCAGCAGCAGCCTTTCGTGGGGCTGCACGCCGGAGTCGGTCACGCTCAACTTGATCCACCCGGCACGAAATGTGGTGTCGTCGATATGTTCGGACAGCTCACCGATCAGCCAGTCGCGCAGTCCGGTTTCGCCCCATGTTTCTGCCCAGATTGTCTTGGCCGGTTCTTTGAACAAACCGGTCGCCGCGAGCACGGGCAGAGCTGCCGCCTGAGACACCGCCATCAGGATGTCAGGCCGCCGCGCCGCGCCGACTGCCGTCGCCTCCACCAGTACCGTGATCCCGGCCCGGCGCGCGCGCTCCAGTTCGGGGTTCAGCCGTGCAATCACTTGGGAAATCGGGGCGTCGTTCCCATAATCGACGTAAAAGTTGGCGAAGATGTGCTCGTGCGCCAGCATCCAGCCGACTTGATCGGCGCTGAGGTCGCCCAGAGTGGTGACGAGATGCGCGCTCATGAGCGGCTACTCGACCAACACAAACGCGTCTTCGAGCGCGGTTTGCAGGACGTTGAGGAAACTGGCGGCTTCGGCGCCGTCGGTCGCGCGGTGATCGGCGCTCAGGGTGACGGTCAGGCGCTGCACGGGACGCACGCGGTCGTCGGCGTCGAATATGGCGACTTTTTGCAGCGCGCCGACGGCGAGAATCGCCACCTGCGGCGGATTGATGATCGCCTGAAACTGGCGAATGCCGTACATGCCAAGATTGCTCACGGTGAATGTGCCGCCGCTCAGATCGTCCGGCTTGAGTTTGTTCTCGCGGGCGCGGGTGGCCAACGCGGCGGCCTGCGCGGCGATTTCGGTCAGCTTGAGCGCTTGGCAGCCGTAAATGACGGGCGTGGTCAAGCCTTCGGGACGCGCTCGGTCGCCGACGGCCACCGCCACCGCCAGATTGACGTGCTCATTAAGGATAAGGTCGCCGTCGGCATAGGTGGCATTGAGCGTAGGGTACTCGGTCAGCGCCAGCGCGGTTGCTTTGAGGATCAGGTCGTTGATGCTGACCGTCTGCCCGCGCCGTTTCAGTGATTCGCGGAGTTCCAGCGCCCGCCCCATGGCGATGTCGAGTGTCAGATAGAAGTGCGGGATGGTCGCTTTGCTCTCCGCCATGCGTCCCGCCGCGATCCGGCGCAAACGGGTGAGCGGCACGCGCCGTTCAGGGCTGATACTCGGCGCTTGTGTATGCGCCACGACCGCGGCGAGAATGTCGCGCTTGACGATGCGGCCGTTCGGCGCGCTGCCCACGATTTGCCTGAGGTCGAGCTGATGCTGCCGCGCCAGCTTGCGGGCGACGGGCGATACATCCAACCGCCCAGACTTGGCGGGCACAGATTCGCGCTGCGCAACGGTGGCTTGCACGTCATCTTTGACGATACGTCCGCCGCGCCCCGATCCGCTGATCGCCGCCGGATCAAGGCCGTGTTCCTGCGCCACGCGCCGCGCTACGGGCGAGATCGGCTGGCGGCGCGGGGCAGTTTCGCCGACGGGTTCAGGGGGAAGGGCAGATGGAGCAGTGACAGGGATCCGTTCCTCCGCCTCTATAAAGGCGACCACCGACCCAACGGGCACAGTTGTTCCGGCGGGCACAATGATTTCCGCCAGCTTGCCTGTGGTCAACGCTTCCACTTCGACGGTTGCTTTGTCCGATTCGATCTCGAACAGCGGCTCGCCGCGTTTGATGGTCGCCCCGGCGGTCTTCAACCAGTTGAGGATCGTGCCTTCTTCCATGCTCTGACCCATACGGGGCATGGTGACTTCAACGCGCATGTTCGCCTCCGCTAGCTGAAGTACAGCGCCGTTTTGGCCGCCGTCACTATATCCGGCACAGAGGGCAGCACGTAGTTTTCCAGATCCGGCTGGAAGGGCAGAGGCACGTTGCGTGTACACACCCGCTCAATTGGCGCGTCGAGGTCGCTGAAGGCGCGTTTCTGCACCATCGCCGCGACTTCTGCCGCCCACCCGCACCGCTCCACGCCTTCGTTGACGACGACCAAGCGGTTGGTCTTGGCGACGGATTCGAGAATCGTCGCTTCGTCCAGCGGCACGAGCGTGCGCGGGTCGATGACTTCGGCGGAAATGCCCTCTGCCGCCAGCAGTTCAGCGGCTTCCAGCGCGTACAGTACCATGCGCGAATTGGCGACGATAGTCACATCCGTGCCGCGCCGCTTAATGTCGGCCACGCCGAAGGGGATAGTGTAGTCGCTATCCGGCACGTAGCCTTTGTTCATATACAGCATTTTGTGTTCAATGAAGAAAACTGGATCATCCAAGCGGATGGCGGTTTTAAGTAAGCCTTTGGCGTCGTAGGGCGTAGATGGGTGCGCGATGAACAGCCCCGGCACATGGCACAACCACGATTCGAGACTGTTGCCGTGCTGCGCCGCGGATGACTTCCCACCGCCGCCCTGGGCGCGGATGACGAGCGGCACTTTCGCCTGTCCGCCGCTCATATAGCGCACTTTGGCAACCTGATTCACGACGGCATCCATCGCCCGCATGACAAAGTCGAGGTATTGCAGTTCGGCGACCGGACGCAAACCTGCCAGCGCCGCCCCCAACGCCGCGCCGACAATGCTCTCTTCGGCAATCGGCGTGTTGATCACGCGGTCATTGCCGTAGACTGCGCTCACGTTGACGGTGGTCTTGTACGCGCCACCCCACGGGTCGCGCAAGTCTTCGCCGATCAGGAAGACGCTCGGGTCGCGTCCCAGTTCTTCGAACATCGCATCGCGCACGGCATCGCGGAAGGTGATTTCTCGACCGCCAGTTTGTGGTAACGCGCTCATTGACGCACCCCCTGAAGAGCCTGTTTGCCCAGTTGTTCGTCGACGTATAGCCCTTCGAGCGCCTCGTGCAGTTCCGGTTTGGGCGCGGCTTCCGCGGCGGCGACGGCGGCATCCATGCGCGCCTGTTCCTCCGCATCAATGGTATCGAGTTCGGCCTCGGTCGCCATGCCCTCATCGAGGATGCGCGCACGGTGACGTTCCAGCGGATCGCGCGCTTTCCACGTTTCGACCTCATCCTTCGGTCGCCATGTGCCGGGATCGCCGATGTTGTGCCCGTAGTGGCGGTAGGTCTCGCAGTCGATGAAGGTGGGGCCGCCGCCCATGCGCGCCCGTTCGACCGCTTGATACACGGTGTCAAAGACTTCGACCACATCATTGCCGTCGACCCGGATGCCAGGCATGCCATAGCCGCACGCCCACTGCACCACGTCGACGATGCCCGTGTGTTCGACCAGCGGTGTCGATTCGGCATAGCGGTTGTTCTGGCGCACGAAGATCATGGGAAGCTGCCACAGCATCGACATGTTCATGCCTTCGTGGAGCGGCCCGCTCCCGGTCGCGCCATCGCCGAAGAAGGCCAGCGCCACCTGATCCGTTTTGCGCAGCTTGCAGCTCAACGCCGCACCCACGGCAATCGGCACGCCCGCGGCGATAATGCCGTTCGCGCCCAGAATGCCCTGACTGAAATCGGCGATGTGCATCGATCCGCCTTTCGCGCGACACGATCCTGTGACGCGCCCGAACAGTTCCGCCATCGCTGCTTCGACACTCACACCTTTGGCGATGGTGTCGCCGTGCCCGCGGTGTGTACTCGCCATGAAGTCGTCGGAACGGAGGGCAGCACACGCGCCTGTCGAAATCGCTTCTTGTCCGATGCTCAAGTGGAGAAAACCGGGGAGCTTGCCCGCGGTATAGACTTCGCGCGCGGTGCGTTCAAACGCCCGGATGCGCGTCATCGTGCGGTAAAAGTCGATCCAGCGTTCTTCGTACATCAATAACTTCTTTCGCCCGTGATGGGTCGGAATAAACTGGTCGGGGTGGTCGGTGATTACGTCATTTTCAATCACAAAATAGCGCGATTGTGCGAGATTGTCAATTAATTTGCAGTTTGTTGACTTTTTTTGGCGACTTATGATAGATTCTGGATGAATAGACAGACCGTAGCAGAGCAAATTAGGAATTAAGAGATTTGCGGTATGATGTTCGCTCAATCGTGTTCCCTAGTCAGGCAGAGATAAAACACATGTTGAGCCACGAACGCCAGAAACAGATTCATGCCTTAATCCGACGAAAGAAATCAGCTTCAGTCAACGATTTGAGCACGCAGCTAGGCATCAGTTTGTCGACGGTGCGCCGCGACCTCAAAGAGATGGAAGAGCGGGGCTTGGTCACGCGCGTGCACGGCGGCGCGCTGCTGGTCGAAGACGGCGCGGAACCGGAACGCCCGGCCTTGCAGCGGCATGACGTGAATGCCGACGCCAAGCGGCGCATCGCCGAAGCGGCGGCGCGCCTCGTCAACGACGGCGAGACGATCATCCTCACGGCGGGTACAACGGTCGAAGCGATGCTGCCCTTCCTCGTCGACCACAAGAACCTGACGGTCGTCACGAACGTCATCAACATCGCCTATGAACTGTCCGCGTATCCGCACATCACCGTCGTGGTGCTCGGCGGGTGGCTGCGTCATTCCGAATTTTCGCTGCTCGGGCATCTCACCCAGCAGGCGCTCAAAGACATCTACGCGCACAAAATCATTCACGGCACGTATGGCATTCATCCCGACTATGGCTTGACCGGAACCTACGTGCAAGAAGTGGAAACGGATCGCTTTCTCATCAACGCGGCGGCGCAGTTGATCGTGGTCGCCGACGCGAGCAAATTCAAGCAAGTTGGCTCGGTTCGTCTGGCTCCGGCGGAGCGCATTCATACGCTCATCACCGATACTGCCGCCGAAGACGACGAAGTGAGCAAGATCGCCGATTGTGGTGTACAGGTGCTCCGCGTGTAGCGCGCACCGACTTAGGGACAAACATGCAGACCTCTCCTTCCAGTTTTCAGACCCTCAGCGAGATTCTCAGCCAGCCCGAAGCGTGGCAGGACGCGCTCGACGAATTGGCGCGGCAGCAGGGCGCGCTGCGCGCCTTCTACGCGCAGCACCAGCCCGACCATCTGATTTTCCTTGGGTGTGGGTCACCGTATTTTCTGGCGCGCGCCGGGGCGAGTCTGTCGCGTGGGCTCACGGGGATTCTCTCCGAAGCGCACCCCGGCTCGGACATGTGGCTGTTCACCGATCAGACGCTGATCGCCGGGCGGTCAACGGTCATGGTGGTGATTTCGCGCTCAGGTGAGACGACGGAAGTGCTGAAGGCCATCGAGACGTTCAACGCGCAGGGCGGCAAGGCGATTGCCGCGGTCACTTGCTACGACGAATCGACGCTGGCGCGGACGATCCCGCTGACGCTGCTCGCGCGAGCGGGTCAGGAAATTGGCTTGGCGCAGACGCGCTCCTTCACCTCCATGCTCATTCTCACCCAGGGCTTGATCTATGCGTTCGCCAACCGCGACCTCAGCCCGCGTTTCCTGCAACTGCCGCAGTTGGGACGCGCGCTGATCGAGCAGTATGCCGATTTCGCGCAGCAGTTCGGCAGTACGTTAAATCAACGGTTTGAACGGGTCTTCTTCCTTGGCGGCGGCGCGCTCTATGGGCTGGCTTGCGAAGCCATGCTCAAGATGAAAGAAATGTCGCTCAGCCTGTCCGAAGCGTACCAGACGATGGAATTCCGCCACGGCCCGATGTCGATGGTCAACGAGCAGACGCTGATCGTCGCGCTGGTATCGGAAACGGCGACGACCGCCGAAACGCAGGTGTTGACGGAAATGCGGCAGCGCGGCGCGACCGTGCTGGCCGTGACTCCGGTCACGCTGCCCGACGCCGCGGCGGACGAGCAGATCGTGCTGCCGGAGGGGCTGACTGATGCCGAACGCGGGCCGCTGTACCTGCCGATCCTGCATCTCGCCATCTATCACCACACGGTCGCCAAAGGCTTGAATCCGGACCTGCCGAACAACCTGACCGCCGTGATCGAGTTGAATGAGGATCACACGAACAAAGCCCAACTGAGCTAGGGGGACGTCTGCTGCGCGGGGCGTTCGCTTAGTGCGCCCCCTGCTGCAGTTAATGCTTACCATCGCGCCCACGAGAGGAAATGAGGAGAAGTGTCATGCAGAAAAAAGGTTCTTTAAGCCGCCGCAATTTCTTGCAATTGTCGTTAGGGGCCGCGGGTGGTTTGCTGCTCGCCGGTTCGCCGTTGAAGCGTTTGTCCGCGCAGGGTTTTCAGGGCGCGGCGGATTTCTGGGATTGGGAATATGAGCCGCGTCAGGCTTACATGCAGCAGTTGATCACCGAGTGGCAGGAAGCCAATCCCGGCGTCACGCTGAATTACACGACGTTCCCGTATGGCGACCTCGGCACCAAGCTGTTGACCGCCAACGAAGCCGAACAGAACCCGCCGATCAGCAACGTGCACGCCGACTGGCGTCCGGCGCTGCAGCGCGCCGGTCTGCTCGCCCCGTATCCGGAAGACCTGTTTGATTATTCGCAGCTCGCCAGCACGCCGTTCCTGGCCGCGATGGACGGGCGGGTGTACACCAGCACCTTCGGCTACTACTGCTCGATCGTCTTCCTGAACAACACGATGCTGGAAGAAGCTGGTTTGACGGCCGCCGACGCGCCCGCGAACTGGGCAGACTTTGTTGAATTTGCCAAGCAGCTCACCCAGTACGATGGCAGCGGCAATGTGGTCCGTCCCGGCGTCGCGCTGAACCACTACTATTCGCAGAAGTGGCTGTGGCAAGACCTGATCTATCAAGCGGGCGGCTTCCAGTACAACGAAGACGGCACGCAGGCAATCTGGAACAGCCCGGAAGGCGTGGCGGCGCTCCAGTTCATCAGCGACTGGTATCATGTCCACAAGATCGACGATCCGCTGCTGGAACGCCACTTCGATATGTTCTCGACGGAACGCGCCGCGGGCTTCATCAGCCACGGTTACTGGGCGGGCAGCCTCGTCTCCGACGAAGCGTGGGAAGGCAAGTTCAGCACCGTGCCCGAACCGACGTGGTCGGGTGGCCCGACGCCGTCGTGGGGCTTGACGCTGCCGGAAGAAGGCATCGCCGTATTCGCCAACTATCCGGAAGAAGAACAGGCCGCGATGTTCAGCTTTATCCAGTACGCGCTGGGCACCGACGAACGCCGCATCGAATGGGCGAAGGTGCACGCCGTCCCGCCGGATCGCGTTGACCTGCTCAACGACCCGCGCCTGCTGGAAGGCGACGAAGGTAACGTGCTGCAAAGCGCCGCCGTCACCATTCCGTACCGCGTCAATGCGGGCGAACAACCGCTCGAAGCGGACACGTATCTGCGTGAAATGTTTGAGCGCGTGATCCTCAATGCGGAAGAACCGCAGGCCGTGCTCGACGACGTGACGACGCGCTACAATGCGTTCCTCGCGGAACAGGGCGACCAGAACTACCTGATCACCGAACGCAGCTACGTTGCGCCCGCCGAATAAGGCGCGCTGCAGCTTGGCGACATTCGGCAATTGATTTAAGCACCGATGGTAGGGCGAACGAAGAGTTCGCCCTCTATGATCAAACGGGAGGAAAGCACGATGGACTCAGCCCGCGTGAGCGAAAACCCCACCGCCGTCGACTGGCGCTGGCGTCGGCTGGACTGGGAACGGCTCGTCTTATGGATCGTGCTCGGGATCGGCTCGGTGGCGATGATCGGCCCGTTCTACTGGATGTTCATCAGTTCCTTCAAGACGCAGCGCGAAGGCACGGCGATTCCCCCGACGTGGTGGCCGCAGGAATTCACCCTCAAAAACTGGCAGGACATCGGCAACCTGACGACGGGCAGCATGCTGATCTTCTTCCGTAACAGCGCCTTCGTGGTGATCGTCATCACGCTCATCACACTGTTTACGAGCAGCATCGCCGGGTATGTGTTCGCCAAATTCGAGTTTCGCTTCAAAAACGTGATCTTCTGGCTGGTGATCAGCATGCTGGTCGTGCCTTTCAGCGTGACGCTTATTCCGCTGTTCAACATGGTGGCGGATTGGGGGTGGCGCAACAACTACCTCGCGCTGATCGTGCCGATTCTCTTCACGCCATTCGGCATCTTCCTCATGCGTCAGCAGATCGCCAACATCCCCAACGAACTCATCGACGCGGCGCGCATCGACGGCGCGTCCGAACTCGGCATCTATTTGCGCGTAATCTTGCCCCTCTCTGGCGCGGCGCTGGCAGCGCTGGCGATCTTCACGTTTACGTTCCAGTGGGATAACTTCCTCTGGCCGCTCGTGGTGCTCGACGACCCGAGCCTGTATACACTGCCGCTGGGACTGGCGCAGTTCCGCGGACGCGGGACGGTTGACATTGGGCTGGTATCGGCGGCGTCGTTTGTCGCCGTGCTCCCGGTGCTGATCGTGTATGTGCTGGCGCAGCGCCGCTTTATCGAAGGCATTACTCTGACGGGTATGAAGTGACGGGGTGACGAATATGGCTGCTGCTTCCACACGCGCTGCGACGCGTTCCGTGCCCGAAGGTAAGAACAGCTTTCGCCGCAACCAGCAGATTTTCGTCTGGTCGGTGATTCTGCCGATGCTGCTGTTCTTCGCCGTGTTCTACGTCTACCCGATCATTTCGGGCTTTGCCGGCAGCTTGACCAACTGGCAGGCGTTTCAGAATCCGGAAGAGCGGCGGTTTATTGGACTGGATAACTATGTCCGGCTGATCAATGATCCCGTATTTCAAGCTTCCGTCGTCAATACCTTCAAATACGCGCTGATCTACATGCCACTCTCGATTGTGCTGGCGCTGCTGTGCGCGCTGGCGATCAATGCGGCGGGACGGCTGGCGGGCTTTTTCCGCACCGTCTATTTTCTCCCGGTCGTCACCTCGGTGATTGCGACCGCGCTCATCTGGTCGGTCGGCTTTTACCAGCCGCGCTACGGGCTGTTCAATCAGGTGTTCGCGCTGGCTGGACTCCCGCAGCAGCCGTTTCTGCGCTCACCCGCGACGGCGCTGTTCTCCGTGATCATCTACGCGGTCTGGAAAAACCTCGGCTACGACATCGTGATCTTCATGGCGGGCTTGAGCGCGATTCCGTCCACATTCTACGAAGCGGCGCGCGTCGATGGCGCGACGCGCTGGCAAACCTTCCGGCGCATCACGCTGCCGCTGCTGCGCCCGACCACCGTGTTTGTGATCATCACGGGCGTCATCAACTCACTGCAGGTCTACGGCCCAATCTACATCATGACCGTGGCGTCGGGCGCGGATAAGCCCGGCGGCCCCCTGAATTCGACGATTGTCGTCTCCGTGTATCAGTGGCAGGTCGCGTTTGGCGAACTCCAGCTTGGTTACGGCTCAGCGATGGGTATTGTGTTGTTCCTGATCATCCTCGTGATCACGCTGCTGCAATCACGGTTGCTGCGGCGCAACTGGGAATACTAGGTCAACCGCGTCCGTCCAACTCCCCACAAAGAAGATACGCGCCCAAATTCCGGTGTTGGCGATCCTGCTCTGCCTGAAACCAGAGCAGGATTAGGGCGCGTCTGAGCGTATAATCAGGCTATGCGGACGCATCTCCGAGGAGTAGATACACGACGATGAGCAAGTTTTTGTCCCATGCCAGACAACCCGACCCCAGCACCCAGGCAAAAATCGACGATTTGTTAGCGCGCATGACACTGGAAGAGAAAGTCGGCCAGTTAGTTATGCTGAGCGCGTTTGCGCCCATGGACTGGGATCAGGCGTTTCGTGAGCAGAAGTTAGCCGAGCAGAAGGGCGAAACGTACGAGTTTCCGATCAAAGTGAATCCCCGCATCATCGAGAAGATCCGCAAAGGCGAAGCGGGCGCGACGATTTCGGCAGAGCGGAAGGTGAACCACGAGATTCAGCGTGCGGCGCGGCACGAGTCGCGCCTTGGGATTCCCATGCTCATCGGGCATGATGTGATTCATGGGCTGCACACCGTGTTCCCGATCCCGCTCGCGGAGTCCTGCACGTGGAATCCCGACCTGTTGGAACGGGCATCCCGCGCCGCCGCGATTGAAGCTTCTACGGTGGGCATTGATTGGATTTTCGCGCCGATGATCGACATTGCGCGCGACGCCCGGTGGGGACGGATCGCTGAAGGCGCGGGCGAAGATCCGTGTTTGGGGACGGCCATGGCGCTCGCGCGGGTGCGCGGCTTCCAGACGGATGATCTGCCGGTTGGGCATCGCATTGCCGCGTGCCCCAAGCATTACGTCGGCTATGGCGCGGCGGAAGGTGGGCGCGATTACAACTCGGTCGAACTGTCGGAGCGTACGCTCCGCGATATTTACCTCCCGCCGTTCAAAGCGGCACTGGCGGCGGGCGCGGGCAGCCTCATGAGCGCGTTCAACGAGATCGCGGGGGTGCCGGGCACCTGCAATGCTTTCCTGCTGCGCACAGTCCTGCGCGATGAATGGGGCTGGAACGGCGTCGTGGTTAGCGACTACAACTCGATTGGCGAGCTCGTGCAGCATGGAGTCGCGGCGGATCTGCGGGAGGCGGCCAAATTGAGCATCCTCGCGGGCGTCGATCTCGACATGGAGAGCGGCGCGTATGATCAACACCTCGCGAACCTGGTCAGAGAGGGCGAAGTGCCCCTCGCGCTGGTTGACGAAGCGGTGCGCCGCGTTTTGCAGTTGAAGTTTAGCCTCGGTCTGTTTGAACACGCCGAATTCGACACCACCCTCGCCCAAGATACGCTCATGGCTCCGGAATTTCAGGCGCTGGCGTTGGAGGTGGCGCAGCAGTCGATGGTGCTGCTCAAGAATGACGATGAGGTGCTGCCGCTCGCAGTCGGCCAGCAGCGCATTGCGCTGATCGGGCCGCTGGCGAATAACCGCGCCGACCTGCTCGGCACATGGTCCATGGCGAGTCAGGCGTACGCCGTCGAGACAGTGCTGCACGGATCGGCGCAGTATGACGCGCAGGTGATCTATGAGCAGGGCTGTTCTATCGAAGGTGATGATCTGAACCTGACCGCGGCGGTACAGGCCGCCGACCAGGCAGATGTCGTGGTGCTGGTGGTTGGCGAAAGCGCGGCGATGAGCGGAGAAGCGCACTCGCGGGTGTATCTCGGATTGCCCGGCCAACAGCAAGCGCTGTTCGAGGCGCTGGTGGCGACCGGGAAACCCATCATCACCGTGCTGATGAGCGGTCGGCCGCTCGTCATCCCGCAGATCGCCCAAAAGTCAGCGGCGCTGCTGGTGGCGTGGCATGGCGGTATCCGCGCCGGGCAGGCGGTTGCCGATCTCCTGTTCGGCACGGTGAACCCGTCGGGCAAGCTCACGGCTAGTTTCCCGCGCGCTGAAGGGCAAATCCCCGTGTTTTATGCGCACAAAGCGACCGGACGACCCGCCGAAGGCGCGGGCACAACCCAGTTTTTCGAACCATTCCGCTCGACCTATCTCGACGAGTCCAATGCGCCGCTGTTCGCGTTCGGCGCCGGCCTGAGCTATTCCCGGTTTGTGTACAGTGATCTCGCCGTGCTGACACCCACCGTCGCGCGGGATGGGGTGCTGCAGGTGACGGCCACCGTGTCCAACGACAGCCGCCGCGCTGGCGCCGAAGTGGTGCAGCTCTATGTGCGCGATCTGGTCGGTTCGGTGACGCGCCCGGTCAAGGAGCTGAAAGGCTTTGAGCGCATCACGTTAGCAGCGGGCGAACAGCGGGTAGTGCGCTTCGAGATCCCAGTCAGCGAACTCGGTTTCCATAGTTTGGATATGCAGTACCGCGTCGAGCCGGGGGCGTTCAAAGTCTGGATCGGGCCGGATTCGACGCACGGGCTCGAAGGCGCGTTCTCCGTGAGCGCCTAGACGGGGAGTCCGCGTGTCACTCAGGCGACACAGCGGACTGTTTAGCTCGGTGAGTTTCCCACGCGCGTCAAGGCGACATGGCGCACCCGCCCTGCCGAGACGGATAACCCGCTGATCGTTCCGGACTCGCTGCGCGTGACATCGAACACCACGCCCTCACCGCTCGTCAGCAGATCGCGGTTCACGACGCGCAAGGCTTGGGGAGCATGGTCACCAATGCGCAAGTGCAGCGCATCCGCTTGTATGCTCAGGTGGTAGCTGACGTCCAATTCGTCGGAGTGGTATTCGCCGCACAGCGTCTGGATCTCCTCTGAGGACACACGATCTGCGGGGCGCTGACGGTAGACTTCGGCGCCCCGCGGGCTGAACTCATCTTCCGTGCGCAGCACACCCGGCCCTGCGATCTCCAGATGGAAGCGGTACGGCAAGTTGGTCACGCGCCAGCGCCCCGCCGCCTCTGGCACCAGCTTGAGCGGATATCCCGACAGAATCGCTGCTAGTTCACCCTCTTGCTGCGTCAGTTCGATCACGGCGCGGGTCTGGTCATTCTGGTAGAACCCGACGAACGGCGTCAAATCGACGGCTTGATCGGCAGGGAGGATGGGCAGTTCGGGCAGCGGCTCGGGGAAGACATCGGCGAGATACAGATCGGCGACCTGCTTCGCGAGCTGCGACGGCGAGATACTGCCCAAATTCGCCAGCACAATGACGGAAAAGCGCTGTTCGGGGAAGCGCAGCAGTTCGGCACGGTAGCCTGCCCACGCCCCGCCATGATGAATGGTCGGCAGCCCACGATACTCGCTGGCAAACAATCCCAGTCCATAGCCAATCGGCTGGCCATCGTTGAACTGGCCGGACGTGACCATTTGCTCGATCAGCGCCTGACCGCCGCCAAGCTGGTTGGCGTAGAAGTTCTGATCCCAGCGATAGAGGTCGGCCACGGTCGTGAGGATCGGGCCGTCGCCAAAGCCGCCCGGCTCAATCGCTTCACTGCGGAAACCGCTCTCGATGCTGCCAGAATAGCTGAGCGCGCGGTTGCGGGTGATCCGCTGCGGATCGTCGTTGATGTCACTGGCGTTCATGCCCAAGGGTGCGAAGAAGGTCGCGCGCAGCAGGTCAGGGTAGGGGGTGTTGGTCACGCGGGACGCGATCACCCCCAGCAGGAGATAGCCGGTGTTGGAGTACAGGAATTCCTCACCGGGCACGAAGTTGAGGTGATGCTGGCGGCCAATCAGTTCCAAGAGCGCATCGACATCCTGCATCACAGCAAACGATTTGCCCGCGAGCAGCAGCAGGAGCAGATAGTCGCGCAGGCCGCTGGTATGGTGCAGGAGTTGGCGAATTGTGATCGGGTGGTCGTACTGTGGCAGTTCCGGGATGTACTTCTGGACGGGATCATCCAGCGATAAAGCCCCGCGCTCGGCCAGCAGCGCGATCTGCATGGCGGCGAACTGCTTGCCCGTCGACCCGATGTCCAGCACCGATTCGGGTTTCAAAGGCACTTCGCGCTCCAGATCCGCCATACCGTAGCCGCGCTGATAGATGAGATGGCCATCCTGGATGACGCCGAGCACGCAGCCGGGGGAGTCGGTACGATTCCAACGCGCAAACAGGGCGTCGACCTGCTGCTGGGAGATGGGCATGTGAGCCGCCTTTCGCGGATAGGGATCAGCTTTGCGATCAGGCTTGCCATTCTATCCAAGAAGCTGCTCGACCACGAATGCCACGGGTCGCACTCGTGGTGGACAATGCATCAGTCGAGGTAAGATGGTCATCAGATCGCTGTGGACAAAGGGGAAATTGCATGTCGGTGACACTGAAGGATGTTCGTGACGTATTGAAGCAGCCGTTGGTCGCCCGGTTGGGAACCGTTGATGCTGAAGGGTATCCGCACATTACGCCGCTGTGGTTCTTGCTGGAAGACGACCGTGACGAACTGGTCATCATGGCGGATCGCACCGCGCGCAAAGTCCAGAACTTGATCGCTCATCCACGCGGCGCTGTGCAGGTCGGCGGCGATCCGCTGCCCGATGGTCAGGGCGGGCACACTCCCGGCGTCATGCTGCAAGGCGATTTTGCGGTCGAGGATGACCCCGGGCATGTGTTCACGGCGCGCATCACCCGGCATTATCTGCCGGATGCCGCCGCCGATCCGCTCCTGGAGTCGTGGAAAAACGACGACATCGTCGTGCTGCGGCTGAAGATTCGCAAAGTGATCCGCGTCAGCGGTTAGCCGTCGGCAGCGGCCGCTTGCAGGTGGCTGAAGTCAAAGCACTGTATGACCCCTCCCTGAATTCGTTCATGGCAGGACAGTTTTAACATCGGGAACCATTAAGGCATTGGTTTGAGGGAAAACAGATTTCGTAGGGACGCGCTTCTGCGCGTCCGTAATCAGCGGACGGCCTTCTGGTCGTCCCTACATACGCTTGTCAAAAGTGCCCCGTCCTCCCCGAATTCGGGGAGGGACTGAGGTCGTCTAGCCCTTGACCGACCCTTGCAGCAGCGCGGAGATAATCTGCCGCTGGAACAGCACGAAGACGATCAGCGTCGGCAGCAGGATCAGAATGGTACCCGCGCACAGCAGCGGGACATTGGTCGCATAGTGACCCTGAAACGCGCCGAGCGCCCCCGCCATCGTGCGTTCGGTCGGGTCCTCGACGAGCACCAGCGCCAGCAAAAACTGATTCCACGTCCACACCGACATCAGGATACCGAGCGACGCCATCGGTGCGCGCGCCAGCGGCAGGTGAATGCGCGCGAACAAGTCCCACAGCGTGGCGCCATCCACGCGTGCCGCCTCAGAGATCTCGCTCGGCATGTTGACGAAATGCGCGCGCATCCAGAACACGGCGAAGGGCATGTACAAGCCGATCAACGGCAGCACCACGGCGAGGCGCGTATTGTAGATGCCGAGCGCGCGTTCGAGATAGTAGAGCGGCACGATGATCCCGCCGAAGGGGAGCGTGAGCCCAAAGACGAACAACGCGAGCAAGATGCGGGAGCCGGGGATGCGCAGTTGACCAATCGCGAATCCGGCCATCGTCGAGATGAGCAGCGACACGGGCACGACCGCGAGCACGATGTACAGGCTGGAACCCAACAGCGCGGTCATATTCGCGACATTGAAGGCTTCGATGAAGTTGCCCCACTGCGGGTCAGCAGGCCATTCCAGCCCACCGGGCACGGTATTCGACGGATGCAGCGCCGTCATGAAAATGCTGATGAACGGCAGGATGGTGATCACCATGAGGCCGAGCAGCAGCAGTCGTCCGCTGTACAGTTCGGAACGGTCAATCTTCATTATTTGGCCTCCCGGTTGAGGCGTTGGAAGGGGAGGATGATGATCAGCACCAGCCCGGTCAAAATGACCGCCAGCGCTGACGCCGGGCCAATCCGCTGTTCGGTGAATGCCAGAATATAGATCTGGATGCCGGGGACGGCGGTCGAATTGCCCGGACCGCCCGCGGTGGATACGTAGACGATGTCGAATGCGGCTAGCGCGGCGATCACCGTTACCGTGAGGCACACGCCGATCTCGTTGCGCAGCAGGGGCACGGTGATGCGGCTGAATTCGGTGAACCAGCTCGCGCCATCAATGCGCGCCGACTCAAAGAGCGCTGGGTCGAGCTTGGTCATGCCTGTCCACAAGAGGACGGTGCAGAAGCCGAGCAGCACCCAGATGCCGATGAAACCGACGGCGGGCAGCGCCCAGTCGAAGTCGCCGAGCCACGCCCGGGTGACGGTGCTGAGGCCGATGCCGCGGAGAATCTCGTTGACCAGACCGGGGAGCGAGAGCAAGCGCCCCCAGATGATCCCGGCGGCCACGAGCGGGATGACTTGCGGGAGAAACAAAACCGTGCGCGCGGTCGCGCCGAAGCGCCCCGTGGCCGTGCGATGCATGATGCTGGCGACCACCAGCCCGAGCGACACCGGAATGAAACTGAAGAAGACGACCAACCGGAGCGAATTGATGATCGTTCCCAGCAGATCGGGGTCTTCGAGGACGCGAACATAGTTATCGAGCCCCACCCACGTCATCTGACCGATGCCGTTCCAGCGCACAAATGAATACTGGATGCTCATCAGGAGGGGGAGGAGCACAAAGACAGCGTACATGATTAAGGCGGGCAGGACAAACAGCCAGCCGATGAAGTGCTCCCGGCGCGCCCCCTTTTGGAAGGGGGTCTGCCGGGAGATATTTGGAGCCGCGGGACGATTGTCTGACGTGTTCATTGTCATAGTCGATCAGGCAGGCGCAGGCAATCGCCCTGCGGCCGTTACCTCTTACTCCGAAAGCTGCCGCTCGTATTCAGCCTGCACCGCTTGGAGCAGACCCGCCGCATCCTGCCGACCGCCGACCATCTTCTGGAGTTCCGGCGTCCAGCCCTGCGCGAAGATCGCGCTGGTGGCATTGGCGATGAAGTCCATCGACGTACCGGCTTCGCCGATCACGGAACCGGCGGCGAGCGTTTCAATGGTGATCGAACCTTCTGCTACTTCGGGCATGGGCAGACCGGACGGGCCACCGGGGTTCGAGCCGCCGACGTCCACGCCGATCTGGCGCGCCGTTTCGTTCGAGCCGACCCAGTTGAGGAAGAAGGCCGCGCAATCCGCGTTGGCGGCGTTGGCCGCGATGCCGAAGGTCAGCGGGGCGGACATGGCCGCGGGCGCGCCACCTTCTTCAGCAGACGGCATGACGAAGAAGCCGACATTGCCAGCCATCGTCGCATCGTAGGCGGCATTCTGCCAGTCACCATTGAAGATGAAGACGCCTTCACCTTCGCTGAAGCGCGCGTTGGCATCGGTGTATTCGATGGCGTTGATGTCTTCGGGGAAGTAGCCATTGGCAATCCAGTCGGCCAGATGCTGCGCGGCGACGAGATTTTCGGGCGTATCGATGGTCGCGCCGGGCTTCTGGAAGATCCAGTCATTGATGGGATCGACCGAGCCGACCGACGCCATCAGCGCCTGCAGCGGGAAGGCCAGACCCATACCGCTCTGCGCGCTGCCCCACTGCATGATCGGGAGCAGACCCGCGTCCTTGGCGGCGGCGAGCAGGGCTTCGAATTCGGCGAGGGTCGCCGGCGGTTCGGTCATGCCGATCTGCGCGGCCTGTTCTTTGTTGTAGAAGATGCCCGTCAGGCTGTAGTTGAGGCCCATCGCGAAGAGCGAACCGGAACCGCGCGTACCATCTTCCGCGACACGGTTCTGATTGAGCTGCGGCACCGGCCAGTCGTTCCAGCCGAAGGCTTCCGCGTATTCATCCAGGTTCTTGAGCAAACCCTGATTGGCGAACGACACCATGGTGGGCAGACGGATGAGATCCGGCGGATTGTCGCCCGAGAGCAGACGCGGGGTCGCGTTGATCAGGTTGGCGAACTGGTCCTGGCTGATGTCCCAAGTAACGTTGGGGAACTGATTCGTGAATTCTTCGGCAAGGCGGAAGGGCAGGTCAAACCCGGTTTCGAAGTAGCCGCGGAGCGTGACCGGCTCGGTGCCGCAGTCGACCGCCTGCGCGGAGACTTTCGGCGCCTGCAGGGCTAGGCCGAAAATCGCCAATACGGCGGTAGTGGTCAGGATCAGATAAAACAAACGTTTCATGCTAATATCTCCTATGTTTGTCAATCAGGTTCAATAATGGGCCTGGCGACAGGGTCGGGCGGCCACCCGGCTCTGTCCGTTTCTTTCACTGTCGATAACTCGCTCCTCTCTCACTTAGCTTCGCAAAACCGCCAACAGAAGTGACGCTGCACCGGGCAGGCGTGGTTCTGATTGCCCCTAAGTTGGATCCAGCCGCTGCGTGGTCTGTCGCACCACCAGTTCTAGTGGTGGGAGGTGCCGCGGTTGCACGTTGTCGGGTGTGCTCAACATGTCGAGCAGGGTCTGCATGCCGAGGTAGCCGCTGTGTTCCAGATGCTGACGCACGGTAGTCAGCCCGACGTAGCGGCTCAACTGCACATCATCGAAACCGATCACGGAGATATCTTCCGGCACGCGCAGGCCCGCCGCGCGAATCGCCAGCATGCAGCCGATCGCCTGAATGTCGGACATGGCGAAGATGGCGGTGGGTGGTTCGGGTAAGCACAGCAGTCCCTGCGTGAGCTTGTACGCAGCTTCCTCACCATGGACACCTAAGGCGGCGTAGTCCGCGTGGAAGGGCACACCGTATGCTTCCAGAGCGGATACATACCCTTGATAGCGGAGTTCGCCTGTGGGCACACCGTAGTCATTCGGGAATTCATCGCCGACATAGGCGACGCGGCGATGTCCCAGTTCGAGCAGGTGCTGCGTGGCCATGTACCCCCCATGGATGTTATCGGGGCTGATGCAGTTGGGTTCGCCGGCGCACACATCGCTGAGCAGCACAAACGGGATGCCCGCCTGCGTTAACAGCTCGCGCTCCTCGTCGGTCAGGTTGAGGGTTGTGATCAACAGCCCATCCAGATTGGATTGGTCAATCAACGCGAGCAGTTGGTCGTGCTGCCGCTGTGGTTCGCTGACGGTGTAGAGAATCAGGTTGAAGTCGTTGGCTTGGTGACTTAGGGCGGTCTGCATACCGCGCAGACGCTCCACAAATGAGGGCGGGGTGATGTACGGCATGATGGCGCCAATGTTCCGATGCTGTGTGCCCGTCGAAAGCTGCCGCGCGGCTTTGCTGCGCCGGAAACCGAGCTCCCGAATCGCGGTCAGCACCTTTTCTTGTGTTTCCGGGCTGACCCGACTGCTGTTGTTAAGCACGCGCGAGACCGTCCCCACGCCGACCCCCGCGGCTCGCGCTACATCGTAAATCGTTGGTTTGGGCATCACAAACTTCACCCGCTCTAAATAATACTCTTTGCTCGTGGAAGCGCTTCCATCATGGTAAAACTGATTTAGGAGACTGTCAAGTAGTTGGAGATGAGCAGGGCGTGAAAGGCGCGGAGGAGCCCTTCAGAGCTAGTGGCTAACCGCCGAACTCCCGAGAAACACGGTGTGGCCGAATGGTTGCGACCACACCTTCTCCCGACAGGTCACTGATGCTGGATTAGTTCCGTGTCGGTTCAAGTTGATGACGAAAGCTCAACGACATCTTCATAAGGATGGGGGTATCACGATATGTCCCCGCCGACATTGAGCAGGCGTCGGTCAATCTCAAGTCGTACCTTAATGTCAATTGAAATGACTTTTATAGTATCCTGATAAGACATTTCGTTGTTCATTAAGTCACAAATTGGCGATAGGGAGCAAAGCGGCGTGAAACACGCGATGGATCAGCACTGGGAACGGCATACAGAGCGGTTGCTGAGTGTGCTGGCGCGTCCTCGCTTCGGTCTCGTCTCGGACTTCGATGGCACCTTGAGCGGGTTCGCCCCGCACCCCGATGTGGCGACCATCGATCCAGAGAACGTACGTCTCCTCGACCGACTAGTGGAGCAGGTGACGGTTATCGCCCTCGTCTCTGGCCGGGGCGTTCAGGATGTCCGGGCGCGGTTTACGCGTCCGCAGCTCGTCTACTATGGCAATCACGGGTTGGAACGCTGGCACGCTGATGGGCCAAGACTGGTCGAAAGCGCCCTTGCGTGGCGAGAGCGGCTGCAGACTGTGCTCACCGGGGTGCGCTCTCTGGAATTGCCGGGTGTCATCGTCGAGGACAAAGGCGTCACCGGGTCTGTCCACTATCGCTTGGCCGACGACCCGGTGGCGATGAAGACGCGCTTGCAGGCACACCTGCTGCCGTTGTGTACGCTGACGGGGCTGCAATTGAGTGCGGGCCAGTTTATCTGGGATATCAAGCCGCCGCTGCACGTGGACAAAGGGACTGCCGTTCGCGCCATTGTGGTCAACTATCAGCTCGATAGCGCGATCTTTCTTGGCGATGACGCGACCGATTACGCCGCGATGCGCGCGCTGCGCGAACTGGTCGCTGATCCGACTCGTGACTTTCAGGCGTTGTCGGTTGGGGTCGTGCATCCGAGCACGCCGCCTGACCTATTCGCCGTCTGTGATGTGATAGCTAATGGCGTGTCAGATGTCACGCACTGTTTGCGCTGGATACTGGAACACCGCCCACCGTTGGTCAAAGCTTAGGAGAGAACTAATGCAAAACAATCCTGTGCAGATCATAGTCGTTTCCAACCGAGGACCATTCTCGTTTTCCGTGCGTGATGGTGAGCCACACGCCGTTCGGGGGTCGGGAGGGCTGGTCACGGCCCTCAGCGCGGTCGCACGCCAGCACGACATCCTGTGGATCTCATGCGCGTTGAGCAAAGGCGATCGCGAGTGGCTGCACCTGATGGGCGCAGGCACTCAGCAGGTAGAGGAAATGAGCATTCGGCTCGTGCAGCCCGACGCGGCCCAGTATCATGCCTACTACAACGTGATCAGCAATCCACTGCTCTGGTTCGTCCAGCATCAACTTCACGACACGCCGCGCCATCCCATCATTGATGAGAATACGTGGAAGGCGTGGTCGAACGGTTACGCGGCCATCAACCGGCAGTTAGCGCAGGCGGTCGCGGAGAGCGTTCAGCAGCTTGAAGGGCGGGTCCTCGTGCTGGTGCAGGACTATCATCTGTACCTGTTTCCGCGGTTTCTGCGTGAACTGGTCGGTGATCGGGTCATCATTCAGTCGTTTCTCCACATTCCGTGGCCCAGTGCTGATGCGTGGCGCGTGCTGCCACTCCCCATGCGCCGCGAACTCATCACGGCGATGCTGCACGCGGATCGCATTGGCTTCCAGACAGAACGCGACACCCGCCGCTTTCTCCAGACGTGTGTCGACGTGCTCCCGGATGTTCGGGTGAGCAAACCGTGGCGTCGGCTTGTCTTCCGAGGACGCGAAGTTGAGGCGACCCCGTACCCGATTTCCGTCGATGTGGAGTATCTGGAACAGCGGCTAGACAGTCCTGAGGTTCAGCAGCACGTTGCACGCCTCCAAAATCAGTACGAGGGACACAAGCTCATTTTGCGCGTAGATCGCGTCGAGCCGAGCAAGAATATTCTGCGCGGTTTCCTCGCCTTCCGAAATCTGCTGCTCGCCCATCCGGAATACTGCGGTCGCGTGGATATGCTGGCGCTGCTGGTGCCGTCGCGCACCGAAGTGACCGAATATCGCAGCTATCTGCGGGAACTGATGGCGCTCGTCGGCGAGATCAATGCGACGTTGAGCGATGGCGAGTGGGAGCCGATCCGTGTGCTGTTGGGCAACAACTATGACCGGGCGGTGGCCGCGTTCACGTTGTATGATGTTCTGCTCGTCAACCCGCTTGCCGATGGCATGAACCTGGTGGCGAAAGAGGGCGCAGCGCTCAATCGTCAGGACGGGGTGGTCATCCTGTCTGAAGAAGCAGGTGTGGCCGAAGGCTTCGGTGACGCCGCGCTGTTGGTTTCGCCCTACGACGTTTACAGCACACGCGAAGCGCTCCGGCAGGCGCTCGACATGCCAGCGGCGGAGAGGCACAACCGCTCAAGCAAACTCAAAGCACAGGTGCGGCAAAACGATATTCATCACTGGTTTCGTCGTCAGCTTGAGGATGCCGAACACCAGTGGAACGCGGGGCGCTGACCAACGGTATTACCGCCTTTTGCGCGCGGTGCGGTATGATCAGCCCCGGAATGATTTCACTTAGGAAGTGTTTCAATGAGTACTTTATTTGTCTTTGATGCTCCCTATTCCGGCGCTTTTCAAACTCTCCCTGACGCGCCGCTGCAGCCCGACGAAGTGCGCATCCAGACCCTGTATTCCGGCATCAGCGCGGGCACGGAATTGACTTACTGGCGCGGCACGAATCCCTATCTGACCCGCCGATGGGATGCGGATCGGCGCTTGTTCGTCGAGTCCGCGGAGCCGAGCTTCAGCTACCCGGTGCTGAATCTCGGGTATGAGGAAGTCGGCGCAGTTGTCGAGGTCGGTTCAGCAGTGAGCGACATCCCGGTCGGCGCGCATTTGTTTGGCACATGGGGACATCGCACGCACCATGTCGCCAAGGTCGATTATGCTCGCCCACGCCTGATGCCTGCCGGACTCGATCCACTGTGCGGCATTTTCTCGCATCTCGGCGCGATCGCGCTGAATGGCGTGCACGATGCCGCGATTCGCTTAGGCGATACGGTCGCGATTTTCGGACTAGGGGCGCTCGGTCAAATTGTCGCGCAGATGGCGAAACGCTCCGGCGCGAAAGTCATTGCGGTCGATCTGCTCGACGCGCGCTTGGAGATGGCGCAGCGCTTAGGCGCGGACATCGTCCTCAATGCGGGGCAGGGCAGCGCCGCCGAAGCGATCAAAGATTTGACGGGCGGGCTGGGCGCGGACGTGTGCATCGAAGTCTCCGGCTCGACGGTCGCGCTCAACGAGGCGATTCGCGCCGCCGCCTATTCGGCGCGCGTCGTGGCGATGGGTTTCTTCCAAGGCGAGGCTAAGGGACTGACGCTCGGCGCGGAGTTCCACCATAACCGGATCAACCTCGTGTGTTCGCAGATTTCCGGCGTGTCGCCTGAACTGAGCTATCGCTGGACGAAGCTGCGCCTGTGGCAGTCGGCGATCCGCTTGCAGGCGGACGGCGTGCTCGATCTGCGCGCACTGATCACGCACCGCGCTCCGTTTGCGGACGCCGAGTCCCTGTACCGGATGATTGACGAACGCCCGAACGATGTCTTGCTCGCCGTACTCGAATTTGGAGGTACATGATGCGGATCGGGATCATTGGCACGGGCGATGTCGCGGGACGGCATGCCGCCACCATCAACAGCCTGAAAGATGAAGGCGTGGAGATCGTCGCGTTGAGCAACCGCACCGAGGAAAAGGCGCACGCTTTTGCGGCGAAGCACGCGCCGCACGCTGCAATCTACACCGACAATCGCGCTTTACTTGACGACGCTCAGCTCGAGATGGTGGTGATCGCGCTGCCGCCGTTTGCCCATACGGATGAAGTCGAACGGGCGGCGGCGAACGGCATCCACATCCTGATGGAAAAGCCGATTGCGCTCGATTCAGAGCGGGCGTGGCGCATGGTCGATGCGGTTGAACGGGCGGGGATCAAGACGCAGGTCGGGTTTCAGTTCCGCTTTGGCGAGGCGGTCGAGGCTTTCAAAGCATTGTCTGCTGCCGGGCAAACGGGCGGCGTTGCCCTGTTCAACGGGCGCTACTTCTGCAATGCGCTGCATGCGTCGTGGTGGCGCGACCGGGACAAATCCGGTGGGCAGGTGATCGAGCAGGCGATTCACCTGTTTGACCTAATGCGCTATTTCATGGGGCAGCCCGTTGCCGTCTACAGCCGTCAGGCGAATCTTTTCCATAAGGCGGTGCCGGGCTACACCAGCGAAGACACGAGCGCAACGACGGTCACGTTTGCGGATGGGGGCATGGGCGTCATCACGGCGACCAACAACGCCATCCCCGGTAAGTGGATCGGCGATTACCGCGTCGTGGCGGAGAAGCTGACGGCTGATTTTGCGAGCGCCAACATGGCGACCTTCGCGCACACCGATCAGCCGGATACGCCCGTCACCAAAATCGACTCGCTGCGCGACATGCGCTTGACCATGCTGCGCGATCTGATCAACGCGATCCAGACGGGCGAGCAGACGCGCACACCCCTGCGCGACGGCGCGACGATCCTCGATCTGGTGCTGGCGACGCGGCGCTCCGCCGAGGAACGTCGGGAGGTCACGCTGTGAACGTTGCCCTCCGTTCCGGCGGGCTGCACATCGGGACCCTGTTTGTTGGTCTCGGTGAACTGTTCCCCGTGATCAACGGCGCTCGAGTTGAAGCGGTGGTTTGGCGTGCGGTGCGACCGGGACGCTACGAATGTGCCTTGTCGCTGCACGCCGCCGCAACGTTTTATGTTGAAATCAACGAAAAGTATGCGGATTATCTGGTCTATGGCATCAGCGGCTTGCCCGCCGATTTGATGCTCGACTCCTTCGGAATTGCGTTCGTCGGGCTGACCAACTTGCGCGCCTTCCTGCGCATGGGCTACTACAGTTGGGACGGCGCGAGCTACATCGAACCGGAAACCGCGCCGCCGGGGCTGATCCAAGGTTACGCACTGACGCAACTGCTCCCGCGCTTTGGCGAGGGGAGTGTAGTCATCGGTTTTCATCGTCATGACCGCTTTCAGCACACCTTCACGCTCGATAGCCGCCGCCAGACGCCCTACAGTCTGATCGTCGAAACGCTGTGGGATCGTAAAGCGCATGCTGAGGGGTGCGAATCTGAACAGCTGGATATCATCGAGTCGACCAATCCCTATGAACATGCCCTTCAAGAATGGGCGGAACCGATCGGCGACGATCAACGCGGGGAAGGCTATGACGGCATTTCCGGGTGGTGCTCGTGGTACAACCTGTATGCTTCCATCACGGAAGAGAATATCCTCGAACACCTGCGGGCGGCGGCGGAAGTCAACCAGCGCGAGCAGCTCAATATGCGCGTCTTCCAGATCGACGATGGGTTCACGCCGGAGATGGGCGACTGGCTGGATGTGAAACCGCAGTTCTCGCGCGGCATGCAGCCGCTGCTCGCCGATATCCGCGCGGCGGGCTTCACACCGGGATTGTGGATCGCGCCGTTCATGGTTGGCAACCGCAGCCAGCTCTACCGCGATCATCCCGATTGGGTGGTCAAAGACCACGACGGCCAACCCATCGCCCACATGAAGTTCTACGCGGAATTCCGCTGGCACAAACGCAGCGAGGAGTACTACATCCTCGACACGACGCACCCGGACGCCTTCGCCTATTTGCGCGAGGTCTTCCGCGTATGGCGCTATGAGTGGGGCTGCGAGTACTTCAAGACCGATTTCATGCATTTCGGCAGCGAATACGGGCCGGATCGCGCCGTCTGGCATACGCCCGGCTTGACGCGCATCGAAATCTGGCGGCGTACAGCGAAGATGATTCGCGAAACCATTGGCGCGGACGCGCTCTGGTTAGGGTGCGGGTGTCCCTTGTTCGCGTCGATTGGGCTGGTGGATGCGCTGCGTATCGGGCGCGATGTCGACGTGGAGTGGCGCGGCGATTACTCGGCACAGTCCATGCTGCGTGACAGTATGCTGCGCAATTTCGCGAACGGGATGTTCTGGCGCGCTGACCCCGACTGCATTCTCCTCCGCGACCGCTTTCACAACCTGAGCGACACCGAAGTGCGCTCGCTGGCGATCTATGCGGGCATGGCGGGTCAGGTCATCATGACGAGCGACAACCTCGCGGAATTGTCGCCGGAACGCTTGCGTCTGTGGAAATTGATCGCCCAAGCCGCGACATTTGGCGGCGAGTGTGGTTATCCGCTGCTGGGCAAGTCGACGTTCGCCTATGGCACGGATGCGCGTGGACGCCCCGAAGGGCGCGCGGTTGACCCGGTCATCGTGCAGGTGAGGAGTAACGGCGTTGAGCGCGCCGTCTTCATCCTGAACGCTGGCGAAATCCCGGTTGAGCGCGTGTATCCGCTAGCGGAAGTGCTCGGAACTAGCGTCGAGCTTTATGCCTATGATTGGACGGCGGATCGCGCCTATCCTGACCCAATTGATCGCCTCACGGTGACGCTTGCACCCCACGACGGCGCGCTGATCTTACTGGCGAATGAACCGATTCGCACCGCACCGGAGCACCTGCCATAAAAGCCCCTCTCCTTTGGGTTCACGGCAGGACAGTTTTAATAGTTCAAGGCTATTTCCCTCAGGCGACACATGGTAGGGACGGCCTTCTGGCCGTCCGCTGACCACGGACGCGCAGAAGCGCGTCCCTACAATTCTCTCGATTATTAAAAGTATCCCGTCCTCAACCTTTGGGAGAGGGGTTGGGGTGAGGCCAAATGGGGTCGGTACTACCCTACAATCCACCGCGACTCGTACGGCGCGAGCTCGCCGTGTTCGACTGTCTGCGGTTGATCGCTGAAGTTGAATAGGGCGAGCACGCGCTCGCTTCCATCGGGCGCCGTCCGTTCAAGGCCGAGCACGCGCCCATCATTGAGCGTGTACGCGCGCTGCGTTCCGAGCGGGTGAAAGGCTGCATGTCCCCGCCGTGAACGCACGAGATCAGCGTAGGCGGTGAAGATGTGCGCGCGGAAGGTGTCCGCGTCGCGCAGTTCCGCCTCCAATTGGTCGGCGTCGAGCTTTGCCCGGTTGATCGCGCGGTTGTAGCCGAGTTGTTCCACGGCATCAGCGTCATTGCGCGTGCCGACGAGACTGTGCAGATAGATCGCTGGGACGCCGCTCACCGACAGCATGACCGCCTGCGTCAGCAGAAAGCGCTTCACATGCTGTTCCGGCGTAATCTCCGGTGCGCCCGTCGCATCGACGTACGTGATGTTGAGTTCGTACGGCTTCTGACTGCCATCAGGGAGCGCGCGATAGCTCACGCGCCCGCCGTTTGCCTCGACGTGCGCGATTATCTGCGCGAGTTCGTTCGGCGAGAGAATCCCCTCGACCGGACGTAGGCCGATGCCATCGTGCGAGGCGGTGAAGTTGAAAAAGGTGGTGCGCGGCGTCGGCGCGGGCAGACTGTTGATCCAGTCCGCCAGCTTGACCGCGTTCCCGGTGATCAACGTGTGCAGCAGCAGCGGTGGCAGTGTGAAGTTGTAGACAAGCTGCGCTTCGTCCGCGTGCAGGTACGAGATATTTTCGGCGTGCGGTACGTTTGTCTCGGTGATGAGGATGACGTGCGGCGCGTACACATCCAGCACGGCGCGGAACAACTGGATCACGGCGTGGGTTTGCGGCAGATGCAGGCTGCTCGTCCCGGCGACCTTCCACATGAAGGCGATGGCGTCGAGGCGGATGACCTGCGCACCCTGTTCCACGTAGTACAGCAGCACGTCGAGGATGCGCAGGAACGTCGCGGGTGCGCGGAAGTCGAGGTCGACCTGATCGGCGCTGAAGGTCGTCCACACATGGACGGTTTCACCGTCAGATTTAGTGAACGGCGTGAGCAGCGGCGAGGTGCGCGGACGCACGACGGCGCTAAGATCCGTCTCCGGCGATTCGGTCATGAACAACTGCGTATAGTCAGGATCACCTGCCAGAAAGCGCGCAAACCACGGGCTTTGCGCCGACATATGATTAATCACCGCGTCGAACATCAGGCGATAGTCGCGGCTTAAGGCGCGCACATCGTCCCAGTCACCGAGCACCGGGTTGACGGCGTAGTAGTCGATCACCGAAAAGCCGTCATCCGACGAGTACGGGTAAAACGGCAGAATGTGCACGGTATCGATCAGGCCGTAGGCATTGTCGTCGAGGAAGTGGCGCAGCGTTTGCAGCGGATGCTCACCTGTGCGGCGCAGTGTGTCGCCGTAGGTGATGAGCGTAACGGTTTTTTCAGAGAAGTATTCGCTCTGCGCGGGCGGCACATGGAGCTTGCGTAGTCGCTCGCCAATCTGGACGAAGAGCGATTCAACGTGCTCCGGGTACAAGTCGCCGAGCAGGTGGCGAATGCGATCAGAAGGGTTCATCAAAACGCCTCAAAGCTTCTTCCAGCACGCGGCGCGCGACCGTGTACGAGAAGTACTCGGTCGCCATACGGTAATTGTTCTCCGTCCACGCCTCCCGCAGCGCCGCATCGTTGATCAGGCGGCGTGTCTGCGCGATCACGTCCGGGGTGAGGTCATAATGATACTCGACCGCCTTGACTCCGCGACTCTTGATGTCCGCCACGTACACCGGGTACGTATGGATGATGAACGGCTTGCGGAAGTACATCATCTCCAGCATGGCATTGCCGAAGCCTTCGTAATCGCTCGGGTAGGTGGCGATATGCGCCTGCGGGTAGATGTCCCACAGCGTATACACGCGGTGACCGTTGCGCTCGCCCCGCTCCGCGCCGATATAGTCGGCGATGAACTGGTAACGAATACCCGCGCGGTCGGCTTCTTCTTTGAGCCAAGACCCGTAACCGCCCGCTTCATCACCTTCGTAGCCGGTGATCAGCAGCACGAGGCGCGGATCATCCAGCTTGCGCATCAGTTCGACGGCCTTCTCGATTACCTTGCGGCGGATGACGCGCGTAGGCTGCAAGATGATCAGATCGTCGGCGCTCAAGCCGAGTTCAGCGCGGAAGGTCAGCGCGTAGTCGTCGAGCGGCGGCGGCGGGTTCTCATAGTCGAAGATGTTGGGCATGTACAGGGAGGGGATGCCGCGCCACGCGTAGAGCCGCTGCTGCATCACCGTGCTGATCGACATGTGGCGCACAGTTTCCAGCTTGGGCGGGAAGGCTTCATCGAGGATGCTTTGAATCCCATTGTTGATGAAGCGCGTGCGCTCGAAATAGTAATCGTGCGAGTGACACAGCACCTTGACGCGGTTGCGCCGCGCCAGATCGGCAATGGCGACGCCGAGCGCCAGATTCATGGGGATGGCGTTGGCGTTCTGCGAGACGATCACATCGATCCCGTACTGCTCGACAAACGCTTCCAGTTCGCCGCGCAGATAGTCGGCGCTGGCGTAGATGTCGCGGAAGAGGCGCGCGGGGGGATGCGCTGTGTTGAACGCCTCATCATGTAGGCGCTTCGCTTCAGGATGCGTGAAGTGCATCTCCGGCACAAGCCGCGCGGGCGGCGTGACCGGGTCGAGTTCGCCCGCGCAGTAAAACGATGCGTGCCCCATCGCGCGCAGAATTGTCACCAGTTTGGCGACTTCGAGGCTCACGCCATCCACGCCCGCCAGTCGCGTTGAGACAAAGCCGATGTTCATGGCTTAAATGCTCCGTTCATCACGCAGACATAGGCCGCGTTCGGCCATGCGAACCAGTGGCGTGCCACAACTTCATCCGTCTTTGGATCGTAAGCTTCAGGTAGTGAGCCGTCTTGTTGGGCAAGTATCCGTAAATTGCGCAGGGAAATAGAGTCGTGCAGGTGTTCGTGCAGGAGCAGCAAGACTTGAATATCACCGAGCGGCCAGGCGGCTTTGGTATGTACCGACCCTAGATGTCCCTCAAACCACGCCTCTTTATTCGCAGGCGAGAATGCAAAGTTCATGGTTTCTATCCATACCGGATCAGTCGCATCGCACCAACCCCAGGTCGGCGCTAAGACGGTCGGGAAATCGTTCGCGTCATGGTACAGATGATGTTTGCCTTTGCCGTCCGTGGCGTAGGCGTAGACGTGCTTGCCGTTCCAGTCGGTGATGAAATAGCGATCCACAGCTGCGCGAATGTCGTCTTTGAGCGTCCCAGTATCCACACCGAGTCGACCCAATTTGTCGAGCGTTTTCCAGAACAGGATATGGCTCGACAGGTGATAAGGGAGCGCAATCGGATCATCGGCGGGCGTTTCGTCGGTGGGAAAGAGCGGCGCGAAATCGGCTTTGCGCGCGAACAGCATATCGAGGATCGCGTACATGTGGCCTTCCAATCGCTGAAACGTTGTGCGATCACCCGTTTCCAGCACGTATTCGGCCAGTTCGAGCAGCGGGAACACCTGCTGATCCAGTTGAAACGACGGGTCTTTTATCAGCCCGTTGGCGAGGTAGCTGCGTCCCCACGCGCCATCGACGCGCTTGGCGATCTCGAACATCCAGATCAAGTGACGTCGAACGACCTGATGGGTTTGCTCTTTTGCTTGACGCCAGCTTAACAGCGCGCAGGCGAGGTAATAGGCATCTCGATTCCATGACAGCGGCAGCAGCATATGATCGGTCAGGAAGCAGACGCCTTCGCCTACAGGAATCGCCATGCTCAGGCTGTAGAACATCCCCCGCCACCAAAGCGGATCATCCGGCCCCGAATAGGCAGCGTAATGGCGAAGCCAGGTATTCTGGATTTCTCGGAGAGCCGCCTCAATATGATCCGCAGTTGGCGGGTAGAACGAGATCGCGCGGCTCTGCGCTTCCAGCGCGTTCATCCCCGTCGTGAAGCACAGAATCACGTCATCGCCAATCAGTGGCAGGTCGAGCCGCGTTGCGCCGACCGTTTCAAGTTCATACGGCGCGCCACCAAAGTTCGCGATGAGGCAGACAGCGGCGGGCAGCGCGGGATTCTCAATTGTCCATATTCCGATTGAACCATGGCGATCAAACGTAACGTGCGTCTCGACCGGCGGCGCAGGAATGACGCCGCCTTCCGTGATCTGCGTATAGGCACAGCGCTGCACGGACAGACGACCTTGAATTCGCGCCTTGATGCCGTTCAGCTTCCAGCGCTGATAGGTCGTTACCCCATACACGAAGGTATCGGCTTCGACGCTCCGCGTATCTTCAAAGATGATTTTCGTGTGGACCGTGCTGCCATAGCGATTCTCGGTCTGCACGGACTGAATGGGTGCGTCGAACTGTATGCCGAAACCCTCTAACTCGGCGAGGCTTTTGCGATAGGCGCGCACCGCCGACACATCGTAGCGCTGGTCGTCGGGGAAGGGGTCGGCACTGGTCAGCGTGACGTAGCCGTGTTCCGGGTGGTAGAAATTGAGCGCGATGATCCGCCCGGACTGGTCGACGCTGCCGTTGATGCCATTCGCGCCGAAATCGAGCGGTTTCATGCCAGCACCTGCGCGACATCCGGCGTGATCGCCTGGCCCGAGTCCACATTCATCCAGCGGATTTTGACGAGCGGGAAGCGCAGCCAGACCTGATCGCCCATGCGGATCGGCGAATCGGGCGCGGTCGAGACTTTCACAATGTCCGATCCTACGCGCGCCGTGAGCAGATTTTGTGCGCCCAACGGCTCGACCACATCGACGGTGACAGGCAGCGTATCGGGGGTCGGCGTGGTGACGACCTCCATGGCTTCGGCGCGAATACCCAGATAGATGGGCTTGCCGTCGTAGGTGGGCAGGGCGGACTGAATGGCCGGATCGGGGGTGATGATGAAATCGCCGATCCTGACCACATAACCGCCGCCGCTCTTCTGCACCTGCCCATGCACAAAGTTCATCGGCGGGTTGCCGATGAAGCCGCCGACAAACTGATTGCTCGGCAGGTCGTACACGCGGGTCGGCGCGTCGATTTGCAGGATGCGCCCGCTTTGCATCACGGCGATGCGGTCGCCCATGCTCATCGCTTCGATCTGGTCATGCGTGACGTAGATGGTCGTCGCGCCGAGACGCTTGAGGAGTGACTTGAGTTCAGCGCGCATTTCGAGGCGCAGCAGCGCGTCAAGGTTGCTCAGCGGCTCATCCATGAGGATGATGCGGCTCTCATAGGCAATCGCCCGGGCGACGGCGATGCGCTGCCGCTGCCCGCCGCTCATCTGCGAGGGGTAGCGTTCGAGCATGTTCTCGATGTGCAGCAGTTTGGCGGCGTGGTCCACGCGCTCTTGGATCTGCGCTTTGTCGGCGCGGCGCATTTTCAGGCCGAAAGCGATGTTATCGTAGACGGTCATGTGCGGAAAAATGGCGTAATTCTGGAAGACCATTGAGATGTTGCGGTCGCGCGGCGCGAGGTAGGTCACGTCGCGCCCACCGATGGTGATGCGCCCGTCGTCGACCATGCCCAATCCCGCAATCGCGCGGAGGAGCGTCGTCTTGCCGCAGCCGCTCGGCCCCAGCAGCACGACAAATTCGTGCTCGTGCACGGTCAGGCTGACGTTATCAATCGCCGTGAATTTGCCGAACCGTTTGACGGCGTTTTCGATCACAATTTCGGACATAAAACCCTCTATTTATTAATCGAGCCCCACATGTTGAACAGGTAGCGCCGGATGAAGAAGATGAAGATCATGGTCGGCAGGAGCATGAAGAATGCCGCCGCAAACTTGAACGGATCGCTCGACTTATCCAGATTGTACAGGATGTGGGCGGGCAGCGTGCGGTTGTTGCTGGTGAGCAGAATCGCGGCAAAGACCTCGTTCCACGAGAGCACGAACGTCAGAATGGCGGACGCGGCGATCCCCGGCAGCGCCAGCGGCAGCACCACACTGAAGAACCCCTGAATCGGCGTACAGCCAAAGATTTGGGCCGCTTCCTCAAATTCATACGGGACGCTGGCGAACACACTGGAGACGACCAGCACGGTCGTCGGCAGGGTGAGCGCGGTATGCATCAGCGCCAGCGTGACAGGCTGATCGTACAACCCAAAGCGGATGAAGATCACGGCCAGCGGCACGGCCAACACGACGATGGGGAAGGCGCGCACCGACAGCATCAGCAGGCGGATCGCGTCGCGTCCCCGGAACATATAGCGCGCAATCGCGTACCCGGCGGGCACGGCAATGATGGTCGAGATTACGAGCGTGAGCACCGCGACGAGCACGCTGTTGCCCAACGCCCGCAGGATGCCTTCGCTGTTGATGAAGAAGCGCAGCGAATCGAGCGAAATGGGATTCGGGAAGAAGTCTTTCGGGAAGGCGCGGACGGCCGTGGGTGTACTGAAGGCCATATCGGTGATCAGCCAGATGGGGAGTAAAATCCAGATTGCCAGCAGCACGGCAATCACATAGACAGCCGCGCGGCGCACCCGCAGGCGGAGTTTCGCCCGCTGGCGTTCACGTTCATTCGGGAGCGGAATCGGCCGCTCCAGCGCTTGGGTGCTCATGCGGTTTGCGTGGCCTCCTCTTGGGAACGGACGGCGCGGAGATAGAACAGCGACACGCCCAGCGAAATCAGCATGATAAACACCGAGTAGGCCGCCGCCATGTTGGGACTGTTGAAGCGTGCCGGGTCATACCAGCGGAAAGTTTCATTCGCCAGTACGGTCAGGATGTCACCGCCCGTGATGGCGATGACGATGGCGAACACCTGAAACGCGAGGATCGTGCGCAGAATCAGCGCGACTTGCAGGCTCGGCTTGAGCAGCGGCAGGATGATGTGCCGTAGACGCTGCCACATGGACGCGCCGAACACCTCGCCCGCTTCCAGATAGTCACGCGGGATAGCTTGCAGCCCGGAAACGATAATCACCATCACAATCGAAGTCGCGCGCCAGATTTCCGCCAGCACGATGATGGCGATCATCCAGCCCATTTGCCCCGCTTGGATGAAGATAAATGGCAGATCGAGGACGCCCGCTTCGACCAGCAGCGAGTTCAAAAAGCCGCGCTGCGTGAAGATGGCGAACCACAAAATGCCCGACACCAGATCGGACAGGCCGAGCGGAATCGCATAAATATAGAGGAACAGGCTGCTAAAGCGGATCTGGCTTTGCAGCACGAGCGCCATGATGATCGCCAGCACAAACTGCGCGGGAATGATCAGGACGATGAGCAGCACCGTCGTCCACAGCGCGTCATCGAAGCGAAAATCGGTGAACATGCGGTTGACGTGTGTGAGCGAGAATTCGCGCACCGCTTCGCCAGAGGTGACGCGCGCGGTTTCGGAGGTGCGGCGGTTTTCGATGAACAGGTTGCGGATGCTGACCCAACCGTCAACGGTCGCGCCGCTGTCATCTTCGGCCTGCACCCGGTACCAGAACACCGGACGCTGCGCGCCGCTGGCGAGCGTCTCCTGCTGTTCGCTGCGCTCGGTGATGCGCACTTCGGTTTGCAGCGCCAAAGCCCCGGTCACGGCGGCTGTGTCGCTCGGCTCCGCGCGCAGATTCAGGTACTGCCCCTCGCGCGTGAAGGCGAGCTGTGCCGCTTGCGTCATGGGGTATAGAAAAAACAGCGCGAGATAAATCAACGAGGGCAAAAGTAATAAATAGGGAATCCAGCGATGGCGTTTCATAAGAATATCTACTTTCGCCTAACGGCTGACGTGAGGGACTTGCTCCCGGCGAGTTGGTGCCGCTGCTCAACCTGACCCCACCCTGCCCCTCTCCCACGCACTGCGGGGAGAGGGGATAGGGGGTGAGGGTCTGCACCCTCAGGCCTCATCTTATAGTTGACGCGGTTGTTACATGCCGCTGGCGAGCTGACAGGCACCTTCGCTGGCCGGATCCGGCGCCCAGCACGGCGCGCCTGTTTCGTCGAGCAGCGTTTGCAGGATAACCGCCTGTTCGTCGAGCACGGTCTGGATGTCGCCGCCATCGATCACGATGCGCGTGAAGGCATCGCGGAAGATCTGGTTGAGCTCACCGCCGCGCGACCCCAAGCCGATGGGCAGCAGCGCGACGATTGAATCGGGCGAGGTCGCCTGCGCCGTGACCGCAGCCGCTTGTTCGGCTGCGCCTTCAGATAAGCCGCTCATATCCACGCCGGAGATTACTGGGTAGAAGCCGAGGTTGGTCAGGATACCGGATTGGACTTCCGGCGACAGCATGTAGCGAATCACTTCTTGAGCCGCTTCTGGATTAGCCGACGTGAATGGAACGGCCAAGCCCGCGACGACCGGCATGAAACCGCGTCCCGCCGGGCCAATCGGCGCGGGGAAGGCGATGAAATCTGCCGGACGTTCGTCAAAAGCACCCTTGAGGCGCGCCACATGGTCAAACGCCACGAGAACTTCACCGGAGAGCAGCGGTTCCTGCATAAACTCATAGCTGATCGACTGTGGGTTGACGTACGGCCACAGTTCGTCGCGCAGGAAGGTAAACGCCGCCGCTGCTTCGGGGCTGTTGAACTGCGTGACCATCGCACCCGTGAACGACGGGTAGAAATAGCCTTGCAGGAAGCGATGGAACAAACCAGCCACCGGGAAGCCGAGCTTGGCTTCGCCCGTCGCGTCGTACATGTTCTTCGCCCATTCGGCCAACTGCGCCCACGTGAGCGTGTTCACGTCCGCGCCTTCCGGCAGATATTCGAGGGCTTCATTGCTGGCCGCCATCGTGTAGGTGGCTTGCATCCACGGAATGTAATACTGGTAATCTTCAGTGCCCATGCGACCGAGTTCAACATATGCGTCGGAGATGTCGTATTCGGTCTCGATGTCGTTCAGCAGATCGGTGAGGTCGAAGAGGAGGTCTTCGTTGGCCAACGTCGGGAACGTGCCGTGCAGCGCGCCGATCACATCGTTGACACCGGAGCCGCTCTGCGCTTCCGCGCGCAGCAGGTCGAGCATCGGGCCTTCTTCCGAGGGCACAAATTCGATCGTACCGTCGGCGTACCCGCTCAGCACACCGCGGAATTTCTCAGCTTCTTCGACGACATTGAACTGCGTAGAAATCAAAGTGACAGTTGGGCTGTCCTGCGCGACGACGGGCAGCGCAATGACGGCGAGGAGGAGTACACTCAACAGGATAAAACGATATTTTGCGGACATTTTTTACCTCTCTAGATCGAGCTATACAGGATGAAGAAGCGAGTTACTTCACACTGAACTGCCGTGCATCACCTCCTTTGTCCAGTTGATTCGCGAACAACAAGCCGGGCCGGAAGCAAAATCTGCGTTTCCGGCTGGGTCTGCCGGGTGATAAGCTGCACCAGCATGTGCAGCAGCCGCTGACCGATCTCATAGACGGGTTGATGCACCGTAGTCAGCGCCGGGTGGGCGAATTCTGCCGGAGGGATGTCGTCGAAGCCCGTGATCGACAGGTCGTGGCCGACGATGAGCCCGCGTTTCTGCGCCGCGTTCATGGCGCCGAGCGCCATCAGGTCGTTCGCGCACACGATCCCCGTGATCTCGGGAAATTGATTGAGCAGGTCGTCCGTAAGCGCATAGCCGCCCGAACGCAGCAGATCGCCGTGCAGTACATAGTCAGCGCGATATGGCAGGCCAGCGTCGGCGAGCGCCTCGGCATAGCCGCGCCGTCGATATTCGGTATAGGCGAGTTCAGGTGGCGGCAGCAGCAGCGCGATCTCGCGGTGGCCGAGCGCAATCAGATGCGCGGTGGCTTCGCGGATGCCCGCCTGACTGTCGGCGTCGATATACGGGAAGTGTGACTCCTCGGTCGGCGCACTGCGCCCGGAGACGGCGAAAGGATGCTGCATGTGTTTGAGGTACTCGATACGTTCGTCGGCCTGCCGCGTACGGGCGACGACCATACCGTCGACCCGTCCCCCGCCTACAAAGCGCCGATACGCTTCCATCTCGTGATCGCCGGGGGGTTGCGCGCTGATAAGCAGGTCATAGCCCGCGCTGGCCGCGGCATCGCCGATGCCGCGCAAGAGCAGGTTGAAGAAGTCGTTTGAGAAACTCTGGTCGTTGGCCGGGATGATCAGACCGATGGTCTGGGTGCGCTGGCTGCGCAGTTGGCGGGCGGGTTCGTGTGGCTGGTAACCGAGCTGGCGTGCCGTCTCGATGATGTGCTGGCGTGTCTGCTCATTGACGTCGCTGAAGCCGCCGAGCGCCCGCGAAATCGTCGTCACCGAATAGCCAGTTTTCGCTGCTAAGTCTTTTAGTTTGACCATGGGACCCATCAAGAACAACCAATAATTGCGCTACTTTTTGTCATCCGAAACGTTTCGGATTACGATAACTATAAAATAGCACCAGTATTTCTTTACGTCAAGTTACTCATATATATGGGACGCGTAATGAATTCACGTTTGGGCCTGTTTTGCCCAAGGCTGCGCGGATTTTCAGTCTGCGAGAGGGGGCATCACGCTTAGTTGAGCAATTTCTTTGCGGTGTTCAAGTAGGGTTCGAAAGCAGTTCATGGGGAGCAAGTCGAACGCGCCGGTTGCGATGAACTGCCTCTCTACACAATCAAGACTCTCTCGTAGGGACGCGATTATGCGCTTTAAGTCCGTTTTGGCAGATTAGGCAGTGGCCGCCATGTATGGCGTCCCTACAAACACGGTGGTCTTTTCTTAAACTGCATTATCGCGTCCGCAAATCTGATTCTTTACCCCCGCCGAATCCATTTACGGCAGGACAGTTTCAATATTTCGAGACGCACTTCCCTCAAACAATCCAGTGTAGGTACGGCCTTCTGGCCGTCCGCTGACCACGGACGCCCAGAAGCGCGTCCCTACAATAGCTCGATTGTTATAAGAGGCTCGTCCTCAACCGAATTCGAGAGGAAGATAGCGAAGTCGTGTTTTCGCCTGGTCCCCGCTTACATGGGAGAAGGGGAAAAACGCCGGTGGTGTCTCTAATCGCGTTCGCTGACTCAGGCTGCTTGCGGTTCGCCTTCGTGCCACTCTTTTTGCTTGACAGCCTTACCGCCAAACTGGCCGAGCAGGCGCGCGCCTAACCACCACAGTCCGTACATGAGAAACACCATCAGGTATTCAATCGCCGGAATGCGGATGACCTCGTTGGCTTGATACGGCGCACGCAGCACAAGATAAGTGAAGAGGATCGAGAGCAGGTAACCTGCACCAAACAGATACTTGACCCATGGTTTGAGACCCAGACCGTGCATCTGCGTGACGATGAAAATCGTCAGGAAGCCGAAGAGGAACATGTAGACGATGCCCGTTCCTTGACCGAGGGCGACCAGCGCGGCATGCGGCAGCACGATGATTTCGAGCAGGAAATTCCACTTGCGATCCAGATGGGCGCGTGTAAACATCAGCGAGCCTTGGAGCATGACGAGGATCACGTGCAGGAAGCCGAAAATGTGCCCCGATGTCGGCACCATGGGGTGAAACCAGAAGGTGAAGATCACGGCGAAGCTGAAGGCATAGCCGTGATAGCGCCGCAGCCAGCCGTAGAACTCTTTGCGGAAGTTGACCTTTTTGCCGAAGAACATGCCCCGGCGGCGGTTTTCGAGCGCGAGAATCACAAACAGCATCATGATCACCGTGAACTGTGCTGTCCAACTGGGTAAATCCTGCGCGATCCCATCGTAGAAGATCGCCGTTTGCACGTAATGCAGCACGATGAACACGGCATTGATTCCCAGCGCCCAATAGTTCGCGGGTCGGAGTGTGCCCGTATATTTGCTGTAGCGTTCCTGCGCCCACCATGTCGCACCCCAGATCAGCAGGTTGTGCAGGGCAAAGCCGATCCATGCGGTGGCGGCGTTCCAGAAGTTGGGCGTGGCGAGCTGCCACTCATAGAAAAACCCGTCGCTCAGGTCAGGTGTGGCGAGCTCAAACTGCGTCAGCCACCCGCCGAGCGCGATGATCGCCAAGCAGATGATCACAGTGAACCAGATGCCGAGATTGAGCGCGGTTCGGTCGGAAATTGAGCGTTGGGTTGTGGTCTCAACAGGGGGTAGAGCCGTCATACGATCCCATTTCTGTGTGGATGCTGATGCTTGGGTGCGGATGATAGCCGGGGTAGATGAGCATGGTTTAAGCTGAAGATGGGAACTTCATAATCTGCGCCACACCTCAGCTCGAGCCCGGCCACCGCATGAGTTGACAAGCCTGAGAATCGCTGATATCGTTATCTGATAACGATATCAGAAAAGATTCTTTGATGACGAAAAAGACTTCTAATCCTCGAAATCCAAATCGTGGTGTCACCATCGCCGATGTCGCGACTGCGGCGGGCGTCTCCGTGCCGACCGTATCGCGCATCCTCAACGGCAAAGAATATGTGGCGGAAGAGACGCGCCAGCGCGTTCACGAGGCGATTCAAGCGTTGGGTTATGCGCCGCACACGCAGGCGCGCCGCTTACGAGGCGGAGCCAGCATGACGCTCGCGCTCCACTACCCGATTGAATCCCCGCACGAACTCAGCAGCGTGCTGGAAACGCCCTACATCACCGGCGCGGCCGCCGCCGCCAGCGAAAAAGAATACTTTCTCAACTTCCTCATGTCGCAGCTCACGCCCGAATCGCTGCTCACGATGTACCGCAGCAATCAGATCGACGGGCTGATCCTGCTGCAGGTGCGCATGGATGACTGGCGGGTCAATCTTCTGCGGGAGCAACCCTTTCCCTTCATCATGATCGGGCGGTGCGCCGATTTGGACGGCTTGAGCTTCATCGACCTCGACTTTGAGCTCGCCATGCGGCAGGCCTTCGACTATCTCGTCCAGCTTGGGCACCGGGATATCGGGTTTTTGACATATCCCGAGGATTGGCGCACCCGCGGGATCGGCCCGGCGATACGCTCGCTCGACGGCTATCAGCAGGCGCTGAGCGAATACAACGTGCGCAGCTGCTACCGGGAGATCGGCCTGAACAGCGTCGAAGAAGGCTTTGAGGCCACGCTGGATTTGCTGCAGGAAAACCCGAACCTGACGGCCATCGTGACCGTCCGCCACTTGACGGCGGCGGGCAGCATCAAAGCTTTGGCGCAGCAGGGGCGGTCAGTACCCGGCGATTGCTCCGTGATGGCGGTCGGCTTTGGCGGGAATTTGGCGAGTGTGGTGACGCCCTCGCTGACTACACTCGAATGGTCGCCGTACGAAATCAGCTATCAGGCAACTCTCTTGATGACGGAAACACTCGCGGCACAGCAACCGCTGACCAAGCAGATCCTGGTGCCGCCGCAGCTGGTTGTCCGGGAAAGCACACAGGAGGTGAAGTAGTTCCCGGTTAGGGCAGGGAAGTCAACAAACGAGCAGGTGACAACCAGTCCAGCGTGTACGAAAGGTCGATGGTGACAGCGCCGACCTGATAGTTTTGTTTTGCCTGTTTCAAGTTCGGCATGGCTGCGTCCGGTGGCTGCGGGCGCCGCTGTGGTCTCAAATTTTCAAACATTGATCATTTAGAACCACTATGGAGATTGATTGGTCATGAAAAAGCTAACCTTCATCGTTGTAAGCCTCCTGCTGCTGCTCACCGTGGGCAGCCTCCAAGCGCAGGAGCCGATCACCCTGACCTATATGGCGAGTCAGGGGTGGGTGCCGGATGCCGAAATCGAATTAGGCGCGCAGTTCGAAGCCGAGACCGGGATCCACGTCGATTACCAGATTGTCCCGGCAGATCAGTATTTTACGCTGCTGCAGACGCGCCTGAACACGGGGGAAGGCACGGACATCTTCGGCGGGCAGAGCGGCGTAACGGATCTGATCATCAACTACAACGTCGAAGCCAATGCCGTCGATTTGAGCGACCAGCCGTGGGTGGCGCAGATGGATCCGCTGGTGCTGGAGCAGGCCTCGGTCAACGGCAAAGTCTACGGATTGACCCTGTGGGATGTCATGGGCACAACCTGGGTCGTCAACTATAACAAGGCCATCTTCGCCGAAAACAACCTGAGCGTTCCCACCACCTACGCCGAACTCAAGGCGACCTGTGAGACGCTGCTCGGTGTGGGCATCATCCCGATTTTCGAGCCTGTCGCGTCCGGTTGGCATCACGTGTTGTGGTTCCCCGAACTCGGACCGCGCTATGAACAGGTCACGCCCGGGCTGGCGGCAGCGCTCAATGCGAACGAAACCACGTTTGCCGAAGATCCCACCATGCTCACGGTCGTCGAGCAGTTGAAAGAACTGTATGATCTCGGCTGCTTTGGCGATAATGCGCTGGCGGATACCACCGAATTCACGACGGAAGCGCTGGCTACCGGGCAGTACGCGATGGGGTTGACCAACCTGACTGGCCCACAGACGATTGCAGCGGACTACCCGGATGTGAGCGCGGACAATTTCGGGTTCTTCGTCATGCCGCTCGCTGATAATCAGAACCTGAACATCAACCCCGCTGGTCCGACCAAGTTCATCTATTCCGGCTCGGAACACATCGACGCGGCGCTGCAGTATTTTGAATTCCTCACGCGTCCGGAAAGCCTGCAGTATCTCATCGACAATAATCCGGCGATGCGCACGCTCCCGTTCGCGGGGCTGACCTTCAACCTCATGCCGAGCCAGCAGGAATTCCTCGACTCGTTCGCGCCGGAACAGCGCGGCACGGTCTATCAGACGGCGGTCAACTATGTGAACCCGCAGTGGATGGACATCGGGCAGGACCTGACGGCGATGTTCACCGACGCCATCGAACCGCAGGAAGTGCTGGCGCACATTGACGAACGCCGCGCCCAAATGGCGCAGGCCGCGCAAGATCCGGCGTGGGGCGGTTAAGGCTCACAGCGACAGATAGCAACGATGACCCGGGCGGGCTGGTTTGCCCGGGTTGTCACCTGCCAGCATCGTCAGTTGATCCTGAAAGCGCATCATGAAAAATAGCGTTTATCCTTTCTACTTCACGCTGGGCGCGCTCCTCTTATATGTCGTGTTCGTGGTGCTGCCCGGTTTTATGGGGATTGCTTATTCCTTCACGGATTGGAACAGCTACACCACCGAGATCAATTTCATCGGGCTGGATAACTTCCGGACGATCCTTTCCGCCAGCGAGAACTACCTCGGTTACATCCAGAATACGCTGCTGTTCACCGTGTGGACGATTACGCTCAAAACGATTATTGCCTTGTTTCTCGCTGTGCTCCTGAACTACGGGGTGCAGCGGTTTTCGCATCTCTACCGGGTCATCATTTACCTGCCGGTGGTGCTGCCGACCATTGCGGTCGGGCTGGTTTTTCGCTCTATCCTCAATCCCCGGTCCGGTATTCTGAACGAGTTTTTGCGCGCGGTGGGTTTGGGTGGGCTGGCGCAGTCGTGGTTGGTCAACCCGGATATCGCCTTGTTCTCGGTGATCGGCGTCGACACCTGGAAGGGCGTCGGCTATATCATGGTGATTCTGCTCGCCGGACTGCAGACGATCCCGCAGGAATACTACGAGGCCGCCGAGATCGACGGCGCGACCCCGTTCGCTCGCTTCCGGCACATCACGCTGCCGCTGCTCGTCCCGGCGATCACGGTTGTCTCCATTCTCAACCTGCTTTACGGTCTGCGCGTGTTCGACATCGTCTATGTGCTGACCGGGGGCGGTCCGGGTTACGCGACCGATGTCGTGTTCACCGCCGTCTTCGACGAGTTCTCCAAAGGTCGTTATGGCTTGGGGACGGCGTTGTCGACGGTTCTGTTCGTCATTATGACGGTAGTCGGCATTTTCATTGTGCGCCGGCTAACCCGCGATCCTGTTGAGGCTTAACGATCATGCAGTCATCGACGAAACTGTTACGGGGTACGCGTAACAACTTCATTGCGCTGTTGGCGTGTCTGCTGGTGCTTGTTCCGGTCTATGTGGTGCTGGTCAATTCGCTCAAAGACTCCGCCGGGGCACGTACCATGAGCGCGCGTCTGCCCGACACACTGCACTTCGAGAATTTCTTCACGGTGATTGACCGTGGCAAACTCGCGCAGAGCTTTGTCAACAGCATGCTCTACGCCACCAGCGCCACGCTCATCAGCACGCTGCTGGCGGCCATGGCGGCGTATGTGTTGGCGCGCAACCGCACCCGCCTGAACCGCTTCGTCTACTTCTTCATCGTCATGGGCATCGCCATGCCGTTGAACTTCTTCACGCTGACGAAAGTGATGCAGCTCACCCATCTGATCAACACGCAGTTCGGGATCATCATTCTGTACGCTGCGACGCAGATTCCGTTCAACGTCTTTCTGATTTACGGGTTCATCGATGCGATTCCGCGCGAACTCGACGAAGCCGCCATCATCGATGGCTGCGGTCCGTTTCGACTGTTCTTTTCGGTGATTTTCCCGCTGCTGACCCCGGTCATCGTGACGGCGGGGCTGCTAAACTTTGTCGGGATCTGGAACGAGTTTCTGCTGCCGCTCTACTACCTGAACAACAGCAGTTTCTGGCCGATGACGCTGGCGGTCTATAACTTCTTTGGGCAGTACCAGCAGGACTGGAATCTGGTGTCGGCAGACATTGTTCTCACCGTCGCACCCGTGCTGGTGATCTATCTGCTGGGGCAGCGGTTCATTCTCTCCGGCCTGACGAGCGGAGCGGTGAAGGGCTAGGTTCGTGCGCGGTGCCATCCGAGGGTTTTGGCGCTTGTCGTCTATCCGTCAATAGGGAGTCCAACTTGCAACTCATTCGCTATACCCTTCAGGGGAATGCTGTCATCATCGAAACGACGACAGGCTATCTGAGCCTGGTTCCCTATGCCGCCGGCGTAGTTCGCGTGCGGTATGCATCGACGGCCGCATTTGCTACGCAACCGAGTCTTATGGTGCTCGCCGCTCCCGATTCTTCGGTGACAGTTGCCGTGCAGGAAATGACTGACGCGGTGATCGTCTCCCTGCCGCAGCTCAGCATTCACATCCAGCGGGCGACGTGTGCTTTCACCTATCTGGATAGCACCGGCGCGCTCCTGACCAAAGAGCCGGATCGCGGGGGCAAAGCGCTCATCCCCGTCGAAGTGGTCAAGGCCGTGTTCGCTTCAGATGCTGAGGCCTATGTCCGCAAGGATGTTGATGGTGTCCGGGCAGTGCGGTCGTCGGCCCAGAGAGTGGTGGACCGGCACGCTTTCCACACCAAACTGGAATTTGAGTGGCAGGAGGGCGAAGCCTTGTATGGGCTGGGCTCGCACGAAGAGGGCATGCTGAATCTGCGGGGACAGCATCAGTATCTGTATCAGCAAAACATGAAAGTCGTGATCCCCGTTCTGCTGTCCACACGCGGTTACGGCATCCTGCTCGATAGCTATTCGTGGATGAGCTTCCGCGATGATGCGTTCGGTTCGTACCTGTGGACGGATGTCGACGATGAACTGGACTTCTATTTCATCCACGGCCCGGAATTTGATCAGATCGTGCGCAGCTTCCGGCAGTTGACTGGGCGTGCGCCCATGCTGCCACGCTGGGCCTTCGGTTACATCCAGTCGAAAGAACGCTATGTGTCCCAGAGCGAGCTGTTGGATGTCGTCCGCGAATATCGCGCGCGCAATCTGCCGTTCGACTGCATTGTGCAGGATTGGAAGACGTGGCCAAATGATCTGTGGGGGCAGAAGACCTTCGACCCGGAACGCTTTCCTGATCCATCTGGCCTGATGGCAGAACTGCACCATTTGCACGCCCGCCTGATGATTTCCATCTGGCCGATCATGAACCCGGGCGGCGATAACTGGCGCGAAATGCGGGCGGCGGGCTGTCTGCTCGGCAATCAGGCGACCTACGATGCGTTTCAGGAACGGGGGCGTGCGCTCTATTGGCAGCAGGCCAATGACGGCCTGTTCGCCCACGGGATTGATGCGTGGTGGTGTGATTGCACCGAGCCGTTTCAAGCCGATTGGATGGGCGCGTTTAAGCCGGAACCAGAAGAACGCCTGCGCATTAACACCGAAGAGGCGAAAACCTACCTTGATCCGGAATTTATCAGTGCCTACTCGCTGCTGCATTCCCAGGGCATCTACGAGGGACAGCGGCGGACGGGGTCGGAGAAACGCGTCGTCAACCTGACGCGGTCGGGGTATGGCGGGCAGCAGCGCTACAGCACAATCACCTGGTCAGGTGATGTGTCGGCGACGTGGGACACGCTGCGGAAGCAGATCGCGGACGGTCTGAATTTCTGCGCAGCCGGCATGCCGTACTGGACGACTGACGTCGGCGCATTTTTCGTCAAAAACGATTCGAAACTCTGGTTCTGGAATGGTGACTATGACGGTGGCGTCGCCGACCTGGGCTACCGCGAGCTGTTTGTGCGCTGGTTTCAGTACGCGGTCTTTCTGCCGATGCTGCGCCCCCACGGTACCGACACCCCGCGTGAGCTGTGGCGGTTTGGGGAACCGGGCGAACCGTTTTACGACGCGTTGGTCAAATTTCTGCGCCTGCGCTACTGCTTGATCCCCTATATCTATTCGCTCGCGGGCATGGTCACGCACGACGATGACACGCTGCTGCGCGCGCTGCCCTTCGACTTTCGCGCTGACCCGGCGTGCTACAACGTCGACGATCAGTATATGTTCGGTCGCGCTGTGCTCGTCTGTCCAGTGACGCAGCCCATGTATTACGCGCCGGAGTCGCGCCCGCTCACAGACGTCGCCAAAACGCGATCTGTCTATTTGCCGCAGGGCGCGGACTGGTATGATTTCTGGACGGGGCAGCGCTACGCGGGCGGCCAAACGTTGATCGTGGAGGCCGGGTTGGACACGCTACCGGTGTTTTTGCGCGCGGGCTCGATTGTGCCCCTCGGCCCCGTGGTCAGCTATGCTGATGAAGCGCCCGACGCCCCGCTGGAGCTGCGCGTGTATCCGGGTCAGAGCGGCAGCTTCACGTTGTATGCGGACGAAGGCGACAACTACAACTATGAGCAGGGGCAGTTCGCGACTATTCGCGTCAGTTGGGATGAGGCTGCGCGGCGGCTCACACTGCACGCGCGTCAGGGGAGTTACCCCGAGATGCCCATGACGCGCGAGTTTCGGGTCAGCGTGGGCGGTGGTTTCAACGACGCACCCACCGCCAGTCAAACAATCGTGTACGACGGACGTGAGATCTGCCTCGGCTTAACGTGAGTTAGGGATAAGGCGGGATGCCTTTCACCAGTAGTGTTATTGTCGCTACCGAGAAAGACATCCCACCATGAATTTACGCGAACCGTGCCAGATCGATGACTTCTCTCAACAGGTCTCAGTGCGCTTTGAAACCGACCCAATGACGAACGGGAAAGCCCAGTGCCGTCGATCCTGATCCCTGTTCGCCAACGCCAATCTTGCACACTTAGCGGTTGATCAGCACACGAAACACGGTGCCGCCGAGATCCCCCGACGTGAGGTCCGCCCACGCAAATACATCCAGATCATGCGCGCGATGCAGCCCTCCGGCACCGGTATTAACGCTAATCACATCGTTGATCACGCTGCTCTGCTGTGCCGCGAGGTCGAGGACCAACACCTGCGCCGTCCCGTCGGTCTCGTGAAGCGACGACACGAGCAGGAGCGACCCATCCAGCGTCAGGGTCAGTCCGGCGAGCTGTCCCCCGGTGCGCACATTTGACTGTATGATGATCGCTTGACCATCACTGATGCGCAGTACAGCGCCCAGCCCGTTGCCTGAAGCATAACGGTCGAGCACGAACACGGTGCCACCATCCGGCGAGACCGCCACCCCCGATGGGGCGATCATTGGCATACCTTGTGCGAGAACTTCAGGTGCTCCTCCCGTGGTGGGCAGCGCATAGACCGTCGGTTGACCATTGAGCAGGTCGATGCCGGTGTAATAGAGCGTTTCGACGCCATTCCGCAGACCGACTTCGACGCCTTGCGGTGCAGTCCCGTGGGTTCCAGCGATAGTGCTCACCGGAGCAGAAGAATCGGTGGGAACGGCGAAGATCGCATTCCCCGCCGGACCCGCGGTGTAGGAGTCGGTGACGTATAGCGTTTGCCCGTCGAGGCTGATGGCGATGCCCATCGGCATGACGAACGGCGCGCAGGCGGCCAGCGTAGTCACAACACCACTACTGGGGTCCGCCCGGAAAATCGCGGGACAGCCATCTTCGGCGATGGCCGTAAAGTACACGGTGGCGCCATCGGGACTCGGCACGGCATCCCACGGTAAAGTGGCGCCGGTCATGGGTTCAAAAGTGATACCCTGCGCCAAAATGAGCGCCGGTAGGGCGAGCACGATCAGCGCCGCGCTGAGCAGCAGCTTACGCACAACATTGACTTGGTTTGACGCGTTCATGTGTTTGTTCATCCTTGGTCTACAACCTATCAATAACGAATCAGTGGGAACTAAACGCCGCTCGGCCCAAGCCGCTCAATTTCGTAACCGTTCGGGTAGGTGCGGCTGGGTTCCTGCGTATAGAGCCGGGGTTGGCGCCGCGGCGGCAGCCAGCGCAGGATGCGCGCACGCAGCTTGAATGCGCCGAACGTCAATGCCCGCGCCCAACCTGGCGCTTGGGGGAAACCAAAGGCGCGCTGCATCGGCTCATCCATCAGCGCGTACAAGCATTGACGGACGAGCGGTCGCGTGAACGCCGGATACCAGCTTAGGAACACGTTGATCGTCGCCGCGCCGATGCGTTGGCTGTACTGGTTGAACTGAAAATAGCGGCGCTCGTACTCCCGGTTGAAGCGCTCAAACACCTCATAGGTTTCGGGAATGTCCTTGATGCCCATGCGTTTGCCGACCTCACACCAGAAGATGAATTCCGACTGGCGTTCCTTCGGGTCGAAGGGGCGCCAACCGAACCGCTGATTCCAGCGAATCGGCTCGAAGATGAACGTCGACAGGGTGTAGAGGTAATCCTCGTTGTCGATGGCGAAGCGATGATGCATGCGATTCATGCGCTTGATCGCCGCGCGACCGCGTTCGCTATCGTAGCCATGCTCGACGAACTCGGAAATGAGCAGGGTGGTGTCGTCATAGCGTTTTTGGCCGCGCCGTTCGAATTCACCCGTATCCACGAGGAGTTTGGCGGTGCGCGGCAGCGCGAACGTGCGGAACAGCGCGAACTCCAACGCCCGCTGAATGAGGTAGGGATCTTCATGCGTCCCCGTCAGGAACACGATACGCTGATGATCGCGCACCGGGTCAAGCTCTTGGATCTGGTTCAGGATGGCAAAGCGTCGTGACATGGTGGTTGTGCTTTCTTCACAGGGAACGCTCAAAGGACGAGACTTGCCAGCCGCTGGGTGTCGTCGACGCGCTGCTGGATCGACTGGTAACAGGCCACCAGCAGCGTCTCACAGCGCTGCCAATCGCGTTCCGGATGCGGCGACGTCTTCCCGGTGATGGTGTCGAGCACATTGTTGGCTTCCACCCGCAGCAAAGCGGATTCGCGCGCCGCGCCTTCCGACAGACTGAAGACGACGGCATGCAGCTGCGTCATCGCCTCGATGAAGCGGGTTTTATCGGCCTGCCTCACCAACTGGCGGTGCGCATCCCAGTATTCGAGCTCCAACTCCGCCGCGCGCTCAATGTCAAATTCCAGCCCGGAGTAACGACGCGCCAGACGGTAGAAGGCGCGCAAATGCTGGAGAATCGCCGCCGGGTTATTCTCTTTGGGAGCCCAGGCAGCCGAGGCGCGTGTGACGTGGTAAGCGGCTCGAATCGACTGGGGAAAGGGGATGCGGAACTGCGCCTGCACCAACGCTACGACCAGCCACAGGAGACGCAGCCAGTTCCGGTCGTAATAGGCTTTCCAGCCCTCGACTTCATAGTAGGCAACGGCTGTGGGGTCAAAGGAGCGAGTGAACATGTGTACCTCCTTGCTGAAGCGCGTTGTGGTGCTGGGCCTCATCGCTTTGCAGACGGTCAAGTGCGCCGAGCGCCAGACATACGGGGCAGGTCGCCTCATGCCACGCGCCCGCCGCGGCGGCCAAAACTTCACGCGCCGATTCCTGTGGGTGCTGACGGCGGCGAATGACATACCACGCACCCAACCCCACAGCGAGCAGCGCGATAATCACTCCCAACACCACGGGAGGCGTGAGGGTCAGCGTTGCCTGGCCGAGCAGCGAGCCGCCGAGCAGACCGAGCGCGAAGTGGAGCGCGAGAAACGCGCCGCTTCCCAGCACCAGACCGATCACGAAGCGGGCGAACGCGATCCCGGCGATGCCACAGGCCGGGATCGTGACCGAACGAACGCCCGGCGTGAGGATTGCCAGACCGATGCCGATAACGCCGCTCTGTTCCATGCGCCGCGCCACGCTGTCTAAGCGCGCCTCGGTGATGCCGAGCCAGCGGCCGTAGCGCAGCAGCAGACCCCGCCCTACACCCCGGATCAGCGCGAACTGGATCACGCCGCCGACGGACAGCGCGACGAGCAGTGCGGCGAACGCGCTGACCACATCGAGGCGACCACTGGCGGCGCGCGCCGATGCCGCCAGCATGACCACATCCGCGGGAATAGGAATGGGCACGCCGATCGACTTCAGCAGCATGATCCCGAAGATGGCGATCAACCCGTAACTGTCGAGAAAGGCTTCCGCGTCCATATCAGCCACCTTTTCCCTGAAAACCGAGCACATACATCAGCCACCGCAATGGATTGCTCGGCGTGGCGGGCGGTGGCGGAGCAATGGAGCGGCGCGCCGTCGCGGGCGTGTGCCGACGTTCGAGTTCCAGACGGAGACTCTCTTCGCCCCGCGCCATCGCCCAGTGGTGATTCATGGCGAAGAGCGGTTTCATCACGAACGACAGCCGTTTGAGCAGCGGCTTCTCCGCTTCGATCCGCCAGTCGTAGGCGATATCCACGCACTCGCCGTTCTGCGCAAATGTCCACACGCCACGGCCCACAAAATCACCGTCAGCGACCAGCGTGAAGCCATGCGGTGCATTGGCCTCAGTGACGCGAAAACTCCAGCGCAGGGTGTAGGGCAGCCAACCTTTGGTGTATAACGACACCCGCCGACCAATCCCGTTCGCGTCACCGGGTTCCAGCACGCGCACATCCAAATAGACGGAGGGCCACCAGCGCGGCAGGCTTTCCGCATCGCCGATGATGTCGACGACCTCGCGCAGAGCTGCCTTGACCTGCCAATGCGTGATAAAGTGATATTCGTTCGCTGCCATAGTCTCGTTCCTGTTCGCTTACGTCTGGTCGATGCGGGATACTTACTCTGTGTCAGGCGGGCATCACGCCTAACTGCTGGAGCACACTGGGAATGCCGCCATCCATCGGCGATTCGACGCGAACCTGACTCACTTTGTTGTCCCGGAAGCGGAAGATGAAGACCTCCTGCGCCCAGGCGTACTTACCCGTTGGCGTAACTGGTGCCAGGCCGAGCATCGACAGATTGAGCGTCTGATCATGGGTGCCGCCCCATGCAAACTCGATGCGGACAGCGTCGCCCACCGTCATGATCTTGTCGATCTGGATGCGGAAGTCAGACATCGCTTCGGCAAGCGCCCAGACGACACTGGTCGCCGCCCCTAACGGCAGAATGCCGGGCAGCAGACCGCCACTAGCGGTCGCATCAGGTTGAGCGTAGTTCATGACCGCCGGATCACGGCGCGGCAAGGCTTCCATCACTTTAATTGCCAGAGTCTCGGACATCGCCTACTCCTTCTCTAGGTGAAAATGTCGATCTATACGGTTGCTGATCTGTGTGTGGCAGATGCATTCACGGTACGCTGCTGGGGGCTGCTTCTGCAATGAAAATGTTGCGGTATTGTTGCGGTAAATGCGGAATCGGCTGAGAATGAGAACGACACAGGTGAATTGAGGTCGGTTTATGGGGCTGGATGAGTTCCGTGCGCAAGTACAGGGATATCGCCGCGCTTTGGGCTTCACGCAGAAGCAGTTGGCTCACGAACTGGGACTGAGTCCGACCGTCCTCAGCCATAAACTCCACGCCTCCGACGGTCTGCGCCTGACGCAGACGGAAGTGAAAGCGATCGTCAAACTGCTGGCGCGCTGGGGAGCGATCTTCACCCGTGCCGACGCTGTCGCCTTACTCGAACTGATGAGCCTGAAGGCTGGAGTGTTCACGGAAGCCGAATGGGCCGCGTCCCCGCTGAGTCAGCTCGAAGGCGAAAAGCCAACCCCCGCTGCCAGCTCGACCCCCGCGTCTGTGGTGGATCGCACCAGCCCCCCCGCCGCGCTCACCCCATTGATTGGGCGGGCGGATTTGCTGACCGCGCTGCTGGAACTCGTCCACGACCCGCAAGTGCGTTTGCTCACACTGACCGGACCCGGCGGGGTGGGCAAGACACGTCTCGCCCAAGAGCTGGCGCGTCTTAGCCGCGATCAGTTCGCTGACGGAGTGCTTTGGGTGCCGCTGGCCGGGATCGTCGCGGCTGAACTGGTCGAAACGGAGATCGCGCAGCATCTGCAGATCAAGGCGAATAGCTCCGGTACCGCTTTGCTTGACCGCCTCGTCGCCGGGCTGGCAGACCGCACAACCCTGCTGATTCTCGACAACTTTGAGCACGTAATCGCGGCTGCTCCGGTCGTGGCGGCGCTGCTGCAAGGCGCGGAACGGTTGAAAGTCGTCATTACGAGTCGCGCAGTGCTCAATCTGTATGGTGAGCAGCAGGTGCGCGTGCCGCCGCTTACGCTGCCCGATCTTCAGCAGCTAGAAGCGCCTGCTGAGTTGGCGCGGCACCCGGCGGTCGCGCTGTTCGTCGCCCGGTCACAGAGCGTGCGCCGGGACTTCAGCCTGAACGACGCCAACGCGCGGGCGGTTGCGGAAATCTGTGTCCGGTTGGACGGCCTGCCCCTCGCCTTGGAACTGGCTGCTGCGCGCGGTCGCCTGTTTGCGCCGAGCGCCCTGCTGCAGCGGCTTGATCAGCCGTTGAGTTTGCTGGCGGGCAGCGCTGTGACGGCTTCCGCGCATCAGCGCACGCTGCGTGACACCATCGCATGGAGTTACGAACTACTGGATCCCGCGGAACAAAGTCTCTTTCGCCTGATCAGCGCATTTCCCGGCGGGTGCAGCATCGACGCGCTGGAGGGAGTCTTCGTGCCGCCCGCGGGTACCAGTCGCTCGGTCATCGACTTGGTCACATCGCTGCTCGACAAGAGTCTGATCGACCAGCGTGAACTCGCCGATGGTGAGCTGCGCATCACGATGTTGGAAACGCTGCGCGAGTTCGGGCGTGAACTGCTGCTCGACTCGGGAGAATGGGATGATCTCTCCGCCCGACAGGCGCGCTATTTTCAGCGGTGGTTGGATGTGACTACCCCGTTGTTGTCGGGCGCGGGGCAGATGCAGGCCGCGGCGCAGATTGAGCGCGACCATGACAATCTACGCGCGCTCCTCGCCTGGTCTGCACACACGCAGCCCCAGTTCGGGGTCGGGTTTGTCGGAAGCTTAGCCTCATTCTGGAATTTACGCGGGCTGGCGCTGGAGGGGCTGCGGTGGGCGGAACTGCTGCTAGGCGACGCTGAACTCACGCTTGCAGATGATACGGTGAAGGCCACCTATGCCAAAGCCTACAACAGCGGCGGAGCGCTGGCGTTCGCCACGGGCGGCTATGCCCGCGCCGAAACCTATTTGCAGCAGGCGCTGCGCCTGCGCCTGCAAATCGAAGACTCCGAGGGCATCGCGTCGACTTACAATAACCTTGGCAACTTGGCGTGGAACCAGAGCGATCTGCTCAGTGCGCGGCGCTACTTTGAAGAGGCTGTCCACATCGCCGAGTCGATCCAGAATACGAAACTGGTGGCAAGTGTGCTGAATAATCTCGGCACCCTACTGCAAGCGCTGAACGAATTCGCACTGGCGGAAGAGTATCTTGGGCGGGCGCTGGCGATCTGGCGCAGCTTCGGTAACCAACAGAGCATTGCCAATACGCTGTCTAATCTTGGCGGGATCGCGCTGCGCCACCAGCAGTTTGATCAGGCACTTCTCTATTACGTGGAAAGCCTCGCCTTGCAGGAGGAGCTCGGCAACCAGCGGAACGCGGGCGCCGTGCTGGCGAACATGGGCGAAATCGCCTTGAATAAAGGAGATTTCGCGCAGGCTAAAGCTTATTTCGAACGAACGCTCGCCCTTCAACGCGCGGTGGATTATCAGTGGGGGGTGGCCAGCGCCATTGGTGATCTCGGGCGCATCGCTTTTTATCAGGGGGACTACGGCATCGCGCTCGTCCGCCTGCAAGAGGCACTCGCGCTCATGCGACAGTTCAACGACACCGCGAAAATGGCGTTGATCCTCGAACATCTGGGCGCGGTCGCTTTGAAGCTGCGGGATCTGGCGAGCGCGCTTGCGTATCTGCGTGAGTCTCTGAGCCTGTATCGCGATCTGGACGACCTCCCCGCGACCGCATCAGCCCTCGCTTGTCTCGCCGCGGTATTTTCGGTACAGGGAAGTTCCGAGACTGCCGCCCGTCTGGCGGGTGTCGCCTTTACCCGGTGGGAACGCAGCGGCTTGCGCGTGCTCCCCGTCGATGAAATGCGTTTTATGCCGGAACTGGCGCTCGCTCGCGCGTCACTAGCTGTGTCTGCGTATGCTGCAGCCTATGATGTGGGGGCGGGTATGTCGATCGAGGAGGTATTGGCCAGCCTAGAGTGATGTCTGACAGGGATAACTGCCCGGTTATTAGTTCGGGGGTCCAGAGTCGGTCGGCCAAAGATCACGCATAGCGCGTGCTATTATCGCCGGGATGCAGCACGCCTGAGGCGTCGTAATCCGGTGTCTCGCCCTGTGTTAGTGCTTGTCAAAATACAGCGGATTGGTGAGCGCGCGGAGGTGACCGCTCGCCGGATCGCTCAACTGGGCGCGGAGGTAGCTGCTGCCCGCGAGAGCAATATCCAGCGCTAACTGTACCTTGTCTTGCTCAATGGGAACGGCACGAATTTCGCCGTGCGTGCCGACGAGCTGCAGGGTCGTCCCCGCGCCACCCTGCACGTCGATTTCAAGCACGAGTCGGTCCGTGAATGGCAAGCTGTCGCCCATGATCGCGGCGCCGGAGCGTAGGGTTAGCCGCGGCCCGGTCGGGCACTCGGTGATGAAACAGTGACCCGCGCGGAGGGCATCGCGGAGGCGGCGCGCGGTTGGCGGCAGATGAGGGGCGATATACAAGGCGACGGTCGGGGTGCCCAGTTGATGGGCGTGCGCTTGGTGCGAAAAATGATGATCGCTGCCGCCGACGGCGACCAGTCGCTCACCCCGCTGCAAACGCGCCTCCCAGAAGGCAAGACTGTGCGTGTTGAGAAGTTCCCACGGACCATTCCACACTTCAACACAGTCGTAGCCGGCGACTTCGGGAAACGCCCAATCTGGCCCAAACGGACGCGGGTGATTGCATGAGACGAGGTAACCCTGTTCACGCGCAAAGGCGATGGCGCGGGCGAGATCATCAGGCTGCTGGACGCGGAAATCGACCCACGCGCCGTCGCCCCAGATGTTCCAGTGACCGTAGTAAGTTGTCACTTCGTAGCCGGGAATGAGCAGCATCCGTGTTTGATCTTGCAGCGTGTTCAAATCGACTTGATGCGTCAGGTTGTTGTGATCCATGATGGCAAGAAAATCGAGGCCGAGCGCTTCGGCTAGTCCGATGATCTCCGCCGAGGTCGAGTCTCCGTCACTGTTGATTGTGTGGCAGTGAATTTCCCCGAAATACCAGCCATCCGGCTTGATCGGCAGCGTTTTACTAGCGTCCAGCGGCAGCCGGGCGGGCAGACTGGGATCAGCGCCTTCGGTCGCGGGGATCAGGCGGATGTCGAGCTGATAATTGCAGCCGTGCGGGGCGACTTTGTACGCCCCGAGGCAGATATTCCACGTGCCAGCAAAGATCGTCCCCGGCATGTAACCGGGGGTGGCACTTGTGCGCCCCACACTGAATTTGTGGCGGGCGCTGCCACTCCACCCGCGATACCCCGCTTTGAGGAAGTCGACGCCCCGCGGATCGAAGATGCCGATGTCGATGGTGTTGCCACCTGATACGAGCGGATCGGAACTGATCGCCGCGTCGTAGCTATAAGCGATGTCAATGCGCTCTATACCCTCCGGCACCGTGAACGGCACATGCACATAGGTCAGCGTTTGGTCGGGGGTTAGCCGACCGTTGATGATGAGGTGCTGGACAACATCAGTCATGTGAGGCGCTTCCCATTTGCTCCCTAGAAGAAGGCGCTGGCCGACGCGGGCAGCGCGTGCGACCACACAATGATTGTACATCGGCGCAGCACCGAACTAACAACTGTGAGGGGGACATGCTGCTGACCGCGGGATGTTCGTGCCCCTGTGTTCGAGCTCCGGCCCACAGACGCCGTGAGCATTTGCGCGGAGTCTGGATGCCGATGGCTCCCGGTCGGCAACGACTGGAGCGGGGCTGAGAAGCGAACCGGATTGCGCAGACAAATACATGGCTGACGGGATCAGCCGATCAAAGTGAGCTGAATCGCTCGGGTGAAGTCAGGAGATCGTCGGATGCAGAACTTTAATACAACCTTACAGAAGATTCCGTTGAATGTTTACATGCATTTGGCATCCTATCCGATCACCAGAATGAATACAGCTTAAGAGAGTAGCGTTGGCGATGCCTACAACCACCAATATATTCCGTCACATCAAAGACCCGATCAGTTACGCCGAAGGTGAGCATATCTTTCATCAGGACGACCCGGCTGACAGCATGTTTGCCGTGATTGAAGGTGAGGTGAACATTTTTGTTCAGGGTCGGTTGGTGCGGGCTTGCGGGCCGGGCGAGATATTCGGCGAAATGGGGTTGATTGAACATCAACCGCGTTTGGGCGATGCGGTCGCGAAGACGGCCTGCAAACTCGCAAAAGTGAATGAGGATCGCTTCAATTACATGGTGCAGCAGACGCCCAATTTCGCGCTGACCGTTATGCGCGTGTTATCAGAACGTCTGCGTTCTGAGGATCTCGCTTAGCCTCGGCACTGACCGCAAGCAGGAGGGAAGCTGTTCGACTTCTCTCCTGTTACTCGATCCTGAAAGCTGAGTGGGGAACCTGTGTAAATGTCGAACCTTCTCTAGGACACAATGACCCGGATAACTCCTGATTGGACGCTGACACGTCCAATACCCGGCACAACTCTCCAACCGCTTCCCGTTTGAATTCTTCCGTCAGATCCCTTGCTCATGGTTTCAGTCTCCCCTCTCCCTGTTATCATGCTCACTCGGGGAACTGTCGCTATTTTGTTCGGGGTCGACCACGCTGATCCGGAAGTGAAAAAGAGCCTAGAGAGCGATCACGCGCTGTTCAGCCGCCGACTCGTAAGCTTTGTAGACGAGCTGCATGGTCTTGAGGTTATCCGCGCCGTTGGTTTCGCCATATTCCAGCCCCTTGAGCGCGCGGGCGATATTCAACTGCGCACTGACAATGCTGGAATGCACAATGTCATAGGCGGGGTCGGCCCACGGGTAGCGCGGGGGTTTGTGGCGCGTCGCCAGTGTGCCCGCGTCCGTCGTTTCCCGAATCCAGTAGTCAGGGCCGAGCTCCAAGAAACCGCGATCACCTTCGATTTGCACATAGGTTTCGGGGAAGCGGTCATGTTCGCGGCGGCTGGCATAGCTCATCTCGCACACGACCGTCGCGCCGCTCTGCATCTGGAGCATGACCGTCGCCACATCCTCGCCTTTGATATCACTGTGAACGCGGTAGGTCTGGCAGGTCAGGTGCGTCGCGTCGCCGAACAGGAAGCGCGCAGTATCCAGAATGTGACTGCCGATGTCGGACAGGATGAACTGCTCGACTTCTTTGAGGAATGGCTGGTTGTCGAAAACCGGGAAATTGGTGCGGTAGTCGATGCGCGCGCGGAACACCTGACCAATGCGCCCGGTATCCAGCGCCGCTTTCAACTGGCGCATCGGGTACTGCCAGCGCCAGTTCTCGTTGATGTAGAGCGGAACGCTGGCCGCTTTACACACATTGACCAGCGCCGCGCATTCGTCCAGCGTGGTGGCCATTGGCTTCTGGCAGACGACGGCGAGGCCGCGTTCGGCGGCCATCCGTGTGAGCGGATAATGCGTTTCGATGGCGGTGCAAATGTCGACAAAGTCGAGCTGCTCGTTGGCAAGCAGCGCCGCCGGGTCATCGTAGACATGCTCGGCGGGAATGCCGAACTGCTCGGCGAGCCGCAGCGCTTTCGACTTCGTGCGGTTGTACAGAGCCACGCACTCGACTTCGCCGGTTTCGTTCCAGCCATTGAGCTGAAACGTCGACCAGAAGCCCGTGCCAAACATGCCAAATCGGAGTTTTGTCATCGTCATTTAGTCCGTGATCAATGTACGTAAGTAGTCGACGCTTTGACGCACCCAGTCAAGCTCGGTGGCGGTGGTCACTTGCATCGAGGCGTCCGGGGCGAGCCACGTCTCGATGATGGCGTTGAAGGTGCGCCCGCGGAGCGCCGCCAACAGCCACGGCACGTCGAGCATACCTTGACCCGCTGGACAGCCTGTCACCTCAAAGCCCATGTTATGCGGTACGCGCCGCACCGTAAATTCTTTGACGTGCAGGTTGACGACGTGCTGACCGAGCGCGGCGACGACGACATCCGGCCCTTCCAGCGCGCCGAAGGAGTTGACCGTATCAAGGCAGATACAAACATGCGGATCGTTCACCGCCTCGACGATGCCCGCCAGCGTGCGCGCTTTGAAGCGGTCGTGATTTTCAATCGCAAGGCGAATGTCGGCATGGCGCAGGGAGGGCAGCGCGGCCCGCACCAGCGCGACAACCTCATCGGGAGTTGGGTGATGCGTCTTGGTATCGACTACCACGCGCAGGATGGGTGAGCCAAAGTAGCTCGCTAGCTCGATCCAGCGATGCAGATGTTCGGATTGGATGCCGCGCGTCCCCACTTCGATGCGCATGCTCCGTGTCTGCGCCTCGTCTCGCAAACGTTGCTGTTCCTCGGAGGAAAGCGCGTCAAGCGGGAGATTATCGGCGTACTGCACGAGCCGCAAGCCGAGGTCGTCGGCTAGTTGCAGCAGCCCGAAGGCGTCGAGCGGGGCGGATGGCTGCTCGTAACCCGGCACGCCGATATTCCACGCGACACCATAACTGCCTAAACCGAGTGAAGTCATGGCACGCTGCCTAACAACTGCCGCGCGATATCACGTACAGCTTCCCGCGCGCCCGCGTACGCCCATAGACTGAATGTGTGCCGTTTTTCAGCTCGTTTGACAAAAGTGTCGTTGAAACCGAGCGTGTGTCCGCTGCTTTCCATTTCACAGAACGGACGCCCTTGATCGACTGCGCCGCCGTCGTTGTAGACGTGGACGGAATGCCCGGTGTTGCCGGGTTCATCCGGCGGTTCTTCGGCGTAGAGGTTGGAGGGATCATTGAAGAAGTGCCGAACCAGCAGATAGGCGCGTCCATCGGGGAGATCGTGCAGATAACCCATCCGCCCGGTCATGCACAGAGCCTTGTAGCCGATCTTGAACTGCTGCTGCCCGTTGAGGGGCAGATGCAGCACGCCGTCCACGACCTGCCGCGCATAAGCGGGGACGGGTTTCACATAATCTGACCCGCGCACCTCGCCGATCACCGGGATAATGAGCGTGCCCCCCGCGTTCAACTGCACGAGGTTCCACACTTCGCTGACGGGCTGTGGCTGATCGCCAAGACGCTCCAGCACGGCGAGTTGATCGTAGCCGAACGTCAGCACCGTCGGATCGAGTTCAGCTAAGGGGGGGCGCGTGCTCTGGATTCTGCGGATTAGGTGCACATTGGCCGAGTCGATGGGATTACCATGCTGGTAACCCTGAAGTCGCAAACCGGCGCTGAGCCAGATGCCCCTGTCGGTTTCAGTCAGGGTATAGCTGCCGGGATCCATAGCGCGCGGAATGGCCCACGTGCCGCTGAAATCACGGCGATCGCGCACGTTGTAGGTGATCTCCGGCGCGATCCACACACGGTCGCCGCCGAGATTCCAGTGCCAGCCATCCGCACGATTGATGAAAGCGTTAAATGCGTCCGGCGAGTCGAAAGCGCTGCTCGTCCAGAAGAGATTGGGTGACTCGGGTGTCGGGAACAGCCCGAGCACGCGCCCGCCGCGTTGGGTGATCAGCAGCGAAGCGTCACCCGACAGGGAGAGAACCTCGAAAGGTTCTCCCACCGTGTTCAGTAGTGCTGTGTAGTGCGCCAGCGTGGTCACTGCTTGACCTTAGCGATCCAGACTGTCCGTGATTTCCGCGACGCTGCGCTTGAGCGCATCCATGTTCATGATATTTTCTTTCCAGTCCGGCTTGAAAATCTTCTCGTAGGCGTTCTTGATGGCCAGTTTCGCGCCATCGCTGAACGGGAAGCCAGAGAAGCCGAAGATGATCGCGAATTCGATGCGCGCGTGACCGGAGAGGAATTCCCACGCGGCTTCCGCCGGGACGCCCATCTTGACTGCTTCGTCGTACGCCTCTTTGATCGCCGAAATGCACGTCGCCGCGAAGGTTTCGACGAGCGCGGGTTCGAGGATCGCCATCTGTTCGACGGTGATGCGGTAGTTATTCATCACCGGGGCGTACATGTCGCGCGCCAGCTCGTCACCTTTCGCCCAATCGTCTTCCGGGCCGCGGTGCAGCGCCGAGACGATGTGGTGTTTGGCTTTGACGCCGCCGAACCAGTCGGTGCGCGCTTCTTCAGTCACTTCGTCGTTGAACATCGGCGGGTGGCACGGGTGCGACACGTAATAGGTCAGGTCTTCGCGCAGCGGGATGACTTCCGCATAGGCGGCGGCGGGATCAAGGCTGACGACCATCGACCCCGGCTTCAGGTCTTCGATGATGTCGCGCGTGATTTTGCCGATCAGCTTGTCAGGCAGGGCGAGAATGACCGCGTCGGCGTCTTTGAGGGCGTCGGCTTGCGGCGTTGGTTTGAGCCCGCGTTTGGCCAGATTGGCGATGCCCGCTTCGCTCACCTCCACATACGCCATCTCATATTTGTCTGGGTGATGCATCAAATTGTCGGTCAGGCGCTGACCCATTTTGCCGCCCGCGCCCATCAGTGCTACTTTCATTGCCATGAGATTACTCCTACTGCGAACCTCGCAGAATACTGCCAAAATAATCCACTTTGCCGACCTGTCCCGCCTTGAGCGAGATTTCCAGACCGTCGAATCGGGGATCAGCCGAATAAGCGCGACAAATGGGGGCTCCCGGCGCGACCGGCAGCAGCGCGCCGAGCGCGTAAATGCCGAGCTGCCGCGCGGCATAGCCGCAGGTATCGCCACCCGTGACCACCGCCCGCCGCAGTCCGGTCTTTTCGAGCAGCTCGCGCAGAATCAAACCCTGCTGGGTGCCGAGGCGTGATCCCACTGTGTTCGGGTCAAGCGCGAGCTGCGCGAGATGGGCTTTGGTGCTGGCGATATGCGGATCGTCGGGGCCGCGCGCACTGAAGAGAAGGACGCTCCTGCCGCTGCCAAGGTGTTCGAGGGCGGCGCGCACGACCGCTGTCCGTTCGGCGTCTGCGCATTCAGGATCGACCAACCGCGCCGAGTCCAGCCGCAGGAGCACAAAACCGTTGTTTTCCGCCCAGTCAATTTGCGCGGCAGTGGGTGGCGCGGCGCTGCCCGAAACGATGATCAACTGGTCGACTGCGCCGAGCGGCGGTGGGGGCGGGGGCTGGACGACGCGCCCGCTATGCTGCCAGTGCAGGGTGAGCGCGCGCTGCACGCCGGACGAGCCGACGACGAACAGCGGTTGGTCGCTGTTATGGGCATCCATCAGATCTTGCAGCAAACCGCCAATCGTGAGCAGATGACCGTCGTCGACGGTATCGAACACGACGATTTCGGCATCCGCAGCGACCAGTGACTCCCAATAGGCGCGCACCGCTTCCGCCGACTGAGCCAGATGCAGCACGTTCAGCGCGGCGATGCGGCGCGTCGTCTGCTCACCGAGATGCAAGCGCAGATCAGCCTCATGCATCGGCGTCATCGGATGCTTACTCATCACCGGGTGCCGATCCAACCGATAGGTGATGTCGTCGATGCGGGCGAATAGATTGCTGAAGGCGACATAGCGGCGGAGGAATGGTGCGCCGACCAGCAGCGGCACGGTTTGGTCGCCGCACAAACGCACGCCGATCTCGGTGGCACGGCCAATGCTGCCGATACTCGGCGAGGAATCAAACGTCGAGCACACCTTGTAGTGGAAAACCCGCGCGCCCAATGCGATCAGCGCCGTGAAGATCGGCGGCAGCACCGTTTCCATCTGCTGTGGACTCATACTCCGGCTGACCCCGGCCACGCCGACCGCGCGAATGTGCGGGAAGCGCTCCGCGAGCAGTTGTGGCGCAGGCGGTTCGAGGAACAGGAGCGTCGGAACGCCCGCCCATTCCAGTACTTCCATCACGTCGGTGGAACCCGTGAAATCATCACCGTAAAAGGTCAGGGCGAGGTGTGCAGCGGTGGTCATGCTCCGAACCTTTCGAGCGCGCCCGCGAGTTCAATGTGCGTGCGAGCGTAATCCGCCAGCGCGATCCCGTCGCGCGCCGCTTCCCACGACTGCTGGAGCGTGCGCACGCCCGCCGCTGGTCCCTGCGGATGTGCCATAATGCCGCCGCCCGCTAGATAGAGCCAGTCGGTGCTGTGCATCGTCCGGTAAGTATCGGGGATTTGGCGCGCGCTCTGCCCAGAGGAGAACACAGGCAGCACCCGCGCGTCGACGCCCGGCATGGGTGTCAGGCATTCCCGGGCAGAGGCGATGACGCTGGCGTCTGTCTCGCAGAATTTGTTCTGCAAGCCGTTGACGTGCAGATGATCTACGCCCGCGACGCGCATAAACTTTTGATAGGCGGGGTATTCGATTCCGAGCAGCGGATGCCGGGCGAACATGCCCCAGCCCGCTCGATGACCGTGAATGGGCAGTTGGCTGTGGCGGCGCAGTTCGGTCACGCCCACGATGCCGACGGCCAGCAGATTGACCATGACGCACGTTCCGCCATGTGCGAGTACGAGATCGTGACCGCGCCGCATGTCGTCGAGGTCGCCAGTGATGTTGAAGGCGACCATCACTCTTTTGCCCGTCTGGTCGGCGTGCTCGTTGACAACGCGCATGACCGCTTTGACGCGCGCTTCCAGCGGCGAATGGGGCGAATTGGTCTGCAATTCGTCGTCTTTGACGAAGTCCAGTCCCGCTTCACACAACGTGCGCACCAGTTCTGCCGTTTGCTCCGGCGTCAGACCTACACTCGGTTTGATGATCGTCCCGAACAACGGTCGTTCGGTCACGCCCATCAGCCGCCGCGTTCCCTCAATCCCGAACGCGGGCAGCGGATACGCGGATGCGATTTCCGGCGGAATTTCTACGTCGAGCAGTTTGAGCCCGCTGAAGGGATTTAGTTCGAACAGATTACCCGCTACGGTTGACCAGAGCGTGGTCAGCGAGGCACCGATGTTGGCGAACGGCCATGAGAGCGTCACCCGCGCGCGCTGATAGTGTCCGTCCGCTGTCTTGGGTGGTTTCGCGCCGGGGAGCGCGGGCGCAGCGACCGCATCAAGCCGCGTCAGGTCTTCGACGCGCGCGCCATGCGCTTCCAGCAGTTCGGGCGTTTCGCCGGGGACCTTGACGAACGTCCCGGCGGATTGTTCGCCTGCCATGAGTTCGGCGGCTTGCCGGGGATCGCCCGCCGTTTCGATGAGATAGTGTGCAAGGATGCGGGTCATGGTGTGCCCTTCTGGTCAAGCCGCACGACCACATAGGGCAGCAGAATGAGCGTCAGCCCGTCCGCGCCTGCCGTCACCGTTTGACCGGGCGCGGCGCGGTAGCCTTCGGGGTCGCGCATGGCGGTTTCGGCGCTGTGTTCATCCAGCGCTTTGAGCGTCCATGTGCCGCTGATTCCGGTGATCGTCACCGTTTGCGGTTGCTCGGTGTGGTTGGCCACCAGTAACCGCTGTCCGGCGGGGCTGCGCAGCGCCAAGCCGCTGAATTGAAGGGGATGCGACGAGGTAAAGCCCAACACCTTACCGCCGACGAACCCGCCGACGTCGGCAAAGACGTGATACATGGGATAGACGCCACCGGGGATCGACGGGAACAAGTCGGGCAGCGGCGAACCGCTCTCGCGTTCCATCACGCCGAGCCAGCCCGTCGTCTCGTAGAACGTCAGGCTGTCCGCGCCCGCCAGCGCCAGCGACGCGATCGCCCCCAGCGTCCAGCCCGCGCCAAACAGCGACATCTGCCGCGGATCGACGCGCCGGGGTAGTTGACCGGGGGGCGTGGGCGCGTCCGGGGCGGTAGCATCGGGGTTGAAGCCAATTTTGAGCGTGATCGGCGTGATCGCGATCTGCGCCCCCGGAACGATCTGCCGCGCCGATTGGACGGTTTCGCCGAGCACGGGCAGCGTTTCGATCAACGAGGCGTTGTCGAAGGCATGCACCTGCGGATTGACCGAATAGGCGGCGAATGCGGGTTTCAGGTCAGGATCGGGACGGTTGCGGTTCAACTGTGTGAAGTAACCGTTCGTGCCGACACCGATGGCCAAGGCGTGTGGGTAATCCGCAAAGATCCGCCGCGCTGCCTGGAGGGTCGCCGGAGAAGTCATCATGCGCCCGGCATCCAGCGGCAGCAAACGACCGCGAATGCGGTGTTTTTCCAGCAAGCCGCGTAGCTGCGCGAGTTCGCCTTCGACGTTCTCGCTCAAATGAACGGCGAGTTCGAGCCACCAACGGCTGGCCCAAGCATCATTCAGAATATGACCGAGTCGCTGCTCTAGCCCATCATCGACCACGAGATCGACACGTATATGCGTAATTAAATTACTCAGCCGTTGGAACTCACGGTCAGCGAGTTCCAAGTGATCCGCCGCTGCACCCAAACCGATATCGGGCAGCGGGTAGGAAATGCTGGGATCAAGATGCAGGCTTAGCGCGGAGGGGCGGACATCGACGTTCACCACCGCACCGAGCAAGCGCACGGTGATCGTCTGGTTGACCCGTGTCCCTGCTTCGATCAGCGCCGGGAAGGGGAGGCCGAGCGGCGTGCAGTACGTCTTGAACGACGCATCCGTCCAGTTACGCTGATCTTCCATCTCGAAGATGTCACCCTCCATGCGGACTTCCGCTCGCACGCCGGGAAGCACTTCATGCGTCAACGCGCGCAGGTCGAAGTACGGCTGATGCGGGCTGATGGCTTGGGGAAACGCGCCGCGTTCCATCGTGCCGTCCACGTGTTCGATCTCGACCGCTTGGCCCGCCACCGTCATGGGATGCAGCACGCAAAAGCCGATCCGGTTGCGCCGGAAGCTCGTCCTCGCTTCCCCGTCAAAGCGGAAGGTCACGGTGCTGTCCGCGGTTCCGGTGATCGTGCCACGCCAGATGAAGTGAATGTCGCCCTGCTGGTGATCGCTGGTGAAGGTAATCGAGAACGAGTCGGCGCGCTGATCGATACGCAGGTCGCGCAGCACCGCCGGAATCGTCCCCCAGTTGTGATCGCGTACGGCGGCATACACCCCGCGCACGATTTCGTGGTTGCCCAAACGGAGGTAACGCAGCGTCCCTACTTCGAATTCTAGGATCAGCTTGCCAGCCGTCAGCGTGACGCGTTCCGGCGCGGGTTGGCCGCTGCCATCGTAGATGCGCGGAAGCATGGTCAGTCTCCTGCGTCGGCGCGCCGGGCTTCCAGCGGACGAATGAAGCGCCGCTTCATCTTTTTGAGATTGGCTTCGCGCAGACTGTCAAAGAAGATGGCGAGGAAGATGATGAATGCGCGCACCATTGGCTGGAGGTACAGGTTGACGAGGTTGAACTGCAACCCCGTGCCGACCATCTGAATCAGCACCGCGCCGAGCACCGTGCCGAAGACGTTGCCCGCCCCGCCAAACAGACTCGTGCCGCCGAGGACCGCCGCCGCAATTGCGTCGAATTCGCGCGTTTCGCCAAAGCTGCGGTCCACGCGCCCGCCAAGCTGCGACGCGAGGATGAACCCGGCCAACCCGGCGCAGAAGCCGCTGATGATGTACACCATCGCCAGCGTGCGGTCCGTATTGATGCCTGCTTTCTTGGCAGCTTCGATGTCATTGCCGACGGCGTACACCTGCCGCCCGAACTGCGTGCGCGCCAGAATGAACCACGCGGCGATCACGACCAGCACAAACACGACGATGGGCATGGGGATGAAGCCCAGCACCATCGTCTGACCAAACGCGTTCATGCGTTCGGGGAAGTCGATCTGCTGGGAAGAGGTGAGCGCCGTGCCCAGACCGCGTCCGATCACCAGCGTCGCCAGAGTGGTCATGAACGGGATGATCTTGAGGCGCACGATGGCGAACGCATTGAGCGCGCCAAACAGCGTGCCGACCGCCAGCGAAACGATCAGCGCAGGGACGATCTCCAGCCCAATCGAGCGCATGAGCAGCCCCGCGCACACGACCGACAGGTACATGTTCGACCCCACGGAGAGGTCAATACCCGCGGTGAGCAGCACGAAGGTCATGCCAACGCCGATGATCCCGGCGAAGACTGCCGCCTGCTTGATGATATTGAGCATGTTTTCCGGCAGCCAGAAACGCGGGAAACCGGCTTCCGTGCGCGGCGACGACAGTCCGAACAGGATGAAAATGATGATGAAGAGAAAGACGGTCGAATTGTTGAGCAGAAACTGAATGAGATTAAAGCGCCGCTGTTCCATCAGGCTTCCTCGTTTCCGGCGACGGATGACTGCGCAGGGTCGTGAACGTGCAGCATCGGCAAGTCCTGTTCACGGAAAGCGGCGCGCAGGACGCGTTCCTCCTGGAACTGGTCGCGGGTGAATTCACCGTAGAGTTCGCCGCGGCTCATGACCAGAATGCGGTCGCACATGCCGATCAGTTCTTCCAGTTCGGAAGAAATGATGAGCACGCCGCTGCCTTCGGCGGCAAGCCGGTCGATGATGCTGTAGATTTCGTATTTCGCGCCCACGTCGATGCCGCGCGTCGGCTCATCCATGATGAAGATCGAAGGCCGCGAGAGCAGCCATTTGGCGATGACGACTTTTTGCTGGTTTCCGCCGCTGAGCGCTTTCGCGGGTTGGTCGGCGATATCGCCGCTCTTGAGCTGTAACACGCTCGCCATGTGCCGTGCGGAGTCGAGCATCGCGCCCTGATTGACCACATCGAGCAGGGTGCGCGCGTAGTCTTGCAGCGAGACAAGGCTGATATTGTTGGCGATGTCGATGCCCATCAGCAGACCTTCTTCGCGGCGATTCTCGGTTACGAAGGCGATTTTGCTGCGGATGCTGGCCCGCGGCGACGGTTTGTTGAGCACTTCGCCTTCGACGCGAATTTCCCCGGAGTCGTAGGCATCGACGCCGAAGATCATGCGGGCGAGTTCGGTGCGCCCAGAACCCATCAGCCCGAATAAGCCGAGGACTTCGCCTTTGTGCAGGTCGAAGGAGATGCTTTCGACGATCCCCGCGGTCGTGACGTTCTTGACGCTGAGCGCGACGTCGGCAGTTGGGGTGCTGGTGCGCGGTGGATAGAGTTGTTCAATGCTGCGTCCGACCATCAGGGCGATCATGCGGTTGACCGTGAATTTATCGGCGGGTTCGTGCGCGACGAGCGCGCCATCGCGCATGACTGCGATGTGATCAGATAGGCGGCGCACATCGTGCAGAATGTGCGAGATGTAGATCAACGCTTTGCCGCTATCCCGCAATTGGCTCATGATCGCGAAGAGGCGCTCGGTCTCGCGCGCCGTGAGCGAGGTAGTCGGTTCGTCGAGGATGATGAGCGCCGCATCCTGATACAGTGCCTTGGCAATCTCGACGAGCTGGCGCTCCCCGGGAGAAATGCGATCAACCTGAATATCTGGGTCAAGATCCAGGCCAACCGCCGTCAGCAGTTCGGTCGTCTTCCGGCGGATCGCGCCGCGATCGATTGAGCGGAGGAAACCTGTCCGCGGGAACTGGCTGATGAAGATGTTCTCGGCGATAGACAGGTTGGTGAAGAGATTCAGTTCCTGATGGATGAAGGCGATGCCCGCGGCTTGTGCATCGCTCGGGCGATGGGGCGCGTAGGGCGTGCCTTTGAACTGCATCGTGCCGCTGTCGGGATGCACCACACCGCCGATGAGATTCATGAGCGTGGATTTGCCCGCGCCATTCTGCCCGATGAGACCGAGCGTTTCGCCTGCATTCAGGCTGAGCGTGACGTTCTTGACGGCGGCAATGCCGAAGAAGGCTTTGGAGAGGTCGTTAATTTCGATCAGGGGGGTCATGCGCGCGCCTCCCGGTTGAGCAGCCGTGTGCGGGTAATGTCGAGCAGCGCGGCGATCAGGATGAACAAGCCCTTCACCGCGTCGATGACGAAGGGTGAAAGCTGCATCGCATTGAGGATGTTGAGCAGCAGGACGAAGAAGGCGACGCCGAAGAACGTGCCGCGCACCGAGCCTTTGCCGCCAAACAGACTCGTGCCGCCGATGACGGCCGCGCCGATGATGTCGAGCAGGAGGTTGCCGCCGCCGAGCGACGGCTGACCAATCGCCAAGCGACCGGAGTACAGAATCGAGGCGACGGCTGCGCAGAACCCGCTGAACATGTACACGCGGGTGATCACGCTGCGGTTGGGCACGCCGGAAATTTCCGACGCGCGGCGGTTCGTGCCAATCGAGAACATGCGCCGCCCGAAGACGGTGCGCGAGAGGATGAACTGCGCAAAGATCGCCAGACCGACCGCGATCACGAACGGGTAGGTGATAAACGGCAAGATGTCGCGCCGTGCAATATCTGAAGTGAGTTTCGCGCCCAGGTAAATGGAGATGAGGTCGCCTTTGCCGAGATTGACGAAGGCGTCTGGCAGACCTGAGATGTTGCGCGACTGGGTCAACCAGAGGGCGAATGCGCTGAAAAACGTAGAGGTCACGAGTGTGACCATGAAGGGCGCGAGATTAAAGCGGGTGATGGCAAAACCGTTGAGCCAGCCAATCGTCGTCCCAATGATCAGCATGGCGAGCACGCCGAGCGGGACTGCGAGATCACTGCCCGCCAGGATACCGCCTTCGGGACGCATGAGCGTGCCCCACAGCGGACTTTTGTCGAAGAATGCCGGATCGAGCGTCTGCGCCATGAGCACCGCGCCGATCACGCTGGTTAAGCCCATCGTCGCGCCGACCGACAGATCAATGCCGCCGAGGATCAGCACGAAGGTCTGACCAATGGCGACGGCCAACAGCGGAAACATATTCTGCAGTTGGTTCGAGATGTTCCCTGGGGTGCGGAGCGATGGAAAGAAGATTGCGGCAACCACAAAGAAGATGACCGTTAAGTAGAGGACAAAATAGTTCGAAAGCAAGAAGCGGCGGATCAATACGTTGAGGGAAGTATTGGCGCGCGCTGATTGTGCTTGGGGGCGGGTGAGCCCCGGTGTGCTCGGTTCACGGAGTGTAGCCACTTGCTCAGTCCTTCTGCGCTTGTGTTTGCGTAAGCCGACAGTGGGCAGGGCAGACTGACACTCAGTCTGCCCCGTTCAACAGCCGACTTACTGGTTCAGGAAACCTTCGTCATAGAGCACGCAGCCCCACATGTCGCTGCGCTGCCAACGGATGTTACCCGCCGTCAGAGCGAAACCGGGGTCGAGCAGTACGGCGTTCGGCTGAGTCTCGCCGTCGGCAATGGCGCCACGGATCGCGTCGAGGGTGAGTTCCGCTTCGAGGAACAGGTCTTGCACACCCGTCGCATCCACGTAGCCGGAGTCAATCAGGCTGCACGCGGTCGCATCGCCGTCGAGGCCAGCGAGCAGAACGTGACCCTGCGTGCCGGCGGGCTGCCACATGCCGCGGGGCTCCAAGACCGAGCGGATCGTCGGGAAGAGGAAGTCCGACGACGTAAAGATGAAGTCCACGCCGGGGTTCGCGGTGATCGCGGCTTCGAGGTTCGCCAGCGCCGTGGCCGCGTCCCATTCCGTCGCCACTTCGATGGGGGTGTTGAACATGCCGGGGTAACGTTCGTTGTAGCGGGTGATCACATTAAAGAAGCCATCACGACGACCAATGGCGTTCGTGTCCTGCAGCGCGCCCACGAGGATCAGCGGGGTGATCGGTTCACCGGTCACTTCGAACTGACGCAGCGCCTTCTGGGCAATGAATTCGACGGCCTGTTCGGTGGCGCTGACATTATCGGCGACCACGACGATCCCACGCGACTGATCGTTCGGAGGGCGGTTGAAGACCGCAATCGGAATGTCGGCGGCCTGCGCTTCATTGACGATGGTCACGGCGCTGTCGCCATCCTGCGGGATGATGATGATGCCATCGACGCCTTGCGAGATGCAGTCGCGGATTTGTTCAAGCTGGCGGTTGGGGTCTTCGTTGGCGTTGTATTCGAGGACTTCTACGCCTTCATTGCGGAGTGTATCGGTGATGGCGCGGTGACCCGCAACCCAGAATTCAGTTTCGAGATCCTGAAACCCAAAGCAAATGGTGGTAGTGTCCTGCGCGACGACGCCGGTCACAGCCAGCGCGCCGATCATGGCGACTACGACGAGAACCAAACTACCCTTCAAAAGCTTCTTGAGCATGGAAAGACTCCTTAAACCAAAAAAGATTCGTTACTTCCAAACATCCCTCACGCGAGCCTGCCCCCGTGAGGGATGTTGAAGCCACAGGTATTTTTTGCGGAAGGATCGCTAACGCTTGATTTTGCCCTCCGCTGCCGGGATGTTTTCAATCGCGCGGGCGCATTCTTCCTGCACGCGCAGGTTGATGCGCCGATTTTCGGCCTTGAGCCGTTCCAGATCGTGCGCCTGATACGCTTCGAGAATGCGGCGGTGGTCGTTGATGGCCTGCATTTCGTCGTAGTTGGGGTGCCCCTCCGCGCGGACATACAGCACCGCGGCGACCTGCGCGACGATTTCCTGCCAGTTGCGCATGAGCAGAGGGTGTTCACTGCGATTGATCAGATACTGGTGGAAGGCCATATCGGTGCTGCGCACCTGCTTGAAGTCGGCCTGCTGAATGTAGAACTGCTGCTGTTCCATGAGCATGTGCAGCCGCTCGTAGTCGGCACTGTTCAAGCGGTCGATGATCAGCTCGCCCGCAAAGTTTTCGAGCGTGACGCGCATGGAAAACAGCGCGCGCACGTCGTCGACGGTAAAGGCACGGACGAAACAACCGCGGTTAGGCAGTGAAACGACGAGCGCTTCACGTTCCAGGAGAATGAGCGCTTCGCGAACCGGGGTACGGCTGACCCCAAGCTGTTCAGTCAGCGACGCTTCGATGATGTGGTCATTGGCGCGGAGTCGACCTTCGATGATGGCAGTGCGAATTTGTTCTGCCACTTGTTCTCGCAGGCTGACCGCACGGATTTGGGAGAAAACCGTCATAGCTGCAATCTTTGGCTCAGAAAAAAGAGGACGATGCACAGCATTTTATCGCCCAAATCTATATACAGCAGATTGTATACAATCTACAATCATACTGTCAACATTGTATATTATTTCACAATCGACCGTTGTGATGAGGATCGTGGGTGTGCTGCTCGATCATGATCAGGCGGACGTGGGGATAGAGCGCCTGATCAAGCCTTTACTGCGACAAGCGTTTCGGGCTTGCTGAATAAGATTGCGGCGACCTGATGTGGGAATAAATCCAAAGTGGAAGCGGGATCGTCTGTCGAGTAGGGCATCGATTCTGGGACCGTCTGCGCTTTGGTCGATTTACTACGGCTGAGAAGGACATGCAGTTAATTCTATTGGAGACGCCGAATTTCCCGCCCAACACCGATGCCAGATGAGCTAAACATAAGAGAATCGGCTGTTCCACAGATTTTTCGAACCAGTTTTCATCCAGACCCCGACGACCCCACGAACTATCTTTCACACGGCTGAACAGCAGTACAGAGGTTGAGCAAGTTAGCCTTCCCGGGAAGTGTCTGAACCGGCGCGCGCAAACGGTTCAGGCAGTCCAGCCGATGAAACGGGTATCGACAACAAGAGAGGGCAAAAGTACATGGCTACATGGACTCGACGTTCGTTCCTGCAAGGGGCAACGGTACTCACGGGCGCTTCCGCTCTGGGAATCAGTGGATTGTTCGGCATCAGCCGCGCGTTCGCTCAAGATATGACGGGCCAGAATGACGACGTACAGACGATCATCAATCTCGCCGCTACCGCCGAATTGTTCGCCTCGACGCACTATCTGGCGGCGATCAACGGTGACCTGAACCTCGACGAAGTCCAGCTCAATTATATGAAGGCGGCCTTCATCGCCGAGCGCGATCACCTTGATCTGCTGCTGTCGCTCGGCGCGCAGCCGGTCGTGCAGGAATTCTACGTGCCGGAAACGCTCTTCAGCGATAAGGCGCTGTTCGCGCAGATTACGGAAGTCGCCGAAACCACGTTCGTCTCCGCGTACCTCGCCGCGACCCGCATATTCGCGGAAGCGGGCGAAACGGCGTTTGCCGTCACCACCGCGCAGATCGCCGGCGTAGAAGCCGAACATCGCGCGCTGGTCCGCCAGATCGGGCAGATGCTGCCGAATAACATTTCGTATGCCCAGTTCCAGTTCCGCAACGTCTCCGACGCGGTGCCGGTGCTCCAGCCGTTCCTTGATGGCTCGGGCGATGGTTTCGTCGGCCCGGTGGCCCCGCCCAGCGACGACGAAGTGGCTGCAATTCGCGCCGAAGCCGATGCACTGGGTTACGAAGCGACGATGCCGTACGCCGCGATGTAACGTCGTTCCAACTGGTATTTTTCGACTGAATGAACCTGCCGTTCCTGCGAACGGCAGCCACAATCAAGAGGAGTAATGACGATGGGACAAGGTATTTCGCGACGCGGCTTTCTCAAGAGCACAACCCTGATCGCGGGCGCTTCGGCTGTCAGTTTCAATGCGCTGTTCGGCTTTAGCCGCGCGTTTGCCCAGGATATGACGGGCACGGATGACGACCTGCAAACCGTGATCAACCTGGCGGCGACCGCCGAACTGTTCGCGTCGACGCACTATCTGGCGGCGATCAATGCGGCGAACAACGGCGATCTGGATCTCGCCGAGGCGCAGGTCAACTACCTCAAAACGGCCTTTCTGGCGGAACGGGAACACTACGATCTGCTGCTGTCGCTCGGCGCGCAGCCCGTCGTGCAGGAGTTCTATGTGCCAGAAACGCTGTTCAGCGATGTCGAGCTTTTTTCACAGGTTACCGAAGTGGCGGAAACGGCCTTCACAGCAGCGTATCTGGCCGCCGCGCGCATCTTCACCAATCTGGGTCAGCCCGCGTTTGCCGTGACCGCCGCGCAGATTTCGGCGGTGGAGGCCGAACACCGCGCGCTCGTCCGCCAGATCGGTCGCCGTCTGCCGAACAACCTCTCGTATGAGAAATTCGATTTCAACAACGTGTCGGATGCGGTGCCCGTGCTCCAGCCCTTCCTCGATGGTTCGGGCGACGGCTTTATCGGCCCGGTCGCGCCGCCCAGCGAAGCGGATGTCGCCGCGATCCGCGCGGAAGCCGCCAGCCTCGGCTACATGTCGACCACGCCGTACGCCGCGATGGAGATGCCCCCCGCTGCGACGCCCGAGATGATGGGCGGCGCCGTCATGGTCACCGCGGGCGCAGGCAACGTCAACATTCGCCGTGAGCCGAGCACTTCGGCGGCGATTGATGGCGTCCTCAACGCGAACACGAGCGCCGCCATCGACGGGCAGCGGACGGACAGCGACGGCAGCGTGTGGTGGCACCTGAGCGACGGCGGGTGGGTGCGCGCCGATACCGTCACCGTAAGTGATGGCGCAGCGAATCTGCCGGGCATGTAGGTCGGTCGGCAGCTTGAATACATGCGGACTCTCGGCTGAACATCTCAGTGAGAGTCCGCGCAAACTCCCAAGTGTGATGCATAGAAAGGCAATCTCATGTCCTTAGGGCCAACAGAACTTCTGATCATCCTCGTCATTGTGCTGCTGCTGTTTGGTGTTGGGCGCGTTTCGCGGATTGGCGGCGAACTGGGACACGCTGTCGCCAACTTCCGCAAGGGTTTGGAAGCGGTGCAGTCGCCCCAGACGGATACCCGCTCCGACGACCGCGCGCTGTAGTCGGAGCGGCCAACGATGGAGATTTTCGGGATTGGGTTAGGCGAACTGATGGCGATCATCCTCGTGATGCTCGTGATCGTCGGGCCGGAGCGGATGATCCGTTGGGCATTCACGCTCGGGCAATATGCGGGGAAGTTACAGCAGTTGTGGCGCGAGACCGCCAAGGCGCTCCAGCACGAACTGGATGCGTCCGGCACGGGCATCACGGTGCCCAAGGAGATCCCCACCCGGCAAACGCTGACCCGCGATATGGATCGCGCGCTGCGTAACCTGTACGCGACGCCGCCCGCGCGCCGGGATGCCGCTCCGGTCGCCGAAGTTGTGGAAGTGCCTGAAGTGGAGGAGAGAGCCGCATCATGAACATTCCTATGCGCCGCAGCGCCGCGGCACCAGTTGAAATGAGCATTATGGAACATCTGGTGGAACTGCGTAATCGCATGTTCGCCGTGCTGATTTCGCTGGTCATCGGCACCGTGATCGGCTTTCTGGCAGCGGAAACGGTGATGCTCTACCTCCAGCAGCCGTATGGTCGCGAATTCATCGTGTTGGGGCCGACCAGCGGGATCACCGCCTATTTCCGAGTGGCACTCATGCTCGGCGGCATCCTGTCGATCCCGATGATCACCTATCATCTGCTGATGTTTGTGCTGCCCGGTTTGACGAACCGCGAAAAGCGACTGGTCTTGGTCTCGATTCCGCCGATTACGCTGTTGTTTCTGGTCGGTACGCTGTTCACGTGGTTTGTCCTCATCCCGCCCGCCATCGGGTTTCTCTCCGGTTTTCAGCCGCGGCTGTTTCAGCCCGAATGGACGGCGGATCTGTACCTGGGCTTCGTGACGACGCTGTTGTTCTGGATGGGCGTGGCCTTCGAAACCCCGTTGGTGTTCTTCATCGTCGCGCTGTTGGGGTTTGTGCGTCCGCGGACGCTGCTGCGAAATTGGCGCATTGCCGTGGTGGGATCCATGGTCGCGGCGGCGATCATCACGCCGACCGTTGACCCGGTCAACATGTTTCTCGTGGTTGCGCCGCTGCTCTCGCTGTTTCTGCTCAGCATCGGCTTGACCGCCATCGCCGCGCGCATCTATGACCACCGTGCCGCTTCGGTCGCGTCCCCGCCCCTCACCTGAATACCCCAAACCACATCCCCTGGTTGATAAGGGCGCGTGTGACGCGAGCGCGCCCTCGGCACGTAGAGAGGAAAGGTTGTTGATGAGCGCTTCCAAAGCCTCGCAGACCCCACGTTTGCGCCGACCACAGGTTGTGCTAGACTTCATCTACAGCGCTGAAACGTCGCGGAAACCAGCGCCTGTGTACCATGGGGATGCTCCGCTTACGGTTGGAAAAGGGGTCATGACGGAAACAGCCATTGCCGATCTTCGACTCATCAACCGTATCCTCCGTCAGGACGAAACGGCGCTTTCGGAGCTTTACACGCAGTACGGCAGTCAGGTGTTTGGGATCACCCTCCACGTGCTGCAAGATCGAACTCTGGCAGAAGAAGCGACGCAGGATACGTTTCTCAAAATCTGGAACAGCGCGCATAAGTGGGACGCGGAACGCGGCAAGCTCAGTACGTGGATTTTCACTATTGCGCGCTACACCGCCATCGATATTCTGCGTCGCGAAGTGCATCAGGTCACAGCCTCCGCCGTCGAACTGGATGAGATGATTCAATTGGCCGGACAGCCGGGTCACCACAATGACGCGCTGGATGCTGAACTGATGAAATCGTTGATCGCGCGGCTGCCACCGGAACAAATCGAAGCGATTGAACTCGCTTTTTTCAAAGGCATGACCCATCAGGAGATTGCCGCGCATTTACGTCAGCCCCTGGGGACGATCAAAAGTCGCATTCGCGGTGGATTACAAATGCTGCGTGGGATATGGCTGCGGGAGATGCGGTAACGCAAGAACATGGCAGTTTCGTGGTTCACCGAAGCAAAAGGCAGTCGTGTGTGAGCATGAACGAGAGACAACCCAAGCCTGAGCCGAATTCCTCTGCTTGTGAAGAACTGCGCGCGCTGCTGCCCGCTTATGTGGCGGGCGCTGCCGACGCGGATGAGGTGGCGCGCGTGCGCTTGCTGCTCGATCAATGCCCTGAAGCGCGCGCCGAGCTAGCGGAGTATGCCGAGGTCACCGCGGGTTTTTATGAGCGCATCGAACCGGTCACGCCGCCCCCGGAACTGCATGCCCGTTTGATGGCGCAGGTGCGGGCGCAGAATGCTCCCCCGGTCAGCGCCGCCCCCGCGCGTAGACAACCGCCCGCGCCACCCGTGCGCGTGCTCCCGCGGCGGTTGCTCGGGTGGGCATTGGCGGCGGCCGCTCTGCTGCTCATCATCAGCAACGTGTATTGGCTGAGTCAATGGAGCGGCCTGCAAAATCAGCTGAATGCCCTGCGGGAACAGCGCGATCAGGCGATTGCGCTGGCGAGTGCGACGGATCTGCAGCGAACCGCGCTCATCAGCACGGAGACCAACTCGAATCAGGCGCTGGCGACCTTGTTGTGGAACGCTGAGTCGCAATCGGCGGTGCTGACCGGGCTGGATCTGCCGTCACTGAATACGGCCCAAACCTTCCAACTCTGGTTGATCGCCGATGGCCAGCCCGTCAGTGCGGGCGTGTTCGCGGTCGACGCGCTCGGGAATGGCGCACTGCGGTTCTCGGTCGATCAACCGCTGCAGAATTATCAGGCGGTGGCGATTTCGGTCGAACCGCTGGGCGGCAGCCCAGCTCCCACCAGCGCGCCGATTGCGCTCGGCACGCTGCCGACGGTGTAGAGCGCGCCGACCAGATTGATGGCCATCGCCGGGTTATTCGACCTTGGCGATTATTCCACCACCTAACCATCTACCGCCCCCGCATGCGTGGATCGAGTACATCGCGCAGCCAGTCGCCGAGGAAAACCACACCCAACACCGTGATCGTGATCGCAATCCCCGGGAAGGTGGTCATCCACCATGCGCTGTTGATGTACTGACGGCCATCCGCAAGCATTAACCCCCATGTCACGGTCGGCGACTTGACGCCGAGACCGAGAAAGCTGAGCGACGACTCCGCCAGAATCGTCACGCCGACCTGCGAGGCCGCGAGCACGATAGCGGTCGAAACGACGTTGGGCAAAATGTGGTTCAACATCACCCAGATGCGGCGCTGACCAATCGCATAGGCGGCGACGACGTATTCCATCTCGCGCGCCTTCAGCACCTCCGCGCGGATGACGCGGGCATACGTGACCCAGCCCGTTAAGCCGAGGATCAACATCAGCGTGCCGAGGCCGGGACTGAGCACGCCGGAAATCGCCACGACGAGGATGATGAACGGGATGCTCAGAAAGCCATCCGCGAGACGCATGAGCACATTATCAATCCAGCCGCCGAAGAAGCCCGCAACCAGCCCAACGAACACGCCGATGGTCCCGGCGATGGCGACCGACACCACGCCGACCAGCACGGAGACGGTGCTGCCGACGATCATGCGGCTGTAAATGTCGCGGCCCAACTGATCGGTGCCGAGCCAGTAGCTACCGTTTGCATCGGTATACCCCGGTTCTTTGAAGCGCGCACGCAGATTATTCTCGGTGGGATCGTGCGGGACGATCAGCGTTCCGAACACCGCTAGCAGGACGACGATCGTCACGATGATGAAGCCGATCAGCCCGACCGGGTTGCGCCGCAGGGATCGCCAGAACGATCCCAAACTGCTGCGGCGCCGCCTGCCGCCGAAACCCACAGCGATTTTGGGGACAATCACCCGCTCATCCTTGGCTTCCACAGTTTCTGCTCTCTAGTTATAGTGAATACGCGGATCGAGGTAGACATACAGCACATCGATCACGAGGTTAATCACAAGAAAGGATAGGGCGAACCAGAACAAGCCCGCCTGCACGACGGTGATGTCGCGCACGTTGATTGATTCGATCATCAGGCGTCCAAGTCCCGGCCATGAGAAGACGCTCTCGACCACGACCGAACCGCCGAGTAACCAACCGAGCTGCAGCCCGAACACCGTCACAATCGGGATGAGCGCATTGCGCAGCGCATGCCGATATAGTACCAACTGCTGATTGAGACCTTTGCTCTGCGCCGTGCGAATGTAGTCCTGACCGAGGACTTCCAGCATGGCCGAACGTGTGATCCGCGACAAGCGCGCCGCCGTCCCCACCGCCAGCGTCGCCGCGGGCATGATGATCGCCGCTGGCTCCAGCGCGCCAAAGGCGGGCAGAATCCGCAGATTGACAGAAAAAATGATGATCAACATCAAGCCCAACCAGAAATTGGGCATGGCATTGCCGAGCGAGGCCAACGCCGAACTGATTACGTCGATGGCGCCGTTGCGCCGGACGGCGGACAAGATGCCGAGGGGCAGGGCGATCACCAACCCGAGCAGCGCGGACGCCGCCGCCAGCAGATAGGTGTAACCGAGGCGCTCGAAAACCAGCTCCATCGCCGGACGGCGCGCCTGAATCGACTGCCCGAAGTCGCCCGTCACCGCCTTACTCAAAAACACGATGTACTGCTCAACCAGCGGTTTATCGAACCCCCACGCCGCCCGCAGTGCCGCGATCTGCTCCTGGTTGAACGTCGGCGGGGCCATCACCGAAATGGGATCGCCTTTCAGACGGACCATGAAGAACACCAACAGCGAGACAATAAACAGCGTCAGCGCCATTTCCAGCAGTCGCCGCGTGACAAGAGCGCGCATCGCATCTCCTCCAGGTGAAAGCAGAGCAGGGCAGCGCACGCACTTTCCGGCGCTGCCCCGCTCTCATGCCGATCTAGCTGCCAGCCGGACGGAGGTCACGGAACGTGAACCAGCCATCCTTGCGCGGCGTGAACTCGAATTCCGCAGAGTTGTAGGCGATGACACTATCAATTTCATAGAGTGAGATCGTCTGAGCGTAGTTCAGGTAGGTATCCCACCACTGTTCCCAGAGCGCCAACCGTGCATCCGGGTCGACCGTCGTCAGGATTTCGCCACCGAGCTGATCCCATTCTTCCACGCAGACGTTGTAGTTCGCCTGCACCCAGTCACAGCGATAGAACGAGGGCACCAACGACGGCGTGCAGCCCAGCGTCGTCAGCATCATGTCGCGGTTGTTGCCGCCCGACGTGATTTGTTCCGAGTAAGCGGAGGTATCCAGCACGTTCAGTTCGACCGTGAAGCCGACTTCTTCGAGCATCGCGGCGGCGACTTCGGCGACTTCCTTTTCGTTGCCGAACTGGAAGGTCGGCGCGTCGATGTAGATCGTGGGGCCTTCACCCGCGGCGAAACCGGCATCCGCTAACAACTGCCGCGCCGTATCCGGGTTGTACCACGCGCTGATGAATTCCGGATCGTCGATATTGCCCACTGAGCCTTCCGGATAGTAATCGCACACGCGGCCCAGCCGGGCGTGCGCCGAACCCTGCACTTCGGCCAGCAGGTCGCGGTCGAGCGCGTGGCTGATGGCCAGACGGATATTGTTATCGACGGTCGCGGGCACGAAATCCGGGTAAGTGGTAGCGACGGCGCCCGTTTCCGTTTCGACACGCAGATAGAAGCTCGTAATGCGGTTGGAGGTTTCGCGGACGACCGAGATTCCCTCAGTGCCTTCCAGCAGTCCGACATCCGACACCGGCACGGCGGGGATCATGTCGACCTGACCTGCCAGCAGGGCGGCGACCTGCGCCGACGCTTCCGGAATCACCTGGTAGATCACGCGGTCGACGGCGGGCGGACCAGCCCAGTAGCCATCCCATGCTTCAAAGACGTAGCGGTCGCTTTCGGTGAATTCCACCAGCTTATATGGGCCGGAGCCGACCGGGCTGCGCGCAAATTCTTCTTCGCCGACTTCTTCCATGTAGCCGGGCGGCAGAAGCTGGCAGCCGTTGTAGCTGACGTCGTATTCAAAGTAGGGATGCGGGCTCACCGTGATGACATCGACCGTCACGGGATCAACGACCACCACTTCGGCGATGAACTGCCACTGCGGATAGACGAGGAAATCTTCGCGCGTGCGCACGCGGTCAAGGTTCCACTTGACGGCTTCGGCATCCAGCGGCTCGCCGTTCTGGAAGGTCAACCCTTCGCGCAGGTGGAAACGCCACGTCAGGTCATCGACATTTTCCCAACTCTCAGCAGCCTGTCCAACATAGCCGTTCCCATCGGCGGCGCGCCAGATGAGACAGTCGTACAAGCCGTTGGTCAGCCAATGCGTTGAGCCAAACCAAGTAACGGGCGCATCCATCGTGCGGATCGGGCCGGAATGCGCGAACACAAACTCAGTGACGTCGTCCTGCGCAATCAAAGGCTGCACAGTCAGAACGACGGACATGACCAGTAGGAGGATTACAGCGACGATTCGTGTACGGGGCTGTACGTTCATGTTTCTGGCTCCAAGGCTAAAAGACAATACTGACTTAAATCCGCGTCTCTGCTATCCTAGGCTCCCGAGATAGGCATCACCTCCTCTATATGGGTTGTGCTGCTCGTCTTAACAGGCGGGGAAACGCCTACGAAACCGCCAAGTTTAGTGTTGGGTGTTCCCCTGCCGACCTACCGAACTCAAACGCCCACTAGGACTCCAACCGCATGTAGTAGCGGCTGGCGCTGTGCGGCGACAAACGCACCGCCCCTTCTGGCGTTACTAAGAAATTGTCTGAAATCAGAAAACCACGATCATTCTCCAGAATTGTCCCCGGATGGAACGACAGCACCATGTTCGATTTCAACACAAAATCGGGGTTGCTGGCTGTGCTGGGACCATCACTGCCATCCAAACCAGTGCTGTGACAATCCGGCGTATGCTTGCCGACCACCGGGAAGCCGAGATCGCGCAGCGTCTTGTCATTCGCATCGGCGATCATGCGGAAGGTGTTGCCCGTTTTGGCCGCCGCCGCCGAATTCTCGACCGCCAGCAGGTAGCCATCGTACATCGCCTGCACGTCTTTGGGCAGCGGTTTGAACGAGAACACCGTTGTCATTTCCAACCAGTAGCCCCACGGCGACTCGTAGACGATCTCGAAGTTCATGATGTCGTCTTCCGCCATGCGCCGATCTTTGTGCGTCGGCACCGTGTACGGTGACAGGTCGGTCGAGACTTTGGTGCGTCCCCAGAAGCCGCCAAAGGCCTTGATGTAGCCTTCGACCGCCGCGCACACATCCCAATAGCGCGCGCCGACCCGGGCATACTCGCGGTACACATCCATCGCCGCGTCGAGGATCGCGCCGTTCTGCTGGATCGCTTCCAGTTCAAACGGCGTCTTGATCTGGCGAATCGCGTCGTAGGCGGCGGAGACTTCCACCAGTTCATAGCCGTCCAGCGCCTTGACGAACTTCGCGTGCTCCCCAACGGGCATCAGCTTGTTCATGTTCACCATGCCAATGCGCTTGTTCGCGCTCGCGTACTCTTTCGCGAGGTCGGTGGTGCGCGCGACGATGTTATCCGGCGATTCGACGCGGTCGGGCAGGGTGGTCGTCTCGTTGCGGCTCCACATCGACTGGTACGAGCTCCACACCTGCAGCCACGGATGCGGATCGTCCGCGCCGAGCACAGCGTAGGCCGCGCCGCCCCAGATGTGCGCGTGCGTGATGTAGCGAATCGCGCCGATGCCGCCCGGCTGCGCTTGTCCAACGACGATCAATGCGCCGAGGTCTTTCTCTTTCATCATCGCTTGAATGCGCTCGACGCGGCGCGCGACGTCGCGCTTGAGTGAGTCATGGGTCAACATAGAGGTGGTGTGCTCCTGTTCGTAAGTGAATTGGTCGTTCCCGTTAAGGCACCGCGACTTCGGCTTGCACATCGCCCAGAATGGCGAGGATGTGATCTTCCAGCGGCAGCGGCCACGACGCGCCCGCGTGCACCATGACCCCGGTACGCGGCGCGGTGATGCGCTGCACGACTTCGCCCGTGAACGGATGCCGCACATAGCCCAGTTCTTCACCCGCCTGCACCAGCGTTCCGCGCTTGTCGGCATGCATGAAGGTGAAGCCGCGTTCGCCGTTCGGCTTGATGAAGGTGTGCGCGTCGATCACCTGCACGGACGCAGTTTCATAGGTGAGCGACCCGCCGAGCATCTTCAGGTGGCGCAGGGCATTGAGCACCGCATTTTCGATGCGTCCGAGATCCTCTTCACGGTAGTCGCGCAGCCCGGGACCGCCGCCGATGTACGCCGCGACGACGGCTTTGCCGTCCTGCGCCGCCTCATGGGCCATCGAAGCATCAGCGGGCTGACCCAGTACGACCTGCGGCAGTCCGAGTGCCTGTGCCAGCGCCAAAGCCTTCGAGGTGTCGCTCGTGCCAGTCGCATACACACCGGCGTAGCGATAGTAGCCCCACTGCGATCCGGTGCGGATGTCGATGAGGGCGTCCGCTTGGGTGATGACCGTGCGATAGTACGCATCAATCAACTGCTCGCTGACCGTGCCCGCCGGATTACCGCGCCCGACCCGGTTGAGATGTTTCTCATCCCAAACGCTTGTTTCCTGCTCAAATTCGAAGCCGGAGGTGTTCATCAGCGGCACGACGACCAGCGTCCCGGCCAGTTGCGCCGGATCGATGGCCTTGACGATCTGCGGCAGGATCAGCGAGGGTTCGATCTCCAGTCCGCTGGCGCCCGCCTGTACCACGAGCATCGGCCCGGGCTGCGCGCCAACTACCAGATGCAGGGGAATGTGTACGTCAAAGCGCCCGTGCGTTTCGCCGGACTTGAATGCGCCGTAGGCTTTTGACACCGGTTGAGCTTCAATCGTTCCGATCTTCATCATCAGCGCTCCTAGTACACATACAGATCAGCGGTGCGGCGGTCTTCCACGCGGTCAATCGTGCCGAGAATGCCAATCGACGTTGCGCCGACGGTCGGCCACTCCTGCCCGCTGGGGATGACGATGCCGTCCTTCGGCGTTTTCATGTCCGCCAGCACCTCGCCCGTATACGGGTCGAGCAGTTGACCGTACACATCGCCCGCTTTGAGTTCATCGCGGAATGCCTTCAGGCGCACGAACAGCCCATCGACATCCGGCTTCCAGATGACCACGCCCGCGTTATACACCGTGCACAGGTCGCCATCGGACTCAAACGCGCCGTCAACCATGCGCATCGACTTGAGGATGTTCCAGATACCCCGTTCGGCATCGCGCACGTTGTCCGCGCCATTCTTGAACCAGCCCGTGCCGCCCCCGAACTCCAGTGTGATCTGCGCGACGCCCGCGCCGTCGATGGCTTCTTTGGCGGCGTTGTTGCCGAAGGTCCCCGGCGGGAAAAATGCGGCCTGATCCAGCCCGAAGGCGACCACCAGCTTGCGGCGCATCTTTTCCAGTGGGGTCAGGTTGTTGGGGTCGGCTTCCGCGCTGAACAGCACGTAACGTTCGTAGGCGGTGCGTGCGCCCGCATGGAAGTCGACCATCACATTCGCCTGCCTGATGACTTCCTCGAAGTACACATAGGCCGCCTGATCGGTCACGCTGCCGTTTTTCTTGCCGGGGAACAGACGGCTCATGTCTTTGCCGTCCAACCGTGACCCGCGTTCGCCGAGTTCAAAGCCGACGCGGTTGGTCACGGGCACGGCGATCACATTGCCGCGCAAAGTCTTGGGGTCAAGTTTGCCGATGAAGTTGAGGATGGCGATGGAACCGATGATCTCACCGCCGTGAATCGCGCCCTGCACCAGCATGGTCGGCCCCGGTTCGGCGCCAGCGAAAAGGTGCACCGGAAAATCCGGGCTGAGACCGGAACGCGACGCCGCGGTTTTCAGATAACCGAAGACGTGCTCACCGGGTTTGGCGGCTAACGGTCCTACTTTCAAGGTCATGGTGTGTCTCCTCCAGCAAGGGCGTGTGCGCCGAGATACTTCTGGAACCAGCCGAGGATGCGCCGCTGATGTTCTATCCGGTTGCCGGGGCGACCACCGCGCGTCAGACCGTGGTTTTCGCCCTCGAAGACCACCATCTCGACGGTTTTGCCCATCCAGCGCAGCACGGCGAATAGCTGCTCCGCCTGATCGAGCGAACAGCGATAATCCTCATCGGCGTGCAGGATCAGCAGCGGCGTGTTGATATTGGCCGCATACGCAATCGGCGACTGCCGCCAACTCGCGTCGAGGTCTTTCCACGCGTTCGTGCCCGTTTCGCCTTCCGTGCCCTCCGGCCCGATGTCGGAAGTGCCGAAAAAGCTGATCTGGTTTGTGATCGAGCGCTGCGTCACGGCGGCGGCAAAGCGGTTCGTATGCCCGACGATCCAGTTGGTCATGAAACCGCCGCAGCTCCCACCGGTCACGCCGAGTCGTTTGGCGTCGACATAGGGTCGGCTGACCAGCTCGTCTACGCCGAGCATGATCTCTTCGTAGTCCGCCCCGCCTTGATCGCCTTCGCTGGCATGGGTCCACGCTTGTCCGTAGCCTGCCGTCGTGCCGCGCTGATTGAAATACGCGACCACGAACCCGGCGTTGGCGTAGACCTGCACCTCATGGTTGAAGTCCCACGAGAACATGGAGCAGTGCACGTAGACGATGGTCGGGTAGCGGCGGCCTTCGACGAAGTCGATCGGTTTGACGAGCCACGCGTGGACTTTTGCGCTGTCGAGCCCGTCATACCAGTACTCTTCGGGTGGCGACAGATGGTGGTCGCGCAGCCACGGGTTAAAGTCGGAGAGCTGCTGCGTCGCACCGTTGTGCCACAGGTAGAGCTCGCCGGGGCTAGACGGATTCGCCTGCCCATAGGCGACCGTGCCGCCGACCGCGGGACTGAATTCGAAGGTGACACTGTTCCCGCCGACGATCCGCTCATATTGGCCATCCGGATGGATGCGGTAGAGGTTCGTCGCGCCTTGCTCGGTGAGCAGAAAGTAGATGAAGTCGTCGCCCGGCGCCCACTTCATGGTGATATTGGCCAGCCCCTTGCGCTGATCGGCGACCGCATAGTTCCCGACCTCTTCGTCAAGGTCGGCGCCGAGTTTGCGCGCTGTCCCCGACGCCACATCGGCGATGTGGGGCTGCCAGAAGTTGCGGCGGTTGACGGGTGGGGGCAGGTTGTGCCCAGCAAACGCGATAGAGCGGTCGTCTTCCCCCCACACCGGGCTGAGCGCCGATCCCTGCCAGTCGGGCAGGAGCAGGCGCGGCGTGCCGCCGGGGTAGTCGAGGATGAAGATTTGCCCGTAGCCGAGCGGTATATTTTGCTCGCGGGATGTGCCGACGAACGCGAGCTTGTCGCCCGCCTGACTCCATTTGGGCGACGCATAGTCGCATTCGCTGTGCGTGAGCTGAACGAGGTCGCCCGTGTCGAGTTCGAGCGTCCAGATTTGCGTGAAGCGGTCATGCACCCACCCGCTGCCATCCTGCTTGTAGCGCAGGCGGCGCACCACCTTGATCGTAGGGGAGGGGATGCCGGGCGCGGACGACCGATCATCCGCGCTGCGGATCGGCGTCCAGCGCACGCCGACCAAGCGCCGACCATCCGGCGACCAGTCCGTGTGCGTCAATGCCTCCCCGTCGATGGGATAGCTGCGCGTGCCGCCTTCCGACCACACGCGCACTGAATTCGCGCCGTTTTCGCTGTAGCTGTACGCGAGCTGCTGACTGTCGCGGCTCCATGCCAGCGCGAAAGCCGTGCTTGCGCCGGAGCTCAGGCGCTGCACCGTCCCCGAGGCGAGATCGCGCAGGTACACATGGGTCGTGTACCCGTTCGTATCGGCCTGGGGATGGCGGACGGTGTAGGCGATGCACGACCCATCGGGCGCGAGCGCGATGTCGTCCAACCAGCGAAACTGCATCAGGTCTTCGGAAATCAGGCCGCGCCGCCGGTCAGAAGTTGAGTGATCCGGTATCGGTTGCTCCACTGTCACCTCCCAGTCACGATGTCTTGGGAATCAGGTCGTCGACGGTCTGTTCGATCACGCCGAAGAAGCAGCACCACTGGCCTTCCAGCACCGACGGCCTTGAGCGCAGCCCAAAAATCACGCCGTCACGCGGCGCTTTCACTTCGCCAATCACATCGCCGTACAGGTCGTAGATCTGCCCGATGATCGTCCCGGCGGGGATGTTCGTCTCAAACGGCAGTTCCGGGTTGCCCACGAACATACCCGTCGCGGGCGCGAGCAGCGCGATTTGGAAGCCCATACGCCACGCCGGGGCGTACTGCGCCGGGCCGTCGATCATCTTGTAGTGGCGCATCACATTAAGGTAGCCCGCCGCCAGATCATCGGCGATGGCGTGGAAATCGCTGGTCAGCGTGCGGCAGTTGCCGCCTAGTTCGACGGTCACGCCGCCTTTGCCCAACGCGCCGATCTGCGAACTCGGGTTGCCGCCGCCTGTGCCGCTGCGGAACACGAGCGTCCAGTTCGGTCCCATCGCCGCCGCGAGTTCAAGGCTCGCCGGGTTGTCGGACGCGAAGATCATGTGCGCGAGATACGAGTGTTCGCCGCCGGAATGGATCGCAATTTGCAGATCGCAGTGGTCTTTCATCGCCTGCCAGTGCGCCCACGCGACCCGTTCGGTGGTGTAGCCTTCCGCTTTACCGGGGTAAAGGCGATTCATGTCATACGAAAAGGTGTCCAACGGGTCGCCGCGCGTCCCCGCCGTGAACGCTTGGACATTCATCGCCGGGACGGCGACCACCGTACCACGCAGCTTCTGCGGGTCGAGCTGGGCGAGCGCTTTGAAGATCGAGAACGGCCCTTCGGGTTCATCGCCATGTGTCGCGCCGTTCAACCACAGAATTGGGCCATCTTCTACGCCGCGATACACAATGATGGGCACTTCGCGGTCCCGGGCGTACATATCTTTGCCGATGGGGATGCCGCCGCGCTGCATCTCGCCGGGCATCACTGATACGGTTCCTATCGTCAATGGCGCTGCCATCTCTCATACTCCTCAGTGTGAAGCACAATAAAGTATTCAGAGCGCAGTTATCTGCGCCCGCTGATCACAACGGAAAGGCGACTTTTAATTCAGTGGCCAGCCCACGCAGCCCCTCGACCGTCTCGCGGGAGAGCGGCACACCGTCCTGTTCACGCTGCGCCATGCGCTTGAATTCGACCTCGCCGGGCAGGATGACCGGACGCGCGGCGTCAATCGGCTGCGCGCCTTTGACTTCCGCAATGAGCTGTTCCAACCGCGCATCGACCTCTTCGCGCGGCATGAACGCACCCGGATCGATGGCCAGCATGACGTGTCCAACATCATGATGGCTCTCGTCCTGAAAGACCTTCAGCCCAAACAGCGATCCAGTCATGACGCCCGCCAATACATCGGTGATTAGACTCAAGCCGTAGCCCTTGTATTCGCCGATGGGCAGCAGCGGTCCGTCCATCGCGGCAGCGGGATCGGTCGTTTTCGCGCCGTCCGGCGTGAGGGCCCAACTGTCGGGCATGGGCTTGCCCTCGTTCATGTACCAGCGCATCATGCCTTTGCCGGACATGGTGAGCGCCATATCGAGCACAATGGCGTGCGTGTTCTTGCGCGGAATGGCGATCCCCCACGGATTGGTTCCGAGCACCACCTGTGCCGATCCCCACGGGGCCATTTCGGCCTTCGCATTCGTGAATGACCAGCCGATCAAGCCATGTTTGGCGGCGTGCAGCGCGTGATACCCCGCGATGCCGAAGTGATTGCTGTGACGCACCCCGACCATCGCGATGCCCGTGACTTTGGCTTTATCGATGGCGCGAGCCATCGCCCGGTGCGCCGACACATAACCGAAACCCTTGGCCGCGTCGAGCAGGGCGTAGCTCGGACCCTCGCGTACCCACTGCATGGGCGCGTTCGGGACGATGCCGCCATTCTTGATCTGGCGGTGGAAGCGGAAGAATTTCTCCAGCCCCTGTCCCTGACCGGGATGCCACCACAGTGACGCCGTCATCAGCCCATCGGTGACGATGGCCGCTTCTTCGTCCGTCGCGCCGAGCGCGAGCAGAAAGTCGGTTGAGAACTTTTTCAACGTTTCCAGCGAATAGAGCTGGATTAAATGTTCTTTGCCAATGTCGTAAGCCACGTTTTCCCCTCAGATAGTTGTAGGCTGCCCGCCGCTAGAGAAACGGTGTCGAACTGGGATTCAGGACGGCTTCGTTAATGACAAATTCCGGTGGGCTGGTCACCAGATAGCCGATATAGCGCGCCACTTCAGCGGGATCCATGCTCTCGGAACGGGGCTTCTCGCCGATGGGCGCGCCGCGCCAGCCCGTGTCCATGCCGCCGGGGTAGAGGATCGTCGCGCGCACGCCGTGATCTTTCCCCGCCTGCGCAATGGCGTGATTCAAGCCCGTCAAGCCGAATTTCGCGCTGCCATAGGCGGGGCTGCCGCCGCCGCGCACGCCCGCCGTCCCGGAAATCGTGATCACGTAGCCTGCGCCGCTGGCCGTGAGGAGTTCCCACAGGGCGCGAGTCAGGTAAAACGCGCCGCTCAGATTGGTGGCGATCACCGCATCCCAATCGTCCAGTGACGTTTCCGCGAACGTGCGCGGGGCAGGGATGCCCGCATTGTTGACGAGCAGATCCACGCGCCCCAACTGCTCGCCGATGCGCTGCGCCGTGTTCTGCACGGCGGCACGGTCGCCGATGTCGCAGGGCAGGGGAACCGCCCGCACGCCAAGCTGCTGGAGTTCGTCGGCGGTCGCGCCGAGTCGCTGTGCATCGCGGGCGATCAGGGCGATGTCTGCGCCGAGCGCTGCCAGCTCACGGGCAATCGACCGGCCTAGTCCGTGACTCGCCCCCGTGATCACCGCGACTTTATGCCGTAGTGGTTTATCCGTCACCGCACCCTCCACGTTCAGCTTTTCCCGGTGATGTTCTTCATCGCCACGCGCATGCGTTCCAGACCTTCACGCAGCTTGTCCTCGGGCTGTAGGAAGGTCATGCGGATATACTGCCCGCGTTCCTTGTCGAACGCGGAACCGGGGTACACGAGCACATGCTGATCGGTGAGGATCTTCTGCGCGAGTTCGGCGCTGTCCATGCCCGTAAAGCTGATGTCGGCGAAGACAAACTGGCCGCCCTGCGGCATGCCGTACTTGATGCCCATGTCGTCGAGCGCCTCCAGCACGATCTGGCGGCGGCGCGTGTAGGTCTCCGCCATCATCTGAACGGGTTCCTGCGGCCCGGTCAGCGCGGCCAACCCGGCGTACTGTGAGATGACCGATGTGCCGCCCGTCATCGCCGCCTTGAGTTCGCGCACCCGCGCCATGAGATCCGCCGGGCCGACGATCCAGCCGAGCCGCCAACCCGTCATGGCGAACGATTTGGAGAGCGCATTGAGCGTGAGCGTACGTTCTTTGCCGCCGGGCAGTGACGCCGGGCTGATGTGCTGGTAATCGTCGTAGATGAACAGGTCATAGATGTCGTCGGCGATGATGATCAGGTCACGCTCGTGCGCGATTCCAATCAACGCTTCCAGGTCAGCTCGCCCGATCACCGTTGCGGTCGGGTTGTTGGGCGAGACGAGCAGAAGCGCGCGTGTCCGGTCGGTGATCGCGCGGCGCACGGCTTCCGGATCCGTCCGAAAGTTCGTGTCAGCCGTGCTGGGAATGCCGATTTTCTCCGCGCGGGCAAACTTGAGCGCGTCTGCGTAGGTGTTGTAATTGGGTTCCGGCACAATGATCGCATCGCCGGGGCCGAGCGCGGTCAGCACCATGAGCACGAGCGCTTCTTGTCCGCCGTTGGTGACAACGACCTCCGTTTCTGGGTTCACGTCGATGTTATTGACGCGCTTCACGCGGTCGGCAATGGCCTGTCGCAGGGCTGGCAAGCCTTCTGGCGGCACGTAATCGGCGTGGTGTTCGACCATGGCGCGCTTGGCCGCTTCGATGATGTGCGGCGGCGTGTCAAAGTCCGGGTCGCCACGCCCCATGATGATGGTGTCACTGTAGCCGCGGGCCTGCGCGATCAATGCGTACAGCAGATTAGTTCCCTGTTTTGGTGCAGTGGTCATGATGCCTAGGCTCCTTGGAGGCTGTGCGCGAGCGCGGCACTGGTCTCGGCTGAAACGGTGAAGCGCAGCACGTCGGGCGCGCCGAAATCGGCGCCGTCGGCAGCGCTATAGCCCGCGCCGGTGAGGCGAGCGAGCAGTGCTTCTTTATCAGCACGACTGAGGCGCAGCGCCAGCACATTGACGGCGGAACTGGGAATAACTGCTTGCGTGGAACGGATCGCGGCGATCCCTGCGTCGCGCAGTTTGGCCAGTCGATCACGCTGCATGGGCAGCGCGTCGGCATAGAGTTTGCTGGCTTCGAGCGCCGCGTACTGCGCGGCTGTGCTCGTGCAGATCGCCATGATTTGTTTCTGTGACTGCATCGGTGCAACCAGCGGTTCGGCGGCGGCGATATAGCCGATGAACCAGCTTGACAAACCCATGCCGGGAAAAGTCTCACCAATCACGACGGTACGTTCCGCGTTGGCGCTCACTGACGCCAGCGACACGTAATCTGTTGCCCACGGCGCGAGTCCCTGGTCCCAGATGATCGTTGCCTCAAATTCGCGTGCGAGCTCCGCTATTGCCGCTACCTCAGCAGCGGTATAGGCCGCTCCGGTCAGGCGGGCAGGGGATTCGAGGTAGGCGAGGCGCGCACCGGCGCTCAAGGTCGCCTTGAGGCTGGCGAGCGTCGGCAGCGCGCGTTCATCCACTTCGATCAAATCGACGTCGAGCGCACGCACGCCGAGCGCTTTGCGCACGCCGGGATGCGCAACCGTGGGCACGGCGATCCGCCCGAAGGTGTCGCCAATCATCTGGATGGTCAGGAAGCGCGCCTCCTGCATCCCCGCCGTGATCAGCACATTGCTCTGGGCATAGCTGGTATTCAATGTTCTGTGCAGGTAATCAGCAATGGCGGCGCGCAGTGGGGCGATGCCGGGCACATCAACATAATGCGTTTGCCCGGCTTCCAGCGCATCCACCGCGCTCGCGATCAGGCGCTCGTCCAGCGGCGCCAACTGCTCATCTGCGCTCAGGTCATGGGCTGTCCGCGCCATCAAGGGTGGGGCAGGCGCATTGAGTAACGTATTGTGGTGGTGCTGTTCAAGGATCAGGGTTTTAGTCGATTGAACCATGCGGGTACTATCTCCTATTTTGGACTGGGGTCAGTTGGCGACGAGCTGTTGTCTTCTTGCCAGTCTTCGGCAATCGCGCCACCGCTCAACCCGATGTGATGGTGGATAAGACTCACGGCTTCCTCGACGTCTTTGCGCGCGATGACATCGACAATGCCGTAGTGATTCCGGGCGATGGCGAACAGGTCACCCTTCTTGCGATTGCGCAGCGACATCACCTGCCGCACGCGCAGCGCGACCATACTCCACAGGTTCACGAGGAGATCGTTGCCGCTCGAAGCGACGAGTGTGTCGTGGAAGTGGCGATCAATCTGATTGACTTCCCGTAAGTCGCCCCCTTCGGCTGCGGTGAGCATGGTGTCGCAAATTGCGCGCAGCTGGTCGATCACTGACTGGGTGTTTTCGCCCAAAATGATCCGTTGGATCGCGAAGCCTTCCATGAGGCTGCGAACGCTGTAGAGTTCTTCGATGTCTTTGCGCGCGAGCTTTTTGACCGTGGTTCCATGGTAGGGGACGATTTCGACTAAACCCTGCGTGCTGAGGATATTGATCGCTTCGCGCAGCGGTGCTCGGCTAACTCCAAGCTGGCTGGCCAAATCCGCTTCGATCAGGATCTGCCCGGGTTTCAACTCACCGTTGACGATGGCAGCGTGCAGGATAGCCAGCACGTGGTCGCGCAGCGGCTTATTCTGGATCTGTGCCAGAGACGAAATGCTGGATGGGTCTTTTGGTTCCGAACTCATGCTCATCATCTCGCTAAATAATTATAGATAATCGACCATCGACCATCGACCATCGACCGCATATTTTAGGTTGCGATCAGCAGTTGTCAAGTAATTGCTGTGGGAACTTCATTTTCTGTGATGAATGGGGAGAACCTGCCCATGGAGCGACCCCGCTGTCTCTCGCTCTTAGACCCCTCCGCCCGCTGCGCGGGGCGCTGCCGTCAGGGTGTGGTCTATTCTGATAAAATGGCTCATCCACCTTTAGGCCAGGTGTAAGGGGATCGACTGGGGGTGTTTTGCGCGGTCTCAGGCATGATTATGGCCGCGTCGCTGTGCTAGCCTCTGTGCAAAACGTTTGCACGCCCTCGTCGCTGATCTGCTTTCGGAAAACGATTTTTAGGCAAATTGGCTAAGGTGACTTGACAAGGCGAAATCACCTGCCTAAACTCATAGTAAATCGTTTTCCGAATAGTGTGTGATGAAACGCAATTCCTCTGCAGCCGTAACGATCCATGACGTCGCGCAGTTGGCCGGAGTCTCTCCGGCGACCGTGTCTAAGGTCATGAACAACACGCCCTACGTGAGCGAAGAAACGCGCGCGCGCGTGTTAGCAGCGGCTCAAAAACTGAACTTTCGCCCCAATCGCATCGCTCGCAGCCTGAAGATGAGCCGCACCTCGACGCTCGGTCTGATCACCGACGATCTCGAAGGCGTGTTCACCATGTCGATGATGCGGGGCGTTGAAGAAGTCGCGAGCGAGCAGGGCTTCAGTGTGATTCTCAGCAATAGCTACGGTGACATGACGCGGGAGCGCGCCCATCTCGAGGTGCTGCTCGACAAAAAAGTGGATGGCATTATTGTGTTGAGCGGCTACCGCGTTCGGCAGCGGGGCGCTCCGGCGCTGGCACTCGGCGACCTACCGGTCGTGTACCTCTACCAGTACACGAATGATCTGCCCGTCCCCTGCGTTTTACCTGACGACTTTGGCGGCGCGGTGACCGGAACGCAGCATCTCCTGTCACTCGGACGGCGGCGCATCGGCATCATCAATGGACCAACGCATTACGAAGCGACGCAAAAGCGGCTCGCCGGGGTACAGCAAGCACTGCATGACGCGGGCGTGGTTTTCGATCATGCGCTGGTGCGGGTCGGGAAGTGGTACGAAACGAGTGGTTACGCGTTGGCGCACGAGCTCATGGCGCTGCCTAATCCGCCGGATGCGCTGTTTTGCATGAGCGACAGCATCGCCGTCGGCGCGTTGAGTGCGCTGCACGAACTGCGTATTCGTGTCCCGCAAGATGTCGCCCTGATCGGTTTTGATAACCGCAACTTCGCCGCGCATCAACGGCCGCCGTTGACGACGGTTGCGCTGCCACTGGTCGAGATGGGGCGGTTAGCCGGTAATCTGCTGCTCAAGGCAATCAGTGAAGAGACCGAAAGCGCGGAACTGCATCGTGTGCCATGTCCGCTGATAGTGCGGCAGTCCTGTGGAGCGGTCACGGCCTGAAGTGGTAGGTTTTGTTTTACCTATTAAACCTTATGGAGTAAATGGTCTTGGAAATCTACGATTTAAGTTTTGACCCGCGCGATCCTCTATATGACGTGCCCGGTCTGCCGGGCGTGCGTTGGGGCGTGCAGATTTTCACGGTGAGCAACCTTTACCAGTTGGACCCGGCGCAGGTCACGGTCAGCGCTGATGGCCGACGGCTAGAGGCGAGTGGCCTGAGCTGGGCAGGGCAGCAGCAGCACAGCGCGGGCAGCGTGAGCGTACAGATCAGCGAGGATGCGGGCGCGACCGTGTGGCGCGTTCAGGCGCAGCACGCTGAGCCCATTAAGGTTGTCAAACTGATGCTGTGGGGCTTGCCCGAATCGGCGATTGCGCAGGGCTGGTGGCAGCCGACGAGCACCGCCGGACGCACCGCCGTCCCCACGCTGACCGCCCCGGTCAAGTGGAATTATCCGTGGCGCGAATGGCTGACGCCGTGGGCCTGCGCGGGCGAAACCGACGGTTCGCCGCTGGTCTGCGTTAGTCTGCGCGACGCCGAAGTGCGCGCCAAACGGCTGTATACGCATTTGCCACCTTATGCCGACAGCAAACCCGTCGTCGAAGTGATCTTCGAAGAAGACGCGATTCGTTGGGGCAATACGATCAGCACCTGCGAGCTGCGTCTGCGCGTGACCAACAGCCTCGCCGATGTCGAAGCCGATTTCGCGGCGCACCTCGCGTTTTTGGAACACGCATATGGCTTGCAGGCGTGGGAAACGCGGTCGGATGTGCCCGAGTGGATGCGCGACATCAAGCTGGTGTTGAACCTCCACGGTCAACACTGGACGGGCTACGTCTTCAACACGTTTGATCAGATGGCGGAGACGCTGAAGACGATCGCGCAGCATGTGCCCGGCAAGCATATCCTCGCCTATGTCCCCGGTTTCGAGGGCCGCTACTATTTTGCCTATCCTCATTATCAGCCGGGGGCAGCGTTGGGCGGTGAGGCGGGCTTCCGGCGCTTGGTTGAGACGGCGAACAGCCTCGGCGTGCGCCTTATGCCGATGTTCGGCATGCACGGCGCGAATATTCAGGTCTACCCCGACTACGAACGGTCGGCGTTCCGCAGTCGCACGAACAGCTATCTCACGTTGGTCAACTGCCCGGATTGGGACACGGATCGCTCCGGTGAAGATGATCAGGTCTTCCTCAACCCCGGCGAACCTGTCTTCCGGCAGCATTTGCTGGAGCAGGTGAGCGGTATCGTGCAGAAATACGGCGTGAGCGGCGTGTTCCTCGATACGTCGGCGTGCTGGTTCAACGACCCGCGCCACAACCTGTACGAGGGCTACCGCCAACTAGTCGGCGAACTGCATCAGCGTCATCCTGATGTGCTGGTCGCGGGGGAGGGCTGGTATGACGCGCTGCTCGCGGTGCTCCCGGTAAACCAAAGTTGGCTCGGCGTTGACCGGAGCTACAAATTCCCGCAGCTCTTGGCGAAATACGGGCGAGCGCTCGGACATCTGGCGGAAGGCGCACCGGGGGCGGTCAGCACGGGCGTGCATGAACGCGGTTTCACGTATAAGCACGCCGGCAAAGTGACCGTGGGGCACATTCCATCAGTCGGCATTGTCGACGACAGCCTGAGCAAATATGCCGACGACGTCATCGCCGCGTGCAAGGCGGCGCTGGAAACCTAGAGTGAGTCATGCCGGCGGGGAAGGCTCGCCGTTGACTGAAGAATATGGGTTTTGACAATAGGAGTTAGTCATAATGAAACGCAGATCTCTCTTAGTAGTCGTGCTGTTGGCGCTGCTGGCGATCAGCATTGCGCCATTGGCAGCACAAGACGGTGTCACGCTCACCATGTGGTCGCGTGACAGCAACCAAGATTTCTTACGTGAACTGGTCGATATGTGGAACGGCAGCCATGCCAACCAGATCGAACTGACGATTATCCCGGCGGCGGACTTCGTGACGCGCGTTGGCGTGGCCTCGGCGGGCGGCGAAGCGCCGGACCTGCTGCCCATCGACCTGATCTACGTCCCGGCATTTGCACGCGCGGGCAACCTGACGGAAATCGGCGATTTTATCGACAGCCTGCCGTATGCTGACCAGTTGAGCCCGTCGCACATCCACCTCGGCGAATATGATGGCGGCCGCTATGCGGTGCCGTTCGCTGCGGAAGGCTCCGTGCTGCTGTACAACAAGGGCTTGTTCGAACAGGCTGGCCTCGATCCCGAAGCACCGCCGACCACCTGGCAAGAAATCTACGATGCCGCCGTCGCGATTCGCGCGTTGGGCGACGATGTCTACGGTTACTACTTCAGCGGCGCGTGCGCGGGCTGCAATGCCTTCACGTATCTGCCGTTGATTTGGGCGAGCGGTGGCGATGTCCTGTCGGAAGATGGCCTGAGCGCGACGGTCGATTCGCCGGAAGTGCGCGCGGCGCTGGAATTCTATCAGCGGATGTGGAATGAAGGCCTGATCCCGCCGAGCGCGCAGGCTGACACAGGCACCGACTTCCTGAATGCCTTCCTGAGTGGCAAGATCGGCATGGCGGGCTCGGGCGCATTCTCGATCTCTGTGCTGAAGAATGATCACCCGGAAATCGACTTCGGTCTGACGTTCCTGCCCGGGCAGGACGGCGGCACATCGTCGTTCGCGGGCGGCGACTCGATTGCGATCACCTCGAGCTCGCAGCACGCAGCGGAAGCCTTCGAATTCATTCAGTGGGTGCTCTCGGAAGAAATCCAGCTTGAGATGTTCGCTGCCCGTGGTCAACTGCCTCTGCGCGCCGACCTGATCGACAACGAATATTCGCAGCAGGACCCGCGTCTGATCACCAACGCGGAAGCGATGAACCTGGGCAAGACGCCGTACAGCTTCGTCTATAACCAGTTGTTCAATGATGCGAACGGCCCGTGGCTGTCTATGATCCAGACGGCGATCTTCCAGGGCGATATTGACGGTGCGGTCGCAACCGCGCAGCAAAGCTTCACCGATATTCTCGCGAGCGAATAGCTCCGAAGTAGGCCATATGACCGCCTGCCGGCTGTGGGCAGGCGGTCGTTGGAGAGCAGTTCCAGCATGGTACAGAAGGCGAGGTAAGTCTCAGTGAGCGTAGTAAAGTCGACTGCAAAAGCGCGCCGCACGGAGACTGCCGGCGGAGCAATTGGGCAGCGAAGCATCGGTTTGCTGTTTGTGCTGCCCGCGGTGGCCTTCACGGTTGTGTTCTTCATCATCCCGCTGATCATGACCGTCTACATGTCACTGCATGATTGGCCGCTGCTTGGTCAATCGGAATTCATCGGTTTGGATAACTATGTGACGCTGGCGAATGACCGCCAGTTCTGGAACAGTCTGTGGTTCACCACGCGCTACACGCTGCTGGTCACACCCGTGATTTTCATCCTCGCCTTTGTGCTGGCGCTGCTCGTCAATCTGCCGCTGCACGGCGTGGGGATCTTCCGCACGATCTACTTCCTGCCCGTCGTCATCGGCCTGGGGACGAGCAGTCTGCTGTGGGTGTGGCTGCTGCATGACCGAGTCGGCATCATCGACGCGATCCTCTTAGGCTTAGGGCTGATTGACCGCCCGATTGTCTGGCTCGCCGATCCCAATTACGCGATGCTGGCGATTATCATGTCGGTGGTGTGGAAAACAGTCGGTTTCACCATGATTTTGCTGCTGACCGGGATGCAGGCGATCCCGTTGGAACTCTACGAGGCAGCGCGCGTTGATGGCGCGAGCTACTTCGGGCGGCTGCGCTTCATCACCATGCCGCTGCTGCGGCGCACCTTCGCGCTGGCGCTGATTCTGTCCGTGATCGGTTCGTACCTTGGCTTTGACCAATTCTTCATCATGACGGCAGGCGGGCCGCAAAATACGACGATTTCGGTCGTGTACTGGATTTACAAGAACTCCTTCACTAACTTCAAGCTCGGCTACGGGGCGTCCATGTCGATTGTTTTGCTGGTGGTGTTGGTGATCCTCAGCGTCATTCAGCTCCGGTTGCTGCGCGATGAAACATCGTACTAAGGAGGGCGCATGGCTACGGTAGCTCAAACCAATCCCGCCACCAAACGACCAAAGTTCAGCTTCTGGCGTGGGGTGATTTACGCGGTCTGTATCATTCTAGCGCTTCTGTTCCTGTTCCCGATCGTGTGGACGGCGATCAGCTCGGTCAAGCCGCCGCCGGAAGCGTCTGCCGCGCCGCCGACATTTCTGCCGTCACGCATCGACTTCGGCAACTACATCAAGCTGAACGATTACGGGCGCGGGGTGTGGAACTACGTGGGCAACAGCGTCGGCACGGCGATCATGACGGTGATCGGCTCGACAATTCTAAGCACGTTGGCGGGCTACGGTTTCTCCCGCTTCCGCTTTCCGGCCAAGAACCTCATGTTTGTGCTGATTTTGATGACGCTCATGATCCCGTTCCAGTCGATTCTGATTCCGTTGTTTCTCATTCTGACGGGGCTGAAGCTGCAAAACACGCTCTTCGGGCTGGCGCTGGTGTATATTACCTTCCAACTGCCGTTCGGCGTATTCATCATGCGCAATTCGTTCGACACTGTACCCCGCGAAATCGAAGAGGCGGCGCTGCTGGATGGCTGCACGCCGTTCACCATGCTTTACCGCGTGATGCTCAACATCGTGCGCCCGGGAATCATCACCGTGGGGATCTACGCGTTCCTCAATTCGTGGAATGAGTTCCTCGCCGCGCTTATCTTCATGACCAAAGAGACGAGCTTCACGTTGCCGATTTTGCTTACAAGCGTGCGCAGCGGTTACTATGGTGCGATTGATTGGGGCGCGCTGCAAGCGGGCTTGATGGTGACGATTGTGCCGTGCGTTGTGATCTTTCTGCTCTTGCAGCGCTACTATGTTGTCGGCTTAACCGGTGGCGCGACGAAAGGTTAAGCGTAGAACAAATCAAACCCGCGGCCAGCCCGGTGAAAATGCAAAATCTTGACCCAACACCTCGCGCTCTGCGGGGTGTTTTTATTGCTGTGCGCAAGCGCGACTTCCAATGACTTTAGCAACAGCACCGTAGGGTTAATGAGACAGGATGCACTACTTAAGAAGCATTATAACGCAGGTACATAAGAGTGCCGGATGGTATGTTCTGATGTTGGCACTCTCTCTCACATTTACGCCGACCATGGCGCAAAGCGAGGTCACAGTGCAACAATCCGTAAATGGTCAATTCGTACGCGGCACCAATGTCAACCAATTCGGAGAAGAGACCGGGGTTGTTAACATAACGGATGGGACTTGGTCTGTACTTCAAACTTCCACGTTGCTCAGCGTAAACCCGCGCCCGCTTTGGTCGCCGGATGGTGGAGAGATCGCCATACGCTTTGTGGGGGAGTATGCAGGTGTGGTGAGTTTTTCAGACAACTCAATTGTATTTTCTACACAGTCGATTGAGAGCGGCTTAAATGTGCCATTTGATGTGACATATCCAAGAGGTTGGTCCGCGGATGGAAACGTGCTGACTATCCAGTATGCTGCTATAGGCGGATCCCACTATCTAGCTAACATCGATTTTGGAGCAAACTCTGTTCAGGAGATCAGGCGCTGGCAAGTAGACGAACAGGTCACTGATATGCCGCTTCCGCCGAATGCCACCAGCGTTCACTTGAACGGCATCCATCAAATTGAACGCAATCCAGTATTTGACGACTGGCTGTCTATGCAATTGGATGGCAGCGGTTTCTATTCAACTTTTGACATCGGTGAACCGGTCAACGCAGATATCAATGTGCTTTGGAACTTTCGAACCAATGAGTACATTTCGCTGGATGCCTTGGTACCGGACTTGTCGATTTCTGGATCCTCAGGTGATTGGAGTCGCGACGGGAACCACTTGATCCTACAGGCACGTAGTAGGGATTTGGGCGACCCTTATATTCTGGTGTTTTACTTTGCCCCTGATCGGGGGGCTGCTTTGGCAGACTGGGCAAGAGTAGATAATCGTTCCGTACAGCACTGGCTAGACGCTGGCGATTTATTCTTCTCGAGTATCCAAGATTACCAAGGCGGGGCAGCCTATGTGATAGGCGAAATCGTGGATGGTGAGTATCGCGAGACGCCGTTTTTTACCCTAAATGGTGACCAGTTCCAATTCGAGAGTTCTGGTGACTGGTACATGCAAGCGAGTGAGCCTGAGCGGCAACGGCTCTCGTGCCTATTCGAATGGCCGCTGGTGACCCGCTTCAGCCCGGGGATTGCGGCGCAGGTAGTGGCTGATCACGATATCGGACTGCATCTGCGGCAAGCCCCGAATCGTTTTTCGCAACAGGTTGGATTGCTGGCCGAAAGTGAAATCGTCACGATTACCGGTGATGCAGCGTGTTCGAGCGGCTATCGTTGGTGGCCGGTCACAACATCCCAGGGTCTCATGGGTTGGGCAGCGGAAGCGGATCGAAGTGAGTATTTTCTGCAAATCCCAGTGATGGCGCAATAAGAATCGCTGGCCATGCCCGACAGGTGGTCGCGTTTGGTATTGAGCGGGATTACGGGGCGGGGCGCGCTGCCCGTGCAACTCCTTGGAGTAATGGACAAACTGCAGGGCAGGTGAATCGCCTCAAGGTCATTAAGCGGCCAATGTATGGTCGAGCCAAACTCGACGTATTGCGCTTACGCGTTCTTTAGCGTCTGCCTGCATAAAGTGCGGATGAAGCGCTCGGCGGTGTAAAGCTCACAGTGCCAGAGCCTGCGCAAGCTGCAGCTTGAGTCATGTACACACTGATCATGCTTTTCGGCCGCACTCCACCGTTCAAGACAAGCCGTGGCGTAAAGATAGCAACAGAGAGTTTATGACAAGCTCTCGTAATTTTTAAGCCGCTTCAGCCGTGGGCCAACGCGATCACAGCGTCAATCTCATCTTTGGCCCGTTCGAGCGTGCCGTCAACGAATGCGATAGTTGGCAAATAGTGGGGCTGCTCCGGCAGTCGTTCATACGGAGCATAACCAGACTCAAATACGCCCGTGCTGCCTCGCGCCGGTTCGCTATCGGCGATGTGCCCCATCAAGCGGGCATAGCGTCCGACCCAATCCGGTGTCTGCCGCCACTTTGTTGTTCGCTGGAACACCGGAAAGAGTGGCAGCAACCCATCATACCAATCTTCTCCTGTGACCAGAAGATCGGTGCGTGCCTGGCGCAGTGCACCCACGAGCTGCCGATACCCTTCCAGCATGTTGAAATCGGGATCATTCACCCAGACTTCGACCGTGTCGAGGAAGACGGCATGCAGGTCGAATTGATCAAGCAATTGATTGACCTGGCGTATCAGTTCGCGCTGCCAGGCAGGTGCACCCGGGTTGAGCCACGCCTGCCAGCCCGTATCCTGGGTGCGGCTGGTATCCCAATCCGGTTGATTACCGTGAAACACGTTGCGTGTTGCCGTCTTCATATGTGACGACGGGCCAAACAGATGATAATTTGACTTCCACGAGTTGACACAGTTCGCGCCAAACATAGGCATCAGGTGCACTCCCAAGTCACGTGCCGTCTGGCACAGCGCCGCAAAACCCGCATCCCCGCCGAGCAGCGGATCGGGCCGATAGTCACCGTACTGCCAGTAGTAGCGTCCCTCCCAGCCCGGCAAATACGCGAGCACCTGCGATCCATCGATGCGCGTCGCAACGTAGCGCAGGGTATCAATCATCTGCGCGTAGGTATTGAAGGTGTAACCCGACCAGTGCATACCGTGAAGCGTCACGACGAGGCGGAGTTGGCGTGCCCAATCCGGCACATCTGTGCGGTCTTCCCAGCGCGTGAGCCCCGCTTGATGTTCGTTGAAGGTAAGCTGCGCGGCACGAAAGGCGGTGGGATCATCCACGCGGGCAAAAATCCAGTCGGGCACATCGATGTGGGTGGCGAAATGACGGGCATCTTCCTCATGGATACATTCGACTGTGTAATCGTCGCCAAAGCGCTCCCGATAGACGGCAAAGCGCTTGGCACGGTGCTCGGCGTCTTCACAGCGGAAACCGAGTGTGACCCCGTCCATCTGGCGCACGCACAGGAGCGGGAGGCGCAGTTGGTTAGGGTAACGGTCAAGCAGACCTTCCGGCGGGATGGTGCGTTCGTCGTCAAACTGGTCGAGCGCGGTGACTGGCGACAGATGCCTAATCAGGATTTTCACCGCCCGTATTGGCTCTGGAGCTTGCGCTTTGATTCGTACACGCATCCCCTCCGGCTCGAAAGTGGCGGCCAAGTGTAGACTTCCCGGCGCAGGCTGCTGACCCCCGCCCCAGCGCAGCCCGACACAGCTCAATGATGCGCCGTCTTTGTGCTCAGCGCTTTGCATGCCGTCAGGATCGAGCCCATAGACATTTTCGAGCGTAATGATCTGGATGCTCAGTGCCCAATTTTGGAACCGGAATACAGGATTGTTGGGGTCGAAACTGAAAAATTGCATTGTAAGTGTCACCTGTCAGCATATTCCCTCGTTGATCCCTTATGGGCATAGTGGAGGGATTGGCGAATCCGAGTAAGTAATGATAACCTTTATGTAGAGCTTCCCCAAAGATGACCTCTGCGCCGCAGCCGTAACAAGCTCTTTCGTATCGGTTCTTCGCACGTTTTTGAGGAAAAAAGATTATGTCCAAACGCACTACCCCGCTTTTAGTTCTCGTCGGCATCCTCTTCGTCGTCGCTTTTTCGGTCAATGCTCAGGAACCAGTCACACTGGATGTGATGGGGTTCGTTGTCCCCCTTGAAGAGCAGGGAACACCGCTGGATGAGGCATACCAGACGTTCATCACAGATTTTGAAACGGCGCATGCCAACGTCGATGTTAACGCGCTTGAGACACCGCCGGAGTTTGACACCCAGCTCCTCGTCGATCTCGCCGCTGGGACGGCGCCTGATGTGTGGAATCAGGACGCGTCAACCTTTGCGCGTTTGGTCGATGGTGGCTATCTGATGGATCTGCGTCAGTGCCTTGAATTGACGCCGTCGCTCAATCTGGATCGCTTCTTCCCGACGGTGCTGTCGATCTGGCAGCCCGAAGCCGACGGCCCGATCTACGCGCTGCCCAACGATTTCACCCCAATGGTGATTTACTACAACACGGCATCATTTGAACGCGCGGGCGTCGAACCGCCGCCGGCTGACTGGACGTGGGACGACCTGATTCAGCTCAGCCAAGAACTGACGCTCGACTCTTCTGGACGCAACCGCCTCGATCCTGACTTCGACGAAACGAACGTGGTGCAGTGGGGCTTCCGCGTGCGTAAGTGGGCGTTCGAGTGGGTGTATCGCCTGTGGCAGAACGGCGGCGACGTCATTTCGCCGGATGGTACGACCGTCAGCGGCTATCTCGATTCGCCGGAGTCGATTGCAGCAATCACGTTCCTGCGCGATCTGGTGACGGAATATGGCGTGTCGCCGGAACCAACGGTCTACGATCAGCTCATTCAGCAAGCAGGCTTTCTTGACCGCTTCCTGCTCGGCGAATTTGCCATGTTCGACCGTGGTCACTGGGAACTGGTCGGCCTGCGCGCCAATGCCAACTACCAAGAGGGCAGCTTTGGCATCCTCAGTCAACCCGCCAGCGCCCAAGAGGCAACAGTCTTCTATGCATCGGGCTTCGTGGTCAATGCCAGCTTGACGGATGCCGAAAAACAGGCTGCCTGCGACTTCATTGCCGCCGCGACGGATCGTGGCTATCAGGACACCAAGGCGATCACCGGGATTGCCATTTCCGGCAATCAGGCCGCCGCCGAAGCCGCTGCACAGGACAATCCGTACCCTGAAATCGAAGAAGTGTTCGTCAACGAAGTTCAGTTCGGACGCCCGCCCTATGGCGCTCGTTTCGCCAACTGGCCGACCGTCGAACAACTGCTCGATGCCATGATGGAACGCATTCTGGCTGGAGGTGACGTGGAAACGGAAGTTGCTGCCGCCGTCGAAGAGATCAACCGCGAACTGTCCCGCTAATTATCTACCCCTAGGTTATGGAAAGCCGCCAATTGGCGGCTTTCCCCATTGATGGAGAATTGCATGAGCCGCGTGATCGATGCTGCTTCGTCTCCTCACTCGACACCGCCCGGAAATTTCGTCCAAAATGCGTGGAGGCGCTTCTGGAGTCGGTCGAACGAGAGAGCTGGTTATCTGTTTATTTTGCCGTCCCTGATACATCTGATTGTGTTTCTGTTCATCCCGCTGGTGTTCAGTTTCTTCCTGTCCTTTCGCGATTGGGATCGCCCGACGTTCACCGACGCGCCGTATATCGGGTTGGAAAACTACCAGTTTCTGCTCGGTGATCGGCGCTTCTGGCAGGCGATGCTCAACAGTGCCTATTACACGGCGCTCGCCGTCCCGTTCGGCATGGCGATCAGCCTCGGCATCGCGCTGATCATGAACCAGAAACTGAAAGGCGTGAACATTTTTCGCACGCTGTTCTTCATGCCGGTGATCTCGTCGTGGGTCGCCGTGTCGATCATCTGGCTGACGCTGCTTGACCCGTCCGTGGGGATTGTCAATTACGTGCTGGGGTTGCTCGGACTGCCACCCGTCAACTGGTTGGGGAATCCGGCAACGGCGATGCCCGCGCTGGTGCTCATCTCGATCTGGAAAAGCGCGGGCTTCAGCATGGTGATCTGGTTGGCAGGCCTGCAATCGATTCCCCGTGAGCTGTATGAGGTGGCGTCGATTGATGGCGCGAACCGTCTGCAATCCTTCTTGCGCATCACGCTGCCGCTGCTTGCCCCAACCAGTTTCTTTCTCGCCATCACCGGTGTAATCGGGTCGTTTCAAGTGTTCACGCCCGTATGGGTGATCACGAAAGGCGGTCCGCTCGGCGCGACCGATGTCGCCGTGTTTCACATTTACCGGCGCGCGTTCGAGTCGTTCGACTTCGGCTATGCGTCGTCACAGGCCTGGGTGCTGTTCGCCGTAATCTTTGTCGCGACGGTGCTCCAACTTGTCTACATGCGCCGCCGCAGCGATGAAATCCTATACTGAGGGGTATTCCGGTTATGACGAAAAAACGTACACCGCTCGGAACGATTTTTAGTATCCTCGGCTATGTTGTGCTGATCGCCTTCGCGCTGACAATGGTCGTGCCGTTCATCTGGATGATCTCGACATCCTTCAAGTCGCCGGGGACGGAATTTAGCTACCCTCCACAGATTCTCCCGACGGAATTCAACTTCTCCGCCTACCGCACGCTGTTCGTTGAACTGCCCTTTGTGCGCTATTTTCTGAACACGTTTTTCATCACCGCCTGTACCGTGTTTGGGCAGATGGTCGTGTGTTCGATGGCGGCTTACGGCTTCGCCCGCTTGAACTTCATCGGACGGGACAAAATCTTCGTCCTCTACCTCGCAACCATGATGATCCCATTTCAGATCACGCTGATCCCGATGTTTCTGATCATCTCCGGGATGGGGTGGGTCAATACGTATCAGGGGCTGATTGTTCCGGGGATTTCGAGCGCGTTCGGCATTTTTCTGCTCCGGCAGGCGTTTCTCGGCGTCCCGCGTGATTATCAGGACGCCGCCCGCATTGACGGGGCGAGTGAATGGACGGTCTACACGCGCATTTTTCTGCCGCTCAACGGTCCGGCGCTGACCACGCTCGGCGTGTTCACGTTCATGGGCACATGGACGGAACTGCTGTGGCCCCTGCTGATCGCGCGGCAGGAACACATGCGGACGCTCGAACTGGGGTTGGCGTATTTCAACGCGCGCCCAAACGCCTTCCTGCAGCCGAATTGGCCCTTGCTGATGGCGGGCGCGGTGGTGGTGATGCTGCCTGTGCTGATCGTGTATATCTTTGCTCAACGCTATTTCGTAGAGGGAATCTCGCTGTCGGGCGTCAAGGGATAAATCGCCGCCGACACCAAGCGACGGGGTAGGGACGCCCGCCGTTATCTAGCAAAATGGACGCGCCGCGGCGCGTCCCTACACCAATCCGACCTCTAAGAGCAGCGGCGCACAGGCGACGGGCTGCTGGCTGGGCGTCATTCCGGCTGCTCGTGCTGCCCATCAACCCAATGATCGGTCGCCCACACCGAGTGGTGTTCAACAAAATTGCGCAGTTGCTAGCGCCCCACTCCAAATCGACTTCTGGCGTATCCGCTTGCAGGACGTTTGGCGCTTTGACCGCCATTTTTTCGCAGCCGATGACATCGAAGGTGAGGTTGGCCTTCGCCCCCATCGCTCGGTAAAAGTGAAGCAGATCGCGGAGGGAGTCGGGCAATACCTGATAGCCCTACAGCCATTCCATACTCACCCAGTGCATATGATTGCCGAATATGCGCTTTCGAAGTGGATGTATTTGGGCTATTCTATCTTGTAATTTCTGATGAGAGGTAAGCATCTTCGAAAGGCGAGACGATGAACCGCAGCGTGATCCCAACTGACGGCATGGTCATTACCGAAGATACTGAGTTTGCTCCCGGTGTGTACGCACTGTCGAACGGGCTGAGCATCGGCGCGGATAATGTCACCGTGCAGGGCAGCGGCACCATGATCATCAACGCCCAGCCGTCCGGCGTGGGCATTCGCATCAAGGGACGCCGAGGTGTCACCATCCGCAATGTGGCGCTGTCTGGCTACTACCACGCCATCCGCTGTGACAACTGCCAAGACCTGACTATCGAGTCGATCAAAGTGCGCGATACGTGGGAGATTGAGGGGATCGACACCTTCCTGTATTTGTGGCTGCCCATTGATCAGGTGTACGGCGGCGCCATCCTGTTGCACGACGTGGACCGAGCGGTAGTACGGCACTGCGATCTGCAGCACCAGTTGAACGGCCTGCTGTTGTATAACTGCGATCATCTGACGATTGAAGACAACAACGCCTCGTTCAACAGCGGTTGGGGCGTTTACTTGTCGCGCACCAACGACAGCCTACTCCAGAATAACCGTTTTGACTTCTGCAATCGGCTCTACCGGCGTCCCGAAGATGGCTCGATCCGCGCGGAAGCCGACACCGCAGGTATGGTATTGGTCAAGGGATCGTCGCGCAACCGCTTCTTGAAGAACACCTGTATCGGCGGTGGCGACGGGATTTTCTTATGCGGGTATGAGCACCCCGGCAAGAACGAGCCCTGCAACGATAATCTGTTTGAGGAGAACGACTGCCGCCTGAGCCCAAACAACGCGATCGAGGCCACGTTCTCAAAAGGCAATATCTTCCGCCGCAACGACTGCAGTCGGTCGAACTACGGTTTTTGGATGGGCTACTCGTGGGAGAATGTGCTAGAAGACAATTTTGTCGAATTTAACCGTTGGGCCGGGATTGCTATCGAGCATGGGTTTGACTTCACTATCAGGAACAACCGCATTCGCTTGAACGGCGATGGGGTGCGCCTCTGGACGCGCGGTGGCGTGGTTGTCGAGTATTGGCCTGGGCATGAAACGACGTACAACTTCCTGTTCACCGACAACCTATTTGAGTCGAATACGATTGGCTTCAATGCCTACACAGGCGCTGATGCGCTGGATAGGCCGTGTCACGATTTTGTGGTGCGCGGTAATCAATTCAAGGACAACCGTATCGGGGCGCGCTACGGTCGCGTTGAGAACTGCACGCTGACTGAAAATACGTTTACGGCCAATGTTATCGCGGCGGTGCAGCTCGACGGGCAGCCGGGAGTTACCACTGACGGCAACCACTTCGAGGGCAACACAGCGGAGATCGTGCATAAATAAGCTGACGGGTGACTGGTGCCAGTCACCCGGTTACGTCTTAGCGCGGAGGATCGAGATAAGCCACGTGCTGGCGCAGTACAAACGCGGCAGCGGGGCTGTGCTGAATGTCCGTAACCTACACCACCGGGGACAGCGTCGATCTACCAATCTGCGAACAGCGTATCGATGGCTGGGGCATTGACGTTCATCATTGGTTGCTCCAGCAACCTCAACGGGTGCGTGGATCAAGCATTACGCGCAGTCGCTCGCCGACCAAGTTGACACTAAGGACGGCGAGAAAAATAAACAATCCGGGAAAGATCGACATCCACCATGCGCTGCGAATATGGGGTCGCCCCGCATTGAGCATCGCCCCCCATTCTGGCGATGGCGGCTGTGCGCCCAGTCCGATGTAGCTCAATCCGGAGGTGGCAAGGATAATCGCGCCCAAGCCCAAAGTCCCATAGGTCAAGGCAGCGGGAAGTACATTCGGTAGTACATGATGAGTTAGGACGTGTGCGTGACTTGCGCCGAGCGACCGGGCCGCCACGATATAATCCTGATGCCGCACGCTTAATGTGATCCCGCGCAAAATCCGCGTGTAAATGGGGATGGTGGCGATTGCGCCCGCGGTTAGAATCACTTCCAAGCCGCGCCCCAGAATCGCAATAATCGCAATCAACAGGAGAACGGTCGGAAAGGCGAGAAAAACTTCGACCAACCGCTGAATAAGATCGTCAACCCAACTACCGAAATAGCCGGAAATCACGCCGAAAAACAAGCCGCCTAACATGCCGAGCAAGGTTGCCGCAAACGAAACACGCAGGGTTTCAGCGCCGCCGTAGAGAATGCGGCTGAAAATATCACGCCCCAGATCATCGGTACCGAACCAATGGGCGGTACTCGGTGGAAGCAAGAGGCTGTCGTACTGGATCTCCAGCGCATCAAATGGGCTGATCAACGGCGCGAGAAGCGCCGATGCAATCAGCAGCGATAGGATGGCCACGCCCACCGCACTGAACGGATCACGCAAGAAACGCGCCAGTAATCGAACCTTCATAAATCTGTACCGCTGCGGGGAGGTGTAAGTGGGAGTCATCATGTCAATAGCGCAAACGGGGGTCCGCCCACGAATAAGCAAGATCCACAAACAGGTTAATGAGCACATAGAGCGCGGCGGCAAACAAAACCATTCCCTGAATTTGCGGCAGGTCGCGGGCAGAAATCGCGCTGATGGCATAACGCCCCAAGCCCGAGCGCGCAAACACAGATTCAATGAACAACGATCCGCCCATCAGACTGCCAAACAACAAACCTAACTGCGTCAGAAGCGGGATCAACGCGTTGCGGAGTGCATGTCGCCACAGAATCACGCGCTGAACCAACCCTTTGGAGTGCGCAGTTCGGATATAATCGGCAGAGAGTACCTCCCGGACAGAGGAATAGGTCAGCCGCGCGAGAACAGCAGCTTCACCTATTCCAAGACAGATCGCCGCCAGCAGTAAACTGCCAAGTCCCTCACTACCGGTGACCGATACCCAGCGCAGGTTGACGCCGAAGATAATCAGTGCCATCACGGCAAGCCAGAAATTGGGCAGCGACATGCCGACGATGCTTACACTCATCAACGTGCTGCCAAGCCAGCGCCGCCGCGATGCTGCCGCCCAGATGCCGAAGGGAATACCCGCCACCGCCGCGACGACCAGCGCGCCGATTGCCAGTTCGAGCGTGTTGGGCAGGCGTTCAAGGATTTCATCCATCACGGGACGCTTACTGCGGATCGAGGTTCCCAGATCGCCCTGCATCGCGCGGCTGAGATAGCGCCCGTACTGTATCAGGATGGGATCATCCAGCCCAAGCTGCGCTCGCACTTCGGCAACCCGCTCCGGCGTTGCTGAAGTGCCTAGCATCAAAATGACCGGATCACCAGGGGTCAATTTGACGATGGCGAACGTGAGGAGCGTGACCCCAAGCAAAACTGGTATCGTCAGAATGAGGCGGCGCAGGATGAAGAGCATGTCAGCGTCCCAGATAATGTGGTGCGCGCTTTTCTACGAACGACCGCACTCCTTCGCGGTAATCTAGGCTCAGGAAGCATTCCAACATGCCTTCAGTTTCAAGGCGCATCACTTCTTCAAGCGGCAGATCATAAGCTTGATTCCCCACCTGCTTGACAAGGCGTAACGCAATCGGTGCGCTGGCAGCCATTCGCTCTGCGAGCGCCAGCGCTTCATCGAGCAGAGTTTCCGCCGGAAACAGACGGGTAATCAGCCCCGCTGCCTGGGCAGCGTCGGCGCTGATTTTGTCGCCGCTCAACATCCAGTCGAGTGCCCGTCCAAAACCGACGATCCGGGGGAGCAAATACATCACGCCGTTCGTTTCAAACAACGCCCGTTTGACCTCGGCAAACATGAAGTAAGCGGACGGCGCAGCGACACGAATATCGCTCGCGATTGCGATTTCCGCGCCAACGCCGACCGCCAAGCCGTTCAATGCCGCGATGATCGGTTTGGGGAGGGCGCGCATCTGTCGTGTGAGGTCTTGCATGGCTTCGAGCTGCCTGCGCGCCTCTGCTTCATCCACCTGCTGCGCGGTTGCAAACATGGACTGCTGCTCCAAATCGATCCCGGCGGAAAAAGCGCGTCCGTTCCCGGTAATCACCACGACCCGCACCGATTCGTCGACGCGAACCTGGGCCAGCAGTTCCAGCAGTGTGGGAAACATCTCCGCGCGAAAAGCATTCAGCACCGATGGACGATTGAGCGTGATCAGTGCGACTGCGCCGCGCTGCTCGTAGAGTATGTGAGAATCGTCCATCGGGTTTTCTCCGTGACAGATGCAAAAGTGATTAGTTGGTGACGGTAACGTCGTTTAGCCAGATATTCGAGCCATCGCGCCCAACGAGCGCCCCCTGAATTCGGGGACTGAATGGTGTCACCAGCGATGGAGTATATAACGGCACAGTATAGGCCTGCTCGACAATATACAACTGCGCTTCGGTGACTGCCGCCTGCCGCGTTTCGCGATCAGGCGCGGTGCGTGTGCGTACCAGAATTTCATCAAGCGCCGGGTCATTCACCTGACTAACGTTGAGCGCCCCCAAACTGCTGGAGTGATAAAAGATGAACATGATATCGGCTTCATTGTAGGTGTAGAAGCTGATACCAAGTTGATACTGTCCGGTAACTACTGCCCCAAACAGCGTGCCAAGATCGCCTTGCTGGAGTTCGACCTGAACCCCCAATTGACGATACTGCGCCTGGAGTACTTGCGCCAGCGTCGCGTAATTCGGCGTGAGTACCATCGTGAGGGTAAAAGGCTGCCCATCTTTTTCGAGGATACCATCGCCATCACTGTCCGCGTAGCCGGCTTCTGCCAGCAGTGCGCGCGCGCCCTCGACATCATACGGAAGCGCAGCGCTTTCGACGGCGGGATCATAGCCTGCCACGCTTGCGGAAATCGGACCATACTGCGGAATCGCGCTGCCCCCGGTCACAACCTGAATGATACTTTGGCGTTCGACCGCCATGTTGAACGCCTGACGCACGCGAAGATCATCAAACGGTGGCGCGGAAACATTCATCAGCACATACGGATCCATGCCGCCGAGGTAAGTTTCGATGATGCTGTAGCCGAGGTCTTGCAGCAGCGGCACATCCCGCGGGTTGATGGGTTCTCCGAATGACGTATCGATCTCACCGGCTTCCATCCCAGCAATCATGGTTGCGTACTCGGGAATGAAGCGGTACTCAACCTCATCCAGATAAACCGCGCCCTGATGCACAAAATCGGGTGCCCAAGCGTAATCGGGGTTTCGTTCCAGGATGAAGCTCTCACCGGGCGTCCATGATTTAAAGCGGAAGGGACCGACTCCCACCGGTTGCACACCGTAGTTCGCGCCTGCCTCTTCGACTGCGCGGCGGTTGAGCGGCTGCGCGTAGGCAACGGTGAGGTTATCCAGCAGTGGCGCAAAGGGAATCGCCAGCGTCAAGCGCAGTGTATACGTATCAACTGCTTCTGCAGAAAGAATCGCAGATACCGAGGCGACGCTTGGAGAAGCGGTTTCAGGATTCAACCAGCGGTTGAACGTCCAAGCATAGTCTTCGGCAGTTAGCGGGTCGCCATTGTGAAAGACCACATCTTCGCGCAGCGTGAAATCCCACACCAATCCATCTTCAGATGTTGTCCAGCTTGACGCCAGATACGGCACAATCTCATCAGTCTGCGGGTTACGCGCGACCAATGTTGCCCCGATCAGGCTGATTGATCCGGCACCGTTGGTGAGGTGCGCGTCAAACGTCGCCGGTTCTGTATTGACGGCGATGACCATACGCCCGCCAGACGCCTGCGCGTGCGCGGGGACAAGGGCGAACAAGAGGAGCAGCGCCAGCAGCATGATTTTGGATCGCATAACTCATTCCCTTTCTTCGGATCAATAAGCCCCAACCGACACACGCGGCGGCGGCATCAAACCATTTTTGAGTCCAACCTTTGATTGTTATTTTAGCGCGAATATACTATAATTTGACCAATTGGTCAAATATCAGGCTATATTAACCTAAATTTGTTCTAAGTATTCAATGGATTTGCCTCATGGTCATCCGTGACGACAAAGCACCGTTTCAACGGTATCAAAGCCCCGACTTGCACCGCGGTCTGCAAGTGCAGTCGCAGTATTTGCCCATGCGCGATGGGGTTCAGTTGGCGGTCGATTTGTACCTCCCAGCGGCTGTAACGGCGGGCGAGAAACTGCCTACGATCGTCTACATCACGCGCTATTGGCGGGCGACTGCCTGGCGGCGCGGATTCGGTTTTATGGCGGCGGGCAGTGATGCTCCTTGGCGCTTCATGACGGCGCGCGGATACGCGGTCTTGACTGTTGATGCGCGGGGCACCGGAGCTTCGTATGGCACGCGCCGCCATGAGTGGGATCGAGAGGAAGTCAAAGACGGCTACGATCTGGCGGAATGGATTGTCCAGCAGCCGTGGTCGAACGGGCGGATTGGAGCGGTTGGCACCTCTTACAGCGGCACGACGGCGGAACTATTCACTGTGCCGAATCACCCGGCAGTCAAAGCGGTGATCCCGCGTTTTAATGAATTTGACCCGTATACCGACATTGCTTTTCCCGGCGGGTTATATCTCAGCGGTTTTGTGGATGCGTGGTCAGCCTCAACCACTGCGCTGGATCACAACCAGTTGCGGGCATCCCCAACCCAACCGCTGCTGGAAAAACTGCTCATCCGGTTCGGTGCGCGGGGTGTCAAACCTGTCGATGCAGATCAGGATCGACGGATGCTGCGCGAAGCGGTTGCCCAACATGCCGCGAATCGCCATGCGACGGATAACGCGCGCGGGGTTATCTTCCGTGATGATGTCGTGGACGGGGTATGTTCCGCCGATTATTCCGCCTATGCCTATCGCCAACAAATTGAATCGTCTGGCGCAGCGGTGTACGGGTGGGGCGGCTGGTTTGATGCAGTCACCGCCGATGCGGTGATTCGCCGCTGGCAGACTGTCCAAACGCCGCAAATGGCGATCATCGGCGCATGGAATCATGGAGGCGGGCAGCACGCCAGCCCGTATGCTCCGCGTGTCGAAAAAGTCACCGAGCACTGGCATGACTTCCTGCGCTTCTTCGATCACTACCTGAAAGCGATCGATACAGGCGCCGCCGCTGACGTAGCGGAACGTCGCCTGTTCTATTTCACCCTTGGTGAAGAAGTCTGGAAATCCACGACGCAGTTCCCACCCGCCGGAGTCGAACCGCAGACGTGGTATTTTGGCGAACAGCACAGCCTGTCGCTGACGGCGCCGTTCACCGCCGGTCGTGACTGCTATACGGTCGATTTTACGGTGACGACGGGGAATACAAACCGCTGGTACACGCAGGCGGGCGGCGGTGCGGTGAGCTACCCCGACCGCGCTGAACAGGATCAACGGCTGCTGTGTTACACGAGCGCGCCCCTTGATCACGACATTGAGATCACGGGTTATCCGGTGCTGGTGCTGCATCTGGCAGTCGACCGGCAAGACGCAGCCACTTTCGCTTATTTAGAGGTACTTGAGCCAGATGGCCGCGTCCTATATTTGACCGAAGGTCAGCTTCGTGCTTTGCATCGCAAAGTCAGCACAGATCAGCCGCCGTATGCGCAGCCTGTTCCGTATCACTCGTTCAAACGCGCCGATGGCGAACCGCTCACGCCGGGGCAGCTCACAGAGATTCGCTTCGGGCTGCTGCCACTTTCCGCCTTGATTCGCACCGGCGCGCGTCTGCGCGTGGCGCTGGCTGGAGCGGACGCGGGGCTGTTCCCACGCATCCCGGCGGAGGGTGCTTTGAATTGGACAATTGAGCGGAGTCCCGGCATGCTTTCACGCATTATCCTGCCAGTGATGAAACGGGAAAGCGTATGAATCACAGCCAGCGCGGTGAGTTGTTTCCAGTTGGAGCATCGCTGCGGCTCAGCGATCTGAGCTTCAATCCATACCCGGTGTTTGCGCGTCTGCATGCCACTGAACCGGTATCGTGGGTGCCAGAAATTAATATGTGGGTTGTCTCACGGCGTGCCGATGTACAGCGTATTCTGTTGGATGCGGATACCTTCACTGTCGTGTCGCCGAGTTCGATTTTGCGACGCATTCTGGGCAGAAACATGCTCACCACCGATGGCAGCGAACAACAGCGCCTCCGTCAGCCCTTCGTGTACCCGCTGGCAGCGAAAACTGTCCGCGAGACGATGAATGAGCGGGTGCAGGCGGGCGTTCACGCGCTCATCGACGGCTTCATCGCCGAGGGGCAAGCCGAACTTACGTCTCAGTTCAGCGATCCGCTCGCGTTGACGATTGTCACCAGCGCATTGGGGCTGCCTATCCATGATTATGCGGTGTTTCGCGGTTGGTACAACGCCTTTAACGCTGCACTCGGTAACTTCACACATGATCCGGTGATCGAGCAAAACGGCTTGGCAGCGAAGACGGCCTTCGCGGAGTATGTACGCGATCATCTTGCTCAGGTGCGGCGCGCCCCGGATGATACGCTCATCAGTCAGATCGCGCTGAGTGATGACGAAATCATTGACAATGTACGCGTGACGATTTTTGGCGGCTTGGAAACGACCAGTGCCTTGATCGGCAACTGCCTGTGGGCGCTGCTCACTCACCCGGACGCATATACTGCTGTGACGGCTGACCCCGCCAAGCTGACCAATGCCATCGAGGAAACATTTCGCTGGGAATCGCCTGTCCAAACGGCGACCCGTCACCTTACTCGCGCAGTGGCTATCAATGGGGTGACACTCGAAGCTGGGGAAACGCTTCAATGCCTGCTAGGGGCGGCGAATCGTGATCCCGCCTATTTCGACGAACCGGATCGCTTTGATATTGAACGTCCTAATGCGAAAGATCACCTTGCGTTTGGCACGGGCAAACATTTCTGCATTGGAGCCGCGTTAGCCCGGCTGGAGGCGCAGATCGGTCTGCGCGCTCTGCTGGAACGACTGCCTCATCTGCGGCTGACCCATGCGGACGACTGTCCGACGGGGCACGAATTTCGCGCCGCCAGCAGGCTGCGCATCGCCTGGGACGTGCAGCGGTTATAATCGGGCGATGTCTATGTAACTGAGGATAATGTTTTATGGCACCTCGTAAACCCGATAAGTTGACCTTTATTGAAGAAGCTCGCCGCAAGCAGTTGGTCGAAGTGGCGATTGAAACCATCGCCAGCGCGGGCTTTATGAATACCACGCTCGCGGATATCGCCCGCCGGGCGGATATCAGTAAGGGCGTGATTTCGTACCACTTTGAGAACAAAGACAAGCTGATCGATGAGGTGATCCGTACGCTGCTGCGTGCCAGTTATGAGTTCATTCATGCTCGCGTAGAAGCCACGCCGGAGAATGTTCCGGAAAAACTTCGCGCTTATATCAACGCTTCGTTCGATTACATGATGCTGCATCCGACCCGCGCCGCCGCGCAAGTTGATCTGTGGGGGAGTTTTGTTTCGGCAGAGGCAAAACATGACTTCAACGTCACCGCCTATGATCCCTGCCGTCGTTACCTCAGCGCATTGATTGCGGCGGGGCAGGAGCGCGGCGAAATCCGCGCCATGCCGCCCATGATTCTCGCGGCGCTGATTCAGGGCATCATCGACGGCATGATGATGCAGTGGGTGTTCGCGCCAGAGGCGATCAACCTGACAGCGTGTGCCGAACACGCCATCAGTATGGTCAACGCGTATGCGGCAACCAGTTTACCAGCACCTGAACGATAAACTGCCAACCGGAGGAATCGATGAGCCAAAGCACTTCATGGGAAAACGTCGGCATGCTGCTCGACGACGCAGCCCAGCGAACGCCAGAACGCACCTTGTTCATCGTTGAGCGCACCAGCATCGATCTTCCTCCTGCTTACTACACTTACGCCGAAGTCGACCAGCGCGTGAACCGCACGGCGAATGCTTTGCGTGACCTCGGCATCGCACGAAGGGATCGGGTTGCGGTCATGCTGCCCAACGATCTCGACTTCCCGGTGTGCTGGCTGGCGCTTGCCCGTCTCGGTGCAATCATGGTGCCAACCAATACCGGTTATCAGGAGCGGGATTTGGCATATCTTCTCAGCGACAGCGGCGCACGCGCCATCCTGATTCACGCCGATTATCTTCCGCGACTGCGCATCATCCGCGCTGTGCTGCCCGCGCTGGAGTTCGTGATTGTAGTTGGAGCAGTCAATGAAGCTGCCAGCGATGCATACGACTACGCTGCGCTGCTGGCACAGGCGGAAACCGTTTTTGTGCCGGAGACGGTCGCAGCCGACGACTTGCTGAATATTCAGTACACGTCCGGGACGACCGGGTTTCCCAAAGGCTGCATGCTCACCCACGATTACTGGCTGCTGCTGGGGCAGACCGCCGCGCATTTCATGAATTTGCGCGCGGGAGATGTCGATTTGACCGCGCAGCCGTTCTACTACATGGATCCGCAGTGGAATACTACCGCGTGTTTGATCGCTGGGGCGACGCTGGTCATTATGGAGCGCTTTTCGCCGTCGCGTTTCTGGGGTGTGGTGCAGCGCCACAGCGTATCGGTACTGTACATGCTCGGTACGATGCCATTCTTCCTGCTCAAGCAAGCTGAAAACCCGTCCCTCGAGCAGGGGCATCGCCTGAAGATGATCGCCTGTTCGGGGATTGTCCCCGATTTCCACAGCGAATTTGAGCGCCGCTGGAATGTCCCATGGCGCGAAGCCTTTGGCATGACCGAAACGGGTGTCGATCTCGTTGTTCCGCTGGAAGCTGCCGAAAGCGTCGGCAGTGGCGCGATGGGCAAGCCTGTCCCAACCAAACACGCACGTGTAGTCGATAGCGACGATCACCCGATCGCGGACGGTACTGTCGGGGAACTTGTCGTCAGCGGCAAGCCGATGATGCTCGGCTATTGGAATAAACCCGACATTACGGCGCAAACGATCCGCGATGGCTGGTTGCACACGGGCGATCTGGTATATCGGGATGACAGGGGGTATTTCCACTTGGTCGGACGGCTGAAAGATATGATCCGCCGCAGCGGCGAGAACATCGCTGCCGCGGAGGTCGAGAGTGTGCTGATTGAACATCCAGCGGTGCAGGCAGCGGCGGTGATCGCCGTGCCCGATCCGATGCGCGGCGAAGAGGTCAAAGCGTACGTCGTCCTTAAAGTAGGTGAAACGGAAGAGAACATCCCGCCCCAGCACCTCCGTGATTTCGCCGCGCAAAAACTCGCCGCCTTCAAGCTGCCACGCTATATCGAATATGCCAGCAGCCTGCCACTTACCCCATCTGAACGTGTCGCAAAACATCTGCTGATCGCTGCTAAGTCGGACTTGCGGGCTGGCAGCTATGACCTGCTCGATCAAGTGTGGCGCTAAAATAGGAGAGTTCCCCGATGAATGATGCATTGTTCGCGCAAATCGATTCACTGATCGATCAGGTTCGGCACGATTGGAACGTTCCCGGTGTTGCGGTTTCGCTCGTCAAAGATGGTGCGGTCGCATTTGCCAAAGGCTATGGCGTGCGCGCTGTCGGATCGCCCGAGGTGGTCGATGGGGATACGCTGTTCCCGATAGGCTCATGCACCAAATCGTTTACGGCGGCGGCGCTCGCTCTGCTGGTCGATGAAGGGAAAATCGCATGGGATGATCCCGTCAGGCGTTACCGACCGGATTTCGCGGTAGCTGACGCGTGGATGAGCGATCATATCACTGTGCGCGATCTGCTGGCGCATCGTCTAGGGTTAAAGCGGGCAACGCCGCTCTATATCAGCTTGCAGTACAACCGCGATCAACTCATTGAGCGGATGCGGTACTACGAACCGCTCACCGACTTTCGCGCCGAATTCACCTATGACAATGCCCAGTACACCTTAGCGGGGGCAGTGGTCGAAACGGTGAGCGGACAGGCATGGCACAAATTCATTCAGGAGCGGTTGTTCGCCCCACTGGGTATGACGCGCAGCCAGACATGCAGCAATGACGCGTCTCAACTCGTCAACCGCAGCGGCGGGCATACACTCAAGCCGCATGGTTTGCTGGTCAATAGTTCTGCGATGATTGGGGAAATGGTGGAAGTCCCGTGGCAGAATATCGGCAACGAATCGGCGGGTTCGATCATCAGCTCAGCGCGTGATCTGGGAGCGTGGTTGATCATGCTGCTGTCACAGGGGAGCTACGCGAATACAACTCTGATTCAGCCGGAAACGCTGACGCAGCTTCACCAGCCGCAGACGGTTTCCATCCATATCGAGGAAAGCCCATTTGCGCCGCTGTATCTGCTCGGCAGCCCGACACATTTCTGGACGTATGGGTTGGGGTTTTACGTGATCGACTACCGGGGTTACAAAATGATCATCGGGGGCGGGCAGATACGCGGATTCAACAGCCTGTTTGTCCTGCTTCCGCAGCTTAATGCCGGATACAGCATTCTCGTGAACGTCAACAACACGGCAGCCCATTTTGCGATTTCCAACAGCATCGCCGATCTCCTCATTGGCGGCGAAGAACGGAACTGGAATCAGGAACTACTCGGCTTGGCCGCGATGGTCGAACAGCTGGAACAAGCCCAGTTGGATAGTGTACTTGCAGATCGGCAGACTGATGTACCGCCCACACACACCATCACCCATTATTCCGGCACGTACCGTCATCAGCTCTATGGGGACATCACTGTCGCGGCTGACAGCGAATCGGCGGCGGTGCGTTATGGATCCGGCTATACCGGCAGACTGCACCACTGGAGCGGCGATACCTATCTGGCGCAGTGGGAGGATGTGGGGCTGCCGCCTTCATTCGTCACGTTTGTATCGAGTTCATCCGGTTCCAGTGTGACCGTTCAAGACATTGGAAGCTTTGAACGGGTTGAAAGCCTGTAACACCGAATTGATTTCCGATGATTTGTCGACAAATTCTGCGCGTATATGGGTTGGATTCGAACGTCATTCAGGCAAGAAAAACCGTATGGTGCGAGAAAGAGATCCACGAGCCAAACGACAACGATTTGTGGCGTCTTCCACTGCGAAAGGTGCATTAACTCCAAAACGTACCTCATCCCATGACGTGTTGCGACGAGCAGGGCGGTTCAGATGTTCTCATTGAATTTCATGTGTCGCCACCGGTGAAAGCCGATAAACCGGAAAACCAACTCTGAGGCAATGATGCTTTTCCCACCAATCAATCGCAGTAACAAAGCCTATCTGGGTGCAATCGTCTGACAATGCGATTTGCTGCATTCAATGACTATTGAGAATACGGCGCTAAGCTGCGACCACTGTAAGTGCGGATCAACACACACTTTACTCACCTCAACTGTCACACTCTCCTTAAAAAAAGGCGGCGAGCGACTTCAGCACATGCCGCCAGATGTTCTGCTGCAGCTTTGAGCCCATGCAGCGAATGTGACACGTCATACCCTGTAAGACATTCTCCCAGTCAGTGTAAGAGAGACCGCATCATTACGACTACCGCAACACGACCCGATTTCTCGTATGCTACGCTTTTCAGCCGCAGCCGAACAGTCGATTCTTTGCTCTCCGTCATCTGCGGACAGTAAGCAGCCCAGCGACGGCAACCGGCGCAAGCTGATGGGACCCGTGTTCATTGGCGACTATCATGCTGAACCCGGGTGGAAATACAGCGTGGATCAGGTTTTTTGCTACTGCAGCCCAATGATCGAGTACAAGCCCCAGTGAATGAAACTCCCAAAGCGGCTGTCCTGAAACCACGCTGGGCCTTCGGATTATACTAACAGCGCCATGCTCAATTCCCTTTTCGGTAGATTCAGATTGGTGCTGACGCGGGCACTTGGGTAGGTGTCAAGACATAAATCATCTTTGGGATCGTATCGAATTCGACTACACGCCCCGATTCGGTGAGTTCGATGGCTTCACCTTGAGCTGAACGAATGACGAAATCTCCCTCCGCGCGCAGGCAACAGCGGCTGCCGCTGTGTGAAGTGATGCGTGCCTCGACCAGCTTGTGTTCAGCCCATACCAGATCGACCTCAAAGCCGCCACGCGCACGCAGCCCAGTGACCGAACCGTTTTCCCAGGCGCTCGGAAGCGCTGGAAGCAAATGCAGAAAACCCGCATGACTTTGCAGCAGCATTTCGATCATTCCGGCGGTTGCGCCGAAATTACCATCAATTTGAAAGGGCGGATGCGCACCGAATAGGTTCGCGTACACGCCGCCGCCGGTGTTCTCGGCCTTATAGGCGCCATTGTCGAGTGTCAGCATGAAGCGCAGGAGGGCATAGGCATGTTCGGCATCGAGCAGGCGCGCCCAAAGGCTGATTCGCCAAGCGAGCGACCAACCGGTGCTCATATCACCACGGAGCAACAGCGTCTGCCGAATGGCTTGGATGAGATCGGGCGCTTCGTCAAGGAGAATCTGCCGACCGGGATGAAAGCCGATGAGATGCGAATTATGCCGGTGATGCGCCTCGCTTTCCGTAAAATCTTCAAGCCATTCCTGAATTTGCCCACGCGCGCCGATTTGGCAGGGATACAGGCGAGCACGCGCGGCACGCAGTTGTGCGGCGAAATCGGCATCAATCTTTAGCATTTGGCTGGCATCAATGCAGTTGGTGAATAGATCCCACAGTAGTGCATTATCGCTGGTTGAAGCTTTTGTCACGGCCAGTGGTCGTCCCTGCGCGTCAATGAATTTGTGCTCTGGCGAGGTTGAGGGGGCGGTGACCAGATGCCCGGTTCCATCATCCACGAGGTGATCCAGCATGAACTCCGCCGCGCCCTTCATCAGGGGGTAGGCTCGTTCGCGCAAGAAAGTACTGTCATTTGTGAATAGGTAGTGTTCCCAGAGATGCTGGCAGAGCCATGCGCCACCCATCTGCCAGTTCGCCCACACAGGATCGCCGTTCATTTCCCCGACGGGAGCCGAATGACGCCACAGGTCGGCGTTATGGTGCGCGACCCAACCGCGCGCGCCGTAGTTGATCGCCGCCGTCTGCTGTCCGGTAAGGCTCAGTTCCTGGATCAGGTCGAAGAAGGGCAGATGACACTCGCTGAGATTGGCGGATTCGGCTGGCCAGTAGTTCATTTGCGCGTTGATGTTCAGGGTATAGTTTGCGCTCCACGGTGGGCGAATGAGATCGTTCCAGATGCCTTGGAGGTTGGCCGGTTGTGTGCCGGGGCGTGAACTGGCGATCAGCAGGTAGCGACCATACTGGAAAAGCAGTACTTGCATCTGTGGATCATAGGAATTGTGGGCGTCACGCAGATAGTCATCGTAGGGTAGGGATCGATCCACGCTGCATTGATGTAGTCGCTCGTCGGTCGGGAGCGCCCTATACGGACTGGTGCCAAGATCCAGCCTCACGCGGCGAAATAAAGCCTGATGATCGGTGACATGCCGTTCGAGCAGTACATCGTACGTTTGAGCTAGGGCGAACTCCAAATAACGCTTGGCCTCCGCGACCGCATCACGACCTTCCCGAGACGGTGACTTGTTGAAACCGGCGAAGCTGGTTCCCGCCGACAGCAGCAAGACTACAGCGTCAGATCCAGCAATTGTAAGGTCGCTGCCGTCGCTGCTGACTGTTCCACCGGTCGGCAGCACGCGGAGCTGAACCGCAAAACGCATCCCGGCATCCTCTCGGTAAATCACGGGATTTGGGTGATCCTGACGGTATTCTGGCTCGACATGTGCCGGCGCGGTTCCAGTGAGGATGAGGGTGATGTCTGCATCCACCTGGGTCGAATGCGGGTGCGGCGAGGTGAGCCGAGCGGTGAAGTCGACTTTGCCCGGATGGTCGCAGGTGATGCGGACGACAATTACCTGATCCGGGAAGCTGGCAAGGACTTCACGGGTGTACGTGATACCGTTGACTGTGTACTGCGTCGTCGCGATCGCTCGGTCGAGGTCGAGGTCACGGTAGTAATCGGTTACCGTTGATGTTTCGGAAAACGGGAAATCCAGCAGCAGATCGCCGAGCGGTTGATAGGATTGGGTGAAGGGACCCTGCATCTGCTGACACAACTCGTTGGCTTCCGCCAGCTGACCAGCGAAAATCAGACGGCGCACTTCCGGAAGCACATGGAGTGATTGCGGATTATTCCAGTCACGCGGTTCCCCTGACCAGAGCGTATCCTCATTGAGCTGCAGACGCTCATGTTGAATACCGCCAAAGACCATCGCGCTCAAGCGCCCATTGCCGACTGGAAGCGCGTTGGTCCACTGCTGTGCTGGCGTTTTGTACCACAATTTCAACTCTGTTTCTGACTGCTGCATAGTATCCCTTTTCCGACGTATAAATTGAATGTCTTAGCTGAAAGCGGGTGGTTTGCCGCTGGATTTCCGTACAATGAGTTGTACTGGAAGGACAATTTCCTGATGTTGAATCGGTTCTTCCTTTGTAAGCTGCGCCACCAACAGCTCAACCGCCTGTCCGCCCATTTCATAAGTCGGCTGGATCGCGACCGTGAGGAAGGGGTCTTCGAGAATAGACGTTGGGACGTCGTCAAAAGCCACGACGGAGATGTCATTCGGGATGCGCAGTTGAGCTTCGCGCACGGCCAGCAGCACACCAGTTAGTACACCGAATGCCGTCGCGAAAATCGCCGTTGGACGGGGTGTCGCAGCGAGCACCTGTTTGGTGACGATGTAGCTCTCCTCATGCTGATAGTCCGTCCAGTAGATGGACGGCTGTTCGCTTAGACCCGCGTCCTTAAATGCTTGCATGGCCCCCATAGCGCGGTCATAAGCGGTGGAATGATCTTGTGGCCCGGTGATGACGGTGATCCGCCGATGCCCGAGCTTCAACAAGTGTTCGGTCAACAGATAACCGCCAGTAAAAGAATCTCCATGCACACTGTCAACCTGCTTTTCGACGACTTTGCGGTCGAGCGTCACAAAGGGGATCTTGTAGCGCTTGAAAAAGCGCGGCAGGTGTTCGGAGGTTGGCACGAAAATAAAACCATCGACCTGTTTTTTCGCGAGAAACATCAGGTAGTCTTCCAGCTTGGCGTCCGATCCATCGGTGTTGCCCAAAATGATGTGATAACCCAGACGGTTGGCGGCATCTTCTGCGCCCCGTGCGACGGGACCGAAGAAGTAACCGACGATGTCTGGCAGCACCAATGCGAGCGTCTTAGTCTGTTTGGAACGGAGACTTGGGCCGAGAGCATTGGGAATGTAGTTTAGTTCCTGTATGGCCTGTTCGACGCGCCGCCGCGTTTCATCGCTCACGTATCCGCTGTTATTGATCACCCGCGAAACGGTAATGGGCGCAACCCCAGCGCGTTTAGCAACCTCGTGAATGGCAGACATCTAACTTAATCTCCTGAATAATCATTCCACGCAGCTGCTGTAATTTTGAACTCACTCCGACGTCCCGGCAACAAGCAGATAATCTTGACAACACGCATTTTGACGCTACACTACTTGCATATGGTAAGCTTACCATATCCAGATTGAAGTACACAAGTGGTCAGGCGATTAGTGTTTATTTTAGGGACTTGGCGTCCGGATGGAGCTGTTCAGCGCCACGGGCTGGTCTGATCAACAGCACTGTAGAAATTCTGGACTGCAAAGCTTTGTTTTAGTTAGAGGTTTTTCCAAGATGCGCATTTTTCGGACTCAAGCAGAGAGAGAGCTGGCGGTGTCCGCCGTGGATGCCAGCGGAGGCTCAGCGCTTTTACCCGCTCCTACCAAACGGTCACCGTGGTTTCGAGCGAAAAGGAGTTTTCGCCGTCACTGGCAGTTGTACCTGATTATGCTGCCGTCCTTGCTGTATTTCGTCGTGTTCAAATATATACCGATGGCGAATGTCACCCTCGCCTTCAAAGATTACAATGTTACTCTGGGGATCTGGGGCAGCCCGTGGGCAGGGTTCAAATACTTCGACCTGTTCTTTAGCAACCCGGTGTTTTGGACGCTCATAAAAAATACGCTGAGCATCAGTTTGACTTCACTGGTGATTGGCTTTCCCATACCGATTATTCTGGCACTGTGCCTGAACGAAATCCGGGATGGATTTTTTCGGCGTTTTACGCAGCTTATCACATACGCGCCCTACTTCATCTCAACCGTGATCGTTGTCTCCATGATGGTTCTGCTGCTCGCTCCCCGGACAGGCGTCATCAATGGGCTGCTGCAGTCCGTTGGCGCGCAGCCCATCAACTTCCTCGGGATACCCAGTCTTTTCGCCAGCATCTTTGCCTGGTCAGGCGCTTGGCAGGGCAGTGGCTACACGGCCGTGATCTACTTAGCCGCGCTGTCGGGGGTAGACACGCAGTTGTACGATGCCGCTCGTGTCGATGGTGCGACGCGCCTGCAGAAAATCTGGCATGTCGACCTTCCGGGCATCCTACCGGTGATTGCTGTGATGTTGATTCTGAGTGTAGGCAGCTTATTGTCAGTGGGCTTCGAAAAGGTGTTTCTCCTGCAAAACCCGCTCAACCTGGCAACATCTGAAGTGATTTCCACCTACGTTTACAAAATTGGGCTGCTCAATGCCAATTACAGCTTCGCGACGGCGGTTGGGCTGTTTAACTCGGTTGTCAGCTTGGTCTTGATTGTGCTCGTGAACGGGCTCGCCAAACGCCTCACTAATTCCGAAGCTGGTTTGTGGTAACCGAGGAGAGATCAACCGATGACAGCCATAATCACTCCACGTCAGCACAACCAGATTCAGGATTCATTGGGTGACCGCATCTTCATGGCCTTCGTGTATGTGTTTCTGGCCGTGGTGCTGGTCTTGGTGTTGTACCCCGTGGTCTACATTGTCAGCGCTTCCTTAAGCGATCCGAACGCCGTGTCCGCGGGGCGGGTCTGGTTGTTTCCGGTCGGGTTCACCCTGCGCGGGTATGAAGTCACCCTGCAAAACTCGCAGATTGTGCAAGGGTATTTCAATTCGTTAATTTACACCGTTGGCGGGACGCTGATCAGCGTGGTCCTGACCGTCTTTGTCGCCTATCCGCTCTCGCGGCGCGACGTATATGGTGGAAATGTCATCCTCTTCCTGATCACATTCACCATGATTTTCTCCGGCGGCTTAATTCCCACCTATCTGATCGTTCGTGACCTCGGCATGATTAATACGCGCTGGGCGCTCCTCATTCCGGGAGCAATCGCGCCGTTTCAAGTGATTATCGCGCGTACCTTCTTCCGCAGCACGATTCCCGAAGAGTTGGCCGAGGCCGCCGAAATTGACGGCTGTAGTGATCTGCGCTTCCTCTGGTCAGTGGTGCTGCCGCTGTCCAAACCGATCATCGCCGTGTTGGCGCTCATGTATGCGGTGTCCCAGTGGAACGGTTATTTTGATGCGCTGCTGTACCTGAAGTCGCCCGACTTGCAGCCCTTGCAGTTGGTGTTGCGGAATATCCTCATCCTCAATACGTCAACGGGTGGGGTGACGGATGCCATTGAGATGGCGGAGCGGCGGCGGTTAGCCGACCTCCTGAAGTATTGTCTGGTGGTCGTTGCCAGCGTCCCTGTTATGCTGATCTATCCCTTTGTCCAGCGGTATTTTGTGAAGGGTATGTTGATCGGCTCGATCAAGGGCTAATCCCCTAAGTGATCGTCCGGTCTGACCATTTCGGTTTCAACGATATGGTAAGCTTATCATATCGCAGTGAAAGGAGCACAATGCCGAACACACCAAGGATCCGAGCACTGCCGCGGAGCGGAAGTTTCACCCTAGCTGCGAGTTTAAATCAAGAAAGGATTTCATTGTGAAGAAGCGTCTGTTAGTCCTGTCCCTGCTGCTGCTCACCCTGCTGGCCGTGAGCATGCCGGGGTTGGCTCAATCTGAACCTGTCACTATTCGTATTTTCGCACCCCAAGATGGCGAACAAGATCTGGCGACCAACGCCTTTACACAGACCCTCGAAGAGATGTTCAACGTCCGCTTCGAATGGACGATCACCACTCGTGATGCTACATCGGCAGCGGAACAGCGCAACCTCGCGTTGGCAAGCGGTGACTACCCGGATGTGTTCATGCTCATCCCGTGGGTTGACCAGTTCTCGCAGCTCGATCTGCTGCGCTACGGTCAGCAGGGTGTCATCCTGCCGTTGAATGACCTGATTGCGCAGTACGCACCCAATATCACTGCGGCGATGGAAACCTACCCGGATCTGCGCATTCTGGCGACCGCGCCGGATGGAAACATCTGGGGGCTGCCGCAGTTCAACGCCTGCTACCACTGCTCCTTTGGCAACAAGATGTGGGTTAATTCCCGCTGGATGCGTGAGCAGGGCATTGAGACGCCAACAACGCTGGAAGAGTTCCGCGACATGCTCGTTGCTTTCCAACAGAATGACGCGAACGGAAATGGCGCGCCCGACGAAATGCTGACCGGTGGCTATATGGAATTCGGCACGCGTATCATTCCGTATTTCATGAACGGTTTCATCTACGATGACGACCGCACCTACCTGGTCGTGAATGATGGGCAGGTTCAGACGGCCGCGGTGACGCAAGAATGGCGCGACGGTTTGACCTTCATCAAGAGCATGTACGATGCTGGCTTGATCGACTTGGGCGCGTTCACGAACAACAGCGAAGCTCTGGAAGCGCTGGGTCGTAACCCGGAGACGGAAATATTGAGCGCGGCCGCCGGGATGCACCCGTACATCTTCTTCGACTGCTCGGACGAAGCGGATCCCAACTACTGCGATGATTACGATGCCATCCCGCCGCTCCAAGGGCCGAACAGCGCTTACGCCACATACCTGCCCGGTTGGGTGCCTGGTGCCTCGTTCGTACTCACCAATAAGGCGAGCGCGGAAGTTCAGGCTGCGATGATGCAGATCATGAACTACATCTACACCGAAGAAGGCCTGCTCACGGGCATGTTCGGTATCGAAAATGTCAATTGGCGGCGTCCGGTCGAGGGCGAAGTCGCGCTCGATTCGACGGTCGAAGCCCGCTATACGACGCTCAGCGCTGACCCGCCCACGCCCAACAATGCCTGGGGCGCGATGGTGCAATACCTGCAGACCGCAGATTTCCGCGCTGCTCAGGTTCAGGCGACAGACATCTACACGGCGAATGGGTTTGAACGCCGCCTGCTCGAAGCGACGAAGCTGTACGATGGCAAGCAGTCGGATACGCTCTTCCCCTTCTGGTTGCTGTGGCCCGATCCGGAGACTGCCGATGAACAGGCGCTCCTGCGGCAGAACATCACCGACTACATCGTCACCAACTCGATCGGGTTTGTCACTGGGTCAATGAATCTGGAAACCGATTGGGATGCCTATGTTGAAGGTTTGAATAACCTTGGCCTCGCCCGCTATCTCGAACTCAATCAAGCGGCCTACGACGCCACGATGGCGAATATGCCGTAAGCCAAACCGAATGCGTTTCAGCCAGCGACCATTTTGTGGCTGAATCCCGTTCAACTGATGTAGACCGGGACAGTCAAAGCGTGACTGTCCCGGTTTCTCTACCCCGAAGTACCCGCCGATCAAGAAATGGATCTTTCTTCTGAATAGAGGATGCGTTATTTACATTAATCAAGATTACTTTATCAGCCGTCAGGACACGACGATGCTGTCCTCACGACTGATCACGGCAAACAAGACAGATTCTTCCAAACGAACCTAGAAAGGAACGCTGAGTGGACACTTCGTCCTTGCTGTATGTTGGCGGGAAGCCGACGTGGCAGATGCCCGAACTCACCGAGATCCACAAACTACCGGCCCATGCCACCTTGCATCATGACCGCGCCAAGTTGGATTTGAATGGCCTATGGGACTTTCAGATCAAGCCGCACCCGGATCAAGTGACTGAGGCGGAGCTAGCGCAAACGCCCTGGTCGTCGATTACGGTACCGGGTAACTGGACGATGCAGGGTTTTGGTCTGCCGCACTACACCAACATCACCATGCCATTCCCTAACCTGCCCCCCTCTGTGCCGGATCACAATCCGACGGGTGTATATCGCCGCCAGTTCGAGGTCCCGGCAGCGTGGGCAGGGCAGCGGATCGTGCTGCACTTTGGCGGTTGTGATGGGGCGCTCTATATCTATCTGAATGGGCAGCCCATTGGGTTGAGCAAAGATGCGCGCACGGCGGCGGAGTTTGATGTTTCGGCTCAGGTGCGCTGGGATCGACCTAACGAATTGATCGCCGTGGTCATACAGTGGTCGGATGCGGCGTTCGTCGAAGATCAGGATCACTGGTGGCAGGCAGGGATTCAGCGCGATGTCTGCCTGTATATGACGCCGCAAAGCTATGTGCAGGACGTATTCGCCGTGGGCAATCTGAGCGAAGATTTTGCCACCGGGTTGCTCGATGTCACGGTCAAGCTGGCGCTGACCGCTGGCAGTACTCTACCAGTGCCGCAGCAGTACGCGTTGACGGTCGAACTCTTCGACGCGGCGGGAACCTCCGTTACGCAGCTGACCGCCGAAGGCGATCCGACGCGGTTGGTGAAGTACGCCTATCACACGGTTAAGCTAGCAGCAACGGTTCCGCAACCGCACCTGTGGTCAGCCGAAGCGCCGTACCTTTACACGCTGGCCATCACCTTGAAAACGCTGCAGGGAGAAGAACACCTCCATACGCGGATTGGTTTCCGCAGCCTCAAAGTGGCGAACCGCGAGTTGTTGATCAACGGCCAAGCCGTGATGATCAAAGGCGTGAATCGCCACGATCACAGCGAGATCACGGGTTCGGCGGTGAGCCGCGCCGATATGGAAAAAGACATCCGCGTGATGAAGCAGTTCAACATTAACGCCGTGCGTACCTCGCACTATCCGCCTGATCCTTACTGGTTGGATCTCTGCGATGAATATGGCCTATATGTGATTGACGAAGCCAATATCGAAGCTCACGCCTACCATGAGACCTGCCGCGACACGCGCTACACCTATGCTTTCTTGGAGCGGGTGCGCAATATGGTTGAACGCGACAAGAATCACCCGAGCGTTATTTTCTGGTCCCTCGGCAATGAGACGGGCTATGGCCCCAATCATGATGCGGCGGCAGGCTGGGTGCGTGGTGCGGATCCGTCGCGACTGCTGCACTACGAAGGCGCATTGTCGCCGTGGATTGGCGATATCATCTACAGTGCCGATGCTGGCATCCGCGTGACGGATGTCGTCACCGCGATGTATTCCCAGATCGACGATATTGTCGGGTGGGCAAAAGCCGAAGTGGGCGACCGACCGTTCATCCTGTGCGAGTATTCGCATGCGATGGGTAACAGCAACGGCAGTCTCGCGGATTACTGGGAGGCGTTCGAGGCCTATCATGGGCTGCAAGGCGGGTTCATCTGGGAATGGATCGATCATGGGGTTCGCCAGACCGATGCCGCTGGTCAGCCCTATTGGGCGTATGGTGGCGACTTCGGCGATGTGCCCAACGATTATAACTTCTGCGCGGACGGGCTCGTTTGGCCGGATCGAACGCCCCATCCGGGACTGTACGAGTACAAATACCTGATTCAACCGGTGACCGCCAACCTGCTGGACAACCGCGTGCTGCGGCTGACCAGCAAGCAGGATTTCATCGATTTCGACTGGTTGGAAGGCCGTTGGGAACTCATCGTCGATGGACTGCCCGTGCAGTCGGGCATGCTCCCGCCACTGAGAATCAAACCGCGAGCGAGCATCGAGATCCCGGTGCCCTACACAGCGGCGGGTTGGCAGGGTGAAGCGTTCCTGAACCTGCGTTTCTATCAAAAACACGCGACCTTGTGGGCGGACGCTGGACATGAAGTCGCATGGATTCAGCTCCCGGTGGCCGCTGCCCCGGCGATTCGCGTTGAGTTAGCTCCTAAACTCGTTGAACAGCAGAGCGACGCGCACGTGTTAAGCCTTTTCTGCGGATCGACGGAAGTGATCTTCAGCCAGAGCGATGGTGCGCTGGTGGAATTTAGCGCGGCAGGCCGGCGGGTGATCAAGTGTGGACCAATATTGAATGTGTGGCGAGCGGCCACGGATAACGATGGGCTGCGCCTCGCCCCGCCCAGCTCGGGGGAGAAAGCGCTCGACTACTGGAAAGCGCTCGGACTTGACCAAATTGTCGAGCAGTTCATCTCGTTGAAGCAGGTCACGGCCAATTCAGTCGAAGTGGTGCACAGCGCATCAGGCCGCGGCCAACCGGACGATATTCGGCACACGACCCGCTACGACGTGTTCTCATCGGGCATTGTACAGGTGACCCATCACATTCGTGTGTCTGACGAGCTGCGCGATTTGCCGCGAGTTGGCATCACGTTCGTACTGGATCGCGAGTTCGATCAGTTGGAATGGTATGGACGGGGTCCCTGGGAAAACTACGCGGATCGCAAAGCTGCCGCCATGATTGGGCGCTATCAAAGTACTGTCGCCGAGCAGTATGTGCCGTATATCCTGCCGCAGACGCATGGCAACAAGAGCGATGTCCGCTGGCTGACGCTCAGGAACCGCGCGGGACAGGGCATTAAGGTAGAAGGGCTGCCGACGCTGAATTTCTCGGCGAGTCACTTCACCGAACATGATTTGTTTGCCGCACTTCATACGACCGATTTGAAACCGCGCGATGAGGTTATTTTGCACCTCGATTATCAGCAGCGCGGTTTAGGTTCGGCGAGCTGTGGCCCCGATACGCTGCCCCAGTATCAGCTGAACGAGGCTGAATACCAGTTGACCTATCGGCTGCACATCCTCTAGCGACGACGCACGTCCCGCGCCTGCTGGAGCGGGACGGATAAGCGCTGACTCATACCCAACGGAAAGGTTGAGAATGCAAACACTGAAAATTGTGGTCATTGGCGCAGGCAGCGCCAGTTTTGGCCTGGAAACGATGGGGATTCTCCTTCACGATTCAGATCTGGCGGGTAGTACGCTGGCGCTGGTCGATCTGAATCCGGAGGGCCTGCGGCAAATTCATCAGCTTGCGGAACGGATGACACGCGAATGGAGCACACACATTCACATCACGAGTTCAGTTGATCGGCGCACGGTGCTCAACGGAGCTGATTTTGTTGTCATCGCCATCGAGACTGGGCCGCGCGAGGAACTCTGGGAACTCGACTATCAGATTGGTCTCCGGAATGGATTGGCGGCGCACTACGCCGAAAACGGCGGCCCTGGTGGCTTCTTTCATACGGCGCGCAACGTGCCGCCGCTGCTCGCCATAGCGCGTGATGTTGCCGAACTCTGCCCAGAGGCGTGGCTGATCAACCTAACGAACCCGCTGCCCCGTTTGACCCGCGCCATTACGAAAACTACGGGCGTCAAAACGGTTGGCTTGTGCCATCAGGTGATGCACGGCTATCGGATGGCTGGTCAGGTGCTGGGCATGGCGCTTGGGCTAGAGATGCCTGACAGCGATGCTTTTGAGAATGATCAAGCGGTGCGTCATGCTTTCGAACATCAGGTGATGGAACGCATCAGCTTGCGCAGCGCGGGGCTGAATCATTTCATCTGGGCATTGGGCATGCATGACCGCCAGACCGGGGAAGATTTGCTGCCGCGCTTCCAGCAGGAGGTGAAAAAGCTGCCTGCGGACAACCTGCCACTCACTCGTAAAGTTTATGATTTGCTCGGCGTGCTGCCACTCGGCGGCGACACGCATATGTCCGAATATCTGCCGTGGCTCCATAACCCGAAGTTCAATGGATGGGATCGGTATCACCTGCATCAGTATGACCGCGCCAAGAATAAGGCGCGTCGAGATCGAACCTGGGCGCGGATTGAAGCGATGATTGCCGGAACCGAACCGCTCATAGCCGCTGACGATTATGCTTCACAGGGGGTGCACGCCATTATCACGGGCATCGCTTTCGACAAGCGCACCTACTGGCAGGCGGTCAATCTGCCAAACGACGGCTATATTCGCAATTTGCCCGCTGGTGCGATTGTTGAAGTCCCGGGCATTATCGACAGCAGCGGAGTCACCGGGGTTTCGGTTGGGGACTTGCCTGCCCCGGTAGCTGAGCTGTGCCGTCGCGAAACCGCACTTGTAGAAATGGTGGTTGATGCCAGCGTGAGTGGCAGTCGTCAATTGGCGCTGCAAGCCCTCCTGTTCGATCCCATGATTGACGATCTGGAGTTGGCGGAACGCTTGCTCGAAGACTATTTGGCGACACATGCCGCCTATCTACCGCAGTTCTCACATTAAATCAGCTCTGCCAATGGCTGGCATACAGCGCGCATACGGATCTGAGGCAGGCACAATCGGCTGAATTTTGGCCCGTGGAAGCGGTAAGAGAATTCGGACTTGTCCCGGTTGCCGACATCGATCAAACTGCGATGCATATATAGGCTGGGCAAAGCTGCCTTCGGTCGTCAAGGTATCACTTGATCAACAAGGAGTAGAGACGGATGGATGAAACAAACCGGGTTGCCCTCGTGACCGGAGCTGGCACTGGAATTGGCCAACGTGTCGCGTTGTTACTCTGGGAAGCTGGATACTCGGTTGTGCTGGCGGGCCGTCGGCTTGAGCCCTTGGAACAAACGCTGAAAGAGGCCGAAGTACCTGACGCCCGCGGACTGATAGTTCCCACGGATGTAAGCGACCCAACGGCGGTAGCGGAATTATTCACCGCAACGATGGACAGATTTGGACGACTGGACGTTCTGTTCAACAATGCAGGTGTGGGCGCGCCCGCCATCCCGCTCGAAGACCTCAGCTATGAGCAGTGGCGTTTGGTGTTGGACACGTGTGTAACGGGAGCATTTCTATGTACACAGCACGCTTTCAGAATCATGAAAAACCAAACACCGAGCGGCGGGCGTATCATCAACAATGGTTCTATCTCTGCGCATACTCCGCGACCACATTCTGCGCCCTATACGGCGGCGAAGCACGCGATTACAGGACTTACCAAGTCGACCGCATTGGATGGCCGAGCGTTCAACATCCACTGTGGACAGATTGATATTGGCAATGCCGCTACCGAGATGACCGAGCGCATGAAACGGGGGGTGCTTCAAGCAGATGGGACAACGGCAGTTGAGCCGACGATTGATGTTGAATACGCCGCGCAAGCCGTCGTCTATATGGCGAGTCTGCCCCTCCATGTCAATGTGCCTTTCATGACTATCATGGCTAGTGGAATGCCCTTTTTAGGTCGAGGCTAGCTTGTCCAAGAAGGGCGCGGCTGGAGCTTCGGCTGAAAACGGGAAGAGAATTCCAAATAATTAGTATCTTGGCTAGAGGTGAGTAAGTACGCCATCCGTCGCTTTATGAACAGCTCGAGTGGGCTTTGAAAGCAGCGCTTGTGCCGACATGCTCACACTACACTCGGCTTCGATCGAAATGGCTGAGTCCGTCTCGCACCTGATGAGAAAGATCGGCAGATTGAGTTTCTCTTGAATTATCGTTTGAACCAGTTTTAGCGTGGACACTCGTCTGTTAGCCTAGCATCCCATCCAGCACAGAATAAATGCCTGCAACATTGCGCAGCACAAGTACATCCCAAGCATGAGGAGATTAAACACATGCGTAACCCAACCATCCGCGTATGGAACGGTGAAGAACACCCGGCAGAACACCCGTATTTTAAGCTCAGACCAAACAATCCTGTTACCGATGATGATCTTGGCGGGAGCAATGCGGTGCTCACAGCGGGTCTGCGCGGCTTTGAGTGTGAAATATTGGAGATGGACGAGATCCCGGCAGAGCAAGAACGCTTCACCCACATGAACGAAGCGCTTTTCCAGGTCACCGAAGGGCGAGCGAGAATCCGGGTCGTCAACTTCCGAGAAACGCTCGATCTTTACACGGTAAAATACAATTTTGGTGACGCTATCGCACCCTGGCACGATTTCCTGTTCGCAGAAAACTACGAAGAGGTGATCGACGAGATCGCACATCGTGGGCTTTGGCTCATCAATATTGGCGGTCACATCCCCTTCATCACGCCAGCCATTCCCGAAAAGGCGGTGGCCTACGCGCGCGAAAAACTGGGGGGTCGATTTTTCGGTGTTGACAATGGTGAACATGATTGCCGGTTCGTGCTGGGCGCCTGCGATACGCTTTATGAAAAGCCCGCATCCCTAAAGGAAGGCTGGGAGCATTTCCTCGATTACGAATACCGCATCCAGAACTACATCGCGAAATACCCGATCACGCTGAGTAACAACACCTTTCAGCATTACCTGGCCGACATTCCATGGACGAGGATGCTGGGGTGCCAGATCTGCGAGAGCAAGCCCAACATTCCCCTGTGGCACGCCATACTGCGTGGGGCTGCTCGTCAATATGGGTTGAAATGGTGGACTGCGCCGGCAGAATGGAATCTTTGGGGTTCCAAGGCCTATTGCGGTGAGGACTGGGGATCTCCCGAGATGGGAACATCAATCTCATTGCTGAAACGCGCCTGGTTGCTCACCTACATGTACGGTGCTTCTGCAATCATGGGGCAATATGCCTACTTCCTGCCCGATGGCAGCCTTTCGCCGGTTGGGGAAGTTTTTATGAGTTCGAAAGAGTGGATCGAAACTCATCCCGATCGGGGCATCATCCATACGCCCGTGGCACTCATTTGGGACTTTTATACTGGATACGTGACTGGCAGGCACGCGCCTCTACGCGATAGACCGTATATGGCATGGGGGAATATCCCATACACCCGTGGTCATTACCAAATCGACGCGGTCAATGATGCTTTCTGGCCGGGCATGGTCGACTCTGGCTTTATGCGTAACGAGGACGGCTATCTGAGCGATACCCCGTGCGGGGACATTTTCGACGTTTTGCTTTCAAATACTTCGCTCTATGCGCTCTCACGATATAACGCCGCCATCGTTCTCGGCACGAGCATTGAAGGCGAGCTTTTCGAAATCCTGAAGGAGTTTGCGGCTCGTGGAGGTAGTATTGCAACGAGCGTATCTCAACTTTCCGCGGAATCTTACGCTTTCTTCGGCATCAGTGCCCTCCACGACACAAGAAAAGGCCGCACAGGAGCGGCATGTGGTGTGCGGTTCAATGAACCTGAATTTACATACTATCAAGCTGATCTTTCTCCTCAAGCTCGCATAACCTCAACAGCGTACGACGGCACACCGCTAGCGTATGAGCTGGACATGGAGACTGGGGGAACACTGCTCGTCTTCCTGAGCGACCACATGTTAACTGATCAGGTTTGTGATATTCCCGACAAATGCCCCACGGATAGCCCACTACCAAGACCATTTCAACTTCTGCGCCACGTTCAGTGCCTTCTGCATCAATTTGCGACCCGCTGGAATCTGACCGAGGTGCGGGCTACCCAGGGTTTGCAGTGGTTTGTCAATTCTCGTGAACGCGACGATGAATTGCTGATAACACTCGTTAACAGTCATACTTATCCCTGCAATGGAGATGTCCGTTTCTTGGCGGCTGAAATACTGGAGGGAGAGAATCTGATGACAGGAGAGAAACTACAGCCAAGTCTGAGCGCGGGGTTCTCTATCCGTCCGAATGACATGGCTGTGCTGCGCCTGCGCGCTGACCGCGCAATCATGACTCATGACTTCGGCAGTCGCCTAACCGAAGAGTCAGTCACCTTTGTGAGTCAGCCAATTTTCGATGCATTTGAAAACGCCGAACGGGAATGCGTTGCACTGAGGTACGGCTACGCGCCAGATAAAGGCTGAACGGAATCATGTCAAAGCTCTGGGACATCAGAGGGTATGAGCAGTATAGGCCTCGAACCCAACCCACGCGAAAAGGACCCATTGAGCGGGTTCTCAAAGGCGAATCTTCGCTCGGACTCCACGAGTTGGGGGCGAATATCACTTCGTGCGCCACAGTATGGTTCGCTCCCCAAAGCCTGTTCTTGAGTTAAAAACAGGAAGACAGGATTCGAACCTCAGTTGAGAGTAAAAAGGGGTTTCCGACATTGTCAGAAACTCCTTTTTCCCGTGAGCGGGAAAGACAGGAACTTATCCGTATCTTCTAGCGGCCTAAATCGGTCGATTTTCCTCTAGCGTAGAGAGTCCCCATACCACGCACAACAGGTGTGCCTTTCAACCCTAGAGTAACTCGGCTTGAGCGGTGAGTAGGCGAGGGAAGCCTCCTCCCCCAGTCACCTTGAAGCTCGCTGCCCGTGCCAGCAAGACTTCCGGACACCACTGTATCAACAGCTCCGCGAGATCCTTGCCCGCCACAGCGAATTTGATGATTTTCAGGATGTAGAAAGGACAGCGAATGAATCTCAGTTTCGTTTTCACCAATCACGCTGGAGCAGACCCGCTTCAGAACGATCCACACCAACTATTTGGAACGTCCGGCACTGCATACCCTGCACAACCGTAGCGGCGAACTGTGGTCGCCGCTACGACGTCGCAATGCTTCATCAGGAACGCAAGAAAAACCCTTCATTGGTGAGAGGAGCTATCAAGAGCATGGAGGATTGTCCAATCCTGTTTTGCCGGACTCTTGACAGCCCAAAGTTGCACCGCTACACTGGACTAAATTCGCCAAGCATAAGGTCTAATGTCGTGTGGGTTGTCAGTTGTTGTTGTTGCTGCATACCCTCTCACCGGGAAAACTGATCGCGTCATGTGACCCATTTTGCAAGATATGTGGCGCCCCGGTTAGTGCAATCGGGGCGTTTTCATTCTGATGATCAGATTTTGAACGCCCTAGCAGGCCAAGCTAGGGCGTTTCTATTTCGCCCTGCGAATCGAAATTATCTACTGGAGATTGAGAGAAACTTATGACGAGCAGCTTTACCCACCCGGAATATTTGGTTGAGACCGATTGGTTGCAAGAGCACCTGAACGACCCTGATCTTCGGATTCTTGATGCAACCGTCTACTACCGTACAGATCCAGATACAGGGGCACTTTCCATTGTCAGTGGACGTGAGAATTGGGAAGCCGGGCATATTCCCAACAGCACCTTTATCGACCTGATTGAGGAAATTTCCTCCCCCCATCCAACCCTCCGGTTCAGCGCTCCGTCGGCAGAACAGTTTGCCGCGGCGATGGGACGACATGGAATTGGTGAGGGCACACGGGTTGTTGTGTATGACGCGAATAACATCATGTGGTCGACGCGAGTCTGGTGGTTGCTGCGCACCTTTGGCTTCGACAATGCTGCTGTGCTCAATGGGGGGTGGAAGAAGTGGGCGCTAGAAGGGCGACCGACCTCGACAAGTGCGACCGTTCCCCCTCTAGCTGTATTCACACCGCGCCATCGACCGAGCTTCCTCATCGGCAAAGACGAGGTGCTGCGTGAACTTCAGGCCGGAGCCGCTTCAGCGTGTTTACTCAATACGCTTGGGGAGTCGGACTTCCGCAGTCAACGCATTCCAACAAGCCGCAATGTGCCGTGGGGAAGCCTCGTTGACCCGGTGACAGGCGCGTATTTACCAGCGGACGCGCTGCGTGCTGCCTTTGCGCAGAGTGGCGTGTTGGAAAAAGAGCGGGTTGTTGCCTATTGCGGCGCGGGGATTTCGGCCACCAGCGACGCCTTGATTCTCACCCTGCTTGGCGTGCCAAACATCAGCGTCTACGATGGGTCAATGCAAGAATGGGCGGCCGATTCTAGCTTGCCGATTGAAAGCGGCTTATAAGCCGGATCCATAGCTACAAAACAACCCCTTCAACTTCATTTGAGTTGAAGGGGTTGTCTGTTCTACACAACGCCAACTTGACGCAGCTCAGATACCTGATCGACGCCATAACCCAATTCGCGCAAAATCTCCTCGGTCTGTTCGCCAAGCAGCGGTGGATGGCGATCATAGCGCAGCGGTGTCGCTGACATATGCACAGGAGTGGCTAGCGATTTGACTGTGCCAAGCGTGGGATGCTCCAGTTCCACAATGAAGTGGCGCTGCAGTAGATGCGGATCGGCCAGCGCTTCGGCGACGGTGTTGATTTTTCCTACGGGCACATCAGCTTCGCGCAGAATCTGCATCCACTCATCGGCAGAATGCTGCAGCAGCGCGTCCCGAACCTGGGGCATAAGAGCATCATAGTTGCGTACGCGATCAGAATTCGTCGTGAAACGCGGATCCCGTGCTAATGTGTCGAGTCCAGCCACCGCACAAAATTTCTGCCAGGTGTTGTCCGAGCCGACCCCGAGGATGAACCACCGTCCATCACCGGCTTGCAGCGGCTCATAGGGCGCGATCTGAGGGTGACGATTCCCATACTGCACGGGATTTTCACCGGTCGCAAAATAGGCGCCAGCATAGTTCTCCAGCCATGTCATGTGGCCTTCTTGCAAGGACATGTCGAGCATTTGGCCGCGTCCGGTCGTGTGTCGCGCTTGCAATGCTCCGAGAATTCCAATTGCTGTGAACATTCCACACGTCATATCGGCAATCGGGGTGGGAAAGCGCATTGGGCCAGCACCCGGATGTCCGGTGATCGACATGACGCCCGATTCTGCCTGCGCTACCAAATCATATCCGAACTGATCAGCTCGACTGCCTACACGTCCATAACCGCTGATCGACGCATAAATCAACCGCGGGTTACGGGACTCCAATGTCGGATAATCCAGTCCGTATTTCTTAAGCGAGGCATTGGTCGCGATATTGGTCATGAAAACATCGGCACTGTCGATGAGTTTGTATAAAAGTTCTTTCCCCTGAGGATGAGTGACATTGAGCGTCATACTCCGCTTGTTGCGATTGACAGCCAGATAATAGGTACTTTCGCTGTCAAGGAACGGTGGTCCCCACGTTCGCGATTGATCGCCACTTCCGGGACGCTCAATCTTGATGACTTCCGCGCCCATATCGCCGAGAATCATCGCGCAGTACGGTCCAGCCAAGGCTTGAGTCTGATCAATTACACGGATGCCTTCAAGCGGTGCAGTCATAAAACCTTCACTTTCCGAAAAATACTAAGTCTGCGGTACTTTGACGCGGCGCGAACCCACCGCGATGAACACGACGGCGATCAACGGCAAGATCAACCATGCACTAAAAACTAACGACCAGCCTCCCTGACTAAGGAGTATTCCGACCAGTGTGCTGCCAACGGCACCACCGATACTATGGGTGGCGTCCATGACTCCCGCAACCTTTGATGTTCCCAAGTGGGCGTAAAGCAAGGGCACCGCGGTCAGCAGGAGATTGGTGAGCGCGTAGGAAGTAACTCCCATAACGCTCAGCAGCAAAATGGAGGTGACAGTTGAGGGTGGCAAAAGCAGCGCGAGTCCCCGGGCGGCAGCAGCTAACGCAAGCAGGATCATCATGCCGCGTGTTTCGTGCCCCTGATTGCGTCGAAGTACAAAACTGCTGAGCCAGATTGTGCCCAGCAAGCCAAAAACAGGAAACACAACGGCACCGATGGCTGCTTGATCGAGAGGTGACGTTTGCGCAACATACGCCGGGGCGTAGAGCAGCATGCCGTTGAGCAATGCGCCCGCGATAATCGCCGTGAACAGGAAAACGCCGAAATCCCGCAAACGTATGCCTGTAACCTGTTCAGGTAGAGCCTGTTGCTGCTTCTGGTGGAAATGACTGTCCCCGGTTAGCCGGTACCAGACGAAGCCGATCGCCAGCATAATCAAGGGAGGTATCACGAACAAGCTTTGCCATGGTCCCTGCGCGAGCAGCAGGCCGCACAGTATCCAAGTAAGAGTGTTACCGACAATGTAGGATGCGCCAAACCAGCCCGCAATGCGCCGCCGCTGCGAGTCTTCGAGGGTATCGCTGAGCGTGCGCAAGATGGGTCCCCAACCCATCGCTTGGAGGAAACCATTAATCAGCGCGAGGATGACTAGTAATTCGTGGGCTGTGCTCACCGCCATCAGTAAGTTCACGGCAGTCGAGCCGAGCATGCCCATAAATACAACTCGTTTGGCAGCGACCCGGTCGCCTAGCCAGCCGTTGAATAACTGCCCGGCGGCATATGTCCACAACATCGCGCCAGCGAGCACACTCGTTTGTTCCGGCGACCAACGAAAGCTGCGTTCCATGGCGGGCAGCGCTGACGCCAGATTAACCCGACCGAGATAGTAGGCCGCATAGGTGACCCATCCTACCAACACAACCCGTTTTTGCAGGCTCGAAAAAGCGTCCATGGTGGATGGAATGAGTCCTTCTGTACGAGCGCCGATAAAAGCTGCTACGTCGAGCAGTTAAACGCTTTCCCAATCCGCAACCGTGCGCCTTCCAGATGATTCAGCAGAGCTGCATTCAGTCGATCCGGCGCTTGACTGGCAATGGCGGCGAAGATCTGCTCATGTTCAAAGTGCGTCATCTCGAAATCACGGTCACTCAGACAGGGCACAATGAGCCGGACATGGGTATGGACGTTCGTCTGCTGGTACAGATGCAGCATGCGCGGTGGTCCACCACGCAGGACAAAGCGTTCGTGAAGCTGCTGGTCGAGACTCAGATATTCGGGTGCCACCTTCTGCCAGTCGTTGCTGCGCGCCAGTTCATCCATTTGCTGGTGTAGGTCCTCGAAGAAGCGGTAATCCTCGGCGGTGAGGTACTTGAAAATACACAGCGCAACATATAACTCATAAGCACTGCGGATCTTATACGCCTCATCCAGCTTCTGAGCATCCGGCTTCGCAACGAAGGTGCCGCGACGTGGATGGATCTCGACTAAACCCTCGACCGTGAGACGATTGAGCGCATCCTTCAGCGGGGTACGGCTTATCTGGAGGCGCGCGGCTAAATCATCGAGATCGAGCCGTTCACCCGGCACGAACCCGCGGCTTAAGATTCGATCTCGCAGCAAGTGATAGACGACATCGTTCAGGTTAGGAACCGCGACGGGCGATAGACCATCTGGGGTAGTCAACAGGATTTCACCTAAAACTAAGAGGTAGGACTGAAATCTGAAATTTCAGTTAGCTACCGCCAATACCGTGTTATGGTAGGCACAATCCACGATCCTGTCAAGGAGTCACTTTGTTCCTTGTGTTTCTACCCGTAAATCGCCGCCGACCGGACGTGTTGACAAAACTTCAAACGGTGTTATTCTTGCCAGCAACAAAGATTTTAGATTTCAGATAATGCAAATTGGATTGTTTTCATATGCGGCAAACGGGCATCGAGATATTTTATTGGCTGCAGAATTGGTCCGACGATCAAACTTCATGCTTCGCGAAAGCGAAAGCCCTTGGTTTTGATGCTGTCGAAATTTCCCTGACTTCCGGCCCAGACACGCCCATCATGCAAATGCGCTCCGAACTCGATCGTCTCGGTTTGAGCGTGTATGCCAGCCTTGGCCTCCCTCTGGAAAAAGACATTACCAGCCCTGATGCGAGTGTGCGCCGGAGCGGAATTGAATATCTAAAACGCTGCGTAGAAGCGGCTTCCCAGCTTGGTAGCCCGATTCTGGGCGGTTTACCCCATGTCCCTTGGTTGCATTTTCCAACTGAGCGCGACTTAAGCCCCTTTCGTGAGCGCAGTGCTCTCGCAATGCGCGAAGTGGCCGCGGTCGCCAGCGATCAAGGCATTACTCTCTGCATTGAGTTGATCAACCGCTTCGAGACGTATATTTGCAATACTGTCGAGCAAGGGCTCGAATACCTCGCCCTCGTCGATCATCCAGCGGTGAAACTCCAGCTCGATACGTATCACATGAGTATGGAAGAGGATGATCTGGCCGCGCCCATTCTCGCTGCTGGAACCAAGCTCGGGCATTTCCACTGTGCGGAGAGCAACCGCAAACTACCCGGCGGCGGTCAAGTTCGCTGGGAGGTGGTCAAACAGGCACTGGATACAGCCGCGTACCGTGGTCCACTTGTGATTGAGTGCTTTCCCGATCCGAATGCGGAAACGGGGCGGACTGTCAATACATGGCGTCCGCTCGTGAACGATTTTGATGCAGATCTCGCGCGCGCACTGGCGCTGCTCCGGCGGGACGTGGCGTGACACAACTAGGTGCAGTCGCCGAGGACGGCGTTGTACGGGCGAAGTTGCGGGTTGTCTGTGAGTGGAGGTGTCGATGAGTTAACAGCGATCCAGACGATGCCATTTTCCTTCGATAAATGTCGTGTATAGATACTCAAGGAGAACTATTGTGTTTAATGTGAAACGAACCTTTTTCATCTTGCTGCTGGTCCTGCTGACCACGCTGGGTGTAGTGGCTGCGCAAGACAGCAGCGAAGACGAACTGCTTGGCCCTGTGCCCGGATACGAAACCTGGGCAGATGTGCTCGCCGCCGCGCAGGGAACCACGGTGAACTGGCATATGTGGGGCGGTTCGGACAAGATCAACACGGATGTTGACAATGACATTGGTGCCCGCGTGCTGGAACTCTACGGCATCACCTTGAACCGGGTTCCGCTGGTGGATACCGCCGATGTGGTCAACAAGATTCTCGATGAATCGGCAGCCGGTGATACGACGGGGACGGTCGACCTCATCTGGATCAACGGTGAGAACTTCCGCACGCTCGCCCAGGCAGAACTGCTCTACGGCCCGTGGTCCGAATCGATCCCCAATGCCCGCTATGTGAACTGGGAAGATCCGGCGCTGGCCTTCGACTTCGGTTATCCAGTGAACGGTTTCGAATCGCCGTGGGGGCACGCGCAGTTTGTGATCGAATACAATACGGCGCTGGTCGGCGAAGAACCCCCGCGCACCTTCGAAGCGCTCGCCGAATGGGCGGCGGCTAACCCCGGTCTGTTCACCTATCCGGCAATTCCGGACTTCGTCGGCAGCGTCTTCGTTCGCCATCTGTTCTACTGGGCAGCCGGTGGTCCTGAACCGTTCCTCGGTGAGTTTGATCAGGCGGTCTTCGATCAGTATGCACCGATGGTCTGGGAATACCTCAACGCACTGGAACCGAACCTGTGGCGCGCCGGTGAGACCTATCCTGAAGCCTCGGTTCTCACAGATCTTCTGGCGAACCAGGAAGTCGCCTTCAACATGGACTACAACCCCGGTCGCGCGGCGAGCAATATCAACGAAGGTATCTATCCCGAAACGATTCGCACGTTCGTGTTTGATACGGGCACGATTTCCAATAACAACTTTGTGACCATTCCGTTCAACGCGCCGAACCCAGCGGGTGCAATGGTCGTGGCCAACTTCATGCTGAGCGAAGAATACCAGCTCAAGCTGACCGATCCCGCACAGTGGGGCTGGTTGTCGCCGATTTCGCCCGCCGTGTACTCACAGGAATTCCAGGACACTGTGGCGGGTTACGAACGGCACCCGGCGACTCTGCCCGCCGAAGAACTGGCCGCGCACACGCTGCCCGAACCCCCGGCCACTTGGGTGACTGCGATGGAACAGGGCTGGATCGAGAACGTCCTGCAAAAGTAGTTTCCACAACGTGCTATTGTCCGGGGAAGGGCATCGCTTTTCCCCGGACGCGTGACCGCAAATCGATTCAGGAGCGTGTATGCGCTGGCTTACTTTAATGGAGAAACTCCGCTCGCCGCTGCTGGTCTTGCCCGCGGTGGGAACGATTCTCATCCTGTTTTTTGGCGGTTTGATTGTGGGTTTGCAGCAGAGCCTCGGCTATTTTCCGGCAATTGGCTCGTATGATGTGACCCTCCGCTACTATCAGGATGTGCTCTCCGACCCGATTTTCTTTGAATCGCTGTGGCAGACATTTAGGTTAGCGCTCCTGAGTACCGTCATGTCATCGGTGTTGGCGATTGCGCTGGCGCTTGTGCTGCGCGATACATTCAAGGGCAGTCGCTTTTTTACTTTTATGTTTCAGCTCTCAATCCCAATTCCGCATCTGGTGGCTGCTGCCGGGATTGTTTTGCTCGTCACCCAGAGTGGCTTACTGGCTCGTGGTGCCTATGCTTTGGGGCTAATCGCAGCGCCCCGCGACTTTCCTGTCATGGTTTTTGACCGTGCCGGGGTAGCCATCCAACTCACTTATTTATGGAAAGAGGTCCCCTTCATCGGTGTCGTTGTCCTTGCCGTCCTCCAAGGCATTGGCCCACAGTATGAGGAAATTGCGCGTACACTCGGTGCAAATGCCTGGCAGCGCTTTCGGTATGTGCTGCTGCCGTTAATTATGCCGGGCGTGTTGTCGACATCGATTATTGTGTTTGCCTACGTCTTTTCGAGCTATGAAATTCCGCTGCTCCTGGGGGCGCGGTTTCCAACCACGCTGCCGGTGCTGGCGTTTCAGAACTATCAAGACCCGGATCTCGCGCTGCGGCCTCAGGCAATGGCGATGAGCATCATCTTGACCGTAATCGCTATTGTGCTGCTGATCGCCTACAAGCGATTGGCGAAATACACGGTCAATCGCTGAAGGAGCGCTGCATCTTATTATGAAGAAAGCTCTACGTTGGTTTGTACTCATCGGTATTGTGGTGGTTAGTCTCGCGCCAATCCTGCCGCAGTTCCTGTGGTCCTTTTCCCATCGCTGGCTGTTTCCAGCCTTGCTTCCCACGACGTGGAGCACCGAACCATGGGAGTATGTCATGACACCCACTTCGCGCGTGGGTGAGGGCTTCGCGAACAGTCTCGCTATTGCCGTGGTGGTCTCGATTTTCTCGATTCTGGTCGGTCTGCCCGCCGCGCGCGCCTTGGCACTGCATGACTTTCGCGGTAAGTCCGCCATCGAGTGGCTGCTGATGGTGCCGATCATCGTGCCGGGCATTGTGGCGACGATGGGCATTCATCAGGTCTTCATCCGCCTCAACTTAACCGATACCTTTATCGGTGTGTGTCTCGTCCACCTGATTCCGTGTATTCCGTACATGGTGCTGGTGATGTCGAGTGTTTTCGCTAACTATGGTACCGAACTAGAAGATACCGCCCGTACGCTCGGTGCAGGAAACTTCAACGTCGTGCGCTATGTGACGCTGCCGGGCATTTTGCCGGGATTGGTCGTCGCGACCATGTTCACATTTTTGATTTCATGGGGGCAGTACATCACCACGGTGCTGATCGGCGGCGGTGTGATCATTACTTTGCCGATGGTTTTGTTCCCTTTCATCAGCGGCACAAACTATTCCACCGCCGCGGCTGTCAGCCTCATCTTCGTCGCACCGGCAATTCTGGTACTAATCCTCACCTCGCGCCAACTTGGGCGTGAATCGTCCGTCATGGGAGGCTTTGGTCGGTTATGAGCAGCGTAGTCCTACGTGATTTGACGCGACGATTTGGCAGTGTGACCGCCGTCGATCGGCTGAATCTAGAAATTGAGTCCGGCGAATTGGTCGCATTTCTTGGACCATCCGGCTGCGGAAAAACGACCACCTTGCGCATGATCACGGGGCTGCTGCTGCCGACCTCTGGGGACATTCTGTTCGACAACAAGTCGATCATCACGGTTCCGACGGAAAAGCGCGGCGCGGTCATGGTGTTTCAGAAGCATTTACTGTTTCCGACCATGTCGGTCGGCCAGAACGTGGGCTTCGGCTTGAAGATGCATGGTGTACCCAAGCAAGAAATTGAGCGGCGGGTTGACCAAATGCTCGAACTCGTCAAACTGCCCGGTTTTGCCAAGCGCCGCGCCCACGAACTCTCTGGTGGGCAGCAGCAGCGGGTGGCGCTGGCACGCGCCTTAGTCGTTCGCCCGACTGTGCTGCTCCTCGACGAGCCGTTGGCGAACTTGGACGCCAATCTGCGGCTCGAAATGCGCGAACTCATCCGGAGCATTCAACGTGAACTGGGCATTACCACCGTGTTCGTCACGCATGATCAGGAAGAAGCGGTCATGTTGGCCGACCGCATTGCGCTGATGTTTGACGGCGTGCTCCAGCAGTACGATGTGCCGCATTCGTTCTATCAGCGTCCGAAAAGTACGCGGGTGGCCCATTTCTTCCGCAACGACAATCTGCTGAAAGGGGTACGCCGCGGTGACTACGTCGAGACGGCGCTCGGCCGGTTGAGTATTGATCCGCTGCATGTCTCCCAAGCGGAGGGTGACGTCATGGTCACGGTGCGCCCTGAAGATGTGCAGTTAAAACCAAGTTTAGCCGATAGCAACTGCATCGAAGCCAAAGTACTGCTTCAGGTCTATATGGGAACGCACACTCAGATTCAGCTCGATGTGGCTGGACATACATGGTTGGTACACGGCCCGGCAGACCTTCAGGTGCAGGTTGGGGAAAAGATCCCGATTCAACTGCCGCAGGCGCGGATCTGGTTGCTACCGACTGCCTAACTGCGACCGGAACCAAGCGGTCGCGCTGCCTATAAAAAGGATTATTGATGACCATGCCGAAATTCCCACAGTTCAACGATGAGGCCATGCGGCGGAGGCTCGAACCGCCCACGGGACGCATCCGCTTATTGATCGATACGGACACGCACAACGAGATTGATGACCAGTTTGCAATTGCGTGGGCGCTGCTGTCGCAGGATCGCTTTGATGTCGAAGGCGTGTGCGCTGAACCTTACTCGTTTCAGCATTTGCGCGACCGCACAAACGCCGCTTATGATGTGCTGAAGGTCAATCGGAGCGCAGTTCTGCCGCCGGAACTCGCGGCTTTTCGGCGCGTGGCGCTGAACCATCTGTCACTCGGCAGCGATCCACATCAATTGCATTACGACACCCCGGAAGAGGGGATGGAACTCAGCTATCAGGAAATCCTAACCGTTTACGACAAACTCAACGCCGATCCAACGGGCAAAGTGTTTCGCGGTTCACCCGGCTATCTGACTGCGCTCGATGCTCCAATCCGCAGTGACTCGGCGGAGTTCATCATCGAGCGCGCGCTGGCGCAGGATGAGCGCCCCCTGTATATCGCCGCGATCGCCTGCCTGACCAACATCGCTTCGGCGCTCATCATGGCTCCGGAGATCGCGTCACGCATCGTCGTGCTGTGGACGTCGACTTACCCGTCGTTCGTCAATCTCAGCCATGAACCGTCACTCAATCTCGTTCAGGACGTTGTCGCCTCACAGTTGATTTACGACAGCGGTGTGCCGTTGGTCTTCCTCCCCGGTTATTATGTGGGTGAGCAGCTCAAATTATCCTTGGCCGACATGGAAACCTATGTACGTGGCAAAGGCAAGATTGGTGATTATCTCTATCACCTGTATACGCATAACCCCGTTCATACGCTGTTCGGCATCGGCGACCATTACGCCCGTACGTGGGTGATCTGGGATGTGATCAACATTGCGTGGCTGCTGGAACCGGAATGGGTGCCGTCACAGCTCGTCCGCGCGCCGCGCCTCACCAATGATCTCTACTGGGCGGCCGAACGTCATCCGCATCTGATGCGCGAAGCGTATGGCCTAGACCGCGATGCCATATTCCGTGACTTCTTCCGCAAGCTGGAACAAGCGCCGTGACCTCGTTCACGCCCGTATTCCGGTCGATCTTCGACATCGACGCGGCGGAATGGCTGGAAGCGCTGAAGCTCGCGCCCGAAGATGTGCCCGATGTGGTGATCGTGGAAGGGAGCTGGTGGCGGCAGCAGCGCACGGACTGGCGCTTGAGCCGCCTGTCGGATGTCCGCGAACTGGAATTCCCAGACATCTTCTGGGGACGCTGGCAGGACAAGAAGGTGGCTTTCTGCTGCGCCTATGGCGCGGCACGCACTGTCGAGATTATTCACCTGTTTGGTGTATTAGGGACGAAGCTGGCCGTGCAGATTGGGACGTGCGGCGGGCTGCAACCGCATCTCGCGCCGGGTGATATCATCCTGCCGGATGTCGTGCTGTGTCGTGACGGGATTGCGCCGATGTACGGCGCACATGACGCTGTCCGTGGTTCTGGTGAGTGGATCGAACGCGCTGAGAAACTGCTCCGTGAGCTTGGGCACACTACCTATCGCGGAACCCATGTCACATGGTCATCGCTGTTTACGGAGACGCCACAGATGATGGAAGCCTGGCATCATGCGGGCATCCTCTCGGTCGAAATGGAAACGGCGACCACGTTTGCCGTCGCCCGATTCTTCAGGATGGCGGCGGTATCGATGGTCGTGGTATGGGATGATCTGACGCGCGGACGCCGCTTTCTCGATCCCCTGCCGCCCGGCGGTATGGAAGCATTGAATCGCAGTAACGAGGCGGTATTTGCAGTGGCGTTAGCGCTCGCGGAACACCTGTAGCGTTTGAGGATATGTGCCATGACACTCCCTGTGTTCCCAGAAACCTATATTGACCTCCGGCCCGAGGTGCGTGCCTGTCTGGGTGAAGAATTGAAACTATATATCGGCGGACAGTGGGTTCCTGCTTTGAGCGGTGCAACCTTCGACACGGTTGATCCTGCCACCGGACGCTGGTTGGCGCGGGTGCCGTCCGCGCAGGCTGAGGATGTGGGTGCTGCCGTCCGCGCCGCGCGTCAGACGTTTGACAGCGGTGCCTGGCATATCAAGCTGACGGCAGCGGAACGCGGGCGCTTGATCTGGCGGCTCGCCGATCTCATCGAAGCCCGCGCTCCAATCCTCGCCCAGCTCGATGCACTCGACAACGGCAAACCGGTCAAAAAGGCGCAGACAGTGGATGTGCCGCTGTCCGCCGAACACTTCCGCTATTACGCAGGCTGGACGACTAAGATCGAAGGGGCAACTATCCCGGTCAGCACGCCGGGCATGTTCAATTACACGGTCCGCGAACCCATCGGCGTATGCGGGTTGATCGTCCCGTGGAATTATCCGCTGCTGATGGCGGCGTGGAAGATCGCCCCGGCGTTGGCCGCGGGCAACTGCATCATCCTCAAACCTGCCGAGCAAACGCCGTTGAGCGCGCTTTATCTGGCCCGCCTGTTTGAAGAGGTGGGTTTTCCGCCGGGGGTGTTCAACGTGCTGACCGGATTTGGCGAAACAGCGGGTGCGGCGCTGGTTGAGCATTCCGGCGTGGATAAAATTGGCTTTACAGGCAGCGCCAGTGTCGCACGGACGATTATCCGCAATTCCGCGAGTACGCTCAAACGCGTGTCGCTCGAACTCGGCGGCAAAAGCCCGAACATTATCTTTGCAGACGCCAATCTGGAACAGGCAGTCGTTGGTGCGACATGGGCGAGCTTCGGCAACAATGGCCAGTCCTGCACCGCTGGGTCGCGCCTATACATTCAACGCCGCGTGTTTGATCGTGTGGTGGAAGGCATCGCCGACGAAGTGGCCAAAATTCGGGTCGGGATGGGGATGCAGGCCGAACAGCCGGATCTTGGCCCGGTCGTCAGCGGCGATCAATTGAACACGGTCATGGGCTACATTCAGGATGGGTATACCAACGGCGCGCATACCGTCATCGGTGGGAGACGCATCGGCGGCGCGCTGGCGGACGGCTATTTCATCGAACCGACGGTCTTCGTCAACGTGCAGGAGAGCATGAAGATCGCGCGGGAGGAAATCTTCGGTCCGGTGGTGTGTGCTATGCCGTTTGATGACGCGGATGAAGTCCTGCAGCGTGCGAATGAAACACCGTATGGTCTGGCGGCAGGCTTGTGGACGCGCGACTTGGCGACTGCGCAGCGCTTTGCCGCGAAACTGCGCGCGGGCACGATCTGGATCAACACGTGGGGCGATACCGACGCCGCCTCGCCATTTGGTGGCTACAAGCAGAGTGGTCACGGTCGCGAGATGGGCAAAGACGCCCTTGATCTCTACAGCGAAGTCAAGAGCGTATGGATACGGGCGGACTGACCATGCGTGAACTGAGCATTGGCAAACTTCGAGGTTTGCAGCGGGTCAGCACGACGAGCGGGCATTTCGTCATTCTGGCGCTCGATCATCATGATGCGCTGCGCCGCGCGCTGAATCCGGCTGCGCCCGAAGCGGTGACGAATGATGAGATGGTTGCCTTCAAAACACAAGTGGTGCGCGCGCTCGCGCCCGAAGCCAGCGGCGTGCTGCTCGACCCGATCTACGGCGCGGCGCAAGCGATCGCCGGGGACTGTTTGGGCCAAGCGGGATTGCTGCTGGAACTGGAAAAGGCCGATTATGCGCTCCAGCCCCTACCACTGCTGAGCGAAATTTTGCCGAATTGGGGCGTGAACAAGATCAAGCGGATGGGGGCGGATGGCGTCAAGCTGTTCTACTATTACAACAGCGACGATACACTGCGCGCGCCGCAGCAGGACGAACTGCTAAAACGCGTTGCAGTCGATTGTGCGGCGGTTGATTTGCCGCTGTATGCGGAACCGATTCTCTACCCACTTGAAGACGAATCAAGCGCGTTACAGCAAGCCCGCTTCACCGAGCGCGTGATTACCGCTGCGCGGCGGGTAGAAGGGTTTGGGGCGGATATCCTCAAAATGGAATTTCCGCTGCCTGCCGCCCAATGGCAGGATGAAACTGCTGCGCGTGCAGCCTGTACAGCACTTACGGAGGCGACCACTATCCCTTGGGTGCTTTTGAGCGCCGGCGTCGATTTTGAAGTCTTCTGCGATCAACTGGCGTTAGCATGTGCGTGCGGTGCATCCGGCGTGATTGGCGGGCGCGCGATTTGGGGCGAGGCCACGCGGATCCGCGATGTGTCGGCGCGGGAAGCATGGCTGCATACGACGGGGCGGGAGCGCATGCAGCGCATGGCGACGCTCGTGCAAGCGGGCGCTCCATGGACAAACCGCCTCAAACCTGTGCCTGTTTCGACCGTGTGGTATCAGCAGTACGGGGAGCTGTGCCCATGATCAACACTGTTCCCGTCGTCGCTGGCGTCGGTATGACGCGTTTTGCGTCGGATCGACCCGATTGCAATGCGCGAGATTTGCTCGCCGAGGCCGTTCTGGCCTTGCTCGCCGATACGGGCATGTCGCACTTACGCGCGGTTCAGCATGGCCTGTGCAGCTACGAAAGCGATCATTTCAACAAACAGATGACGTTGGCGGCGATTCTGCACGATCAGATTGGCCTGTTACCCACGCCCACCGTCCGGGTCGAAGGTGGCGGCGCGACGGGTGCGCTGGCGCTGCGCACGGCGTGGGCCTACATTCAGAGCGGCTTGTGCGCCTCGATTCTCGTCTATGGCTGCGAAACGAACGGGCGCGGTGTCTCGTCACAGACGGCCAACCAGCTCTTCGCGCTTTCAGCGGATTTTGACTGGGAAATGATGATCGGCGGGACGTACACGGGCTTTTACGCGGCAATGATGCGCGCGCACATGAACAAATACGGCACGACGCCGGAGCAATTCGCCCACGTTGCTGTGCGCAATCGCCATAACGCGCAGTACAACCCGCTCGCGCAAAAGGCGATGCATATCTCCATCACCGATGTTTTGAACTCACGACCGGTGGCCGAACCGTATCGACTGCTCGATTGCAGTCTGCTCAGTGATGGTGCAGCGGTCATCTTACTGTCTACGGAAGCCTGGGCACGCGAACACTGTCCACGGTTTGTGCAGCGTCCCGCGGTTCACTTTGCGGCGACCGGCTGTGGCACGGATACGATGCGGCTCGGCGACCGTTATCCGGACATCACGAATTTTCGCGCAAAACAGGCTGCCGCGCAGCAAGCGTATCAGATGGCAGGCATCACCAATCCGCTGGAAGACATTGATGTGGCGGAACTCTACGACAGCTACAGCGGCGTCGAGATTCAAGCGGTCGAAGACCTTGGTTTTGTGCCGCCGGGGGCGGGCGGTCAGAGCATCGCAAACGGGCTGTTCGACCTGGGCGGCCAACTGCCGGTCAACACCAGCGGCGGCTTGCTGGGACGCGGCGCGCCCGTCGGCGCAACCGGGATTGCTCAGGCCATTGAGATCGCTCAGCAGTTGTGGGGAGAAGTTGATCCCCGCCGACAGGCGGCGCATGCCCGGCGCGGCTTGACCGATACACACGCAGGCATCGCGACGATCTCCGTGGTGAATATCTTCGAACGGCGGGATTAAACCATGTCAATCGTGACCAGTAAGAAGGATGTGCAAACCCTCCCCGCCACTGCCGGGGATATCTGGGCGGATTTTCGCGAGATCGAGCGGCTCAACCTGTCGCTGACGCAGACGTACACGCATACACTCGGTAAGTACTCGCGGTTTTTCCTTGAACTGGAAAATCGCCGCCTGTTGGGCACGCGCTGCCCAAGCTGTGCCCACGTGTACGCGCCACCGCGTCCGCTGTGCCCCCACTGCCTCCAGCCGACCACATGGATCGAACTCGCCGGGACGGGTGTCGTCAAGACGTTCTCCGTGCTGCATTTCTCACCGGGCAGCAATGCGGATGTGGCCGCCCTCCAGACGCCTTATGTGTTCGCCTATATTCTCTTGGATGGCGCATCCACCTTGTTTCCTCACGTGCTGCGCTGCGCGCCGGAACGCGCGGAGCTGGGGATGCGCGTGCGGGTTGAGTTCACCGCTGAGCCAGTCGAACATCCCATTCACTTGATGTACTTTGTGCCCGCGGAGTAACGTGATGTCGATTCGAAAAGTCAAATTAATCAATCAACGCGACACCATTCTGCAAGATATGCTGACGGGTTTCGCGTCGGCCTATCCTGAGATTGTCCGCTTGACCGAAGACGGCCTGATTGTGCGCGCGCAGCTCAAAGTCGCGGGCAGAGTCGGCTTGGTGATCGGCAATGGCAGCGGTCACGAGCCAGCGATGATCGGGTTTGTGGGTGAGGGCTTGTTCGATGTCAACATTCCGGGTGCGCTGTTCGCTGCGCCCGGCCCAGAACGGATTGTTGCGGGTATCAAGGCGGCGGACCGTGGGGCAGGCGTCTTGCTGTGCGTTTCGCATCACGCGGGTGACCTGATGAATGCTGAAATCGCGCTGGAACTCTGCCAGATGGAGGGCATTGACAAGGTCGAGATGGTCGTACTCTACGATGACATCTCCAGCGCGCCGAAGGGCAGCGAACCGGAACGCCGAGGCACCGCGGGCTTGTTCTTCACATGGAAGATGCTGGGCGCATTCGCTGAAACGGGTGCTTCACTAGAAGAATGCAAGGCATTGGCAGAACGTATTCGCGATAACACGCGTACGCTGGCAGTTGCGCTTAGCTCGTGTGCCAGCCCCATTACGGGCGAAATGATGTTTGATCTGCCGGAAGGCGAAATGGAGATCGGCATGGGGGTACATGGCGAAATTGGCACCGGTCGCCACAAGATCGCTAGCGCGGATACGACGATTGACCTGATGCTCCCACGGATCCTCGAAGATTTGCCCTTCCGCGCGGGGGATGAGGTGCTGGTGCTGCTCAATAACAGCGGCAGCATGACCTTGATGGAACTCTATATTCTGCATGGCCGGGTAGCGGCACTCCTCAAAGCGGCGGGCATTCGCCAGTATAAGTCGTGGATTGGCCCCTACGCGACGACTCAGGAAATGGCGGGTTTTGCGCTCTCCCTCTGCCGGGTGGATGAGGAATTGAAACGGTTGTGGGACGCGCCCGCCAACGGCGCATTCCTGAAAGGCGTTTAGTGCATGACAGACACATGGAATGGGCACGATTTCGTCCATTGGCTTGGACAGGTCAGCGCGGCGATGAGCGAAGCAAAAACTGAACTCAATGCACTCGATTCGGCGCTGGGCGACGGTGATCACGGCGAAGCGCTATCAGCCGCGTTCGCGGATGCAGCACAAAAGGCCGTCGCTATATCCGAGCCAACGCCTAGTATCGTTTTACAGGCGACAGCCCAATCGCTCTTCAACAGGATGGGCGGGGCTTCCGGCGCACTATATGGCACTTTTTTCCTGCGGATGAGTGCTGCGCTCAAGGGCCGAAATGACATTGCGCTGACGGATTGGCGTGAAGCCCTCACCGCCGGACTCGTTGGGGTACAGGCACGGGGTGGGGCAGCGCCCGGTGACAAAACCATGGTGGATGCGCTCGCACCCGCAGTTGCGGCGTTTGGCAGCGCGGAGACCTTACTGAGAGGATTCGCCGCCGCCGCCGCCGCCGCGCAGACGGGCGCAGACGGGACGACCGGAATGGTGGCGAAGTTCGGTCGGGCGAAATTCGCGGGCGAACGCGCAGTCGGACATGTGGATGCTGGTGCGCGATCGATTGCCATCCTCTTCGGTGTCCTGCATCAGTTTTGGGAGGGGCAGCAACATGGCGAAGGCTAAACTAAGGGTTGGCTACATCGGCACATCAATTGCCAGTTATTTCGCGACCGAATACCATCAGCGCGAGCGTGCAATCACTGGCCTAGAAGCCCTCGCCGATGTCTGGGACTTTGAACTTGTCGCCATCGCAGATGAAATTATGTCGGTTGAAGCCGCCGAACAGGCCGCCATGCGGCTTCAGGCTGCTCACATCGACTTTCTGCTCGTCCAGACGGCTGGCTGCAGTATCGGTGAGCAGATCCTGCCGTTAGCCCGAATCGTACCCCGGATCGGCTTATGGGCGACACCTGAGCCGGAGCGGGATGGCGACATCAAGCTGCACTCGTTCGTCTCAATGAGCCACTTCGCCAGTATTCTGGTTCAAGTGCTTGACTCCGAGCACATCCCGTTCAAGTGGTTTTACGGGCATGTGGAAACGGAGGAGTTTCAGCGTCCGTTCGGAATCACGATCCGGGCGCTGACGGCGGCCAAGAACATGGCACAGGCGCGGATCGGCTGGTTCGGAGGTTTAGCACCGGGTTTCATCAATATGCGCTTCGATACGGAACGACTGCGCGCGAAACTTGGCGTGGCTGTGATTGCTCACGACCTCAGCGATCTGATTGAGCGCGCCAAAGCATACGATCCTGAGCCGGTTGCTCAAACCGTGCGAGAAATCTACAGCGCCGCCCGTGCTGTGCGTGTTTCCGAGTCAGCCGCCTTTGATCGGGTCACGCGTCTGTATCTAGCAATGCGGGATACTGCACGCGAGCACGGCTATGACGCGCTGGCCGTCTCCTGTTGGTCAGAATTTCAGGAAGCGTACCGGATTGCCCCCTGCATGGCCTACAGTTGGATGGGCAGCGAGGATGGCATTGCCGTCTCATGTGAAGGGGATGTTTACGGCGCGATCAGTATGTATCTGCTCAACCTACTTACCGGCGCTCATGGCTCATCCACACTCCTTGATATGGCCGTGATCGATACGATCAACCCGTCAGCCCTGATGTGGCACTGTGGGGTATCCCCGCGCCATTTCGCGAACAAAGACGGCATTCAGTGGGTGGATCATGTGACATTGGGGCGCAAATCCCCGAACGTCTATGGTGTGGCCGGGGATCAGGTGTTTGCTGCCAACCCCGCGACGATCAGCTATATCAGCCGCAGCGGCGATCACCTGCTCGTGGTGGGCGCAGACATCGTCGAACGAGAGAACCCGGGCTATGCCGGGACGCGGGGTTGGTTCACCAACTTCACCTTGAATCGCGAACCCGTCAGCCTGCACGATCTGGTGCATACGCTTACGAGCGGCGGACATCCGCATCACTACGCCGTGGGCATTGGCAATGTCACGGGCGAACTCATTGAATTTTCCTCGTGGACAGGCGTTCAGCGGATAGCGAAGCGAACTTATACGGACTATTACGTTACACCCTAGTACTCTACATCAGGGCGCGTTTCCAGTGCTGAAGCGGATTGCGACTGCGGCTCGCGGATGAGTTGGTACGCGAAACCGCCTAACACTGTGCCGATAATCGGCGCGACGAGATAAATCCACTGGTTATCCAGCACACCGGTGATCAGTGCCGGTCCCAACGAGCGCGCCGGGTTCATCGATGCGCCGCTGATGGGGCCACCCCACAGCGCCTCGAGTGCTACTGTGAAGCCAATGGCGAGCGCTGCGGGGGCACCGACTGCTTTTGTGTCGGTGGCGACGGAGATGATGACGAACATCAGCACCGCGCTGAGCAGGATTTCCAGTCCGAATGCCTGCCCGATGGAACCGGAGGGGAGTGTTGTCCCCAATGCCGCTAGGTCGCCGATGAGCAGGCGCAGCGTCAGCGCGCCCAACATCGCCCCTAAGAGTTGCGCGACGACATAATAAACGACCTCACGCCACGGGAAATGGCGCGTCACCGCAAAGGCGATCGTGACTGCTGGGTTGAAATGCGCGCCGGAAATATGCCCAGTCGCGGCGATCATGACCGTGATGATCAAGCCAAACGTGAGCGCGGTCCCCACATGGGTCAGCGCGCCAGTCTGCGCGTTGACCATGATCGCGCCGCAGCCTGCCGTGACTAAGCCGAATGTGCCGATAAATTCCGCCCCTGAGCGACGAAGCAAGCTGCGATCCCCCATCAACCAGCCCCTTCGCGGAGCAGCTGGGCGAAATGATGGGGCATACCGCCGTCTTCAGAAGTCGCTTCGATTGCTTGTGCCGTCCGTTCAATGTCATAGGGCACGCGAATGAACTCCACCTGCACCGCGCGTCCCGTAATCGTCAACGTGATGTAGCCTGCGCGCGGATCATGGTCTTTCGGTTTGCCGACGCTGCCCGCGTTGATCACATGTCGTCCGCTCGGCAGCACCTTGTGATACGGCAGATGTGTATGCCCACATACCAGCACATCCGCCTGAGCTACGTCCATGATGCGCTCGAAATAGTCGTCGGGGCGATCCTCGAACAGGTACTCGTTCACTTTACGCGGGCTGCCATGCACCAGCAGCACGTTCAGATCGCCCATCTGCAACGGAATGTGCGCGGGCAGGTCACGCAGAAACGCCTTGTTATCATCGCTGGTGTGCGCGTTCGACCACGCGATCGACAGCTCGCCGCGCCGCCGATCCACATCTGTTTTATACGCGCAGCCGCAGTCGTCGCTGTTATTGCCGACGCCCTGATCATAGTTGCCCATCAGGGTCGGAACATGACGCTGCCGGATCATGTTCACCACTTCGTTCGGAAATGTCCCGTAGCCGACCAGATCGCCGAGGCAGTACAGGTTCGTCAGCCCTCGCGCTTCCATGTCCCGAAACACTGCTTCCAGCGCGGGGAGATTGCCGTGAATATCGCCAAAGATCGTGATGCTGTTCACTGGTTACTCCGTTGATTACTGCTGTGCCAAAGTCACAAGAAAATGTTCGATGCGGATGCGCAAACGCTGCGCGATTCGGGTAAATGCTGCCTGCCGCTGTTCGGCATCCGCGATCCCAACGGGGTCGGAAAAGCCCCAGTGAAGCTGCTGAGCAGCGCCGGGGAAGGTCGGGCAGACCTCCCGCGCTTTGTCGCAGACCGTGATCACATAGTCAAACGACTGCCCTTCGTATTCATTCAGGTGATGGGGCGTTTGAGCACGTATATCGATGCCCAAGCTGTCCATCGTGTGAATCGCTTCCGGGTGAACCCGCGTCGGATGGCTGCCCGCGCTGAACACCGCGATTTTCCCCTTGGACAGGTCACGCAGCAGCGCTTCCGCCATCTGTGAGCGCGCGCTGTTATGCGTACACACAACGAGGACGCGAGCAGCGGGCACGGCGGCAAGGTCAAGGGTTCGATCAGGTTGTGCAAGCAGCGGGTGGAGCGCGCTACCCGCCGCTAAATACAGGTCACGCAGTCGCTCCAGGTCGAGCGTGTAATACACATCCCGCCCATCCGCCTCACTGCGCCGGGTCGTCACTAGCGCCTCTTCCCTCATCTTCTTGAGATGGTAGGAGACGAGGTTCATCGGTTGCTGGACAAGCGTAACCAGCTCGTTCACCTGATGATCACCGCTGGCAAGCGCCTTCAGCACGCCCCAACGCACGTCGTTCGCCAGCAGCTTAATAAAATCGGGCGGTTGCTCAGCGTGTGCCAGTGTGGTCAATTGACGCGCTCCGCTTCTTCTGTTTCTGCGAGCCAAAGCTTGATGCGTGCTTCAATCTGGTCACGGACGTCGCGGAAACGGGCGAGCTTTTCCTCATCGGTGCCATTTCCGCGTACCGGGTCGTCAAACAGCCAGCGGTGAATGCGTTTCGCATCGGCATTGATACGCGGGCAATCATCTTCCGCCTTGCGGCAGACGATGATCGCGTCATCAAATGTCATCCGCCCCATACACTCTTTAATGTTTTTAGATTTCTGCCCACTGACATCAATGCCTACTTCCGCCATGACCTGAATGGTCAACGGATGCAGTCCTTTCGCCTCCATGCCCGCACTATGCGCTTCATACTTATCGCCCGACAGGGTGCGAAGAAACGCTTCCGCCATCTGCGAACGAGCTGAATTCCCCGTGCAGAGAAACAAAACACGCTTAGGCATAGTTATTCGCTCCAAGTTGAATTGCTTCAATTCAAATTGAAGTATATTTACCACAAGTGTTATCGGCAAGAGGTGCTATGTTAAGGTTTGGCGAAGGAACATAAAACGAACCGTGTGCAGATCATTGACATCACACGGTTCAGAGGTTGATGGTCAAGCTTCACCATATGACCTGGAAGGAATTGATACGGCCATAAGTGCGCTTTACCTCAGAGGGGATCGGGTAATTCAAGGAACGTGAGCGGTACTGTCTTGAAAGCAAGCTACGTTCCGCAATCGGCTCAGCGACTTCGACATGTGCGACCTTGTGCACATCGAGCTCCGTACAAACTAAAGGTGATCCCGGTGTGAATGCTTTGGCGCTGTGTTCCACACATACCCCAATGCCACACTGTTGGCAGATGTCCACTGCTGAGCGAATGCCATAACGTGAACCACCGGGTTTTGGCGCTTTCTCGCAGAGGTAGCAATTTATGATTTGGCTCCTTTGGGGCCTCATGTGCTTTCAGTCGATCCTTAAATGGGCTTTTGCCAAAGTGGATCCTTTGGATAGAGGCGGCGTCCTAGCCAGAGGGACAAGTAGACGAGCGCGATCAGGGCGGGCACTTCGACTAGTGGACCGACCACAGTCGCCAGCGCCTCCCCGGACGCCAACCCGAATACCCCAATCGCAACGGCGATTGCCAGTTCAAAATTGTTACCCGCCGCCGTAAAGGAGATGGTCGCCGTATCCGCATATGGGAACTTCAACAGATACGAAAGCCCGAACGAAACGCTGAACATGATGGCGAAGTAGATCAGCAAAGGCAGCGCAATCCGAACGACGTCGAGCGGACGCTCAAGGATGACCTCACCTTTGAGGGAAAACATCATCACAATCGTGAACAACAATCCAATGATGGCCGTCGGCGCCAGACGTGGCACGAATTTTGTTTCGTACCACGCTTCGCCTTTGGTGCGGGTTAAGAAGAAACGCGTCAGGAAGCCTGCCGCGAGCGGGATGCCGAGAAAGGTCAGTACGCTCTTGGCAATCTCCCCCATCGAGACATCCAGCGCGACGGCGGTACCACCCAGCCACTGCGGCACAATGGTCAGATAGAAGTAACCCAGTACCGTATACATCACAATCTGAAAAATCGAGTTGATGGCGACCAGCACGGCCGCATATTCGCTGTCGCCGCACGCCAGCATGTTCCAGATCAAGACCATGGCAATGCAGCGCGCCAACCCGACGAGGATTAAGCCAGTCCGGTACTCCGGGTGATCAGGCAGCAGCAGCCAGGCGAGCAGGAACATCAGCGCCGGACCGACCACCCAGTTCAACAACAGCGATGTGCCAGACATCTTCCAATTGGCAGCAACCTGAGGCATTTTCCCGTACTTGACCTTCGCAAGGACGGGATACATCATCCACAACAAGCCAATGGCAATGGGCAGCGAAACCGTATCCAGTTTGATAGAATCGAGTGCCGGCCCAAGAGACGGGAACAGGTTGCCCAGCACAATACCCAGTGCCATCGCCGCGAAAATCCAGAGTGGCAAAAAACGATCCAGCACGGACAGTTTAGCGAAAACGCTGGTTTGCGGACTGGTTGACAGCGGAGCGGTTTGCGAAGACATACTGTGTTTCTCCTGATGATAACCGCTATTTCAGCTACACGATGAGATTGAAGAGATAGCCAGTGATCAGGATGCTTAGGGCGACAACGCCGACGAAGATGGCGATCAAGCGCGGCTTTAAGACCTTCCGCAAGATGATTATCTCCGGCAGGCTGAGGGCAACCACGGACATCATAAATGCCAGCACCGTCCCCAGTGCCGCGCCTTTATCGAGCAGCACGCTCACGACTGGCATCACGCCTGCCGCATTGGAGTAGAGCGGTACACCGATTACGACCGCCACTGGGACAGACCACCACGCATTCGCGCCCATGATGTTGACGAGCGCGTCTTCGGGGACAAAGCCATGCAGAAACGCCCCCAGCGCGATCCCGATCACTACAAACAACCAGACTTTGCCGACAATTTCGCGCGCCTTGTCAAAGGCTTCTTCAAAGCGATCTGACCAGGTGCGTTTGGTCTCCATCTGCCCAGTCTGCTTCGACTTGACCTGATAGACGAAGGCTTCAACCTCGTTTTCCAAATGCAGCCGTCCGATGATCACGCCCGCAACAATGGCGACCACCAGACCGGATACCAGATACAAGGCGGCGATGCCGGCGCCGAACATCCCCATCAGCATCACGAGCGCGACCTCATTGACCATCGGCGCGGCGATCAAAAAGGACAGGGTTACGCCAAGCGGAATGCCTGACTCGACGAAGCCAATGAACAGCGGCACGGCGGAACACGAGCAAAACGGCGTAATGACGCCGACCAGCGCCGCCATGATATTGCCCACCCCCTCGCGCTTGCCACCGAGAAGCCGCCGAGTTTGTTCGGCGGTGACGAATGTCCGCAGCAGGGTGATCAGGAAAATCATGCCAGAGAGCAGCAGGAGTATTTTCGGCACATCGTACAGGAAGAAATTCAGCGCCGCGCCGAAGCGGCTTGCGGGATCGAGTCCGAGCAGCGTATACGTGAGCCAATCCGCTGCAAGCTGAAGATTGGCATAGAAGAAGACCCACAGCAGCGCCAGCAGCAGTACGAACCCGACATCGCGCCGCGTCGATGGCTCCAGCCGGGGAAGATGAAGATGGGACAGCATGATCAAATACTTTCGGTCTGCCGTGCCCACGTCACGATCTGATCGCGTTTGGGTATGCGTCCCGCCGACTTAACGTCTTCATTCATCACCAACCCCGGTGTACTGAGAATGCCATAAGCGGCGATGTCGGCGTATTCCGTCACTTTTTCGAGTGTGTATGGAATGCCTTCCGCATCCAGAGCGGCGCGTGTCTCTGTCTCCAATCGTTTGCAGTTCGCACAGCCCGATCCCAAGACTTTCACTTGCAGCATCATTAATCCTTTCAGCGTGTTTGTTTCAGCGAATGCTTTCCACTGCGATGATCGAACAGAGCGGGCAAGTACACCCCGCGAGTTTTTGGATAGGCGTGAATTCGTGCTCCAGCATCAAATCCAGCCAGCCGTGGAGCTGCGGATTAGCCAGACGGTAAAACACTTGCAGCCCATCCTTGCGCGTTTCGACCAGCCCTGAATCGCGTAGCACCATCAATTGCTGCGAGATATACGCCTGCCGCCGGTTGAGCGCTCGCTCAATGTGGCAGACACACACTTCACCACCGCGCAGCATATCGAGAATTTGCAGCCGAACGGGATGTGCCAGCCCTTTAAGCTTTTCCGCGAGTTCACCGTAATACACAGGAATCCCTAACCTATATTCATGTTCTTGAATGTAGTCTAGGCGTTGTGAACCCAACGTTGCAGTGACGGACATCATATTTAGGACATGCAGGTCAGCACCGAGAACAGTCTTTCAGCAAGCTAATCCAGTTCAGAAAGAGCCGCCCTCAATTTGAGGAACGGCTCTGATCTGCCCACGACTCCTTCTTAAAATCCACGATCTGATGCTTGTTCAAGTCAGTCGCGTGAGAGGCTTACCGTTTGCCCCTAGAACCCTTGCGCGGCGTAGCTCACGCCGGGAAACGCCGCCAAGTCGGGAGAGAGCGCGGCGGCGGCGTTCGTATCGCCTTTCAGTTCAGCCAGCAAGAATGCGGTTGTGAAATGGTTGATCAAGTCATGCGCGCGTGCCATATCCCACACCTGATCGATACATCCGCTGCCGAAACCGACTTCCGTGTAGAAGGGCAGCACATCACACGTACTCCCGAAGATCATGTGTTCGGCGTTCTCAAAACCCACTTCGACTTTCCTGTCACTCGACACGTGCTCGTAAGTCCGCTGTGTACCCCAATGATAGGGCGTTCCCGTGTCCAGCGTCCCCCCCATTGCCAGTACCGGGATGTCGATTTCCGCCAGCCCTGCCGGATCGAACTGATAGGCGTCACCCGCCATGGGCACAATCGCATCGACACGCGGGTCAGCCCACACGGGCCAATCGCCCACTGGCGCGGCATCCAGACCCGCCAGCGCCGCCATTTCCGCGACGTGAGGCAGTACCGGATCGCACAACCACGCCGCCGGATCCGCCGCCTCGCGCGCCGACTCGCACAGTGCTGCCATGCTCTCCATGTTGATGGGCGCGCCTGCCGCCGCTAACGTCGTATATCCGCCATACGAATGTCCGATCACCGCCACAGTTTGCGGATCGATCACGCCTTCCAACATGCCGCCCGCAGTCGTCTGCGCGTCCACGTACTCGAACACCGTCAGAATGTCTTGCGGTCGGGCAATCATCGCCCGCCAGAACCAATCCAGCGCTTGTGTGTACATCTCGTGATGTTCTGGTGCGATCACCACGAAGCCGTGAGATGCGAGATGTTCGGCTAACCACGCATATGCTGTCACTCCCGACGAAAAACCGGGCGATAGGATCACGAGCGGGTAGGGAGCGGCGCTGAGATCGAAATCGGCGTCGGCAAGCGCGTGTCCACTCACCGTAGACGTCGCGCCTTCCGGAAAGCCTTCCCACTTGATGACAAATGGATACGTGATTGTTTCCGCCAGATTATTGGGATTCAGCGCCGGATACCACACCGTGATGTCAAGCGACGTCTCCCCTTCAATCACCAGAGTACGTGTTCCTACTGCGTAAGCGCCGCGTACACCGTAAGTCGGTGTATCGGGACGTGTACCGCTGTGAGTCACATCAGCTTGCGCCATGATGCTGCTCGCCAGCATCATCACTACCAGAAACAGAACCAACAGTTTACGAGACATTGGGCCAACCCTTTCACTTGAATCAATGCACAGCAGCATAGCCTCTGGCGAGTAGGGTTGTGCAGCTACTAAAGTAGGATTGGAAAGTAGGGTTTTGCCTTACAACAGACCCAGTTCGCGGGCGCGGGCGACCGCTTCTGTGCGTCGCTCCACCTGCAGCTTGCCGAAGATGTTTGCGACATAGCCTTTGACGGTACTGAGCGCGAGAAACAGCCGATCCCCGATTGCCTGATTGGACAGTCCCTGTGCGATCAGGCGCAGCACGTCGAGTTCACGCGGACTCAACGGTTCGCTCAACGCCTGAACGGACGGAGTCGCTAGCAGTCGATCGACGTATTCCGGCATGATCTCGCGTGCCGTCGTCAGCAGATCGCGCATGGTCGCGCCTTCGTCAAGAAAGATGCGGCAGAAACCACTGTGCGCAGCCAGCGATAGGGCGCGTTCGAGGGGCACGAGCGCCGCCGCGGTATCACCCTGTGCATGATGCACCAACGCCTGCAAATTGAGCAGTTCGATTATGCTGGCGCTTCGGTCATGCGCCACCGTCAACAAGCGATCACTCAGGCGGAGCGCATCGTCGTGTTGATCCGTCGCCAGCAACAGCCGCACAAGTGTGATGTACTCGTACTCGCTGAGATAGCTCAGGTCGCCTTCGATGGTGAGACCGCGCTCGTCCGCCCATGCCAGCGCACGATGCAGCTTGCCCTGCTTGATCCACAACCGCGCCTTTTGCGCCGAAATCGGGCGCATGTCAGGGAGAGGCGAATTGTAATTCAAACGTTCTGCCGTATCGAGCAGGCTTAACGCGGCGTCGAAATGACCTTCACCCGCTTGAAGTTGTGCTTGTGCCAGCGCATACCGAATCTTCCAACCTGGGAACGCGGCTGGTTCGCCCAGCATTTCGCTGCGCTGCCGGTAGAGGCGTGTGTTCTCACCGTCGCCCATCTCGTTGTAAAGCAGACTTATGCCAAGATACAGATCGGCTGCCCCTTGCAGCACGGGGTCGCCGTGATCCAGTACGATTTGCAGCGACCGCTCATACGCGCCAAGAGCGTCGTGCAACCGCCCTTGCGTCCGGCGAATATCCGCCAGCGCGAACGTCGGGCTAATGCCAAAGGAGGGGTTGCCCGCCCGGTGGAAATTCGCCATGCTTTCCGCGATCAACTGGTACGCAGCATCAAGATCGCCGTTTGCCCAGTACGATAGACCCAACAGCGACGCTGCACCAGCCCGCGTGAAATAATCGGTGGCGGCGGTTATCTCCAGCACACGCCGTGCGTGATGCACTGTTGCGGGGAAGTCACCGCGTGCTTGCGCATGGTAGGCGCGTGCTGAGGACAACTGCGCCCGGAGCGAGAGAAATTCAGGGCTGTCGTAGATCGCCGCGCTCTCCGGGTGTGTTTGTAACCAGCGTTCCGCGTCTTGTAGGCGCGTTTCGGCGGCATCCAAATCCCCGATGTTGAGCAATTCCCACGCATAGCCGACGTTGAGCGCAAAGCGCCCCCGCACCAGTTCATCGGGCAGCGCTTTGACCCACCCAAGCCAGCGCGGACTCTGGAAATAGGTTAGGTTAAGGTACGACCATTGCTGTTCAAGTAGATCTGCGGTGCGGATGTAGTCTTGACTCGCAAGCGCGTGCTGGATCGCGTCGTCCGGCGCGTTATGCTGCGTGTACCATAACGACGCGGAGAGATGCAGACTTCGCACGAGATCAGGCTGCTGCCTGAGCAAACGTGCCTGCAAGGCTTCCGCAAACAAGTGGTGATAGCGAACCCATTCGCGCCGATCATCCAGCGGAATGAGGAACAGGTTAGCACGTTCAAGATAGTCGAGCGTCTCTTGTCCAGATATCGCCGGATCGTTGATGAGAGCGTCGCACAATGGAGCGCACAGTCGTTCCAGAATGCTCGTTTTCAGCAAGAATGTTTGCACAGGTGTAGGCTGAGTTTGCAGCACTTCTTCGACGAGATAATCAAGCACAAACGGATGATCCCCTGCGAAGGAGTCGATAAAACGGCGGGCGTCCGACTGCCCCTGCAGCGAGAGCGCCGCCAATTGCAGCCCAGCGATCCAGCCTTCGGTGCGTTTTTCCAGTGTATTTACGGCTTCCGCTGCCAGTTGCAGCCCGGTCGCCTGCTGGAGGAAGTCGGCGGATTCAGCAGCGTTGAAACGTAGATCGGCGGCACGTAGTTCAGTCAGTTGATCACGGGCGCGCAGACGTGCCAGCGGTAAGTGTGGGTCGGTGCGCGTGGCGATTACGAGGTGCAAATTCGGCGGCATATGCTCGATCAGAAACGCAAGCGCCGCATCGATTGAGCGCGAATTGAGGGTGTGGTAGTCATCGAGCACGAGGACAAACTTGTGCGGAGCCGCCGCTATATCGTTAATGAGTACGGTCAGGGTGGAGTCGGCGGTTGGCTGAACGGATGGCAGCATGTTCAACACCCGTTCGCCAATAGAAGCGTTGATGGTGCGCAGCGCGGCAATCACATGCACGAGCAGACGCAAGACGTCGTTATCCTCAGCATCCAGCGACAGCCATGCCGCTTGTCGCCCGCACACGCCGATCCACGCGCTGACGAGTGTCGTTTTGCCGAACCCCGCAGGCGCGGAAACGAGCGTCAACTTGCGGTGCAGCCCCGCGTTCAGCCGTCCAATCAAGTGCGGGCGCGGGATGGCGTTGGGGCGTGGCGGCGGTATATACAGCTTGGTGGAGAGAATCGGTGTCAGCATAGCCTCATTATAGTGGAGTGCGGTGGAAGGACGGGAAGAGTCAGTAAGTGAGTATCATCGGGTCAAGGAGCCCAGAAACGATGGCACAAAAACGCCTGTCGGGGGAACTTGAACTATCCGGACTGTTTCGGCTCCAAACGCAGCTACAATGCAAAGCTTTGCATCAGACAAATCTTTCAACAAGCAGCATTCTCGATACAACCTCAAACCCTACGTTTTATCATCTGCCAAGGGCTCTGCAGCGTTCTCACCGTACTTGAGCGCTCCAACAAACAGCGCTTCCGGTCGACTCAGTCGCATCTTTTGCTCGTTACACGGGCAGACATCACCTCGTATCGAGTAAAAACTCAGCTTTCGAAGGAAGATATGGTAAACAGTGAATCCTTCCTGATTGCTGAGGTGTTCTGATTTATATTCACTCATCTTTTTGCTTCACTTCTCGCTCTATTCACTGTTCGCAAGGCGTCCGAAGCACAAGAGATATTCAAATCTTGCTGCTGCGCCAACAAGTCGGGTACTGCAACACAAAGCATGCCAGCCCCAATGCTTCTCTCGCTTCGAAAAGGCGTTGTTAGCCGTCCTCGTCGCTAAGATGGGAGAGATTGCTGACGATTATCATTCACGACTTGAGCCAGTGCTCCTTTTCAAACCCGACACCATCTTGCGCTGGCATCGCGAATTGGTTCGTCGTAAATGGACGTTCAACTGGAGACCACCTCTTGGGCGTTCGAACATCAGCCCCGAACTGGCTGCTTTAGTGCTGCAGTGGGCACGCGAAGATCCTCGCTGAGGCTACGATCGGATTGAAGGAGAGTTACTCAAACTCGGCTACGCTAATTAGTCGCTCCACCATTCAGAATCTGCTCAAGCAACATGGTATGTCGCCTTACAATCTATTCACCCAAATCCTGGCCGCGATTGCTGGTTTAGAAGATGTTCTTGAGTCGGGCTGCATTGCTATCCCGATGTGGCGGACGGATGAGAAGATGCATTCCTTCCCACCGGACTTTGACGGGGCAGGGCTGCGCCACCAACTCTACACTTTGGCGCTAACCTACTTCAGAACGGTCTACACGAACTACTCCGAGCGTCCAGCATTACACACGCTCTACATTCTTTCTGGGGAGTTGTGGTCGCCGCTCGTTGCGTTGGCGGCCTTCTTCGAGGAACAGGGCGATGTATCGGGGTTGCTGGAAGCGATTGCGACGACCGCCGAGATGGATGAACAGATCAGCGAAGGCAAGGCGCCCAGTGATCGGGAGGAAGCCGTCATACAAGCACTCGAACTCATGACTCGCGATCAGACACGGATTACTTGGATTAAAGCGCTTGTGCTGCGCGAAAATGTGGCGCATCTGCTCGGTCAACCCATCGACAAGATGGGTGACGCGCAATGGATTGGTCATATTCTCAAGCGCATGCACCTCCTGGATGACGCCGGACGCAAACGCAGTATGGAGGGGATGCCTATGAGTACGCTCTTTCGATGTTACAGACATTATGCGCCGTTATGACGCGCCACCGATTCACGAGACTCGCTGAAAAACCGTTCATACCATTCATAACCCTTCACTGCTTCCCTCAGGATACGTGAAGGGTGTGAATGGTTTTCGGAGGTTAGACGCATGCCAATCCTCTGTTCACACAACTGCGCATACTGCCGATCTTGTCCGACCATCATCAGCATGACTACCGCGACACCACCGATTGTTCCTAGGCTAGACTTCTCAGCCGCCGCCGGACAGTCGATGCTTTGCTCTCCGTCAGCCGCGGAAAGTAATCAGCCCAGCGACGGCAACCGGGGCAAGCTGATGGGGCGTGTGCTCGTTGACAACTGTCATGCTGAACCCTGAGAGATACAACGTGGATAAGGTTTTTTGCTACTACACCCTGCAGACCACGTTTCAGCGTTTCAACATCCAAGATATCGGCTTCAATCACTGTGACGCGGCTCGGATCATGATTTCTGAGCCGATGTCCGCCCGACGGAGGTACAGCGTCAGGCGGACATCGGTGTGCTTCAAGAAAAACGGAAGGGTGTTACGTGCAACCTGACCTTTTGCGCCCAGAATCAGAACACTAGGCATGGCTTGATCCTCCTGGTTCTAGTACCGATCCCCAATGACCACGATTTTGGACATGGCTTCCTTGATGTCAGTGAGATCCGCTTCTGTCAATACGACATTCACCGAACCGTTGTTTTCGTCGAGCCGTTCGACTTTGCGACTGCCGGGAATGGGGATAATCCAAGGTTTCTGCGCGAGCAGCCATGCCAGCGCGATTTGCGCCGGAGTCGCGTGATGCACAGCGCCGATCCGCTCCAGCAGCTCAACGACCGCTCGATTTGCCTTGATCGCTTCTTGGGTAAAGCGCGGATTACGTGCGCGGATATCGTTAGCGGCAAACGTCGCATTTTCATCAATTTTGCCGGTTAAATACCCCCGTCCCAGCGGGCTGTAGGGAACCAGACCGATGCCGAGTTCCTCAAGGGTCGGCAGGATTTCCGCTTCAATCGGCGTCCACCAGATCGAATATTCGCTTTGAAGCGCGGTTATGGGCTGCACGGCATGCGCGCGCCGAATTTGCTCGGCATTGGATTCGGACAATCCGAAGTGCTTGACCTTGCCCGCCTGAATGAGGTCTTTGACAGCACCCGCGACCTCTTCGACGGGCACGTTCGGATCGGGGCGGTGCTGGTAGAACAGATCGATGGCTTCGACACGCAGTCGCTTGAGTGATGCTTCCGCCACGCGCTTGATTTGCTCCGGGCGGCTGTCCGTGCCAGTCGACGGACCCGGTCCATGGTCGCCATGTTTGAACCCGAACTTGGTAGCGATCACAACCTGCCCCTTGAACGGTTCCAGCGCCTCGCCTACCAATTCTTCATTGGTGAAAGGCCCATAGACCTCTGCCGTATCGAAGAACGTGATCCCGCGATCAACGGCGGCATGTATCACGTTGATCATGTCCTGCCGCGTGCCGATGGGGGCATCCCCGAAACTCATACGCATACAGCCGAGTCCCAGGGCTGAAACTTCTAGCCCGCTGTTTCCAAGTTTACGCTTGTGCATCTCTGCCTCCTATTCCATCACAGACTTACGCTGCCGAGAACGGCACAACCTCATCGACCACACGGAGCGCATTCAGCATCCGAGGGTAGCCGATAAACGGCAGCAGTTGAGTCAGCACATCGATTAGGCGGGCGCGGTCATTACCCACCTTGAGCTTTGCGTCGACATGTCCCTTAACCTGTGGTTCGCATCCCGCCAAAGCGACAAGCAATTAAAGAAAACTCCAGCCGCTTTGAAGTGTCGCTGCGGGAAACTTCCCTGATACAGCTCATTATAGGCGGATGCAGTGAAGACCGACTGCAAAATAATCCAGCGATCTTGTACAATCCTCTAGAGTTTGCCTGAGGTTGAGAGAGGCTGCATGTGGAGAGTCTGGCAGATCGGGAAGTTCAACGCCTGCACACAAGTCAAGCAGAACTAGTGGAGCGAATTGCCTACGCCGTCCGCGAAGACGGGGTGATTCAGCCGCTTAAAGGGCTGCACCTTGCTCGTGAGTCCACACGCTTGGAAAAACTGCACAGCGTTCTTGAACCCTCTTTTTGTGTGATTGCGCAAGGCAGCAAGGAAGTGCTATTAGGGGACAATCGCTATCAGTATGACCCCTTCCATTATCTGCTGACCACCTTGGGATTACCCCGTGTGAGTCAAGTTCTGGAAGCTTCCAAGGAGCGCCCCTACCTCAGTTTTCGGCTGGAACTTGACCCGCAGATTGTCAGTTCCGTCATGGTCGAGGCGGGACGTTTTAAGGCACCGCGAAGCAGCGCGGACATGAGAGCGATTGATGTCAGCCCGCTGGATGCAAACCTTCTGGATACGGTGGTGCGGTTGGTTCGACTGCTGGAGACACCTACTGATGCGCCGATGCTCCTGCCCATGATTACGCGAGAAATTGTCTACCGGCTAGTGACAGGCGAGCAAGGCGGCAGGCTGTGTCATATGACGACCCTAGGGGGATACACCTCGGTGATTGCCAAAGCCGTGCAGCGTATTCGAGAAGACTTCGATCAGCCGCTTCGCATCGAAAACCTTGCACGCGAATTCGGCATGAGTGTTTCCGGGTTTCACGCCCACTTTAAGGCGGTCACCGGGATGAGTCCGCTGCAATTTCAGAAGCAACTGCGCCTGCAAGAGGCGCGGCGGCTCATGCTGACCGAAAAGCTCGATGTGACCAATGCCGCATATCGGGTGGGATATCACGATGCGTCGCACTTCAACCGAGAATACAAAAGTGTGTTTGGCATCCCCCCGCTCCGCGACGTGCAGCGGCTTAGAGAAATGACTCACCTGGAACCGGTATAATCCGACAATTACCCGTTTCGAGCAAACCCAATCATCGATGATTTATTTCATCTATTGTAGGACAGTCTGAGTTTCAGTCGGCTGGCACCGGATGACAAGACCGTTGAACTCCTGCTGCTGCGCCAGCAGCTTCTGATCGTGCGTCATCATCAGAAACGCGGACCGACTATCACCCGGACGGAAAAGTTGCTGCCGTGGCACCGTGAGATGGTCAAACGACGTGATTGGCTTGGCGGGGTGCTCCGCAACTACTATCGAGCTGCTTGACTCACGTAAAAACCGCGTGGATAGGTTTTCTTTACTATAGCCTCGACGACCTTATACTGTTGAACGAAGTCCACCTTCGGCGCGTGCTAAACGAGTTTGTCCTGCACTACAATACCGCTCGTCCTCACCACGGGCTCGATCAGCAGTTACCCATTTCTCTGCCTCGAGTGAAATTAGCAGCAGAGATTCATTGCCGAGACCGTCTTGGTGACATTCTCAACGAGTTTTTTGCGACGCTCCTTGAATTTCTCTCGGTTGAAATTTCTCCACCTTACAGGCATCTGTGTCGCGTAGATGTCTTTGCGGTTTAGGTTGAACAACTACTTCTCAGTCTTGCGCTGGATTTTGTCTGTCTGACGGTGAATGGGCGTGAGTTTCGTTGCTGGTCGCTTCTGTTTGCCCAGCCACACAACTGACTGCCCGGAGACCTGCCGCGCAAACTGGTATGAACTCGTCACCTCAATCCCGCTGGCAGGGATTTCTTCTTCATATAAGGCCAAGGGTGCCGCGGGATTGGGCAGCAGGGTTGTCCCATGTATACCAATGCTGTCCGGCGGCAGCGATTCCCATTCGCTCATGCGACCACGCCGCAGCCGAATCTGAGCGCTGTCTGCCATACGTACTGGAATGAACGGTATCCAATACGGCGGAATCGGGTTGAGCAGGCGATAGTTCCACATATCGGTTGTCGGTGGAGGCGGTTCACTTGCAGCACGAACCTGCGCCCACTGCTGCTGTCGCTCAATGCGCCGTTCAAGCACGCCTTCATAGGTTTTCTCGACACCCCAGCCTAAGTTTTCGGTTTCGTCGCGGATCAAAACCACCGTTTCGATCGCTCGGCCTTCCAACCGACCTAGAGCTACGGCGGGTACAAACAACAGCGGATCGTCATCGTCGTTGTTAAGCTCAAAGAAGCGCCAAACCCGTTTCGCCCCATCGTTCGCCGCAACTGACTTGACGACATGCCGATCGCCAAACGAATCGAGCACAGTGATCGTTTGAATTTGTGCCAACGAGCCAATCGGCACGCGTACCGGGATCACATGCCAATCGTCGCCGTAATTGGTCATGAATGCAGCGGTGATCATCCGGGCAAAATCGACGGCGCTGGCCGAGACATCCGCAAAGTTAACTGTGCCATCTTCGAATTCAAACCAGCGCTGCGTCGCCATGCCCGCGAACTGCACGGGTGTCGGTGTCACTGTCTTGATCGGCTGTCTTTCCAGCTTCGGCAGATCGCGCTCTTGGATGCGTTTATCGAAGCTGAACCAATCGAGATGCCCGCCGGGATACTCTTTGGCATCCAATATAATCTGATCGCGGCCGGCGCCGGCCGCCACGCTGAACCGATATTCAATCCGCTCAGAGTCCCATGACTCAAAGGCTGGATCGCTGAATAAGCGGTCTTCGTACCAATCCAGCCACAGCGCAAAGGCGTATTGATGGGCCGTTCCCGCCCCGGACAGTTTTTGCTCGACCACCACACGGTCAGCGAAGATGCGCGCTCCATCACAGGCACGGCGGACGAGCAAATTGCCCCAGGTGATTTCGTTGGCTTGAATCTCAGTAGGTAAGGCGAGGGCGTATTCCCCGCGCAGCCAAGCACGCCACGTGCCGTCGTCAACGGCGGCGATCAAGCGCAGCAAATGCATCCCGGCTTCGGCGGCGCGCCAAAAGCCTGCTGCTTGGTTGAGCGACTGCTGTTCGGCATACGCTTCCAAAGGCACAGAATGATCGATAGCTGAGAACTTCTTCGCGGTGTACGCTTGAAATTGGTCGACGGGCGCGGTGTGCATTTGATACGAAACTTGAATCGGGCTGGAGGCGTCTTCGCCGCGAAATTCCCCAACTTGCCACTGCCGCGCCAGCATCCACAGCGGATCTGCGATGTTCGCCTGCAGCCCGCTGGCAATCTCGTCTGAACGCGTACTAGCTTCTAAGCGATAGCGTCGATCAGTCATCGGTCTCTGCTCCAATCATGTCCAAGTTGCCGGTGAGGTAGACCGCCGGGAGTTGATGACCGTATTCGCCGAGCGTTTCGGGCGCGACTGCCCGCAAACGTGCCCGGGCAAATGCTTCGCGCACGGTGTCGACAACCAGACTGAAATCCCAGGTTTTGCCGTTGGGCGGTACCGCCAGCAACAGCGCTTGAGGCGGACGGCTGGTAGGTGCATCGAAGTGGAAGGTTAAGCCGGTCATTTCGTAGCTGGAGGGGATGCGCTCCACCCATTGATCAAGTACCAGACCGCTGATCATGCCGCTTAGGGTAGAAAGATCGGCGTTACTGGTCAGCACCAGTGACAATCGATCACCGCCGTCTTGATTCGGGCGGCTGACTCCGACCCATGAATCGCCCTCAACGTATGGGAACTGCGCCACGGCAAAATCGAACAACGCTTGATCGCGGATCGCTTCGGCGGCGGTGATCAGTTCGCGCACGCCAAGCAAGTCAGGACGGACGCGCGCCATTTTGATCAGCCAGCCCATGACCCCGTGGGCAGCGCCGCTGGCCGTTGGTTGATCCTGGAGGTCAGCGGTGGAAAAGGGGATTTCAATCCGCGTCATCACAGGATAATCGCGTCCCAGCACCAGCCCGATTAACTCACGGGCGGCGCGGATTTTGGCGTCGGGCGTGGCGACCGCTTGATCGACTGTCATCGCGTCGTATCTGGCGCGGATTTCGTCACGGCGCCTTTTGGCGGTAATCAATACCGTCGCCGCTTGTTCTGAAAGTGCCGCTGCATCACGAGACGCGGGGATGGCTTCCGGCAGGTTGAAATACGACAGCCGCAGTAATGTCTCAAAGGGTTGGGAAAGCGCGTCGGCAAGATCACGGACAGTACTAGTGAATTGTTCAGCGAGATGACGGGCACGTCGTTGAAACTCGGCGACGGTGGCGGCGGCGATTTCACTCGAATCGCCTAGGCTAAAGTCGTTGTGGGTGGCAGAACGTCCCGCGCTCAAGACTGTTCGCAGCGTCTTCGCCAGCAAGATGAAATCTGTCAACGTGATATCCCCCGTTCCCACGGGAACATCGGCGTTGATCACGATATTCGTTTCGGTTTCGTGGCGCTCTTGATACTCCAGCGCGATCAGTTTGCCCAAACCCGAGCCGACAATCTGCGTATCGATGGGGGCGAGATAGATGGCATCCAGCGCAGAGAGCGGCAGCTCGGCCAGCGAGCGTGTTTCCATCGTCGTATCGACGGTTCCGCGCACCTGATACCGAATTTTGGACGGGTCGCCAACGATCGCCGCGACCCACGCTTCCAGCGCTGGCTCTGTGGCACTGCGAATGCTCAGATTTGCATGCTTCCACAGGCTGTCTGTGCCGCTCGGAATCAGCAGCACACGGTGGGTGATCGTCATCCCGGAATTGGGGGTCAGCACCGAGCGGACTTCGGGCGGTGCAACATCGCCCAGCGCCGAGGCATTTTGGACGGCGCTGGCACGTTCATAATCACCTTGTACGAGGGCGTGAACACTTTCGGCCAACGCCAGATCTGCCATGGAATCGGTGATCCACACCAGATGCTCTAGCGCGGGTTGCAGCTCGTTGAACTCATGGGTGACTCCGCTGCTGTCAGTGGGCGCCGTGATCAGCGTTGCTAGATCGCCTGAACCCTCGTTCCATAGTTCTAGTAAACCCAACCCATCAACGACAGCGATTTTGCGATTGCCCGAATATTCGGTTGTCCCGTGCTCAGCGACTACCGCGCGCACCGGCTCAATCCAGATATCGAGAAATTCATCATGCAGGTAACGCTCAAAGCGATAGCCGAGCAGTTCGTTGACCGGCTGCCCCTGTCGTACCCCGTCCATCATCCAACGGGCGATGCGGACACGATCCGACCGTAAATCGACCGACATCGGCGATGTGGCTGTCCCATCGCTGAAGGCGCTGTAACCGCTGCGTAAAACAGCCGCGGTGGCGGCCTGTGTCATCGACGGGGCATGGATGAACCCCTGTGAGGCGCTTGTTCCGGCTTGATCAGGACGCAGATTTTCCACCCAACCAAAGCCGCCGAGCTGGACACCCGTCGGATATTTGGCGCGCTTGGCACTGATGCTGTCTTCGGCATAGGCGGTGATCCACGCATCCAGACGGTGCATGGCCAGCCCCAACGTCTCTTGCATGCGGAGTTTGAGATCTTCTGGCGTGAGTGCGGCCAGGTCCGCAATGGCGTTCGCCAATTGGGTGACCCGTATGCCGGTTTTGGGCGGCAGATAATTCGTCCCGCCCCAGCCGAAGGGTATGTCGGGCGTATCGACTGCAATCGCTGCCCATTGATCAAGTATTGCAATCGTATGGTCAAGTTCCGGAGTGGTGTCGCGTGAGACTTGCTTATACTCGTTTAAGTAAGTCGACGCACTCGCGAATACTCGGCGCGGCACACGAGCTACCGCGACACGAATCGGGTCGGTCTGCGGGCTGTGCAGCGTCGTCGTGAGAAAACTGGCAGCGGTGTTGAGAAGTTTGGTATTGGTGGCAAACTGCTTAGTCGTGGTCACCCGTGCTGCTTTGGACGTGGACTGATCAAGCTGATTAATGCTGCCGACGAATTGATCAAATATCACCAATTGATCGTTATCCCACGCGTTAGCGCGGTCAATCGAGCGCTTGATCAACTGGTATAACAACGGCGCTGGGTCCGACAGGTCAGCAGGTTCTGTACCCGATGCTGTCCCGCGCGCGTAATCGCTCAACCACGTCAGATAGACACTGGCCGTCGCTCCCCCTGTCGCATCCTCCGCCTGCACGAGCGGCAGGTTACCCCACGCGCTGTCCGCCTGATCAAAAACAAAATAAAAGTGTTCCGGATTTGGCGTTTCGGCGCTTAGGGCATCCATCACCGGCAGCAGATTCAAGCTGCTGACCGGATAGACACGGTTAGCGTGCGCGTTGAGCAGCACCAGAATGTTGTTGATGATCTGCACAATGGCGTCATACGTATCACGGGTAGCGACTAACGCGTTGAGATCATCAACGAACGCGGGTGGGATGATGCCGCCAAAGGTCGCGCCAAAATCGACAACGGCTTGCGCGGCGTCGTCATACCGCGACTCGGCGTCGGCAAGCAGGTCGCCATAGTAGTCCTGCTGGTCGGCGAGCGAAATAAAGGAAGTGCGCAAGTCGCTCTCAATATCGCTTGACCAGACGCTGTCTACTTCGTCAGTGCGCTCCAGCAAAACATCTTTTTGACCTTCGTAGAGGTCAACCGGATCGAAGAAGAGCGACCAGAATGACCACGTGCGCAGGTTATCAAGGCGGCGGGTGAAGAATTTGGTCGGGTGTGGGTGGCTGCTGAGTATAGCAATGAGGTTATCATTGGCGGCTTCGAGGTCAGTGCTGATGGGCGCGTAGGTCGCTAACGCGGTCGCGGTTGGGTCAAGGTGCGGCACATTGGGCAGCGAACGTTCCCAACCAGCGCGCAGGCCGGACAGCACCCACTGAAGATATTCTTCCTGAGTATGGGCATCACGCGGAGAGGGCTGAAGCTGGATCGGTAAAATGCCATACGGCATGGAACCAACATGGAAGGCGGGATACACCGCACCACCCCGCACATGATTAATGAACCAGTCGCGCAGGTCATCAATACTCGCTTCGGAAAGCGGGTTTTGTTCCCCATCGTCGAACATAAAGCGCAGATATTCGCCCCACATGCTGTACCACAGCGTGTGATTCATCGATTCCATGCCAGCAATATCATTCACATTCCCATGCAGGCCACGGGCGGCGATTCCGTCAGGATTCAAGCCTAGGGCGGCGGCGAAGCGCTGGCGATAGCTATCGGGGGCGGCGGGGGTGGGCTGCCACAGCTGCTGCAGCACGCTCTGAGCATCGGCGCTGTTCCAAGCCCACGGACTCCGGACGGTTTCAGTGTTGTTGGTGGGTGTCCCCTGTGGAACAAAGTCAAAGCCGCGGGTGTAGTAGTGAGCCAACAAGGTGTTTTCGAGCGCAGCGGCGGCCTCTTGGGGATCGTCGACACGGATCCCCAGCACGATCAATTCATCTAAGCCTTGGGTGGCGATGGCGGTTTTGTCGCCGGTCAGCGCGATCTCAAAGGCCATGCCGATTCGTTTAGCGGCGTCAAAATCCACCATCCAGCGATCAAAATCATCGAGGTTTTGCAGTTGGAACGGCGCAAACCGTAGGTCGCTTAGGATGGGCTCACCAATTTCGGTGAACACCGTTTCACCGTTTAGCCGGCCCACGGCGACCCAGCGGGCGGGCAGTAAATTGAACTGCGCAGGGGCGTCGAAAGCCCGTTCAGCCTGGATGGGCGAAAAAAGTGGCTTGCCTGTCCCTTTCGTGGCGATATTCGTTGGCGTCGTGCTCTCCATCACCCACACCGCCCGCCAGACCCCCAGCGTATCCGACAGCTTTTTGAAGATGCGATTTGCTTTCTGCCAATTCGCCGTCCATGTTAACTCCCAGAAACGCTGCCCCAATTCGACTTCGCGGGTGCTTAATTCCGGTTGATGGCTGTTGACATGAATCTGATCGGGATACACGCGAATCTTCAACCGATTCGGATCACGATAAAAGCGTGTTTCCAAGCGAACTGGCAGCATCAATAGGGGGACGTCCGCGTTCAAGAGACTGTACAACGCCAGCGGGTTGATGTCGGGTAGATCAATATCGGGTAGACCGCCGCCCGGTGATTCAGTGGCGGAACGCCCAGTTTCAGGGGGAGCGCCAGTCGGCGGGACAGCACTTCCGGGACGATTAGGACGGTTCGGTCGTTTGCTCATGATTTGGTGTTTTCCTCTGGCAGCATCGCTGAGGCATGGACCAGCATCCGAACCGGACGCTGCAAGACGATGCGCGCCATCGCGCCTGCATGACTGCCCCAGATTGAACTTGGCGAGGATGTTTCAGTGGAATCGTCTTTTTCGGGGTCATCCTCGAAATTTCCGGTGATAGTGAGATACGGCGGCGCGTCAGGATATTCCGCGCTGACGAGATGCCCCCAGGACAGCTCGCTCCAAGTGTCGAGCTGAGCCTGATCATAGGTGACTTCCGGGTCGGTTTCATCTAGTCCAAAACGTGGTTCGCTCGGTTGTTCCTGAAAGGCGAAGAAATAACCACCATCGCTGGCTGTATTTTCGGGTGTGGCATCCCCCAATGCGGCGGCCATATCCAGACCAGCAAACCCGAAGAATTTCACGCCCGCGCCTAGATCGCCGCTAAACGCGGGGAAGATTTGCACTTCGGGCGTTTTGGGCACACGCAGACGGCGCGTGCTGCTGACGTCCTTGGCTACCGCTTTGACTGCATACACGGCCAGATTGGGGTAACGCTGCAGAATATCGCCTTTGATGAGCAGCACCAGCATGTCATCGGCAAAGTTGATCACGTTGTTTCCGAGCGACTCTGTAACCTTCCACGACTTGATCTCGTCAATGTCAGGTGTGGTAGACGTCCAGAAGTGTTTAAACCATGTATTGCTGAGATCGGCGGGGTACTCACGCCAGCGCATTTCGCGGCTCATCTCGTGATTGATGCCGAGCAGCAGCGCTTCGATAAATTCACCGTTCACTTCCACCAGCCCGACCGTGTTCGGCTCAATTTCACCAACCCCCGGCAGCATATATTCGGGGCTCAGCTCGTTCACATAGGGGTAGACCGCCTCATCAAAGGATGGGGATGCCGTGAATAGGGTGGGGATCGGTCGGTTGCCCCACGACACCGCGGACAGCTGGATGCGCGATTGGAGATGTGTGCTAATCGTTTCGGTTGCATGCAGCGCATGGCTTAGCGAATGGGCAATCGGTTCAAGCGAGTCGCTCGTGGCGATGGGTGGCAGCGGTTGTTCTTCAGTCACACTTGACCAATCGTTCAACGTGCTTTGGAACGTTCTCACTGCATCACGTACCGCCACAACTTGGGCGCGAGGCGGGAACTGATTGGGCGCAACCTGATTGATGAATTGATTGGTGATATTTCGCAGCGCGGTGGCGGCGGTTCGTGTGGCCTGGGCCTGTGGCGATAAGCGAAAACCGCGCTGTCTCAACTCATCAAGCTGGGCGATTTGCCCACTGGCCATCTGGTTAGCGTTCAGCACGGCAGTCACTGTGCTGGCTTGCTCAGCCGGGCGGACTCCGCCCACGAGCAAGTCGTTGATGCGATCAATTTCAGAATCGGTCTGGAGTGCCAGCGCGTCCGCATACCAATTCAAAACTGGTTCCACTGTCGACTCCGCTTCTCCGGTGGAGAGCAAACCTGCTCCGGCAGGTAGTTGGTGGACAGACAGCGCGACCAGACGGTCAGGCTGCTCGACAACAAGTTGGCGCAGCGTATGCTGGATCGAAGCTGCGCGAGTTGTTAGGCGCAAAGTATGCTGCACGACGCTGCCGCTGCGCGTCAGACGACCCATATCACTGGAGACCGCGCCGTTCGGGACGGCAGCGGCTTGCAACTGCCCCCAGATCGTTTTGGTACTGGGCAGAATGCGGGTGTGCGCGGCACGGGTGAGGGTGAGCAGCGCGCCCGTTTCAAGCAGATGTATGCGTCCTTGCCAGCGCTCGGCGATCAGCGACGCATAGACGGCTTGCTGCAAAGTCTGATTGATTGAGCGCAGTTCGGTGACGGATTCCCAGGCTCGCGCCATGAAATCTTCTTGGTGACGGCGAACGATACGCACACCTAAACCGGCGGCGCCGCGGGTGCGCGGGTGGCTGTTCACGTCACCGTACCAGACGGGCGTATAGCCGACGGGGCTGCGCTGACCGTCCGGTTTAGGCGGCGGCAGCACGGCGCCATTTAGCTGTTCAGACCCGTAATGCGGCGGGGTGACGACCGGATCGTCGGTCAAGTAGTGATAGTCACCCCCCGTATCGACCACTTCGGGCGTGAGCATATCATAGACGGCAGCGCGCAAAGGATCAGCGGTCGGGCGCGGTGAGGGCGTTTTGGGCAGCGGTGTTTCGACAATCGCATTCGGTGACACAAGCGCGCCATAAAAGAGCGTGCTTTTGGGCAGGCTGACCGTTTTGGGGGCGACAATGCCGCTGTTGAGTAAGTCTAGTTCGTGCCGCCCAACGGTTTCGTTTAATTCACGCGGCTGTAAGCGCTCAACCAGCATTTCAAAATCGCCCAGCGCGCCGGTGGTGAACGACCATGAATGATAGACAGGCAGTTGAATTTCGGTGCGGGTGTCGCCGAATTCCCAGGCTAGGGTTTGACTGACATCTTCGGGAACGGTCAGTCCCATCCCGGCCAACACCCCGGCTTGGAAGGTGGGGATTAGGCACGCAATATAGGTAGTTGCGGGCTGCAAGTTGCGCGGCGAGAGTATGCGACTGAGGAAGTTTTGTGGCTGGTCGCGCAGCGCTTGGCTCAGATCTGCGGGCGTTGCGTAGAGTTCGGTTGATTGGACGTGTGCCCATGCCCACATCTCATTGAGATCCGGCGGCAGTTCACTGAGCGGAGTCGTGAGGACCGGTAAGGGTGCGTTGGGCAGCGTGCCAATGCTGACAAGCTCCTCGGTCACGGTGATGAGCGTCAACCAAGGCAGTAAGCGATCACCATCGGGCGCGGTCGGTGTGAACATCCACGGGAGGTCAGGCGTTGCAAACTCGATGGTTGGGAAATAGTTCGGTTCAAAGTCAACCATGTTCGGACGCGGATCCGTCCGGATGATTTGTGCCGGATCAATCCCGATGACATCGCCAGCGCTGCGTACCCGGAGCGTTTTGCTGACAGATGAGCCGCCGACAATGAAGCTGAAATTGACCGTGACGTTGGCAGAAGCACCGGCTTGAATAGAGCGCGCCAGCCCGCGCCGCAGCCAAGGCAGAAACCGTAGGTTGAGGTCGGTCATTCGCTTACCCTTTCGCCAGTCGTCACCACGATCTGGTCACCCGTGTGCACATGAACTTTTTGGGCGGCTTCGGCATGGGTCATCGTGCGAGTGGGCATCCCCGCATCCGAGATGAGCGTGGTGCGGTCAACAATGACATAGCGCACCGGGTTAAGCGTGTAAACCTGAGCTGCTGCCGTACGCTTAATCAATGGGTGACTGCTGACCATCATCTGTTTTTGCAGCCCCAGGGTATTAACCACGGCGGCAGTTGGAGTGAACTTGGCCTTAAGGGAATAGTTGGCGTCGGCAAACTCCGGATCACGGATGATCTGCTCATAGTTGTAGAGCGCGTCGGCACTGGTGCCGCCATCGGAAGCATCATCCCCAAAACGTAAGCCTGCCTTCATCATCTCGAAAGAGGGTGCGTCCAGCTTTTCATCACTCGCCATTTCGAAGAACTGGGCGGGTGCAAACCAATCTTCAACAAATTCCCACGCAATATCACCGCCGCCAAGGGTCACAGCGTCAACGTCAAACTCGTCTTGCCCGTCGATTTCAGCTTGGCCATAATGCTCAAGTTGCACGTCAAGCGGCGCTAGACGCTGAACCACTTCCACCATACCGCCCGGATGCACCGTCGGTTCCGCCTCAGGATCGCTCACACCCGCCAAAATTACCGCGCCTATGCGCGGACCTTCATCCACGGCATGCCAGTTATCGGATTCTTCGAGTGCAGCCACCAGATCACCGATTAGGGGGACTTCATCGATTTCGTCAAGCGGGCTGGTCTTGCCAATCGATTCTTCGATATTCACTTCTTTGGCCAGACCAAACAGCTTGAACTGGGCTTGACCGCGAATGAAGTAGGGGTTGGGACCGCTGAGGTATCCGGTGAGCAGGACGCCAAGCAGTTCGATTGAGCCCGCGCTTACCGTAATGTAGAAACGTAGATCGGCCACGAACTGAAAGGGTGAGAACGTGATCATCGTATTGAACTCGAAGCCGCCCTCGACCCTGAAGCCGATAAACGTCGCGCTTAGGTACAGCCCCGCCCCGAATTGCACAGTATTGGAGCTGAGCGCTAGATAGGTTTCGAGTGAGAGACTGAGCCAGTCGCCAACGTTCAGGCCAAAGCCCAACCGCTGCAATGTCGGGAAAGATTCTGGTGGGACAAACGCCGGATGGAAACCGCCTAACGCCAGCAGGAAGGATGGCTGACCCAGAAAAGCAGCTTTCAGCGCCATTTCACCCGTCAGCACGAACCCGACAATTTGCGAATCGCGCAGGCCAGCGCGGATATCAAGCGTGCCGAGGGCTAAGTCAATGACTGCGACGACATCGAAATGAAACTCGACCAACGGCGCATCCTGGGTGGGTAACACCGATTCGGCCTGCCCGATCAACATCAGGATGATGTCGGGCACCTGGATGATAAAGCCAATGTCCCCCGTTATGATGGCGGGCGATCCCCACCCGATTTGCAGCATCGCTCCCACCACAAACGAGCCGGGGGCAGTGGGGAAGGCTGCTTGAATATCGCTCAAAATCTTCGGGGCATTGGCGATCGGATCATCGGGGAACAGGACCGAATCGAGCAGCCCGGTGCGGATACCCTCTAGGAATACATCGGTAGCAATTGACCGGTGAATACCGATCAAGCCGCCGACTTTTTCCAGCGTGAAACCGAAACCGAGCGGAATGCCGCCTAGGTTGACGTTGATGCTGACAAACATGCTCCAGGCGTTGGGATCATCGGGCAGCTTAGTCGTGATGATCGCGGTGGCAGTGATACCAATTACCGCCAACTGCACCATGATTATGCCGCTGTATTCGCCTTTGTCAGGGTTCAGGTCAATGAAGCCGCCGCCGTAGACGATATCAAGAAAATTGAGGGCAATCCCCGCACCGGTGGGCGGTTTGAAAGCCAGCGCCAGATCGAGCCCCCCGAGACCGCTCGTGGTTGGGTCGTCATCCGGGGTGAGGGTGGTCATTAAACCGATGCGGTTGACGGTGAAGGTCAGCGGCGGAATTTCCGCGGAGAAGGTCACTGCCGCCGTGATTTCAATGCTTTCCGCGGCCAGCGCCAGCGCGAGATAGAGCTCGTTCAGCGTGACGAAGGCGATATCAAGGTTGAGGGGGATGATGATCTCAAGCCCGGTACTACCCTCAATAGCAAAACCGGTTTTGCTTGACCACACCAGCCGGGTCGCGAGGTTGGCGTTGATCTCCATATTCTTCATCAGTTCGCTGACGAACGAATCCGCCTCAGTTGAGTTCAGAATCAACTTGAGGCCTGTGTCATGACCGCCCATCGTGATGATGATTTCGGGCTCGGCGGGGCTGCCGGTGAAGGTGACGGAGAATTCAGCATCGGCCAATTCAAGGCGCATGCCATCTGGCTTGCCGATTAACACCTGTGGTTCATCCGGTTGCCACAGCAAGCTCATTTTCTGATCCAGCGCCACACTCGCGCCCAGCGTTTCTGGCCGACCCTCTGGCTTGATGAAAATACCTGTGCCGTTGGCTTCGGCTGATCCGGTGAGCGCTAATTCAATCGACTCGATTGGGCTGATACTGGCATTGGTGATGCCCTGAATAAATGGCTCGATGTACAACCCGGTATCGTCATCCGTGTTGACGGGTAGAATGCGTAGACCCGCGCGCGTGAAGCCGTTCTCGATGAAGATGACTTCGGTGGCGTGGATGGTGAGCGTTTCTGACAGGTCTGGGAAAAAGCGGGTGCGCAAGGTGTCGCTGATGGGCGCTTGAGCCGTGTGCAAACCCAGTGTACCCACAAATCCTTTGATTGCGGCGGTGATGGCCGTTGTTTGCAGGTCGTCTTCCCAACCGTAGATCGTTTTGAGATGTCCAACCGGATCCGTGACGGCGGGAAGTAGGCGATCCCAGCGCAGCGTGGACGGGCTGCTGAACCACCACAACGAGCCGTCGACGACAGCGGGTTCGACCAGACCGAAAACATCCATCAAGCCGTACAGACCACTGGCTTTATCCGTAATCAAATCGATCAGCAGCAGGTTGATCAAGCGCGGCGCAAAGTCATCGATCCAGAATGTTTCGCTGTTCAGCGGTCCGGGCAGTTCGGGGATGCTGCTGAGGTCGGCTTGGGCAAGGTCATACAGCGCTAGGCTGATGTTGAAGGCGGCTTCGACCACTGCGGCCACATTCGGATCGCTGTCGTCGTTCTCAAGATCCGCCAGCGCGTTGGTCAGCGCAGTTAGGCCGCTGCTGACGCCCAAGATCGAATTGACCAGCTCCATCTGATCGTCTGTGAGTTTGACGCGCCAGCCCAATCGATGCAGCAGTAGGGTGAATTTATTGGCTGAAGCGAGCGAAGAGGACAGCGCAGCGAAGGCTTCTCCCAGTCCTCTGGCAATGTTGAGTGGATAGCTCATGCGTGGTTGGCTCCGTATCTCGCGCTCATCCGGCGTCGCTTTCGCTCAGGCTCTCGCCTAGGGCAACAATCAGTTCGCCGTTCAGATAGATCATGACCGTTTGCCAGGTGTCATCGCGTTCGGGGGCACCGTAAACATTGGGATATAGTTCGCCGAAACCTTGAACGACGGTGTTTTGCGGTAGGATCAAAAACTCATCGTCGGTGAGCAGACTGCGCAGATAGTCATAGACGGCTTGGGCGCGTTTTTGTGAGAGCCAGAGGTTATAGGGATCGGTGCCGATGGGGCTGGCATGACCGTTGATGGTGAGCTTGGTATCACGGCGGCGGAAGATGATCAGGTATTCCGCGACCATGCCGCGCAGCAGCAGTTTGTCGCCGTCTGTCAGCTCCCATTCATCAAGCTCATTGTAGGTGCGGGCGCCTGTATAGGACATCACGCGCCACGGAAGCGGCACAATTGGCGTGAAAATGCCTTCAAACACCTGACGATTGGATTGATGGCCCATGATTGACTCTGGAAGGTGAATGATGCCGCCATTCAGCCAGGCTGCTTCAAGGATATAGGCTGCGCCGTAAGAGTAATCGACCCAATTCAAGCCTCTGGAGAGAATCGGCGGGCGGAGCTGCATATCCCAGTAATTCCCGAGAAAGAGAGTGGCACTTAGGCTGAAACCGAGACGAATGTCATCGGGGTTCACACCCATCCAGCGCGCAAACATTTGAACTGGAGTATAGTTTTGCAGCACATAGTATTCAATCAATCCGCCAACATCTACCCGCCAGGGTCCGACATAGGAATCGAGCACCGCCCCCGCGTTAAATGCCCATTGGACAATGGGTCCCGTAAAATCACCAGGATCCCAGTTCACCCCCGCGTACATCCTTTGGGTGCTATCGGCCTGGAAGTAGATCCCCTTGAAGTAGGGTGGGGTAACGGCAAGACCCATCAGAAAGCCGAAGTAACTGTGAATTTCACCGGGAGCCCACTGGGGATAAGCGGTTCCAAGCGGCGAAACCTTTTCGATTTCTAAAAGGAAGACGCTCACATCAATCGCAAGTGGGACTACATTCTTTTCAAGCTGGACGAGCAGCTCGGCAATTTGCTCGGCAACTTTAACTGTTTTTCTGACACCGACATTGATCAGCGTTTCAATACTCCAACCCTGGACTTCTTCACCTAAGCCGTTGTCACCCCAATCGTAGATGTGGTTCTGGGCAGTGTCATCATCAACGGCTTGTTCAATCTCCAGGCTGCGTTCGGGAATGGAGTCTTCCATGATCGCCCGTGTGTACTTCATGCGCCCTTCGTGAATTGGACGGCGCAAAAACACACTCAAAACGGTCAGCGCATCGATGTTGATATCGCTCAAAGCGATGATGCGCTGTGCGAGAATTTGCACAATGAGGGTGCGCACTTGATCCAGTTGTGGTCCGTGATTCGACAGCTTCCAGGTCTGCGTACTGACACAGGCATAACGCGCCATCCACTGGGCAAAGTTCTGATCGACCGTCAACAGTGCCTGGACTTGGGCGTTCGTCAGATTGCTCTCTGTCTCGAATGCCTCAAAATTCGCCGCCATGCTGCTGACTAAATGTTCGGCGGCGGCCAAAACGCGGACTTTGTCATAGCTGTGGAAGGGGAAGCGATGGGTGACGACCAGTGCTTGACGCGATACCAGCGGCGCTGCAATTAAGTCCGGCTGAGGTAGATAGGGTTGGGCATAAGTGCGGCGGAGGAGGAGAGTTTCCGACCCGATACTTATTTCGAGTTCAACCGTGTAATCGGGTAGATTGTTTTCGTAGACGACAGCGGATGCTTCAAAACCATTATCTAGCGTTTGCTTGGTGATGCTGATGGTACCGATCTCGGCTGTGTCTTGGTTGCAGTAATCTTCAGGAACTGCTTGATCAGGCGGTTTGAGATACGGTTCGGCAGATTGAAAGTTGGGGTTCACCCAACGATAGATCTGCAAATAGATTTGGGACTGGTCCGTTCCATAATCCTGTCCGGGCAATACATCCAAACAGAAGCGGTAATGCTTCCAGCGAATATAGCGACCACCGTTATACTCGTCGTCGCACATGCCCGGTTGTTCGCGGAACTGCCAGTGCCCGTGCGCGTACAACCCGGCTTGATTCAGCTGCAGCGTGTGATAGTCAAATGGATCAGTATCGAAATTGGGCGCACCCGGGGTAGGAATCTGCTCGTAAAAGCCGGTGATGTCAAACGGCAGGGTTACTTTCGGCGTGCTTGGCTCAGCGATGCGCCCGAGCATATCGATCACAGTCATTTCTTCCATCAGCATCAAAACATTGATGTAATGCAGCGCCGAACCGTTCAGAACCAGCGACTCAATCAAATCGCGCACATGTTTGTATTTGACCCAGTCACGTTGCGGATGCGTGCCGGTGAAAATCGTCTCAATGCTGGTTTTGATTTCGGGGATCACCTGCGCTTGAATAGCATTCCCTTTGAGCGACATGGCCTGTTTGAGCGACTGTTTAAAACTGCCCTTTTGCAGGTCCAGCAGCCACGACTTAAAGGTCGCTTCGTTCAGCGTTTCCAACCAGTCAGAAACATCAAGCCCCATGGTGATCAGCGTCAGATTATGCGTTTCGAGCTCATCTTCATCGCCTAAGATCGTGTCGCCCGTGATCATCGCCCCCCAGTGAGCCGGGCTAAGATATTTCAGCAGTCCGGAACGCGCGTCGGGGGTGGCTTGCTTGCCGATCCATTCGGTTGTCAGCGCGTCAGCGATAGCTTCGGTCAAATCAGTCAGGCTGTCATCAAGTCCGGTCGTCACATCTTGCAGCTTGACGTTGGTGCCGCTATTCGAAATGTTGCCGCCGAGAAGAAGCCAGATTGCACTCCGGGTTTCGAGCTGGGTATGCGAAAACCCCAAGCCTGTGAGCGAAACAGGCAGACTGAAAAACTGCTCGCTGGCAGATTCGCCCCACCACATGGGGCGTGGAGTGATGCGTAGCGCGAGACAGAGATTGGTATTCGCGAGAAAGTCGCGCTGAATCAGGGATTGAAGCGCGTTTTCCGGGTCGGATGGATCCGCGCTGCCGATGCTGTATTCACCTTTCAGGCAGTTGATGAAAACGCCCGAGCTCACGCCATTGGTCGCCAAGGCCGCCAGCGTCACCGCTTCAAGCTGATAGCCCGCCAGATTGAGCAGCACCGCCATCGGGTGAACAAAACTCAGCGCTTGATCGACGTTTTGGGGGGCAATATCCCCCTCCATGAATTTGTTCTCGCGGTAATCGGCGTTGGGTGAGCGCATTCCCTGAAACACACCCAACTTAACTAAGAGCTGAGGGAGTAGAAATGTGCGATATTCAAATCTCTTTGTGCTGTTGCCCGTATCAATCGCCATTGCTTTGATTCACCCCTGCTTTAGCGCTCAACTCCGAGCACCAGTAACAATGCAGCCTGCCTATCAAGCATGGTGTGCCGTTCCGGGTGGTCTTGCTTAGGACTACTCTTCCGACAGCAAACCGTTACTGGGGGGAAAGAGGAAGGAGCGAAAGGATGTGACGGCCGGAACAGTCGGAAGGTGAGTTCGGACTCACTACGCTTAGAAGCCGTTTGAGAAGTTATGGTTGAGAAAGACGCCGCAGCATGAGGCGCGTCATCGCCGCGTAAATCATGCCTGTACTGGTGACGGGAGAGTACTCGTAGTCCTTGCTCAAGCGACGAAAATTCAGCAACCAAGCAAAG
>JAYRZU010000093.1:0-60595 GCA_041916315.1 Anaerolineae bacterium
CGACGATTGTGACCGCGTGCGATCAGGTGACGGCTCCGTCGGCGTCGCCGGCGGCCACGGCTGATCCGAGCGCGGCTGGTCTGCCGGCTCCGGTGGCGGGCGCGGGTGCGACGGGCGCCTTTGAGTTGGGCGGTCACGTCCTCGGTTTGAGCACGAACACCGTCAATGCGGCGCGCCGCGCGGGCATGACGTGGGTTAAGCATCAGGTGCGGTACGCGGCGGGCGCTGACCCGAGCGGCGTCGCCAACCTGATCAATGGTGCGCATCAGAATGGCTTCAAAGTGCTGCTCGGCATCGTCGGTGATCCGGCGGCGCTCGGCGCCAGCTTTGACTCGTATGTCGCGGGCTTTGCGACCTACCTCGGCGGTGTCGCGGCGCTCGGCGCGGACGCCATCGAAGTGTGGAACGAGCCGAACATCGACCGTGAATGGCCGGCTGGCCAGATCAACGGCGGTAGCTACACCCGCATGCTGGCGGCGGCGTTCAACGCCATTAAGGCGCGCAACCCGAACACCATCGTGATCAGCGGCGCTCCGGCTCCGACGGGCTTCTTCGGCTCGGCGGGCTGCGGTACCGGCGGCTGCAACGACGATACGTTCATGCAGCAGATGGCGGCGGCAGGTGCGGCGAACTACATGGACTGCGTTGGCCTGCACTACAACGAAGGCATCATCGCGCCGAGCCAGACTAGCGGCGATCCGCGCGGTGGTTACCCGACCTACTACTTCCAGTCGATGCTGGGCCGTGGTCTTGCGCCGTTCGGCGGCAAGCCCGCCTGCTTCTCGGAACTTGGCTACCTGAGCCCCGATGGTTTCAGCTCACCGCTGCCCGCGAACTTCGCGTGGGGTCAGAACACCTCCGTCGCCGAACAGGCGTCGTGGTTGGCCGATGCGGCGACCCGCGCTGCGCAGAGCGGTCGCGTGCGTCTGATGATTGTGTGGAATGTGGACTTCACGCTGTACACGGCTGACGATCCGCAGGGTGGTTACGCGATGATCCGCCCGGACGGTTCGTGCCCCGCGTGCGACTCGCTCGGCACGGTCATGCGCCGCTGACATTCAGTGTTTAGTGTAGGGGCATGGCGCGCCGTGCCCCTACAGAGCAAACCTACCTAGTCGCCTGCAATCGGGAGCGTCTCTTCGTCCAGTTGATACTGGCGGAGGCGCTCCCGATATTTTTTGAGGATCGGATGCCCGTGATCGTTGAAGTGCCCCTTGACGTGTTCGGCATCGATCTGCGCCGCGCTGGTGGGCTGATGCAGCTCCCGCGCAAAACGCCGCGATTTTCGCTTAAACTCCCACTGTTCTAGTCTGTCCCCCACAGCGCCACCCAAAAACGCTTCAGCCAGCCGTTTTAGCGCATTCCACGCCTGCCCGGTGTTGCGCTCGGGCTGCGGATAGAAGGGCGTGTTCGCATTGGGCAGATACGCGCTGACCCAACCATTAGCCGCGCGCAGCGCCGAATAGATGTCGGTGTCATAGAGCGGGATCATCTGCGTGATTTCGCGTGCCATGAACAGATCGCGCCGGGTTTGTTCGAGCGCCGTGGCGGCGAGCACATAATTGGGGCAGATCACGATGCCGCGGAACTTAACCCAGCGCACCAGCAGAATCGAGCAGGCGCGCGCTAACCACACCCGATTCGGCGTTGTGACCAGCAGATAGTCAAGGTCGTCGGCTAGCCCGGCAGGATTCCGCATTGCCAGCGCTCCGGTCAGTGCGACCATCCGCACGAAGGGAATGCGTGCCAGCCACACACCGTAGTGCCGTGCCTGCTCCCAGAGCTGCGCGGCGACGCGGTCGCGTTCCTGGCGTAGGGGAATGAGGTCGCGGCGGTGGACGCATACGACATAGCCCGCTTCGATGGTGAGGACGGAACGGAGATAGGTTGAGTGTTCGAGGGTGTGGGCAAGGTCACGGTAGGGGATACGCTGATCCGCGATCAGGAAATGGTGAATTTCCGGGACGGTGAGCGCGAAGTCAAAGATATCTCCATACAGCACCGTGCGCAAAATCGCGGATTCAGTCGGGGTCACGTGGCGCCTTTCAATCCCATTCCCACAGCCAGAGGTTCGAATAACTGCACGATGTGTTGAGGGCTTCAAAGTTGACGACGGCGATGCCCACCTGACCTTCGCGCGGTGGGTCGTCGACGGTGCCGACGTACTGGCGGTCAACATAGAAATAGAGTGTATTGTCGTTGGCGATGATGAGCAAGTGATGCTGACCCTGACCGAGACCTTCCCGTGTTCCGTACAGGCCGGGGAGGAAATCTTCGCCGTCGCGTTCGGAGATGCCATAGCCCCCGCGTTGATCGATGTAGGCGAGGGTATAGTGCGTTTCATCGGTGAAGCGGAAGACGATGCCACAGCCGACGTCGCCGCTCGGTGTGCCGCCCTGCATATTGACCGTGCCGCCGAGCGCGAAATTGGTGTAATTCGTGCCCCGACCGAGCATCAAGCGGTTGATGCCGGGGCGCGCGAACTGCACAGAGCTTTCGGGCAGGGTCAGCGACATGACGCCGTCCGGCGCGATCAAGTTCTGGCGTTTGAGCGCCATGACCAAGCCCGTCCCTTCGGCGAGTGGAATTTCGTTCGGGATCAGCCGTGCGCCATTGACTTCGACAGGCGTCGTGATCACCAGATTGTCAAACTGCGCCGAGGTGGTGCTGGCGAGCGATGAGGTTGTACCAATGGATAAGCCGACGGTTCCGCCTTCGGTCAGCGTGGCATCGTTGGCACTGCCAACATATGCGGTGTTGTAGAAGAAATCAAAGCCGACACCATTCGCCATCAGACCGAGCGTGAAAGTGGGGTCGCCCGCAAGGATGCTCGGATGCCCCGTCCAGTCGCGCAGCACGGTCGCCGTGCCGTCGTCATAGCGCGAGAAGCGCCACAGCCCCTGCGAGCTGATTTCGTACAGGTAATAAGAATTACCCTGCCGCCGCGCCGTGATGCCTGCTGTCCAACCGGATGGGTTGGTCACCTCAATCACGTCGACCTGCGCCATGAAGTTGGCTGGCGCTTCGACATCGGCGTTCTGCGCGGTTCCGGTAGTGCGCACGCCTTCTACCGCCATCGACAGAATATTGTTCGCACGGGTCGCCCGGGCGTCGTCCGGGCTCTCCCAATCGGTTCCGCCAAAGTCTTCGATGGTGAGCGGATGGCCATAGCCGGGCAGCAGGGTGAGCGCGTAATCACCCGCGCTGCCCGCAAAACCGGTCACGGTGACGGTGTAGGTCTCTGTGCGGGGCAGGGTGACGGCTTCAAGCAGGGCGTCGGCACTGTCGGGATACGCGTAGTCGTCATTGCTAAAGAGGGGGCGTCCCGCCTGATCACTTAATGACAGGATCGGGTCGAATTCTGGCGATTCAGCCTGCGCGATGAGCGACACGACCGCGCCGCTCTGCGCGCTAAAGGTGAAGGTCTGCGAGCCGCCCGCGGGCACACTGCCTGACATTTCCACATAGGGCGTCAGAATTGTCTGCGCGCGGACGCCCGCGAAGGGGATCAGCGCCGCGATGAAGATCAAGAAGATTTTGTGTCGAGCCATTCGGGATACTGCGCCTTCAGGCGGGCATAATAGGTCAGGAAGTCGTCGGCGGACATTTCGCCGCCATGCGACCAGCGGTGATTTTCGGCTTCGCGCAGACGTCGCTGTTCACCCGCGAGGCGCAAGTCTTCGCGTTCACCGGCGGCGGCTTTGGAGCTGGCGAGTTTGGCGAAGCGATCCGCTGCCTCGAACGCTTCAACCTGTTTGGGTGAGAAGAAGGTATACACGGGTACGTAGGTATCTTCGAAATAAATCGCACAGGCAAACACCGAGTGCCCTTTGGGCACGCGGGCGCGCTTGTTCACCGTGAAGCGCCACAGCGCCACCTGCGCCGGGTCTTCGGAGAGGATTTCCCCCTCGACTGTGTCTTTGCGCTTCAGGCGCACCCCGTCTGCATCGACTTCGACCACGCGTCCACTGGTCCAGCGGCCTTTGAGGAAGCGTTCGGTCACCGCTGTAAGCCCGGCCGCCCCCGCAAAAGCCAGGAAGACGGCCAGTAGATCGAAGCCGGCGTCGGTGATCACGCTGCTGAGCACAAGGAACAGGATCACCCCCGAGGCGATGAACACAACTATCTCGGTCGCGCGCAGCGCCGAGTGTTCTTTGTCAAGCTGGACGACGAGTTTTTCGAACTTGCTCACACCGACTCCGGTTTTTGTGCGAAGAAGACGACACGTCCCGCCCGCATTGCGGTGGGGTCAAACTGCTGCATCTGCTCAGTCATGAGCGCCATTATGCCGAAACCCGCGCGTCCTAGCAAGGCGTTGACCACCTGAATCGGGAAACCGCGCAATGTGCGCGTCGCACTCCAGCGCCGCCATAGATAACCAGCACGCTCGAAGACGGTGTATTGGGCGATATTGGCGAGGCGCTCATGGTCAAACTCTTCGGCTCGGAGGACGGTCAAGTCATCAGCATCAAGCATGTAGGTGAGCGGCGTCCGCCGCGCCAAGCCTTCAATCGTATGTAGGTCGAAAACGAACAGCTTACCGGGAGCGAGCGCTTTGAAGACGGCGCCGAAGACCATTTCCAGATCGCGCAGGCTGTTCAGCTCATTCAGCGTATCCAGCGAGAGCACGAGGTCAATGTCGTGCAGGTCATCCAGCGCCCGCATATCACCTTGCAGCCAGCGCAAACCCACGCCGGAGCTGGCGATCGATTTCTGCGCGAGCGTAAGCATCGCCGACGAGAGGTCGATGCCGACCGTGCTAAATTTGTTCGCGGTTAGCCAGCGGACGCTGGCGCCTGTGCCGCAACCGAGATCGACGACGCGCCGACCCGCCCAGTCCTGGGCCTGGGCGAAGGCGATGATCTGTGGTGTTACAGTTTCAGCAAAACTGGATAAGCCCAAGCGGTCATAAACCGGGGCGAGCGCGGCGTAGTCGTCAGTCATGCTCGGTTTTTACCCAACGCGCACGAATAGGGGCGCATACGTGTAGATCAGGTCAAGTTGGGGGCTGTAGATCACCACACTGCGCACCAGCGTGAGATCAACACTGGAAGGCAGGACGTAGTTCTGGTTGCCAATCGCGCCACGCAGTTCACCAACTTCGACCGCTGTCTCGTCGGCCAGCATCTCTTCCGAGGTCGCTGGTTCGGAAGCGGGCGAGAGATAGACGCGCGCGTCGGGCGCGTTGGGCATGGCAAAATCTTCGAAGCGCATGAGCAGGCTGTTATCGGCTTGCTGGAAGATGGTCGCTGTCCCGCGCGCTGAACGAATGGCGTCCAGCGTCAAGAATGTTCCGGTCGCCGCTGTGATCGGCGCGTTCAGCTCCGGCATTTCCTGATCATCTTCAGGGGCGGCGCGGCGCGGTTGGAGTGCGGCGACCAGCATCGCCAGCGCTTGCTCGGGCTCGGTCTGGCGTAGGTTGAGGTAAGCGCGCTGCTGTTCGGGTGGCAAGCTGAGGAATTCATCTTGCAGGTCAAGCGCGAGACCGGGAAAGGCGATCTCTTGCACGGCGGCGTCTTGCTGTACCAGTGGCTGCCAGAAGGGGAACGTGTAGGTGGCGACCACGAGGATCGCCCCAATGAACAACAAAAAGAGGCGTAAACGCATACTACGGACGCTTCAGCGGCATGATGTAGCCCTGACCGGGCACTGTAACCACGTAGGACGGGTGGCGGGGATTCTCTTCCAGCTTCTGGCGCAAGCGGGAGATATTCACGCGGAGTACCGAGTAATCGCCTTGATACTGCTCACCCCACACCGCGTGCAGAAGCTCGTCATGGCTGACGACTTCGCCCGCGTTGCGCATCATCGTGACGAGGATGCCGTATTCGACGGGGGTCACCTGCAGCCGCTTGCCGCGAATGCTCGCCTGCCGCCGGGCCATGTCGAGTTCGAGATGGCGAACGGTCAGCTTGGGGTCGGGTATCGGCGTCCAGCCCACGCGCCGCAGCAGGGCCATCACCCGGGCGAGCAATTCTTCTTGCGAGAAGGGCTTCCCCATGTAGTCGTCGGCGCCTTGTTCAAGCGCTACAACTTTGTCGCGTTCCTGCGTTTTCCCGCTGATGACGATCAAGGGGAGAAATGAGCTGGCACGCACCTGCTTGAGGACATCCAACCCGGACATATCGGGCAAGCCCAAGTCGAGCAAAACGAGGTCGGGCTGCTGCGCGGTAATTTCGTTCAGCGCGATCTCACCGCTGTCGGCGGTCGCCGTCGTATAGCCCGCAGTTTCGAGGAAGATGCTCACCATCTCCGCCGTATCGGCGTCGTCTTCTACAATTAGGATGTGTCGATTTTGCTCAGTTGCTGTCAACATAACATTTCTCGCAATACAGATTACGAGTTTGGAATATGAAACACGACTAGTGTAATTAAATCACGGATCAGAGCGAAAAAGCAAACGTGAGTTTCCGTAGGGAATATAAAACCCGTCACCAAGACGGGTTACATAGGAGCTATTAATGTGGGAGATAAGGGATTCGAACCCCCAACCTAACGGATGTAAGCCGTTTGCTCCACCATTGAGCTAATCCCCCATGAATAGTTGGAATTTTACTCCAACCATTCCGGCTTATCAATCCCGGTATATTCCTGAATCGCGCCATAGACATGCTGGACAAGCTGTGTCTTGTGGACAGTCAAAGCGCAGACTCCATAAAGGAGTTTGCGGCCTTTCTGTTGACTGCTGCGTGGTTGCGCATTCACGATTGTTTTGCGCATACATGAGCGCGGCAATTGGAGAAGATTTAGCCAGTAAGTTTCAATTTCATCGAGTAACAGCCCATTATTCAAGTAACAGTTAACGTGGACAACAATGTCGTCGGTTTGAACCTGCAGCGCTTCGCGCAAGAAGCGAATGTAGAAACTCAGCATTCCGGGGTCGGAGTTGATGAATGACAACACATTTCTGGTCTTTGTTCCTTCAGCCCAGAACAACATGCATCCGGCCAAGTGCAGTGGATCACCTTGACGTGCGCGCGCACGACCTTCGTTCTGGTAAGCCTCACGGAGTTTACGAAACTTGCCAATGTTGGTCGCGCTGGCTTTGCTGCGGCTCACGGGCAGGTGATTCCGTCGACGGTCTTCCAAGGTGTCCCGCTGCTCTTGGGTTAGTTCGACATCTCGTACCCACGTGCTAACGGAACTCTGGGCTGCATTCAGGATTGTCGCAATCTGCTTGATGGAGAGCCCGAGCTCTTGACGTAAGTGGCGTGCTTCGGCGCGCAGATCGTCCTTCCTTACCGCTGCCCCACCCTTAAGCGCGCGATCGATGTAGAGCAACCGTCTCTGTTCGGAAGTCAGTTCAATATCCTGTACCCACCTAGTGATCGTTTTGCGACTCACGCAGAGCTGATCGGCAATCTTGGAAATGCTAAGCCCTTGTTCACGGCGCAAGCGACGCGCTTCCTCAAATAAGGCTGAATCAACATCAGTGCGTTTTGGCATGCGCCATGCTCCAGTGCTGCCTTTGCCTTACAGCTTCGGTGGGGTGACGCCGACTTGCCCCTGATATTTACCTTTGCGGTCCGCGTAGGTGACTTCGCACTGCTCGTCGCCTTCGAAGAACACAACCTGCGCGATCCCCTCATTCGCATAGATCTTGGCGGGCAATGGCGTCGTGTTGCTGATTTCGAGCGTCACGTAGCCTTCCCAACCCGGCTCAAAGGGCGTCACATTGGTGATGATGCCCGTGCGCGCGTAAGTCGATTTGCCAACGCACAGAGTGAGCACATTCGGCGGAATGCGGAAGTATTCGACAGAGCGGGCGAGGGCGAACGAGTTCGGCGGCACGATGCACACATCGGTTTCAACATCGACGAACGACTGCGGCGAGAAATTCTTCGGGTCGACGATCGCGGAATAGACATTCGTGAAGATTTTGAACGAGCTGGCGACGCGCATGTCATAGCCGTAGCTTGACAGCCCGAAGCTGATGACGCCTTCGCGTACCTGCCGCTCGACAAATGGCTCGATCATCCCGTGTTCGAGCGCCATTTTGCGAATCCAGACATCGGCTTTGAGTCCCATGGGTTTGCCTCCAGTGTCAGAAATAGGGGCGCACGCTGCTGCGCCCCTACAGGATAAATCGATTTGCGAAAATGCGCCGCTCTACATCACTTCCGGCGTGGTCATGCCCATTAGCCGCAGCACGCGCTTTAGCACCACCTGCGCGGCGCGATAGAAGCGCAGACGCGCTTTGGCGACATCAGGTGGAACTTCGGTGTGCAGCACGCGCACGCTGTCGAAGATGGGGTGGAAGGTGTTTGCGAGTTCCAGCGCGTAGAACGCGACTCGATGCGGTTCAAGGTGCGTCGCCGCGAGTTCCAGGACTTCGCCGAGTTCCAATGCCTTGCGCAGAAAGCTCATTTCCGCGTCGCCCAGCAGACTCAGGTCCGCGCCATCGTCGGTCACGCCGCGGAGCGCTGCTTCACGGAAGATGCCTGCGCAGCGCACATGGGCGTACTGGATGTAATAGACGGGGTTCTCGTTCGTCTGCTTGACCGCAAGATCGAGGTCGAAGTTGAGATGCGAGTCGCTGGTGCGCGCCAACAGACCATAGCGGACAGCATCGGCGCTAGTCTGGTCGATCAGGTCGTCCAGTGTTTCGAAATCGCCCTTGCGCGAGCTCATTTTGACCTTTTCGCCGCCGCGCAGCAAATGCACGATCTGAACGATGATGACGCGCACCTTCGACGCATCGAGGCCGAGCGCGGTGAGGCCGTGCTTGACGACCTGATGCTGCACGTAGTGATCCGCGCCGAGAATGTTCACGCAGATGTCAAAGCCGCGCTCGATCTTGTTCCTGTGGTAGGCGATGTCGGGCAGGGTATAGGTGGGGTCACCATTTGACTTGACGAGCACGCGATCCTTCGCGTCGCCGAACTGCGTGCTGCGGAACCAGATCGCCTCGCCTTTGTCGCCGGCGTCGGCGCGTTCTTCAGCATCGGCGTCTTCAGGAACGGAGGCTTTATAGGTGTAGCCCTTCTGGTCGAGTTCTTCGAGCGTATCCCACACCGCGCCGCTGTCATACAGGCTGTTCTCGTTGAAGAACTGATCGTGCCGAATATCCACCCGCTTGAGGGTCGTCTTGATGATTTCGAACATCTGCGCTTCGGCATACTCTTTGAACGGCTTCCAGTCGGCATCACGCAGGGTATCGCCTTGCTCGGTGACGAGTTTGGCCGCGATGCCCTTCAAATATTCACCTTGATACGACAGTTCGTTTTCGTCAATCGGCTCGCCCAAGGCTTGGAGATAACGCAGGCGCAGACTCTTGCCGAGATTGGTCATCTGCACGCCCGCGTTGTTGAAGTAGTATTCGCGCTGGACTTCGTAGCCCGTCGCCTCGAGCACGCGGGCGACGGCATCGCCGACGATTGCGCCGCGGCTGCGGCCTATATGGAGCGGAGCGGTCGGGTTGGCGCTCACAAATTCGACCTGCGCGCGCTTGCCCTTGCCGATCTCGAGCTGAAAGACCTGTTCGCCTTCGGCGATGATCGTTTCCACCTGTGCCTTGAGCCAGGCCGAATTGACACGGAAGTTGATGTAGCCGGGCGGCGCGACTTCGGTCGAGGCGAGGAAATCGGCGGCGGGCATGTGCGCGGCGATCTTGGTGGCGATCTCCAGTGGGTTGCCGCGCGCGAGTTTGCTCAGCGCCATGACGGCGACGCTGAAGTCGCCCTGATCGGCGCGTTTGGATGGGCGCACATCGAGCGTTGGGATGTCAAACGCAGGCAGCGACGAATCGGCCTGCGCGGCGCGAATCGCCTCGTTGACCATGCGGGTGAGTTCGTTGGGGAGGAGTTTCAAGATGTCCCTCATCAGTTGTAGTCCGAATTGGGACGCATTGTATGGATTTCAGCCGCGCCGCGCAAGGTGAGCCAGTTCGATCACCCCATCATGACCGACGGGCGCGCGCGCCCCGCAATTGGAACACGCCCAGTGATCGCCTTCGTCGGTCAGGTGGGCGTGACCACAGCGCGGGCACAGCAGCAGTTCCCCGAGCGGACGGGCGAGGGTCGGCTTGGACTGGCCCTTCTTGTAGCCCAGCACGAGATCGTAATCGGCCTGCCAGCCCATGATTTCGACTTGTCCCATGCCGTTGCGCTGGAGCATCGCGGCCACATCATCGTCGACGTAAGTCTTGCCGGGCATGAGCTTGGTGTTGATGCGGTTGGTCGTGAGCAGAACGCCGCCGGGGCGCAGCACGCGGATAAGTTCAATGAGCGTGATTTCTGGACGCTCCATGAATTCGAGCGCTTCGAGGCACGTCACGACGTCGAAACAGTTATCGGAAAACGGGAGTTGTTCGGCGGGAACCCACAGCAGATTGGTGTGCGTATCGTTGAACTTAGTGGCGGCGTGGCGGAGCATGCGGCGGCTGAGATCGACGCCGATCACGCGGCCTTGAAAATGCGCGTGGCGCAGCAGCGCCAACGGGAGGCGCCCCGTTCCGGTCGCGGCGTCAAGGATGAGCGGCGACTTGACCGGGGCAATGCGCTCCATAATGGGCTGCGCAAGGTACATGTGATCGTATTCACGGCGGAAGTGCTTGATGCCGTCGTAGCGTCCGGCGTACAGGTCGTACAGCCAGATTACCACGCGGCGACCAAGATATACGCCCTCAGTGGCAATCAACAGCCACCAGCCGAGCGCGATGACTCCGGCGAGCACGGCGGCGGCGAGCAGCAGCGTCAGGAAGTCGGTCACTTGAGTTTGCCGATGGAGCGCAAGTAGTCGGCGGAGCGGGCGATCCCGGTGGTGAGGTCGACTTGCGGCTGCCAACCGAGCAAATCGCGCGCTTTGGTCATCTTGAACGTGATGTAGCGGCGGGCAAACTGAACCATATCCGGCAGGTCGCGACCTTCGCTCAATGGCGGCGAGACCAGCATGGCGACGCCGCCGACAGCGAGCATGAGCATGGGGGGGATGCCCAGCCAGTTCTGATGCCCGGCGAGGCGTGAATAGCTTTGGAGGTAGTCGCGCCACGTCGGCGAGGGATCGGGCGTGCAGTTGAACGCCTGATTGTGCGCGTTGGGGTGCGTCGCCACGAGAATCAGCAGATCGACTACGTCATCGACATAAATCGGGTAGGCGGAACCGCTGCCATCCCCGATCCACGGTGTTGGGTTGAGGCTGGCCAAGCGGAACATTTGCTCTGTCCACAAGCCAGACTTCGGTCCGTAGATCATGCTGGGGCGGACGATGCTATACGACAGGTTGTAGCGTGCGGCGACCTCGCGCACGACGTTTTCGCCCTGCGCTTTGGTCACGTTGTAGGGCATCGCGCCGGGAGCAAGTGGCATGTCTTCGGTGACGTCGGTGGTGTAGTTTACGCCGTAGCTGGCAATCGAGCTGACATGGACGAGCCGTTTGACACCCGCTTCACCCGCCGCCGCGGCGACCGAGCGCGTACCATCGACATTCACGGCGAACTGTGGCGCGACCCCGTTGAAGACGGCGGCGACATGGAACACGAATGCGCAGCCTTCGACGGCGCGGCGCATGGCGGCAGTATCGGTGACATCTCCTTGAAATCGTTCGATTTCCGGCGGGAGAAACTCGGCTTTAGCCGGGGTGCGCACCAGAGCGCGTACCCGTGCGCCCTGCGCCGCCAGCTTGAGCGCCAACGCGCCGCCAAGAAACCCGGTTGCTCCGGTGACGAGGATTTGTTCGCCTTGTAGAGTCATGCTCTCTCCATTCATCGCGGTTGACGTCATGCCTGCGCGGGTTCGCTTTCATCCGGTTCGTCGCGGAACTGCAGGTTATACAAACGCGCATACGTCCCGTTCAGTGCCATGAGTTCTTCATGTGTGCCCACCTCGATCAGATTGCCTTTGTCGAGCACGGCGATGCGGTGTGCGATGCGAATCGTGCTCAGACGGTGCGCGATGATCACCGTCGTCCGGTTCTGCATCAAGCGAGCGAGGGCGTCCTGCACTTCGGACTCGCTCTCGCTGTCAAGGCTGGAGGTCGCTTCATCTAGCAGCAGCACACGCGGATCTTTGAGCAGGGCGCGGGCGATGCTCACGCGCTGACGCTGACCGCCGCTCAAGCGGATGCCGCGTTCGCCGACAATCGTCTGGTACTGGTCAGGCAGTTCCATGATGAAATCATGGGCATTCGCGGCTTTCGCTGCGGCCATCACTTCGGCTTCGGTCGCTTCCAGGCGCCCGTAACGGATGTTCTCGTAGATCGTGCCGCCGAACAGCAGGCTTTCCTGCGGCACAATGCCGATCTGCTGGCGCAGGCTGGACTGTGTCACCGAGCGCAAATCTGTGCCGTCGATGGTGATGCTGCCGCTGCTCGGATCGTAGAAGCGCGGGATGAGGTTGAAGATCGTGCTCTTGCCCGCCCCGCTCGGGCCGACCAGCGCGAGGATTTGCCCCGCTGGAATTGTCAGGTTGAGCGTATGCAGCACTTCCTGCCGCTCTTCATAGCTAAACGACACGTCGTTAAAACGGATTTCGCCGTTTACGCGGTTCAGTGTGGCCGCGTTCGGCGCATCGAGGATGTCGGCAGGCTGCTGCAAAATGTCGAACACCCGCTTGGTCGCGCCCAACCCCTGCTGGAACACGCTGTACAGGTTGAGTAGCGAACCGAGACTGCCCGCGACGGTCAAGCCATAGACGAGGAAGGCGATCAGTTCGCCGCCGCTCAAGCGTCCGGCAATGGCTTCGCGCCCGCCGAACCAGAGCACGAGCGCCAGACTGGAGAAGGCGACGAAGGCGATCAGCGAGCCGAGCGCCGCCCGCAGGCGCAGCGCTTCCAGCGCGACCTTGAAGGCACTGCGTATGGCATCCGTATAACGGACTTGCTCGTAGGGTTCGCGGACGAACGTCTTGACTTCGCGCACGTTCTGAATGACTTCACTGGCGACGGTCGTCGCTTTGGCGACTTCGTCCTGAATGCGGGTGCTCGCAGTGCGCAACCGCCGCCCCAACACCAGCGCAATAATCGCCATGACGGGGACGAGCACGAGGATGAAGAGCGTCAGCCGCCAGTTGAGCGCCAACATGATCACGATGGAGCCGATGGCGATGATGATCTGCTGGAGCAAGGTGTTGATGTTGTCCGTCAGCACCTGCCGGATCATGGTCACGTCGCTGGAAAGGCGCGAAATCAATTCGCCGGAACGCCGCTTGGTGAAGAACGCCAGCGACATCGCGATCATGTGCTGGTACAGGTCGGCGCGTAAATCCATGATGATGCGTTCGCCGACGTAGTTGAGCGTGAAGGTCTCGATCATCTGCGTGACCGCGCGCAGCAAGAATACACCGATCAAGACCAAGGTGATCTGGTCGAGCAAGCTGATGTCATTCGCCACGAGCACCGAATCGACCACGCGCTGAATCGTCGCCGGGAAGACGAGGCTGAGGATCGAACTGGCGACCAGCGCGATGAAAGCGATGCCCATGTAGCCGAGATAGGGGCGGAGGTAGCCGAACAGCCGCCCCCATGGAACAGGAATATCTGGCGTTTCTTCTTCTGGCTGCGTGCCCCGACGCGACCGCCGTGAGAACATACCCATGAGTTGTTTATCCGTAAACTGGTTGGACTACGATTGAGCCGACGGCAGCCGGAAGGTGAAGGTGCTGCCTTTGTCGAGACTGCTGGTGGCTGAAATTTCGCCGCCATGGCGCTGGACGATGCGCCGCGCGATGGTCAGGCCGAGACCACCCCCGGGAATCGCTTGAACGCGCTCATCTTTGGAGCGAAACAAGCGGTCGAAGACCATTTCGATTTCGTCTTCTGATATGCCGAAACCGCGGTCGGCGATGGAGCAGTACGCCGCGGTGGTGTCGCCCCAGGCATGCACGGCGACCATGCGTTCCTCATCGGAATAGAGCAGGGCATTGTGGAGCAGCTTGCTGATGACGACTTTGATGCGATCCGGATCGCCCATGACCGGCGGCAGCGGATCCTGAATGGCGACGAAGATCGAAATCGACTTTTTCTCCGCCAGTGGGTTGAGCGTAGCGATCACATCACTGATCGCATCGCGCAGGTTGATCGAGATATGCTTCATCGGCATACCCGCTTCCAACCATACGAGGTCGACGAGGTCGCCGGCCACGTCGTACAGCTTCTGGGTCGTCTGCTGCACGCGCTTAAGGAAATACGCCTGCTCATCGTTGAGTTCGCCGGAGCGCGCGACGAGGTCGGTGTAGCCCGTGAGCGCGCTGATGGGGTTGCGCAGATCGTGTGTCATCGTCGACGAGAGCGCTTCGCGGCGTGATTCAAGCTCGCGCTGTTCGGTCACATCGTGCAGCAGGATAATCCGCCGACCGTCCGCCAGCGTCGCAGCCATCCCCGCCGCCAGTCGTTTACGCGGCAAACGCACGTCGAGCGTTTGGTCGCCTTCGCGATTAAACAGATTCATCAACGCGGGAAGCGTCTTGAAGACTTGAATCGGATAACGGCCGATGACAGAGTCCGGGGTGACGCCTAACAGCGCTGCGGCCGCCGGGTTGATCTCGGTGATCATGCCCGTGTCATCCGCCAACAGAATTCCATCAGGTGAACGACGATACAAAAATTCACTAACCAGAGCATCCACGATGTTACGCCTCGTCCAGCACCTGCTGCCACTCTGCAGTGGGTGGCAAATCGACTACGTTGCCCGATGCAAATTCGATATGGGTTCCACCCGCACTGCGCGTCACGGTGACTCCGTATTGTGTCACAGAAACCGCTTTCCCCCAATGGTACGCGCCGCCTGTCCAGACCTGTTTCTTCGACTGGACGCGCACCCCGAGCACGCGCAGCAGCAGATGCACGGGGATGATCCCCTTCACACTGCCGGGCTCACCGAGGCCGCGGGGTTCGTCGGGGTGGTAGAACTCGTAGAAGCGCTTGTCGCGTGTGAGTACGGCGACCTGCGCCTTGATCAGCCGCTGGAGCAAATCGGTCGCGAGTTCGACGTGCCCCGTCTCAATCAAGCCCTCGCCGATCAGAGTCAGCCAGTAAGGATGCACGCCCGCGCTGCCCTGCGACGCCTGCGGATCGAAATGCGGGTCGAGCGTGGAGATCATGGTAACGCCGTTGGGACGCAGGAACTGCGCTTGCAGGTCAGCGACGAGGCGCTCGGCACGTTCCGGCACGATGTCCACAGACCAGAGCGGCAGCAGCGCATTGATATCGAACCCGGTCAAATCGAGCGTGCGCACGCTCACGGTGAATACGCGTGACAAGCCTTCGACATGCACGCGGTCAACCTGCTGGAAGGCGTGTTTGGTCGTGTAGGTGCCGCGCCCGGTTGACCAGACGAAGTTCGTGCTGTCGGCAACTTCGCGAACTTTTTGCCCGCTGTCGGTCACCCCGTCGATGTACAGGCCGATCTTGGGCGTATCGAGCCCGCCGTTGACCTGCACGATAAGGCGATTCGGTGGGTTCAGTTGTTCGGCGAGGAAATGCTCGTCGTCACCGCGCCCATTCTCCAACAGAACCCGCCCGACCGGCGTCGCGTGCGTGTCACGGTCCCGATAGGTATAGCGTTCGCCATTCCATAACGCGTCGAGTGCGCCTTTGAGCGTGGCAATACGCTCGGTCAAATGCTGTTCGCCTTCCGTGTCGCCAATGCAGTAGGCGATTTCGCGCAAACTGACCGCTTCCGAAAGCAGGTAGGCGAGCAAATCCGGCGTCTCAACGGCGCGAACGTCGGCGTTTTGCCCCCACGGCAAACCTTGCGCGAAGGTCGGGAAGAATGGATAGCCCGTTTGTAGTTCGCTCTGCCACTCGGGGAAGCCATCTTGGTCGACGTCGAGTTCGGGCGCGAACCAGCGCTCGAAGAATAGGCCAAGTTTGGGGTAGATTTCGCGCAGGGCGGCGGAGTCATTCGTGTATTGATAGAGCCCCCACGCCAGCCGCGCCAGCAGTGGCATGCTCAGCAGGCCCTGTTTCTGTCCGGCCAAACCCGGTCGCCAATCGATCCAACCATCCGGTCGCTGCACCGCGAGATAATTCTTGAGCACGCCCCACGCCCATTTGGGCTGTACCGGCGCGATCGCCAGCGCGGTCAAGTAGGCGGTGGTCGGCGTTTGACCCCGCCACGACCGTGGGTGATCAGTGCCGTCACCGCGCGGGCTGAAGCCATGCTCGGGCTGCCGCGTCTCAACGAACGACGCATATGGCAGGCTGGCGGTCGGTTTGAGGAACGACTGCACTAAGTGGTGATAGCTGAAGGCAATGGCCGCATTGAGCGCGGGATCGCCAGAATCAATGTGTGGAATCTCATTCAGTCCGCTGGCGACTTTGCGCAGCGCTGGTGTCCAGTTTTCCGCCAGCAGCTTTTGGGCGAGCGCCAGCGAGGCGGTGGCATCCGATAAGCCCGCGTGGACAAAGCGAATTACCGCTTGCCCCCGGGCGGGCAGCGGCAGCTTAGCGTTGATCTTCGACGTGCTGTCCGGCGACGCGGATCCATTTTCCAGCAGCACAATTGGCTGCAGGCGGGGCAGGTTGCCCAGACTCAGGGCATGATCGCCCTCGGGACGCGCCACGCTGTTGAGCTTAATCTCTTTGCCGGACGCCGCCGCAAAGCCGACCAGGTCGAGCGCGAATTCGGGCAGGGCAGAGGCTGAGGTGTTTTTGAGGGTGAAGCGCCCACCAATCGCATGCGATTCAATTGCCCAATATTCGGCGCGGAGGCCGATAGTCGGCGTGATCTTGGCGTCGAGGCGCACGTATCCCGGCGCGAACTGCGTCACGACCGGTGGCGCGGCGTAGGCTTGCGCTTGGTAGACGGGACGACGATCAACCAGCCACATGGGGACGAGGCTCGCCAGACCGACGCGCCCGCCATAGCGCGTGTGCAGCGCCAGCGCGGGCGACTCAGCTTGGCCGAGCACCACTTCCCAGACTTGATCGTCGAGGTAGTCGGTTGAACTCAGGCGAGCGTCGGCAGCGATCTGCAGGGCTGTCGGGCTGTGCGGCGTCAACTGCCAACGTCTCTCGCTCATGTGAACTTTCCTATGCTCCGCCTAACTGCCACGTCGAATCGATCTCGTTAAAGCGGAACTGCTCTCCGCCTAGACTATATACGACATGATAGCCCGTACGGTTGCCCGCCGCGTCCACTTGATCGGTGACGTGGTATTCGTAGCGGCTGATGTAGCCGACTTCCGGCTGTACCGCCCAGCCGAGCAGGTCGCGCAGGCCGGGGACTTCGCGCCACAGCTTGCCGAAGCCACGTTCCGGTTGGATGCGACCTTCCGGCGGCACGAGCGCGGGGTCAGTTTCGGGTTCGCCTTCGACGAAGTTATCTTCATATACATACCAGTCGCCGCGGCCTTCGCCCGTGATCACGAGTACCCAGATCTGGCGAACGCGCCCGACCCAGTACATGCGACCGTGTTCAAAGAGCTGCTCGGCGACCTGCACCTGTGTGATGTACGGCGTAGGGAAATCGGCGGGGAGCTGCGTCGGCGCGCTGGCCGTAGGGGCGGCGGTAGTCGCCAGCGGCAGCGCGGACGGTGCTTCCGTCACAGTTGGCTCGGTGGGTACATTAGTGAGTGTGGCAGTTGCTGTCGGGAGGGAAACGACTTGGCTTTCATCGGTCGTCTCTGGGGTAGCGGTGACCACTACGTAAACCACCGTCGGAGTGCCGCAGGCCGCTGTCACCAGCAGCAACAGCAGAGACACGAGAAATAGACGCATACGTTGTTCTTCTCCAGCACAAGCATTGAGCGCTTGTGAATAGTTGGTTTGGCGCGGAAACGCCAAAAACCGATTGTATCAGAGCCTAACGCGTATGCAAGACAGATTGATATGTCCAGCCTTAAGCGAGAATGCTAAACTTCCCATGTTAGACTGTATATGGATTGCGAAGGATAGGTACAGACATGACGAACGCGTTGAAGCCGCGCTCCGTAACGCTCAATAAGACCGAAGGATTCCTTGAGATTATTTGGGGCGATGATCAATTGTGTCGTTATCCGCTTTCGGAACTGCGTGAGGCCTGTCCCTGCGTTGAATGTCGCGGTGGACATCAGTACATGGGACGACAGTACGACCCGGACGATATTCTCATGCTGACGCCGATGCGGACCTATACCATTCAAAACATCGAACTTGTGGGCAACTACGCACTGCTGCCTACCTGGGACGATGGACATCACACTGGAATCTACACCTGGGAATACTTGAGGCGTTTATGTCCGACAGCCGACGCAAAGTAAGCATGAACAACTTTGACAGCGAACCACTCGGGTTATGGTCGCTGGCCTCGATGAATTCGCTCCGGCTGGAGGCGATGGAGCTGTTTGACCGTTCACTGGCCGAACACAAATCGTATCCGCTGGAAGGTTTTATTGAACGCCAGCTCGCCCAAGAACAGCCGCCGCTCGACCTGCTGAGCCAGGTCGCGGAGGATGTGCATCAGCGTTTGATGAGCCTGCGCCAGAATCATTTTGAAGTGCGCGATGACGTCTTGAAGACGCTGCGGGTCGACTTCAAGGTCGATCTCAGCCCCCTCGTCCCGCCGAATACGCTTGAGAACTACCACCTGCTCAGCCTGGAAGATGCGCTCTGTTATCTCCACCTGCAGAACTCAGGCCTTTCCGATGATGATCGGTTGGTGCTGAAGAAAATGCTGCAATCTTCGCTGGATCGGGCGACTCAGCTCTATCACGATGTGATGATGGCCGAGCACCTCTACGACTACCTGAGCGACTGGCTGATGGGGTTGCACGTGCTGTCGGTGCGCGACTCATGGGCGTCCACCGACTGTGACCGCGGGCGCGTCCATTGATAGGTGACCCACGGGGGCAGGCCAGCGCGTGCCCCCGTGAGTCTAGTGATCCTCAGATCCCGACTTGCCCCACAGCGTGTTCTCCAGTTTTTACCCACTTGTTCCTGACAATACCGGCATCACGCCGGACGTCAGTTGATCGATGACCGGATTGCCCAGCAGTTGACATGTCTCCGAACCGCCTTCGGTGCGGATTTCCGTCATGGGTGCATCGGGGTTGAAGTAGTTGTAGATCGTCAGCGACATGTTTTCGATAAGCGGCGCGGTCTCGAAGAACTCCAGATAGATCGGGTTATGCAGCACCACTACGAAGATGTAATTGCCGCCCGGCGAGTACACGACGGCTGCGTCGCCGTGCGTATCTTCGATCCAACCGTGCTTGTGCGCCACCCGCACCGCTTCGGGCACGCCCATTTCGATGAACGAGCCGATGCGGTTGTAGGTCATCAGGTTGAGCATCTGCGCGCATTCGGTCTGCGTGAACGCGGAACCGAGTGAGTCGATGAGCAGACCGGTGCCGTCGGTCGCGCATTGGTACATGCCATCCAAGAGCGTGCCAATTTCGGACACGTTGATCTGGTTGTACGGATCAGGTTCGGCGCGCACTTGATCGACGGTCGTGGTTTCAGTACGCGGCGCTTGTGGTGTGATAAACGGGTCGTTGGCATACGGCGTGTAGATGAAGCTATCCGCAAAGCCCAGTTCATCCATGAAGGCGCTGACGGTGTTTGCGCCCGTGTACGGGTTGCCGCTGCCGACCGCCGCGAGGATCTCGTTGGTCGAGATGTTTTCGCTGCAAATCATCGCTTCCGCCAACATGTTCGCTGAGGCGTCATCCGGCGGCAGGGTGATCTGGCTGTAATAGGTGGCGAGGATGGCGATTTTGTTGACGCTCATGCCGCTGAATGCTGTGTCAGTGCCGATGGTAAAAGCTTCACCCGTTTGCAGGTCTTTGACGAAGAACGCGCCGAGGCGGCTGGTTTGCGGGTCGAAGCCCGCGGCAATCATCTGATCCCACAGTTCGGCGCCGAGCGCGCGGAATTCCGGGCTGAGCGGCACATCCCCAAACTGCGCCGAATCGACCGCGGAGGGCGTTGGCGTCAGCGTGGGCAGCGCAAACGTCATCTGGCTGATGGAGGGAAGCGCGTACAGGTCGCCTTGAATTTCGAGCAGGTCGGTCGCCACCCACGCCAGACCGTTAGGCGAGGCGTCGTAGCGGATCTGAATCCATTGGAGCTGCGTGTGCCACGCGAGAATCTCGTAGACCTCACCCGCGCGTCCGACGCCGACCCGGTCGTATTCCGTGCCCGGTCCATAGCGGATGTTGATCTCATTCATGACCGTGCCCGTCACCGCCGCGGCGGACGGTGGGGTGGTGGCGACCACGGTTGCGGAGAGCGTGGGGGTTGGCAGGTTGGGCGCAAGCGTCGCTGCGGGAACAGTCGCCAGGATGGGCGCGCCCGTCAGCGTGACTTCGGTAAAAGGAATGGTGTCGAGATTGCCCTGTACCGTGACGAGGTCTTGGAAAACCCACCCGAGCGGCTGCCCGCTGGCGGGATCGCCGAGCAGCAGCCACGGATAGAACTGGCTGCGACCCACGACCGGATAGCGGGTGCCGGTGGTGATCTGGCCGAGCAAAACAGCATTCACGTCGGTAGCAGCGCGGAGGTTTGCCTGTTGAATCGCTTCAGCGGTGACGCCGGTCTGGGCGCTGACGCTCATGGCGACCACGAGAACGAAAAATATCATGAGGAGCTTGAATCGCAAAGTTAAACATCCTTGAACTTCGTTCGGCAGGGCGCATTATAGCATTAACTTTTGTGGGAAACTTCCCCTTGACTCCGCATTTGGCTCTGCTAGAATACCTCTCATCAGCGCCGAAGTGGCGGAACTGGCAGACGCGCTACGTTCAGGGCGTAGTTCTGGAAACGGAGTGTGGGTTCGAATCCCACCTTCGGCACTTACAAAAGACCCCGGGTTCAACTCCGGGGTCTTTTCATTTCTGCTATAATGAGGCTCATGGCAGACAAACGGACTCTCACGGACAAGAAAAAGCGTGGCGGCAGCCAGATCTCTGGCGTGCAGGTGATGTTCGCCGCGATTCTCTCGATTGGTCTCATCCTCGCGATCAACTTCAGCACCCGCATCTCAGCTGGGCAGCCTCTGCAAGCGGCTTACAATCGCGTGCAGGCGGAAATCTCTGAACTTCAGGTTGAACAGGCCGAATTGACCGCGCTGCGGGATTATGTGCGCAGCGATGCGTATGTCGAGCAATGGGCGCGCGACGATGGCAAGATGATCCGTTCCGGCGAAGTGCTGGTGGTGCCGGTACCCTCGGGACGCTCAATTCAGGCGACGCCTGCGCCACAGGTGAGCTTGGAGGATGTGCGCACCACACCCGATGAGCCGGAGCCGTGGATGCTCTGGTGGCAGTTGTTCTTCGACAACGCCCCGCCCGACTTCTAGATGGGCGGCTGAACCCCCGGTAGTCGAGTCACGCGCGCGTTGATGCCGTTCGCGGTGAAGACCTGATCAACTTCCGCCTGCGCCAGCTTGACCACCCCGATGCCAAGATGCTGCCCGTTGAGCGGTTCGGTGACGCTGCTGGTCAGCGTGCCGACTTCGCGCCCCTCGTGCAGCAGCGGTGCAGGGGCAGTGACAGCGGCATCGAGTGTGAGCGCAACGATGGTCTTGGCGATGCGTCCGCGGCTCTCCATACGGGCGATGATTTCCTGACCCGTATAGCACCCCTTTTTGAAACTCACTTCATCCCACAAACCCAGTTCGAGCGGAATGTAATCGGCGGTGAGCTCACGCCCCACACCGGGACGCGCGGCGCCGATGCGCAGAACATTGTAGGTCAGTGAGCCTGCCGGGAGTAGTGCGAAGGCTGTGCCCGCTGTCAGCAGGTGATCCCAGACGGTTTCAGCTTGTTCAGCCGTTGGGAAAACGCGCCAGTGCGACCCGCTCAGGGGTATATCGCGGGCGATCAGCAGGTCGTCTAGCTCGATAATGCCAAGTACCGGGAGATCGGCGGCCATCGGATAGGCCGCAGCGATGATCTGATCAGCGGTCGGGCCGTGGAGCACGAACTGGCGCCGTTCAGCCGCGAGGCTGACCAGCTTCAACTCATCGTTGAAGAAGATGTTGCGCTGCAGATACCCGCGTAACGCGTCGCCGCGACCCGGCTCGGTGAGCACGAACACCCGGTCGGCGGGCAGCACATAGACTGTTGCCCGGTCGAGCACGCGCGCCGTAGCATTGGTGAAAATGGTCGGACGCCCTCTGCCGACCGGGATCGACTCCAGATCGTTGGTTGAGATGCGATGCATGATGGCGAGGCGATCCCGCCCGCTGAGCAGGAGGCGACCCTCATGCGACCGTTCCATCAGCACAGCGCTGTTGAGCGCGGCGGCATATTCGCGCCTCTGGTCGCCGTAATGCAGGGGGATGCCGTCATTGGCCAGTGCGGCTCCTAACGCGGTATGGCGCTCGACCAGACTCATCCGACCAACCCTTTGACGAAGTCCAGATTAGTCTGCTGGTGGACCGGTTCCCACTGCCAGCGCTGCGGCAGCGTCGCGGTGTCTTCCAGACGGTACAGATAATTGAATGTGATCACTTCACCCGTTTCGCTGAGCTCGTAGTCGAGCGAGAGCGGCGGCACATACTTGTCGTGCGGAAGTTCGGCGTGGATGAGTCGCTCCAGGCTCGGTTCGATCCCGAGCTGGTTACGCAGCGCGAACAGAGCGCGCTCGAACGGCTGATCATCTTTTCCGATCACGGCTGTCGGAAAACTGCCATCACTGCATAGAACTTGATCGCCCCGAAGCGGAATTACGCGGGCGACGTATTGATACGGGTGCGCCAGTTGTGCGTTCACTCGGGCGGGGCGTTCGGGCGTGCCCGCGATTTCAGCCTGCACGATCTCCAATAATCCGTGCGCAGCCTGCGCGAATTCGTCGTTGATGACGATATAGTCGCAGTTGGAGGCGAGATCCAGCTCCAGTGGGACGCGAAGCAGGCGCTTGCTGATCTCAGCCTCGCGATCCCCACGAGCGCGCATCCGGTCGATCAGACTGCCGATCGACGGCGGCTGAATGAACACGGAGACGGTTTGCTCGGGGTAGCGCTGGCGGATGGTCATTGCGCCGTAAATGTCAATGTCGGCGATGATCGGTTGACCGTGGGCGAATGCATTTTCCACCACGCGCCGCACCATGCCATAGAAACGGCGATGCACTTCCTGATATTCCAGCATCTGATCGTCGGCGATTAGCTTCAGGAATTCGTCGCGCGTGACGAAGAAGTGTTCGCGTCCTTCCTGTTCACCGTCGCGAATCGCGCGGGTGGTGGCCGTCGGCAGTTGGGTGATTGGGCTGTTGGCCATCACGTGTTTCATCAGTTGATTCTTGCCGACTCCGGCAGGCCCAACCAGCGCAACCAGCAATCCAGCCATCTTCATGCTCACTGTGTATCGTCCTCGTTCTGCTTGATTGATCACCTAGTGTATCAGTCAGGCGCAGATCAGACGATGGAGAATTTGCCAGAAAAGATAGGGGATTGCTAAGAAAAAACGGGGGGCGGAAACTGTCTGTTTCCGCCCCCCGTTTGGCTTGAGGTTAGTTCGCGATGACGACGATGTTGGTGACGTAGTAGCCGTCCCCACCCGTTGAGGCGCTGCGGGTATCCACCCGGAAGCGGAAGGTGACCGTAGCACTGCCGCGGTAGGCGTTGAGGTTGACGGTGCGCGTCTGCCAGTCATTTACGGGACGAATGTTGGCGCTCCCGCCGCTGAGAGTTTCGCTGGCGATGGCGCTCCACGTAAAGCCGCCGTCCGTCGACACTTCCAGATAGAACGCGTTGTTCGTCCCGGCATCATACATGCGCAGGTATTGCATGTTGTAGTTGTTCGCCACATTTGACATGTCAATGAAGCCGTTCAGCATCAGCGACACGTTGCCGGGCACGGTCGAAGTCACCACGTTCCAACCGCTGCCATTCCACGTGTTCGGGCTGTCGGAAATCGAGTAGCTGTTGACCGCCGCGGACAGCGAGACGATGGCGTCACCGCCGTTTTCGAAGTAATCGAAGTACAGGTAACGGTTGGTCAGGTCAGTAGCCGAGGTGATGGTGAGCTGACCGTAGTCGAGCGTGACCGAACGGTTGTACCAACTGTTGATGATCAACCCGGCGGTGGCTGGAACCGCTGTACCATCGCCCGCAACCGTGCCAGAAGTCCCCGACGAGTCGTTCAACCACAGGCGTACGCCGTCGTCCGAGAGCGTCTGGAAATTATACGTTGTCCCGGCGGAGAGCTGCACCTGCCGGATCCAGCGAGCTCCCCAGTCTTCGAAGAAGGCACCGCCTGCCGAGTTCGGCGAAGAGATCATCGGACGCGTGCCCGTGCCGAAGTTATAATTGATGTTGGACAGCGACTCCGGCCCGACGATTCGGTCAGAAATGGGTGTCGGGGCAGCGATATCATGGCGATACAGGTTGAGGATGGGGTTCATGTACCCGCCCGTATCATCTCCCCAATCGGCGGAATTGCACGCCCCCCCGTTGTTCTCGCAGTCGAAGTAGTAGCCGATCCAGTTAGAGCTGCCGAGGTTGGCTGGATCCGTGCCCGTGCCCGCGAAGAACTGCTGTGTGATGCCCCAACTGCCTTCGGTGATCCAGCGAATCAGGTTCTGCGCTGGTTCGGTGAAGGTGAGCGGGATCGTGTCATAGCCGAAGGTGAAGGTCAAGTCGTCGATGTACGCGCCATCGGCCTGATTCGTGTTATTCGGGACGTTCATCACAAAGCGGACGCGGATACGCTTGCCGATATACGAAGTGAGATTCACATCTTCGCGCACCCAGTTGACCACCTGCGAGTTGGTCTTTTCCACCGCCGAGCTGCCCGTCACCGACGTGTTAACGGCCGTCCAATCCGACCAACCGGCCAGATTGTCATAGCCCAGCGTCGTGTTGGCGGTGTCTTCGTAGCTGATCTCGACCCGGAAGTTGTCATTGTTGTTGATTTCGTAGCGCGTCCAGAAGAACATGCGCGGCAGCGACCCAGCGGGCGTGCTGCGCAGGTCGATTACGGGCAGGTATTCCAAAATGTTGCGCGTGTTGACGCTGTACTGACCGGACAAGCTGTCCGTGATCGCCAGTGAGCCACGGCGCACGTAGCCTGCCGCGCTCGTCTGGTTCCAAGCGGCGTTGTACCAACGCGCTTGCCATGTACCAGCGACAATGGTCGGCGTTATGAAGTCAATGCTGTCTTCCAGCGTGCCACCGCCCGTGCCATAGGCCGTCGTTGTGGTTGTTGACCACAGGCGATGCGTGGCGGTCGGCGCGTCCTTGATCTCAATCTGGTCGAGGTAGACGCCATCCGCTGTTGTGTCGCTGCCCGTATCAAAGCGGAAACGAATGCGGAAGTCGTCATTGTACAGGTCACCGTCACCGGCAATAGTCGACCACGCCAAACCAGTCGCATTTTGCAGCGCGTACACGAGCGAGATCTCAGCGCGTTCCCAAGTGCTTTGCGTCCGGTAGCTGGTATCCGCCGAGCTGTTGTAAGCCCAGATTTCCGACCAAGTGTTGGTCACCGGCGAGAACAGATCGACCGCAAATTTCACCGCTGCACCGTTTACCTGCCGCTGGAAGTAGAAGCTGAGCCGCGGATCAATCGCCGCAGGACGAGCGGCCGTATCCGCATCATTTTCCGGCGTGTCGTTCAGCAGGTCGATGAGTTTTTTGAACTGCATCGACGTTGAGGCGTTTGCCGCATAGTTGCCGCCGGGGCTGTCGCCATAGGAGTTTGCCGTGCCGAGTGCGCCGAGGATGGGCGAACCAACCTGACCCCAGCGCGGGCTGGAGCCGTTGATCTGCCAGAAAGCGGCGGTCTGCGCAGAGCTTTCGGCTTCATCAGCGAACGGGTACGACGTGTAGGCGACCGTCGACGAGCGTTCGATGCGAATGTCATCCACGTAGATGCCGTCGCCCGCAATTGACGAGGTCCCGCCGCCGACCGGATAGTACATGGTCGTGTAGAAGGCGAGCCGCAGGCGGAAAGGCGCGGTGTCGTAGTTCGGCACGTTGGTCAGCGGGACTTCGATGAGCTGCATCGCCATGTTGTTACGCGCGACCTGCTCATTGAGTGCGGGCGTCCCACCGGGGGCGGCGAAATCGAGGAGCAGACCGCCGTTGATGTCCGTCCAGCTATCCGGATTCTGAACGTTCGGTGCGCCTGTCCGGTTGCGGGAGTCACGTGTGTATTGCAGACGCACGCTGGCGCCGACCGGGACATCGTAGGCAAACCAGAACGACAGGATCGGCGCGCCTGTATCGCCTTCATAGTCGGTCGTCAAACCGGAAATCCGGGCCGTCGTGATGTCGATATCGTTCTTGAATTCCAGATAATGGATCCTATACGGACTGTTGCTGGCGCTAACAGGCGAATTGGTCGTCGTAGGAATGGGGTAGTTGCTGCCGGGGCTGTCATCCCAGGCCGTACCATCACGCGAAATGTTGCTCGTCAGGTCCCAACGGCGCGCCGTCGATGTATTGCCGGGCAGGCTGGTATACACATCGGTCACGAGGTGATCGCTGTCGGCGTTGTAGACGAAATCACTCATCTGCGTGCGCGAGTTGAGGTTCCAGTAATCGCCCACCGTGAAGGACGTCGGACTCGCTGGTTGATCCAGCAGTTCGATGTCATCGATGCGCCAGCGGAAATTGCCAGAGGTCGCGCTCGAAGCGACAAAGCGCATGGTGATCGTGTTGCCGAGGCTCGGGCACTGGGAGCGAATGTCGATCTGATTGCGCGTCCAGTTGTAATTGGCCGTGTTGCCGCTGTGCAGCGTGATCTCGCACCAGTTGAAGGCGCTGCGATCCAGCACACCCGCGTTCAACACATAGTTACCGATTTGCACTTTGAGGCTGGCACCAGCGTTGGCATCGAGATCCCAGTAATCCCAGAAGCTGAGCACGGGGTTGGACGCGCTGGCCAAGTTGACAGATCCACGCAGTTCGAGATGGCAAGTTGTGCCCGCCGACCACGTATTGCTTGATGGATTTTCGTCCATGACGTAGATGCGGCTGTTACTGTTGGTGTCGTCGGACTCGGGGCCCCACGCACAGTTGCTCGCGCTGACGATATCGTCCGGGTTGCCGTTGACAACGGCCATGGTAAAGGTCAAGCTGGCCACGCCGGAGTTATCGGCGTATTGAACGCGAATGGTGTGTGTGCCGGCGGCGAGATTGAGGACCAGCGTCTTCAGACCGTCGGCATTATCAATTTCGAGATATTCTGTGCCGTCCACATAGAGGCGCGCGAAGTCGTCTGAGCCGACCTGCAGGCCAAACTGGACTTGGGCGGCGCTGGCCAGCGTGATGCCGCGTGTATAGTCCGCGCCCCAGGAATTGCTGGCTGTCAGCCCGGAGCTGGCCGGTCGACCGGTGCCCCAGTTAAAGGTGAGGCCGGAACTAACGCCAATGTTGACGTCCTGTAAGGCTGGCGTATCCATACTGAAATCGGTCTTAACCGGCGTGCTGGGATCAGTGTCGTCGTAGTAGTCGACAATCCACGGGTCCGTACCCAAGTCGACGGCGTAACTGCCGTATTGGTCGATACGCCACCAAGCGGGCTTGTTCATCTGGTCGATGTGGGGCACGCTGAACGTCAAATCTGAAGGCGTCGGCGATGGACCGGGCGAGGCCGTGAACGTCGGCGACGGCGTGACCGTTTCGCTGGGCGTCATGGAGGGCGTGAGCGTCTGCGTCGGCGTGGCCGTGCGGAACTCACGGGCTTCCGCTAACGGCGGGCGCAGCACGGGCGTCGGGAAGGGCGTTTCACCCTGCCGGTTCGCCGCGACCCAGGTGACCGTTCCCCAGAAGAGGTCCGGGCGTCCACCTTCATTGGACAGAACTTGGTCTGTCGCACCGCACAACCGGGCGTTTTCGCCCGAGAGGTTGAAGGCGACGTTGCAGAAGACGTTCCCGATGGCAGGACCAGTCGCCCACAGGACGACGCCCATCGAGATCGCGAGCAGCGCCATAATCAGCGCATACTCAACCATCGCTTGACCAATTTTATGAGGGAGAGTGTTCCCTGTAATCTTTGCGTTCATGCAGCCAACCCACGTGTATTTGGATGTTCCCACATTCACTATCTTAACGAACGCACTGTGATCGCGCGCGCATAAAATTGTTCTTAAGTTGTGCTAATGCCTAGACAATTCGTCCTGTCCAAGCGAGAGTGTTATCCTCTGGCTTAATTGTACGCGTTCTCACAAAAGAGGTTTACATGAGCGCACAAATTATTGATGGACAGGCGATTGCTGAAGAAATCCGCGCTAACATTGCCGCAGAAGTGGCTCGTTTTCAAGCTCAAACTGGTTATCCGCCCGGGTTAGGGGTCGTGCTGGTAGGCGACAATCCAGCCTCGGCACAATACGTGCGCATGAAACGCCGCGCGTGCGAATCGGCGGGGATGAAATCGGTCGGGCACATCCTCCCGGCTAGCGCGACACAGGCCGAAGTTGAGGCGGCGGTCAAGGCTCTCAATGATGACCCAACGATTCATGGCATTCTCGTGCAATTGCCGCTGCCCGCTCACATTGATGAGCCAACTATCCTGAGCATGGTCAGTCTCGAAAAGGATGTGGATGGCTTCCACCCAATCAACATTGGCCGTCTGGCGATGAAGGGGCGCGAACCGCTGTTCACCCCGGCCACGCCGACCGGGTGTATGGTGCTGCTGGAGCGCATGGGCGCGAAATTGGAAGGGGCAAACGCTGTCGTGATCGGACGCAGTAACATCGTCGGCATGCCCGTCGCGCTGATGCTGATGAAGGCCAACGCGACCGTCACCGTGTGTCACAGCCGCACCCGCGATCTGCCGGACATCGTGCGCCGCGCCGATGTTGTGATCGCCGCGATTGGCCGCCCCAATTATGTCAAAGGCGCGTGGCTTAAGCCGGGCGCGATTGTGATCGACGTGGGGACGAATCAGATCGACGACCCGACGGCGCAGCGCGGCTATCGCTATGTCGGCGATGTGGAATTGGAGACAGCGAAAGAGGTAGCAGGCGCGATCACTAAGGTGCCGGGCGGCGTCGGCCCGATGACCATCACGTTGCTCATGCAAAACACGCTCAAATCGGCGTGGCGTTCGGTGGGGGTGACAACGTAGCAAGACTGGTACAGGTGTGCTAGACTGTGCGCCAATATCTCACCACTTTTTTAAGGTTTGTTCATGACGACGCTGCTGGTCAAACATATCCATACCCTCGTGACGATGGACAGCCAACGACGGGAGATCAGCGACGGGGCAGTTTTCGTGCGGGACGGGGTGATCGAAGCGGTGGGCACGCTCGCGGAGATGCCCGCGCAGTCGGCGGACCGCATGATCGAATTACGTCAGCACGTGGTCATGCCGGGGCTGGTCAATACCCATCACCACATGTACCAAAGCCTCACCAGGGCGCTGGCGCCGGACGCCGAACTGTTCGGTTGGCTGCGTACGCTCTACCCGATTTGGGGGCGGCTGACGGGTGAGGCGGTCTACGTTTCGGCGAAGCTGGCGATGGCCGAGCTGATCCTCTCCGGCTGTACGACTTCCAGCGATCATCTGTATATTTACCCGAACGATGTGCGGCTCGAAGATGAAATCCGCGCGGCGCAGGAAATAGGTATGCGCTTCCACGCCGCGCGCGGTTCAATGAGTGTGGGCGAGAGCAAGGGCGGTTTGCCACCCGATGAGCTGGTGGAAGGCGAGGAGGCTATCCTCATCGACACGCGCCGCGTGATCGAGGCGTGGAACGATGCAAAACGGCATGCCATGCTGCGCGTGGTCGTCGCGCCGTGTTCGCCGTTCTCGGTCAGCCAGAACTTGATGCGTGAAGCGGCCACCCTGGCGCGGAGCTACGGCGTGCGCCTGCACACGCACCTCGCTGAAAATGCCAATGATGTTTCGTATAGTTTAGAGAAGTTTGGCGTGCTGCCCGGCGACTATGCCCGTGATGTGGATTGGGTGGGCGACGACGTGTGGCACGCGCACTGCGTCATGCTCAACGAGCGCGAGATCGGCTTATTCGGGCGGACGGGTACAGGGGTCTGCCACTGCCCCAGTTCGAACATGCGGCTCGCGTCGGGCATTGCGCCCGTACGCAAGATGCTGGATGCCAAAGTCAAAGTCGGTTTAGGCGTGGATGGTTCCGCGTCGAATGACAGCGGGCATCTGCTGACCGAAGCCCGCATGGCACTGCTGCTGCAGCGGGCAGGGGGGAACCCGGCGGCGCTCTCCGCACGGCAAGCGCTTGAACTGGCAACGCTCGGCGGCGCGGCGGTGCTCGGTCGTGACGACATCGGCGCGCTCGCGCCGGGCATGTCCGCCGACATCATTGGCTATCGCATCGATACTCCCGCGTTTGCCGGGGCACAGCACGATCCGGCGGCGGCACTAGTGTTGTGCCAGCCTGCGAATGTCGACTTCTCTATGATCAACGGGAAGGTGGTGGTCAAGGACGGTCACCTGCTCACCGTAGACCTGCCGGTACTACTCGAAAAACATAATCAGATTTCGCGTCGCTTGATTCGAGGGGATTAACTGACCTATGGCACTGGCTGAACGCATCGCCGCCGCGCGGGGCGACCTTCCCGCGCATCTTGTCCTCAGAAACGCCCAATTGGTCAATGTGCTGTCGGGTGAAATTCATCCGACCGAGATCGTCGTGCATGACGGCCATGTCGTCGCGTTGGGGGCAGGGTACAGCGGCGAACAGGAAATCGATCTCAAGGGGAGGTATGTCGCGCCGGGGTTCATCGACGCCCACGTGCACATCGAAAGCAGTCTGTGCACCCCGCCTGAATTTGCGCGGACGGTGCTGGCGCACGGCGTGACGACGGTCGTCACCGACCCGCACGAGATCGCCAATGTGCTCGGCCTCGAAGGCATTCGCTTTATGCTGGAACGGGCGAAGCACGGCGCAGTCAACATGTTTGTGATGGCGTCGAGCTGCGTCCCAGCGACGCACATGGAGACGAGCGGCGCGCGCCTCGAAGCTGAGGACCTCGCGCCGCTGCTCAACAGTGAATGGGTGCTGGGTCTCGCCGAGATGATGAACTATCCCGGTGTGATTTACGGCGACCGCGCTGTGCTGGATAAGCTGGAACTGTATGGCAAGCTCGTGTTGGACGGACACGCTCCGGCGGTGTCGGGCAAGCCGCTCAATGCGTATGTGGCGGCTGGCATTGCCAGCGACCACGAGTGTACGACGGTCGAGGAAGCGGTCGAAAAGCTGCGCCTCGGCCTGACGATTTTCATTCGCGAAGGCACGACGACGCACAATTTGCGCCCGCTGCTGCCGCTCGTGAGCACCGAAAACCACACGCGGCTGTGCTTCTGCACAGATGACCGCCAGCCGAAAAGCCTGCTCGACGAAGGCTCAATCGATCACATGGTGCGCGTGGCGATTGCGGCGGGCATCGACCCGATTATCGCTATCCGTATGGGCACAATCAACACAGCCAATTACTTCCGCCTGCACCACCTTGGCGCGGTCGCGCCCGGTCGGCGCGCGGACATGATCGTGTTCTCCGATCTCAAAGACCTGCGTGCTGAACTCGTGTTTCGCGGCGGCGTGCTGGCCGTAGAAAGCGGAGAGGTCGTGCAGCCGAAAGCGCCGCTGCGCCCGATCGATCTCCGCAGCTCGATGAATGTCAATCGGAACGCGCTCGACTTCCGCATTCCTGCGCTAAGTGCGCGCATACGTGTGATTGGTGGGACGGATGAGCAGGTCGTCACCGGGCATGATTTCGCAGATGCGAAAATCGAGAATGGTTATGCTGTTTCGGACGTAGATCGCGATATCCTGAAGATGGTGGTGATCGAACGCCACCGCGCGACGGGCGGCATGGGAAAGGCGTTCATCAGCGGATTTGGTTTACGCCGCGGCGCGCTGGCCGGGTCCGTGGCGCATGATCATCATAACCTTGTGGTGATCGGCGCGAATGATGACGATATGCGCGTGGCCGCCGAAGCGGTCAGCGACATGGGCGGCGGGCTGGTCGCCGTTGACAACGGTCAAGTGGTCGCGACGCTGGCGCTTCCGGTCGCTGGGTTGATGAGCGAAGAGCCCATCGACGAGGTGCGCCGTCAGTACGACGCACTGATCGCCGCCGCTCACCACATGGGCAGCGAGATGGCTGATCCGTTTATGGCGATGAGCTTTATGGCACTGGAAGTCATCCCGAAACTGAAGCTGACCGACGTTGGTCTCGTCGACGTCGAGCAGTTCAATGTCGTGGACTTGTTTGTGTAGTCGAGAGGGGGAGTCACGATCATGGCCGATGATCTGTTGAGCGCACTGCGTAATTTGGCAAACCGTTGGGCAATGAAGGCGCGTGATTTCAACCGGGACGCCAAGACGGAGACCGACGAGGTCAAATCCTCGTATCACAAGGGCTATGCCGAGGGCTACTACCGCGCGGCGACGGAACTTGCGGCGCTGCTGAAAGAGCAGGGCGATAAGCCGATCAGTGCGGTGCCATCAATGCCCGCCGCGGCGCCCAAAGCCGCCGCTCCGGTCAGCGCACCAGCAGGACCGACCTATGCAAGCATTGCGGTCGGCGAAGTGCTGACGCTGTTGAGCTACGAAGGCATTGACCCGCGGGATATCGAACAGCGCAAAGATAACACCTTCCGCGCCGTGTTTTCCAAATGGCAGAACACCATGGATCACGAGCGGATTGAGAAGATGAAGCGAGCGGATAACCGGGTCATCATCCTGAGTTCAGGACGGACGAAGGACACCAACGACCCGTTCATTGAGTTTGCATTCAAGGGGAATTAGATGGTAGACGCGGCAAAAATCAGCGCGATCCAGTCCCGCGTGACGGAACAGCGCGAAGACATTATTCAGTTCTTGAAAGACCTGTGCGCGATTCCGAGCTATGACAGCAAGATTCGCGACGTGTGCGAACGCGCCGCCGCCGAAATGCAGAAACTCGGCTTCGACAAAGTCTGGTTTGACCAGATGGGGAACATCGTCGGCAAGATCGGCGATGGCCCGAAGAAGCTCCTCTATGACAGCCATCTCGACACGGTGGGCATTGGCGATCCCGACGAATGGGAATGGGACCCGTTCACGGGCAAGGTCGAAAACGGCGTGTTCTTCGCGCGCGGTGCGTGCGATGAGAAGAACAGCAGCCCCGGTATGATCTACGGGTTGGCCATGGCGCGCGACCTTGGTCTGCTGGATGGCGTGACGGGCTACTACTTCGGCAATATGGAAGAATGGTGCGACGGGATCGCGCCGCACGCGCTGGTCGAGGCGGAAGGGCTGCGCCCGGATCTCGTCGTGATCGGCGAACCGACTAAGATGCAGGTCTACCGCGGCCACAAGGGGCGCGTCGAGATGCAGGTCGTGGCGAAGGGCAAGAGCGCCCATGCTGCCAGCAACTTCCTCGGCGATAACGCGATCTACAAGCTGCTGCCCGTCATCGACGGCATCAGCAAACTAGAACCCGAACTCGGCGATCACCCGTTCCTCGGGCATGGTCGCATCACCGTGACCGATATGCACGTCAAGACCCCGAGCATCAATGCGGTGCCGGATGAAGCGCTCATCTACATTGACCGCCGCGTGACATTCGGCGAAGAGCCGCAGGCTGAGCTCCAGCGCATCAAGAACCTGATCGGCGACCGCAGCGACATTGAAGCGTCGATTCTGTTCTATGACGACCCGAGCTATACAGGCTTCGTGTTCCCGGTCGACAAGATTTTCCCGGCGTGGGCGCTGGAAGAAAGCCATCCATTCGTGCAGGCGGGCGTTAAGGCGGGCGAACTGCTGTGGGGCACGCCGATCCCGACGGGCAAGTGGGACTTCTCCACCAACGGCATTTACTGGATGGGCAAAGCGGGTATTCCGAGCATCGGCTACGGACCGGGTGACGAAATTCACGCGCACACCGTAATCGATCAGGTTAAACTTGACGACGTTGTCAAAGCGACCGAGTGGTACGCGCTTTTGCCGGGCTTGGTATAATTACAACACATTACATACTCTAGGAGATCGAAATGCAGACCGATTTGCGGGGTCGTGACCTGATCACGACTCAGGAATGGACCCGAGACGAAATTGACACGCTGCTCGACGTGGCGTGGGATTTGAAACGCAAACGCGCATTGGGCGAATCGCATGCGCTGCTGCGCGACAAAGTGCTGGCGATGCTGTTCTTCTTCACCAGCACGCGCACCCGCGCCAGCTTTGAAGCAGGTATGGCTCAGCTCGGCGGTCACGCGATGTTCATTGACAGCGAGACGACGCAGATCAGCCACGGCGACACGGCGAAGGAAATCGGCGAAATCATCGGGCGCTACTCAGACGGCATCGCCATTCGCCAGTGCGACTGGAACTTCGGCAACAAGTACATCCGCGAAGTCGCCGCCGCCAGCCGCGTACCCGTGCTGAATATGCAGTGCGATGTCTATCACCCGTTCCAGATTCTCGCCGACCTCATGGCGATTCAGGAACGCTTCGGTCGCGACTTGCGCGGTAAGACGATCAATGTGAGCTGGGCGTACGCCGCCAGCTACCAGAAGCCGATCAGCGTGCCGCAGGACTTGATCCTCATGATGACCCGCTACGGCATGAACGTCAAACTGACGTATCCGCCGGAATACAAGCTGATGCCGGAAATCGTGGAACAGGCGCAGGACAACGCCAAAAAGAGCGGCGGCGCGCTGGATATCAGCCATGATTTCGACTATGGCTTCAAGGATGCGGACATCGTCTATCCCAAGAGCTGGGGTTCGTGGCTGACCACGGAAGACAAGAACGAATCTGCCAAGATCGGCAAGAAATACACCGACTGGATCACTGATTCGCGCCGCATGGCGCTGGCGAAGGATCACGCCGTGTATATGCACTGCCTCCCGGCGGATCGCGGCATCGAAGTGACTGACGAAGTCATCGACGGCCCGCAGAGCATCGTCTACGACGAAGCGGAAAATCGCCTGCACGTGCAGAAGGCGGCGATGGCGCTCACGATGCGCTAGACGCGGTTCGTCATTCGCAGTCAGCAATTGGCCGTTAGCTCGAACCGGGCTAACGGCTTTGTTGTAGAATATAGGTATTAGTGTTTTTTGCCAGAAGGTGATCCCAAATGGTTGGAAAATTAGCGGCGGTTGCCATTGGTGGCAATTCGTTGATTCTTGACCCGAAACGACCGGATGTATCGCATCAATGGGAAGCGGTTGACGAGACGTGCAAGCACATCGCCAGCATGATCGCCGAAGGCTGGAACGTGATCGTCACGCACGGCAATGGGCCGCAGGTCGGCTATATCCTGCGGCGCTCTGAACTGGCCGCGCACGAAGTCCACACCACGCCGCTCGACCTGATTGTCGCGGATACGCAGGGCGCCATCGGCTACATGCTCCAGCAGTCGCTGGATAACGAACTGCGCCGCCTCGGCATCAACCGCACCATTTTGACAGTGGTCACACAGGTGCGTGTTGACCCTGAAGATCCCGCTTTCAAGAAGCCGACGAAGCCTATCGGCGGCTTTATGACCGAAGAGGAAGCGCGCAAGTACGAGGCCGAAGGCTGGAACGTGGTCGAGGATGCCGGACGCGGTTGGCGGCGCGTGGTCGCTTCGCCGAAGCCGCTGGCGATTCAGGAGATCAACGCCATTCGCGCGCTCATCATGAACGATTATCTGGTGATCGCGGTGGGCGGCGGCGGGATTCCGGTCATGCGCAATGAACGCGGCGAACTCAAAGGCACTTACGCGGTCATCGACAAGGATCGTGCCAGCAGCTTGCTCGCGCAAACGCTGCGCGCCGACCTGTTCATCATCTCCACGGGCGTGGAGAAGGTCGCGCTTAACTACAACAAACCGAATATGCAGGTGCTCGACCAGATGACGCTGACCGAAGCGAAGCGCTATATGGACGAGGGGCACTTTGCGCCGGGGAGCATGCTCCCGAAGATTGAAGCCGCCGTCGAATTTGTGCGCATGGGCGGCCCACAGGCGATCATCACGGACCCGCCGAACCTTGCACGGGCGCTGCGCGGCGAAACCGGCACGCGCATTATCCCGGGATAAGTTCATGGCTGACGTTTTGAAGCTCAAGTGCAGTGTTTGCGACCGTGAATACGGTCCAAAGGAAGTCGAATATACCTGTCCGGTATGCGGCGATGTTGGCACTCTGGATGTGCTCTACGACTACGAACACCTGCGCGCCACGCTGGAACGCGACACGCCGCGCTCGGAGCGGTCGATGTGGCGGTATCGCGATCTGCTGCCGATCAAGCCGGAGACGGTCGTGCCGCCGCTGCGCGTGGGCGGGACGCCGCTGTTCCAGTCACCGCGCCTCGCTGCCGATCTCGGCATCCGCGAAGCGTGGCTCAAAGATGACGGCGCGAACCCGACCGGATCGCTCAAGGACCGGGCGAGCGCGTTGATCGTGGCGCGGGCGCTGGAAGCGGGGATTGACACGGTCAGCACGGCGAGCACGGGTAACGCGGCGGCGGCGCTCTCCGGCGTAGGCGCGTCGGTGCAGAGCGGCAAGATGCGCATCATCATCTTCGTGCCCGCCTCGGCTCCCGAAGCCAAAATCGCTCAGCTGCTGGTCTACGGCGCGGAAGTGATTCTGGTCGAAGGGACGTACGATCAGGCCTTTGACCTGTGCAAAGACGTATGTCTCGAACAGGGTTGGTACTGCCGCAACACGGGCATGAATCCATATACCTCTGAGGGCAAGAAGACGGTCTCGTATGAGATCGCCGAAGGCTTGGGCTGGAATGTGCCGGATGTGGTCGCGGTCGGCGTGGGCGATGGCAACATCATCGCCGGGGTGTATAAGGGCTTCTACGATCTGTATCAATTGGGTTGGATACAGCGGATTCCGCGGTTGATCGGTGTACAAGCATTGGGAAGTTCACCCCTCGTCCGCGCGTGGGAGCAGGGCTTGAGCGCCACCGACATGCAGCCCGTCGAGGTCGACACCATCGCCGACAGCATTTCGGCGGGATTACCGCGGGATCGGTCGCGGGCCTTAAAGGCGGTACGCCAGACGAACGGCGCATTTATCGCCGTGCCCGATGACGAAATCATCGCGGCGATTCCGGCGTTGGCGCGGCTGACCGGCGTGTTCTGCGAACCTTCCTGCGCGGCGGTTTACGCCGGGGTGAGACGTGCGGTACAATTGGGCTTGATCCGATCTGATGAACGGGTGGCGTTTCTCCTGACTGGCAACGGCTTGAAGGACATCAAACGCGCTCAGCAGTCGGTCAGCGGTGGACTGCGCGTGGCTCCCAACCTTGACTCGGTGAGACGCGCATTGCAACTTGAGGTTTCATGAACAACCAACCCCGGTATTCGATTGTCGCCCCCATCTACAACGAAGAGGGCAATATTGCACTGCTCTACGAACGCATCGTGCAGGTGCTGGAGTCGACGGGCGAACCGTGGGAACTCGTCCTTGTCAACGATGGCAGCCGCGACCGGTCGCCGGAATTGATGGACGAACTGGCGGCACGCGATCAGCGCGTCAAAGTGCTGCATTTCGCGCGCAATTTTGGTCACCAGACGGCGGTTACCGCCGGGATGGATCACGCTAGCGGAGATGCGGTTGTGCTGATCGATGCTGATCTGCAGGACCCGCCCGAACTGATCCTCGAAATGATTGAACGGTGGAAAGCTGGGTATCAGGTGATCTATGCGGTGCGCGAACAGCGCAAAGGCGAAAGCTGGTTTAAGCTGTTCACCGCCAAGTGGTTTTACCGCGTGGTGTATCGCATCACTGAAATTGACATTCCGCTGGATACGGGCGACTTCCGTCTGATGGATCGACGCGTGGTCGACGTGATGCGCCAGATGCGCGAGCACAACCGCTTCATCCGCGGTATGACGAGCTGGGTCGGCTTCAAGCAGACGGGCGTCAACTACGTGCGTGAAGCGCGACACTCTGGCGAGACGAAATACCCGCTGCGGAAGATGCTGCGCTTCGCCATGGACGCGGTGACGGGTTTCAGCTTCTTCCCGCTGCAGGTGATGGTGTACGTCGCGCTGATACTCGGCATTCTGTCACTGCTGGCGATTCCGGTGATCGCGTTCTTCCGGGCGACGCTCGGCGTCGCGTTCTTAGGGGGACAAGCGACGACGATCGCGCTTCTGCTGTTCGTCAGCGCGTTCCAACTCTTTTTCTTGTTCATTCTTGGGCAGTATGTAGCACGGGTGTATGACGAGGCGCGTAACCGTCCGCTGTATGTGGTGGCGCTGCGCCGCAATTTCGACGAACAGTCGCTGCCATCCCCCCAGCATGCGCGTGAGCACCCGGAAACGGAATAGACCTATGACCGATAACGACAGTGATCAGAAGCAGCGAGTCGAAGATTATCAGCGGGTCGTCTTGCAGTACGAACAGCTTGACGAGGAGATCGACAATTTGCTGATGGCGCATCAAGGCCGCAGTGACCGTATGTCGCCGGAAGATCACGCGCGTTATCGCACGCTAGCCCGGCAGCGCGACGAACTCTATAACGAGATGCGCGCGCTCGAACAACTCTTACTTTCGGACGACGAATAAGCAAGTCGAGATAATCATGATTACGGGACCCCTGTTTGAAGAAATGCTCCACCCGCAGAAGATCGCGCCGCACATTCGCCAGAAGGCGTTGGCCGCGAAGCGGGATAATCCGCTTGACCCGATCAACCTGTTCAACATCACGTGGCGTAATGAACATGATCAGGTCTATCACATTGTGCTGCCCAAAGCGTTGACAGGCGTGGATGCCAACATCGTGGTCATCTTCGGGAATCAGTTCCCGTCGGGGAGCCACAAGGTCGGCGCAGCGTACTCGGTGCTGCTGGAAAAAGAACTGTTCGGCGAAGTTGACCCGGCTGTCCACACGCTGGTGTGGCCGTCGACCGGGAATTATGGCATCGGCGGCGCCTGGGTCGGTGGACGCATGGGCTGCAAGAGCATCGTCGTGCTGCCCGAAGGCATGAGCCGCGAACGCTTCGAGCGCATCGCGACGTACGGCGCAACCGTCAACAAGACGGTCGGCTCGGAGAGCAACGTCAAGGAAATCTATGACGAGACGCACCGCCTGCGCCAAGACCCCAATATCCGCATTCTGAATCAGTTTGAAGTGATGGGTAACTATCGCTTCCATTACCACGTCACCGGCAACACGATTGTCGAACTGGCGGCGGAACTGGCGGCGAAGGGTGTGGGCAAGGGCAAGATTTCGGCGTATGTGTCGGCCATGGGCAGCGCCGGGACGATTGCGGCAGGTGACCGCCTCAAGCAGGTGTGGCCGGATCACAAGATCGTTGGCCTCGAACCGATCCAGTGCCCCACGCTGTACAACAACGGCTACGGCTCGCATGACATTCAGGGCATCGGCGACAAGCATGTGACGTGGATTCACAATGTGCTCAATATGGACGCCATGATGTGCATCGATGATATCGAGAGCAAGCTCGGCTTGCAGCTTCTGGCCGAAGCAGCGGGACGCGCGGCGCTCGTCAAGCGCTACGGCCTGGACGAGGCGCTGGTCGAGCACATGAGCCAGTTGTTCGGCATCAGCGGCATCTGCAATGTGCTCGGCGCGATCAAGACCGCCAAGTACTACGGCTTTGGCAAAGACGATGTGATCGTCACCGTGGCGACCGATGGCATGGATCGCTATCCGTCCGTCATGCAGAGCATGGCGGAATGCTACGGCGCGCTGGATGAAGCCAAAGCGGTCGGGCGCGTCGAAGGCGTGTTCCACGGTCAGCGCACCGATTGGGTGCAGGCCGGGACGCCGGAAGCGCGGCAGCGCTGGCACAACCTCAAGTACTACACCTGGGTCGAACAGCAGGGCAAGAGCGTACAGGAACTCGATGCGCAGCGCGACCCGGCCTGGTGGGAAGGCCATCAGGCGATGGTACAGGAGATCGATGCCCGCTTGACGGCGCTCCGCGCGCAGGAATCGCTGTTTGCGTAGATCATGTTTCCCGAAGATCGCGTCCTCGTGGGTGTCATCCAGACCAAGCGCGATCTAGCGTTCGCCCGGGACGATCATTGGTATCGCATCCCGCAAGCGCAGATGCCACGCGGCGTGACGACCGAATACCTCGCGTTTTTCTTGAGCGGGAAGGTCTTCGGGGAGCAAAGTAAAGCCATTCAATATTACGCGCCGATGCGCGGGCTGGAACTGGTCTACCGCAAAGACCTGATCCCGGATGCGACGCATCCGCGCGCGAACCATGTGTATTATCGGGTGGCGCTCGGTGATTTGGAGGCGAAGACGCCGCCGATCACTAACCCCACGCGCCGCCCGATCAGCTTCATCTACACGACGTGGGATCGGTTTTATCAGGCACATACGGTTTCTGATCTGTACAGCACCGACGATTTCTTCGTGGATCGCATCTACTATGCGCTGCGTGATCACGGTGTGAATCCGGTGCGCTTGTGGGCGGCGGAACGGCGAAGCGATCCGTTCGCGCCGGGGTTGAAGATTCTATGTGAGAATGGCGCGAGCGTCATTGCCTCGACGGGGCGGGTGAGCGGCGCCTATTTTCTGGACGCTGCCGCCAACGACGATGAGATATTGCAGGCGATCTTCAAACAGATTGCCAGCAATGGCGGTGCAGTCACCATCAATATTCCGCCGGGAGAATAGACTATGTTGATACTCAATGGACGGATTGTTACGCCGGAAGCAGTTCTCACCGACCATGCGCTGTATGTCGAGAATGGGGTGATTGCGGCCATCGGGCGCACGGCTGAGCTGCGCGCGCGCTATCCGCAGGCGGAAACGCTCGACGCGCGCGGGCAGTTGGTCATGGCCGGGAATATCTGCGCGCACACCCACTTCTACGGCGCATACGCGCGGGGCATGGCGATCCCCGGTGACCCGCCGAAGAACTTCCCCGAAATTCTCACCCGCCTGTGGTGGAATCTCGATAAGGCGCTGGATAAAGACGCCGCGCGGGCGAGCGCGCTGGTGTGCCTGGTGGATGCGATCAAGCATGGCACGACTACGCTGTTCGATCACCATGCCAGTCCGAACTTCATCGAGGGCAGCCTCGACGTGATCGCCGATGCTGTCGACCAGGCGGGGCTGCGCGCCGTGCTGTGCTACGAAGTCACTGACCGCGACGGCCTCGACAAGGCTGAAGCAGGCATCGCCGAGAACATGCGCTTCCTCAACGCCCAACGCGACCGGGTGCGCGGGACCTTCGGCCTGCATGCCAGCCTCAGCTTGAGCGATGCGACGCTGCGCCAATGCCGCGACGCGCATTCGAAGGGCGGGTTTCATATTCATGTGGCCGAACACGAAGCCGACGAAGAGGACAGCCTCGCCAAGTATGGCAAGCGTGTCGTGCAGCGCCTCGCCGACCTCGATCTGCTCAACGAGTGGACGATCACGGCGCACTGCGTGCATATCGACGCGGCGGAGCGGGCGCTCCTGCGGGAAAAGAAGGTGTGGGTGACCCATCAGCCGCGTTCAAACATGAACAACGCGGTCGGCGCGATGGCCTGGGATACCATGTTCGGCGAAGATTTTAAGCTGTGTATCGGCAACGATGGCTTCAGCAATGCCATGTGGGAGGACTGGAAAGCGGCCTATCTGCTGCATAAGGTGATGAGCCGTGATCCCCGGCAGGCGAATGGCGGGGCGATCTGGCAGGCAGCGGTCAACAACAATGCGCGTATGGCGAGCCAATTCTTTGGCGGTGCGCCAATTGGACAGTTGATCGAAGGCGCGCGGGCAGATATGATCTTGGTCGACTATCACCCCTTCACACCGCTCTCTGTCGGAAACCTGCCGTGGCATGTCCTGTTTGGTTTCGAAAGCTCGATGGTGACGACCACCATCGTCGATGGGCGCGTGTTGATGCGGGATCGTCAGTTGACCACATTGGATGAACGGGCAATCGCCGAAGAAGCACTGGCGCTTGCGCCGGGGGTTTGGGAACGCTACGCGGCTTACGCAAGGAGATAACATGACGGACAAAGACCCGATTCTGCTGTGTATCGCCGTTCTGGGCGGCACGGGCAAAGAAGGTTCGGCTCTGGCGATGCGCTGGGCTTTGAACGGTTACAAAGTGGTCATCGGTTCGCGCGATGCCGAAAAAGCCAAGCAGCGAGCTATAGAACTGAATCAGGAACTGGGCGGCGACTACCTCGAAGGCATGGACAATCAGGCGGCGGCCAGTATCGGCAACCTGATCGTGGTCAGCGTGCCGTATGCCGCGCACAAAGATACGCTTGAAAGCGTCAAAGATAAGCTGGCGGGCAAGATCGTCGTCGACGTGACGGTGCCGCTCCTGCCGCCGAATATCACGACCGTGAATGTGCCCGAAGGCAAAGCGGCGGCGCTCGAAGCGCGCGCGCTCCTTGGCGACGATGTGCGGCTCGTCTCGGCGTTCCAGCATGTGAGTTCGAGCAAGCTCAAGAAGGTCAACGAAACGGTTGACTGTGACGTGCTCGTGTGCGGCGATGATGCCGACGCCAAAGCTGATGTCATGCACTTGGTCGAAGCGGCGGGCATGCGCGGCGTCGATGCCGGGCCGCTGGTCAACGCGGTCGCCGTCGAAGCGATGGGGCCGGTGCTGCTGTACATCAACAAGAAGTATGGCGTCAAGGGAACAGGCATTCGCATCACAGGCATTTAAGGGTGACCCAACTCACACTCACTGCGCTGCGAGGGATTCCACTGGTTCAGCCGGGGGATGACCTCGCACGCTTGATTCTCGATGCGCTCACCGCGAGCGATCTCAAGCTTCAATCCACCGATGCACTCGTCGTCACGTCCAAGATCGTCTCGAAAGCGGAGGGACGCATCGTCGCTCTGCGTGACGTGACGCCGGGCGACCGGGCGCGTGAACTCGCGGCGCAGACGGGCAAAGACCCGCGCGTCGTCGAGCTGGTCTTGCAGGAAAGCCACGGCGTGTCACGCGTCGCGCCCAATGTGCTGGTCGTGGAGCATCGGCTCGGGTTCGTCTCGGCGAACGCGGGCATCGACCAGTCCAATCTCGAAGGCGGCGACGAGCGCGTGCTGCTGCTGCCCATCGATCCGGACGAGTCCGCGCGGGCTATTCGGCAGAGACTTTGGGAAGCGACAGGTGTATCTATCGGCGTCATCATCAGCGATTCGCATGGGCGGCCGTTCCGGTTGGGCAACGTCAATGTCGCGATTGGCGTGGCGGGGATGCCCGCATTGATCGACCTGCGCGGCCAACCCGATCTTTTCCGACGCACGCTGCGAATCAGCATACAGGGCTATGCGGATATGGTGGCCGGGGCGGCGGGGCTGCTCACGGGCGAAGGCGCGGAAGGTCTGCCCGTGGTACTGGTGCGCGGTCTGACCTATCCCGACATTGACGGGCGGGCAAGCCAAATCAACCGCCCGGCGGAACACGATTTGTATCGTTGAGGCGCACTATGGCGCAATCGGCGCTTATGCAGACGATTATTAGCCGCCGCTCGATTCGGCGGTACTTGCCCGACCCCGTCCCGCGGTCCGTCATCGAAACGGTGCTGACTGCCGCGACGTGGGCGGCGTCCGCACACAACCGCCAACCGTGGCGTTTCTGCGTAATCCAATCAACGCAGCAGAAAGAGACGCTAGCGCGGGCGATGGGCGCACAACTGCGGCGCGATCTCGAAGCGGATGGCACGCCGGAAGCGATTATTGCGGCGGATACTGGCCGCTCGTACAGCCGGATCACGTCCGCGCCGGTGCTGATCGCGCTGTGCCTGTCGCTGGTCGACATGGATCACTACCCGGACGCCCGGCGCAACGACAAAGAATTCATCATGGCGGTGCAGAGCACTGCGATGGCCGGGCAGAATCTGCTGCTGGCGGCACATGATCAGGGCTTGGGTGCGTGCTGGATGTGCGCGCCGCTCTTTTGCCCGGAGGTCGTCAGCGCGGCGCTCGAACTGCCTATGGACTGGCAGCCGCAGGCGCTGATCACGCTGGGGTATCCCGCCGAAAGCAAAGAGAAAACGCGGCGTCCATTGGAAACGGGGGTTACGTGGCGCTAATTGATACAGCCAAGGTGGTCGTTCTCGTCGGCGGTGTCGGCGGGGCGAAGCTCGCGCACGGTCTCGCGCAGATTCTGCCACCAGAAAATCTCACGGTCATCGTCAACACGGGTGATGATTTCTGGCATTATGGCCTGAAGATTTGTCCCGACCTTGATACGGTGATGTATACGCTCTCTGGCTTGGTCGACAAGACGAATGGGTGGGGTGTGGGCGGCGATTCGACGCGCCTGCTCGAAGCGCTCGGTCGTTTCGGCGAAACGCCGTGGTTTCGCTTGGGCGATCAGGATGTGGCGACACATCTACTGCGCACCAACTGGACGCAGGCGGGCGAACGTCTGACGACCATCACCGGGAAATTGAACAAAGCACTGGGCGTAAATTGTACGGTTTTGCCAATGACCGACGCGACGGTTTCGACCATGCTGGATACGGTCGAACAGGGTGAATTGGAATTTCAGCCGTACTTTGTGCGCTACCGCTGGCAGCCGACGGTGAAGGCGATTCGCTATGCCGGAATCGAAGCGGCGGCGGTGAGCGCCGAAGCGTGTGCGGCGATACTGGCGGCGGATGTCATTCTGATTGGCCCGTCAAACCCGTGGTTGTCGATCGAGCCAATTCTGTCGGTGCCCGGGATGCGCGACCTGTTGATCTCACGCAATGTGCCACGGGTCGCGGTCAGCCCGATTGTTGGTGGCAAAGCGATCAAGGGCCCGGCGGCCAAACTCATGGCTGAACTTGGTTATACCGTGTCCGCGGAAACCGTCGTACAAGTTTATGGCAATGCAATCACCGGGTTCGTATATGATGAAGCAGACGCAGATTTGCGGATTGCCGGTCTGGATGCGGTAACATTTAATACGGTGATGCAGTCGGACGCTGACCGGGTGAGCTTGGCGCGTCACATTCTTGAGTGGACATTGAGGAAGACATAATGAGCATTTGGGCGATAATCCCGGTCAAGCCTTTAAGCCGCGCCAAGAGCCGCTTGGCGGATGTCTTAGCTCCGCACGAGCGGGAAGTCTTGGCGGAAACGCTGTTTCGTCGGGTCGTGACGGTGGTCAAATCCGTCCCGGCGATTGCTGGAACGCTGGTCATCAGCCGTGATACGCGGGTCTTGAGCATCGCGCGCGATCTCGGCGTGAACACGGTGCAGGAGAGCGGGACGCCCGAACTCAACAACGCGCTGATGCGTGCGACGCAGGTCGTCAAGGGGTGGCGTGGTGAGGCGGTACTCGTGCTGCCCGCGGATCTGCCGTTGGTGGCGGCGCAAGACGTGATGGAGATTATTGCGCTCGGTAAGGAGGATATGAGCGTGGTTATCGCCACTGACTATCATCAGGATGGCACCAACGCCATGCTGACGCGCCCACCGGGGTTGATTCCGTATGCGTACGGCGCGGGCAGCTTTGAGCGGCACATGAAACTGGCACAGGAGGTCGGCGCGGATGTGACGGTCTACCGTTCAGAGCGGTTGGCTCTGGATATTGATACACCCGCCGACCTGGAAGATTATTATCGGCTAACTGGTGTCAGCAAGGGACAGTTGTTCCCCACGGGCACCCCACTGGGAGAATAGAGCATGGCAGACCGAGTAGCACTTTATTTACAAGACGCCCATTCTTTGCAGGATGCGATTAAGTACGTGCAGTATGCCGAAGCCCGCGGATTTGAAGCCGTCTGGCAGGCGGAAAGCCGCCTCGTGCGCGACGCCATTGTGCCGATGGCCGCCTTTGCTGCCACGACCAGCAAGATCAAGATCGGCTCAGGCGTGATCAACAACTGGACGCGTAACCCCGCCGTGATTGCCGCGACATATCTCACGTTGGACGACCTCGCGCAGGATCGCATCATCCTCGGCATTGGCGCGTGGTGGGATCCGCTCGCGCAGAAAGTCGGCATCACCCGCAGCAAGCCGCTGCTCGCCATGCGTGAAGTCGTGACCACGGTGCGCGACCTACTGGCGCGTAAGCGTGTCACGTTCCACGGCGAATTTGTCAACCTCGACGATGTCGAGCTCGACGTGGTGCATGGGCGCAAAGAGCCGCGCAACGTGCCAATTTACATCGGCGCGACGGGCATGCAGATGATGGCGCTCACGGGTGAAATCGCCGACGGCGCGGTGCTCAACTATCTCGTGTCGCCCAAGTACAACCAGCAGGCGCTGGAACAGCTCGAAGTCGGCGCGAAAAAGGCCGGACGCCGCCTCGATGACATCGACCGCCCGCAGTTGGTCGTGTGCTCGGTCGATAATGACCGCAAGAAGGCGCTCGACAACGCGCGCAAGCTGGTGACGCAGTACCTCGGCCAGCAGCCCCACATCATGAAGGCCAGCGGCGTGAGTCAAGAACTGCTCGACGAAATCGGTCAGGTGCTCACATGGCCCGCGACCGAGGAACAGATCGAACAGGCGATGCGCCTCGTTCCCGACGATGTGGTGCAGATGATCACCGCTTCGGGCACGCCGGACGAAGTGCGAGCGAAGGTGCGCGAGTACGTGCAGTACGGCGCCACCTGCCCGATTTTGTACCCGCTCGGCGATGATGTGCGTCTGATGATCGACGCGTTCGCACATGGCTATTCACATTAGCACTGATGATGTGCAGCGCATTCAGGCGAGCGTCTCTCAGAGACGTTCGCTTTATAATGCGCTGATGTGCAGCGCACTGGCGCTGGCAATTTATGTGTTATATATGGCACTCGGATCGTACCAGGGGCAACCGCTTCTGCCGCTGGATGACGCCTACATTCACTTCCAATACGCCCGCAGTATCGCCACCGGGCAGCCGTACGCCTATAATCCCGGTCTCCCGCCGACGTCGGGCGCGACCAGCTTCCTCTATCCCTACCTCCTCGCCATCGGCTACCTGATCGGGTTCACCGGGCTGAATCTCGCCTGGTGGGCTACGGGCATTGGGATATTGGCGTTGGCTGTTTCCGGCTGGCTGATCTACCGTCTGAGTCGGGAGTTTGCGCCGGAAGGCGTCTCGTGGCTCATGTCGCTAGTCTTCATCCTGAGCGGCGAATTTATCTGGCACGCGGTGAGCGGCATGGAGACGTCGCTGGTCGTCATGCTGACGCTGCTGACGCTCTTCGGGACCGTGCGGCGGGATGTGCGCCTGACGGCGTTCGCTGGAATGCTGCTGGCGCTCATGCGCCCCGAAGGGGGCGCGCTGGCGGTGATCGCGGCGGCGGTGGTGCTGTATCAGGCGATGCAGACGATTCCCGTCCAGAATCGCTTTGGAATCCCGCGTTTGTGGCTGTGGCGGCGCGAATGGCTCCTCCTGCTGCTGCCTGCGCTGGCGCTTGGCATTCAGCCGCTCGTCAACTTCTTGATTACGGGGACGGCGGTTGCGTCGGGCAATGCCGCGAAATCGCTGTTCGGCATGATCCCGTTTGACTTCGGCGTGATTGTTGGCCGCCTCTGGGATAACTTTTCGCGCATGTGGCTGCAATTGAGCGGCCTGCGTGCCGCCCGTGAACCGGGTTACTATGCGCCGATCCTCTGCCTGCCCGCGCTGCTTGGTTTATTTGCGCTCGTCCGCTGGCGGCGCTTCGCGGCGCTGGTGATCGGCGTGTGGCTGCTGGTCGGGTTTGCGGCGATTTCGACGCTGGATACGGCCTTCTGGCACTTCAAACGCTACCAGATGCCGTTGATCGCGCTGGTGTACCCGCTGGCGGGGTGGGGCATCGCCTATGTATTGCGCCGTTTGCCGCGTTTGGCTCGCTTGGTCAATGTGCTCGTTTGGGTGACGCTGCTGCTGTTCGTGCCGCTCTCGACGCTGCAATTTGCGGCACACTACAATCGGAATACCCGTTATGTCGCGGCGCAGCCGCTGCAGATGGCGAACTGGCTGCGTGAGCATACGTCCGAAGGCAGCGTGGTTGCCGTCCATGATGTTGGCATGATGCGATACATGGGCGGACGCACGACCGTCGACATGGTTGGCTTGACGACGCCCGGCGCGGCGGACTACTGGCGCAATGGCCCCGGTTCGGTCGGTGAGTTTCTCGAACAGGTGCGCCCCGACTATATCGCGGCTTATGGGGTGGGGCATGGCCTCGGCCTCGGCTACCTCGAAAACACGGACTTGTACGGCGAAGCACTGGTGCGCTATCCAGTCACGCTCGACCCGACTTCGAATGTCGCATTGGCAGCGGAGACGCAGGGCATCTTTGTGCCGAACTGGGCGCCAGCCGATCAAGCGCCGTACCCGGTGACGACCAACCTAGTCACGCCGTATCTTGCCAACATGCAGATGCTCGAAACGGTCGATGTGGCTGATCTCGAATCCGAGCGGCGGCACGACTACCAGTGGCGCAGCCCCGCACCATTAGGTGGCTTCCCAACCGAATATAACCAATTCGACTCGCTGGGCTGTCTGGTGCTGCTCGGCACAACGTGCGAATTGATGGACGGCGGTCGGCATATCAACGGGGAAGAGTCGTTCACGCTGCACCTCACTGCGGCACAAGATGCCATTTTGGTCACGCGGGTGCATGCGGCGAACCCCGGCGAAATCGATGTGTATGTGGGGGACACACTGATTGATACGCGGCTGATTCCAACGCTGCCGGGGAGCTGGTTGGAGATCCCGACGCTGCTCCCGGCGCAAGTCGTGACCGCGAACACGCGCATTCGTATTGTGCCGCGCGCGTCAGGTGACTACATGCCGTATATGCACTGGGTGTATCAGGGCGCGCCAACTGTCAATACATTCAGCGATCCGCCTCTTGGTACCTTTCAGGAGGGCGCGATCGCGGTGTACAGCCCCGCCATCGGCTATGAGGTGACTGAAACTGGAGACTATCACATCCTGCCCCAGTGGACATGGTCGACCGATGGCCGCGCGACGGGCGATCTCAAGATGTTCGTACATGTGCTAAATGCCGACGGGCAAATCGTCACTCAATCGGATATGTACCCCGGCGCGGGCGCACTCCCGCCGGAAAACTGGATAGCTGGTTCGTTTCATGAGAGAATTACGCTAGAATTTAGTCAACCGCTGCCGGGGCGCTATACCATCGTGATGGGTTTGTATGATGCGGTGACGATCACGCCGCTCATGCCGGTTGGTGGTGATGAGTTCGGACGGTTGGTGATTGGCGAATTGACGATCGAGTAAGTATGGACGACACACGCGAAGTGTACGAGGCAATCCTCCAAGCGCAGACGACGGGCGAACCCGCGGCGTTAGCCACGGTGATCGCGGTGTCTGGTTCTGTGCCGCGCCACGTGGGGAGCAAGCTGCTCGTTCGCGCGGATGGCTCGTTCGTGGGCACGGTCGGAGGCGGCGCGATGGAAAGTCGTGTGCTTGCCGAAGGGCAGGCGGTCATCGCCGAAGGGCAGGCGCGCCGCGTCAGCTATGCGCTCAACGACATTGGCGCGGGCGACCCGGGCATCTGCGGCGGAACGCTCGAAATCTTCATCGAACCGATCGCGGTGCCGCCGACGCTGTTGGTGATTGGCGCGGGGCATGTCGGCAAGGCGCTGGCCGAACTGGGCAAGTGGCTGGGCCTGCGCGTGATCATTTCGGATGACCGCCCTGAGTTCTGCAACGCCGACTTCCTGCCGGGGATGGATGGGTATGTGCTGTGCAAACCCGGCGATGTGCCGCAGCAGGTGAGCATTCACGGCCAAACGTACGTCGCGGCGGTGACACGCGGTTTGCCGATTGACATTCATCTGATCCCGGCGCTGCTGGCGACGAGCGCGCCGTACATTGGGGTGATCGGCAGCCGCCGCCGCTGGGCGCTCACCGTTAAGGCGCTGCGCGAACAGGGGATCAGCGATGACGTGCTCAAGCGGGTTCGCGCGCCAATCGGGTTAGAATTGGAAGCAGAAACGCCCAAAGAGATTGCATTGAGCATCCTCGCCGAAATCATCATGATCCGGCGCGGGGGTACGGGCAAACCGATGCAGTGGTTGGGCGACGAGACAGAGTGAAAACGAGTTCGATGTGAAGATTCTGTGTGTGAGCGATACCGTCGTTCAGCAGATGGAAAATGCGGCGCATCTGCGCCGACGCTACAACGATGTTTCGCTGGTGGTGAGCTGCGGCGATATGCCCGCCGCCTACCTCGAATTCATCACGTCGGTATTGAATGTGCCCCTGTTCTATGTGCGCGGTAACCACGATACGGGCTACGATGAGCGGCCTCCCGGCGGTGAAAACTTACACCGACGCATTGTGAACTATAACGGCATTAGTTTTTTTGGTATTGAAGGCTCTATCAAATATAACAACAGTCCGATTCAATATTCTGAAGGTGAAATGGGTGGGATGGTGCTCAACAGCGCCATGCCGCTGCTCGCCCGCAAGATGCGGAAAGGACGCGGAATTGATATCTTCGTCACGCACTCGCCCGCCAAAGGTATCCACGATCTCGACGATCTACCGCACCACGGGATCAAAGCCTTCCTGCGCTTCATGGATTGGTTCAAGCCGCGCTATATGGTGCACGGGCACGTGCATACCTGGGACCGGCGGACGACTGTGGTCACGCAGTATGGCGAGACGTGCATCATGAATATCAACCCTGTGACGTTACTCGAAATTGAGCCGGAGCCCTAGTCCAAGAGGTCGACCAACATGTGGAAGCACTACTACACCGTCACCACAACCGCTGAGGCGCTCGAACTGCTCGCGCAGTATCGAGACCGCGCCCGCGTGATTGCTGGGGGAACGGATATTATCATTGAACTGGAACGCGGTCAGCGCCCGAATGTCGACGTGCTCATCGATATCACGCGTGTGCCCGGTCTGGACGAGATTCAACTACGCGGCGACGAGATTCGCCTTGGCCCGCTGGTGACGCACAACCACGTCGTGGGCAGCGACCTGCTGGTACAGCGCGCGCTCCCGCTGGCGCAGGCGTGTTGGGAAGTCGGCGCGCCGCAGATACGCAATCGCGGCACGGTCGCCGGTAACCTGATCACGGCCTCGCCCGCGAACGACACCATTGCCCCGCTGATGGCGCTCGGCGCATCGGTCATCCTCAGCTCGCTGGAAGGCGAGCGCACCATTCCGTTATCTCAGTTTTACACCGGGGTGCGCCGTTCGGTCATGCGTCCCGACGAACTTCTGACGGGCATCACCTTTCCGGCGCTGTCGGAAAATGAGCGCGGGATGTTCCTCAAGCTAGGGCTGCGCCGCGCGCAGGCAATCTCCGTGGTGAACGCAGCGGTTGTGCTGACGTTCGCCGGAGACATCGTCACGAAGGCGGCGATCACGCTCGGCAGCGTCGCGCCGACCATCTTCCGCGCAGGTGTCGCCGAGCAAGCGCTGATCGGCCAACCGCTGACTGTCGAGAGCATCCGCGAAGCCGCACGGTTGGCTGCTGCCGCGACCAGCCCAATTGATGATGTGCGCGGCACAGCCGAATACCGCGTCGAGATGATCCGCGTATTGGTGACGCGGGCGCTCAAAGCGCTGTTGGCTAAATCACAAGCTGCCGCCTTCCCGACCGAACCCGCCATGCTGTGGGGCGACCATCAGGGCGCATCGGCTTTGACGCCTGACCAGCAGATCGATCACACCGAAGCAGAACCGATTGTCACGGTCATCAACGGTCAGCCGATCACCGTGCCGACGGGGCAGGGTAAAACGCTGCTGCGCTTTCTGCGCGAAGATGCCGGCCTGACCGGGACGAAGGAGGGCTGCGCGGAAGGGGAGTGCGGCGCGTGCACCGTGTTCCTCGACGGCGCGGCGGTCATGGCCTGTATGGTTCCGGCGCCGCGCGCTCATGGCGCAGAGGTGATCACTGTGGAGGGGCTGCAGGCGGATGAGGATCTCCATCCCCTTCAAGAAGCCTTCGTTGAGCAGGGCGCGGTGCAGTGCGGGTACTGCACACCCGGGTTCTTGATGGCGGGCGCGAAGCTGTTGGAAGAGCACCCTGACCCGACGCGCGCCCAGATCGAAACGAGTATCACGGGCAACCTGTGTCGCTGCACGGGTTACTATAAGATTCTGGAAGCATTTGACACGGCCGCGAAGTTGAAGAGACAAGAGGTAATCCATGAGCAGTCAAGTTAAGATTCAAGAGAAGAAACGCGGTCGGCGGTCATGGCCCGTCATGGGTTTTTTGCTGATCGTCGCCTTCACGGTGATCGCTTATCTGATCGCCCCGGGCGTCATCGATTGGCTGCGTGAAAATCTGCGTGGCTTCCGGACCACGGGTATGAACCAGACCACGCTGCGCTGGGTGTTTACGGCCATCATCGCCCTGATTCTCTCGCTGTTCGCCGGAATGATTATCGCCGTGGCCGCGCCCAAGAAGCCGATCAACGTCAAAATGAGCGATCTGGCGAAAGAACGCGATCAACTGGTGGATGCCAAGGCCAAGCGCAAGAAGCAGCAGCGCCGCATTAACCGCGAGTATCGCGAACATGTGGAAGGAAAGAACAAGTAGCCTATGGATCGGACTGTTCCCAAGACTGGCAGTGAAGAGATCGAACTGTACATGCGAACGTACTATTCGCTGCTCAGGTCGAGTCAAACGATTCAGATTGAAACGCTTGTGGAAAGCCATCTGACGATGGATTCGTCGCTGCATGTTTTGGCGCGGAGCCCGCAGCCGGATGTATCGACGTTGGTCTACAGCAGCATGCGCATGCCGCCGTGCATCATCGACGTGGATTTGGTGGTGCTCGGTCAGCTTGACCGGCAGTTCAGCGCGGCGGGCTACCCGATCAACGAGTGGGAGAAGGTCTACTCCTCGGGGCGCCGCCGCCGTACGCATTTCAATGAGGCGCAGCGGACGATGGCCGTGTTCGTCGCGAGCCGGTCGGATATTGACGACCTTATCCCCATGCTGACGGCCTACCAGATCGAGTGGAACAAGCTGCATAACCTGCTGCAAGGCGAGATTCCGAAGTTGTTCCTCGCGCAGTATCAGAATCGGCAGGACCCGCTCACGGATGCTGAGATCGAGATGCTGTCCACCGCGCTCCATGTCGAGTCGGCGGATTTACGACGCCTGGAGGTCGCGTGGGGCGGACGCTTCGTGCAAACGCTCGACCGGATGGCGCACGGGCGTAAACAGTTCGGCGTGCGTCTACTGGCCGGGTCGCTCGCGGCTTATCGCCGGGCGACCGCGCAGTGGTGGGATGAAGTGGTTGCGCAGGTCGGCAATGCGGTCAACCTGCAGGAGCGTCCGATCTACTTTGTTTCGAGCAACGCGCACTCGGTCGTCAACCCGCTGACCGGGTTCGCGATTCGCGAAGAGGCGAATATCCTGCGGTACATGCAGTCGCGTGGCCACCAGAACTTGCTCAGCGAGTATCAGGCGATTCAGGCCGATCGCGGACTGACACACAAGCACAACTTTCTGTACTACGTGCTCAAGAAGTACCTGACCGATGTCGGCGAGAAGCCGCGTAATCAGATGGCAGCGGACGAGCGCGAGTCCGGTATTTACCGCGTGCCGAGTCAGCATGGGTTTGACATTGAGACTCAGGTGATCGAGCTGAATAAACTGAATGCCGACTGGCTCGATCCGCGCGTGAAAGGGGATTTGCCGACTGACTGGCTGCCCTACAGCGATGCGTTGATCCTCAACATTGACTACCCGCTCGGTCTGGGCGCGTATGAACTGCTCACGCGCTTGTCGGAACAGGTCTCGCACCTGATCGGCGTATACATCATGGGCAAGGCGGCGACGCTCAACGGGCGCATCGGCGATGTGATGATCTCGAATGTCGTGCACGACGAGCATTCGCAGAACACGTACCTCTTCAATAACTGCTTCACCGCACAGGATATCGCGCCCTTCCTCACCTACGGCACGGTGCTCGACAATCAGAAGGCGATCAGTGCACTGGGAACTTTCCTGCAGAATTCGCGCTATATGAGCGTGTTCTATCAGGAAGGCTACACCGTGATCGAGATGGAAGGTGGGCCGTACATGTCCAGCATCTACGAGGTGGTACGCCCCAAGCGCCACCCGCAGAACGAGATCGTCACGCTGTACGGCGCACCGTTCGATGTAGGCATCCTGCATTACGCATCTGATACCCCGTTCACCAAAGGCAAGAACCTGGGGACGAACCTCAGTTACGCGGGCGTTGACCCCACCTACGCAACGTCGGTCGCCATCCTGCACCGCATCATGGCGAAAGAGGCAGAGCGGATGCGGTCGGCCAAGCCGTTGGTGGCGGCAACCTAGCCAAAGGAAGGTTAGTTCATGGTAGAACAACTGAAGGCGGTCGGGCAAAGCATCCGCCGTTTTGATGCGACGAGTAAGGTCACGGGGGAGGCGCTGTACCCCGGTGACTTCAATATGGACGGGCAGTTGTGGCTGAAGATTCGCTTCAGCGACCGCGCGCACGCCCGCATTCGGTCGATTGATACGAGCGCCGCCGAAGCGCTGCCGGGGGTGGTGCGTGTGCTCACGGCGAAAGATGTCCCGGTCAATGAATACGGTTTGGTGACCAAAGATCAGCCCGTATTGTGCGGGCCGGGCAGCACGATCAGCGATGCCGATGTGGTGCGCTGCTACATGGATAATGTCGCGCTGGTGGTCGCCGAAACCGAGGCGATTGCCGCGGAAGCTGCCAAGCTGATTCAGATCGATTACGAAGATTTGCCCGCCGTGTTCGATATGGAAGCGGCCATGCTGGATGGTGCGCCGCAGCTCCACGAGGACAAGCCGAACAACATCGAGATTCACTATCGCATTCGCAAAGGCGACATGGCGGCGGGTTGGGAAGAAGCCGATGTGGTGGTCGAAGGCGAATACAGCACGGGGTATCAGGAACACGCCTACTTGCAGCCCGAAGCGGGTCTGAGCTATATCGACGAGCAGGGGCGCGTCACGGTGATTGTCGCGGGGCAGTGGACGCACGAAGATCAGTACCTGATCGCGCACGCGCTCAACCTGCCTGAAGATCAGGTGCGCGTGATCTACCCGGCGATTGGCGGCGCGTTCGGTGGGCGCGAAGACATGTCCGTGCAGATCGTGCTGGCGCTGGCTACGCATTACGTACGCCGCCCGATCAAGACCATATGGAGCCGTGAAGAATCGATCAAGTATCACCACAAGCGCCATCCGGTCACGGTGCAGGCGAAGTGGGGCGCGACCCGTGAAGGTAAGCTCGTCGCGATGGAAGCGCGGATCGTCGGTGATGCAGGCGCCTATAACTATACGTCGAGCAAGGTGCTGGCGAACGCCAACCTGATGGCGACTGGGCCGTATGAGTGCGAGAACGTGCATACGGACACCTATGCTGTGCTGACCAACAACATCCCGACGGGCGCGTTCCGCGGGTTTGGCGCGCCGCAGGCCTGTTTGGCCGCCGAAGGGCTGATGAACCGCCTCGCCGAGGCGTTGAACATGGACCCGGTTGAACTGCGTCTGCGCAATAGCATTCGCGAAGGCAGCTTCCTCTCTGTGGGGACGCCGCTGCCGCCCGGTGTGAGCATGCCGCAAGTGATTGAACGCGGCGCGCTGGAAAGCTACTGGACACATACGAACGGCTGGCAGCGGCAGGCGGTCGAACAGCCCGCGAACCCGGCACTGCGCCGCGGAATTGGCTTCGCCTGCGGCTTCAAGAATGTCGGCTACAGCTTCGGTGCGCCGGAACAGAGCTGGGCGACGGTCGAACTGTACGGCAATACCGAGATTGAGCACGTCGTCGTGCGGCACGGCGGCGCGGATGTGGGGCAGGGGACGCACACCGTCATGGTGCAGATGGCGGCGGATGCGGTCGGCGTGCCGATTGAGTGCGTCAAGTTCATCGGGCATGATACCGCGGAGACGATGACGGCGGGCAGTGCATCGGCCTCGCGCCTGACGTTCATGTCGGGCAACGCGATCTGCGGTGCGGCGGCGGAAGCGCTCGAAGCGTGGCGGCGCGAAGAACGACCCGCCAAGGCGACTTATCGCTATCGTCCGCCGAAGACGACGCCGTATGACCCCATTACGGGCAAGTCCGAGCCGAACTTCGCCTACGGGTATGTCGCGCAGGCGGTGGAAGTCGAAGTCGATATCGAGACGGGCTTCGTGCATGTGTTGCGCGTAGTCAGTACGAATGACGTGGGCAAGGCAGTTAACCCGCAGCAGGTGCAGGGGCAGATCGAAGGCGCAGTCATACAGGCGTTGGGCTACGCGGTCATGGAACATCTGATCTCGGTCGATGGCCGGATTCGGAACCCGTATCTCTCGACGTACCTAATTCCGACCGTGCTCGATATTCCGATTGAAGTCAAATCGGTGGTGCTGGAATACGCCGACCCGATTGGTCCCTTTGGCGCGCGCGGAATGGCGGAAATGCCGTTCGTGCCGCTCGCTCCGGCCATTGCTGCGGCGGTCAAAGATGCAACAGGCGTTTGGATTGACGATCTGCCGCTGATCCCGGATCGTGTGGTCAAGAAGCTGCGGGAGCAGGGCGTTGGCGTTCTTTGAGCAGGCGCGTGTCGTTGTGCGCGGCGGCGGCGATCTCGCCAGCGGCGCGATCTTCCGGTTGGTGAAGGCGGGCTTTCCTGTCGTTGCGCTGGAACTGGAGGTGCCGCTGCTCGTTCGGCGAACCGTGTGTTTTGGTGATGCGGTTTACAGCGGTACACGCACGGTGGAAGGCGTGACGAGTCGATTGGTGTCTGACCCCGAGGTGGCGTATGCGGTCAGCGCACAAGACGAAGTTCCCGTGCTGATCGATCCGCAGGGATTCGCGCTGGTGGCACTCCGACCGACAGTCGTGATCGACGCGCGGATGGAAAAACGCAACCTTGGCACGACGATCAGTGATGCGCCGCTGGTGATTGCCTTTGGCCCCGGTTTCACTGCGGGAGTAGATTGCCACGCCGTGATCGAAACGAACCGCGGACACAACCTTGGGCGCGCTCTCTATGCCGGTTCAGCCGAGTCGGATACAGGCGAACCGGGCAGCGTGCTGAATAAGACGCATTCGCGGGTGCTGCGCGCCCCAGTTGACGGCCATGTCGAGCCACGCTGTACCATCGGCGACGTGATCGAAGCGGGGCAAGTGATTGCGATCGTCGCCGGGCAGCCCATTACGGCAGCGTTTACGGGGATGCTGCGCGGACTGGTCCATGAACGGGTGCACGTGCGCGCGGGCATGAAAGTCGGCGATCTGGATCCACGGGTGGAGCGCGATCACTGCTTCACCCTGTCGGATAAGTCGCTGGCCGTGGGCGGTGGCACACTCGAAGCGGTGCTGGCGTCGCCCGTGGTGCGTGCCGCGCTGCGATGAAACTGCGTGATGCCTTCCGCATTACGCGCGGCGAAGTCGTCGCGCTGACAGGCGCAGGTGGGAAAACCTCCACACTGATGGCACTGGCGCACGAACTCGCCAATGCAGGGTGGCGCGTGCTGGCGACGACCACGACGCGCATCGCCGAGGGTGAACTTAGCGCGATGCCGCAGGCGCTCCAACCTGCCGCAGGTGCGGCGGCGATCTCCGCGGCTTTGGAACAGCAACGCTTCACGTTTGTCTACACGGGGGTACGGGGCGGCAAAGTCTACGGGGTGCATTCGGTGGCCTGGCTGCTCGACTCGGTCGATGCCGACGTGCTGATCATTGAAGCAGATGGCGCGCGGCGCAAATTGTTCAAAGCGCCGTATGCGCACGAGCCCGTGATCCCGCCAGAGACGTCGTTGGTGGTCCCGGTCGCGTCGCTTACGACGCTCGGTCAGCCGCTGGATGAGGAGCACGTCTACAACCCCCAGGCCATGATCGACAAGTTTGGGTTTTATCCGGGCGCGCCGATCAAATCGCCGTGGGTCGCGCAGGTGCTGCGCGACTCGGAATTCGGTCTCAAGGGTGTGCCTGAACGCGCGCGCGTGATCGCGTGGCTCAATGCGACGCCGCCCACCGGGTATCAACGGGCTCGGGCGCGGCTCATTGCCAAACTTATCCTGAAGTCACCGCGCGTGGCAGCCGTGGCGCTTGGTTCGACAAGGAGCAGTGATCCGGTGAGCGAAGTGCAGCGCAGGGTGGGCGCGGTCGTATTGGCGGCGGGGATGTCGCGCCGCATGGGCGAGATGAAAGTGCTGCTGCCGTGGTCAGATGGCCGGACGATTCTCGAACACATCCTGCACCAGTTGGCGCTGGCGCGAGTCGACCCCGTGGTAGTGGTAACAGGTAACCGCGCGGATGAGGTGCGGGCGGGAGCGGAACGGTCGGGCGCGATCACGGTGCACAACTCCGACTATGAGACCGCGGAGATGCTGTCCTCGCTGCAGGTTGGTTTGCGGGCGCTCCCGGCGCACGTCAGCGCCGCGCTGATCGTACTTGGCGATCAACCCGGTATTCAGCCGCGCGTGGTGGATCAGGTCATGATGGCTTATGCGGAAGGGCAGGGTGACATCGTTGCGCCGAGCTATCAAATGCGGCGGGGACATCCCATCCTGATTGATCGGCGGTACTGGCAGGAAATTTACGATCTTCCGAAATCTGGCGCGCCGCGTGATGTAATTAACCGCCATCCGGTGACCCATATCACGGTCGAGACGGACAGTGTGCTGCGCGATGTGGATACCCCGGACGACTACCGCGAGGAGCGCGGACGCGCCGGGTTAGACTGACTACTGCTTGAACCAGTTGATCAAGCGTGAGACCATATTCTTCTTCTGAATATTCGCCTGATCGTATTCATGCTGCAAGCGCTTGGTCAAGTGTTCCAGCTCGTTGACCTGGATGCGCGCGCCATTGACGATCACCCAGTTGCTGTCGAGTGCACGCAAGTCTTTCGGCATCCGTTTATAGAGTTTTTTGTAGGCATCGGCGTAATGCAGCATTGCCCGTTCTGCGCTCATCCCCAAAACCCCAGACCCCACCTGATCTCTCCGTATTTTAGCAACGATTCTATCCAGTTGCATAGTTGACGTTGGTTTGGACATCGTAAGGGTAACGCGTCCTAGGTATAATGGGATGAGAAAAAGGAGTCATAGCAGCAATGGCATTTACACGAGCAGATTACGAAAAAGCGGCGGCTGTTATTCGCAATCGCACCGATCTTCCGGTGAAAGTGGGTTTGGTCCTCGGTTCGGGCTTGAATGTCCTTGCCGATGTGCTGGAAGATCGTGTGGAAATTCCTTATAAAGACATCCCTGGTTTTCCGCAGTCAACCGTCGAAGGGCATGCGGGCGAACTGGTGCTCGGGCGGTTGGAAGGCGTCCCCGTGATCACGCAAAAAGGGCGCGCGCACCTCTACGAAGGCTACAGCGCGCAGCAGATCACGTTTCCGATTCGCGTCATGCAAATGTTGGGCGTCAACACGCTGATTCTCACGAACGCGGCGGGCGGTCTGAACACAAGCTTCCGCGTGGGCGATGTAATGCTGCTCACAGACCATATCAACTTCGTCGGCATGGGCGGCAACAACCCGTTGATGGGACCGAATGATCCCTCGCTCGGCGTGCGCTTTGTCGGTCTGGCGCAGACCTATGATCGCCATCTCCGCGCCGAGGCGGTGAAGGTCGCGGCGGAGAACAACATCCGCTTGCAGCAGGGCGTGTATGTCTGCTTGTCCGGGCCGCAGTTCGAATCGCCCGCCGAAATTCGCATGCTGCGGACAATTGGCGGCGACGCGGTCGGCATGTCGACAGTGCATGAGGTGCTGGTCGGACGCCACGCGGGTATGCGCGTGCTGGCCTTCTCCGGCATCACCAATGAATGCATCGACCAGATCGATACGGAACTGGAAACGAATCACGAGGAAGTGCTCGACGCGAGCCGCATCCTTGTGCCGAAGCTGGAAGCCATTCTGCGTGGAGTGCTGCGGTCATTGCAATGATTGCCAGCCTGGTCTTCTTCATCGAACAGATTGCGACGGGGTTGTATATCGTCCTCGGCGTGCTGTTGTTCCTCGCGCTGCGCTGGTGGCTGCGGGCCAATGGCGCGTACCGGGCGACGCATTTTGAGCTGGAACGGGAAGTCGCGCGCTACAACCGCTCGAACGCGGGCACGGTCGTGGTCTTGCTGCTGGAGCTGGTGCTGATCATCATCGGCTTACAGCAGATCGTCGCGCCAACGCTGCGCGGCACGCTGAATCTCGAAGTCAGTCTGGTCAGCATTGCCGAAGATGGCGATTTTCGCACGCCTGTGCCTTCGCCGCCGTCCGGTGGTCTGGTGATTGACCCCAGCGGCGTGCAGCTCGGTGAAGTGGACCCGGCTTCGCAGATTTTGCCGACGCCGACCCTGACGCCGACCCCGGTCGGCACGATTGTGCCGAATGCTCCGCCCGCGGCGTGTACTTCACCGGAGGCGACGCTGGCCATTCCCGCGAATGGCATGGTTGTCTTCGAGCCCATCACGGTAGTGGGCGTCGCGACGACCGAAAACTTTTCCTTCTATCGTTTCGAGCTTAAGGGCGAATCAACATCTGGCAATTTCGCGATCATCGGTGTGGATGGGACACAGGCCGTGCCGGTCGAAGCTGCGTTGGGGCAGTTTGTGCCCGCGTACTATCAACCGGGAGAATACGAGTTTCGCTTGACGGTGTTTGACATCACCACCGCCGTTCGCGCTTCGTGCACCGTCACGATCTACATCAGCGATCCCATCCCGACGCCCACTCCGCTGGGAACGGAGGCCGGATCATAACGGTTTCTGTCGGTATTATCGGGGCGGGTAAGGTTGGGGGAACGCTGGCTCGTCTATGGTCTGAACGTGGCTATCGGATCAATGCCGTCTACAGCCGCAGCCCAGAACGCGCGGCGGCATTGGCGGAGCGAGTCGGGGCACAGGTGGTTCCAGCAGCGGCAGACGTCGTCGACTACGCCGATCTGACCGTAATCGCCGTGCCGGATGACGTGATCGAGACGGTCGCGGC
>JAYRZU010000094.1:0-15639 GCA_041916315.1 Anaerolineae bacterium
CCTGCCCGCGCTGCAATGGGCGCGGTGAAACGGTCGCTACCCCCTGCCAGACGTGTAAGGGCGGCGGTCGCCTGCGGCGCAAGACCGCGCTCACCGTCGACATTCCGGCGGGCGTGCGTGAAGGCTTGCAGATTCAGGTGCGCGGCGAAGGTGACATGGGCGAGAAAGACGCTCCGCAGGGCAACCTGTACGTCGTTGTGCATGTGCAGGAGCACGAATACTTCAAGCGCAAAGACAGCGACATCATCCTCGAAATCAGCATCAACGTGGCGCAGGCGGCGCTCGGCGACAAGATTCAGGTGCCGACGGTCGACGGCGACGTCGAACTGCTGGTGCCCAACGGCACGCAGACGGGCAAGGTCTTCCGCTTACGTGGCAAAGGCATCCCGCGCTTACGCAGCGACGGCACGAACAGCGGACGCGGCGATCAACTGGTGTACGTGCACGTCGAAATCCCGCAAAAGCTCACCGAAGAGCAGGCGCAGTTGTTTGAAAAGCTGGCCGCGACGATGGGCACAGGCGTGCAGACTCAGCGCAATGGCAAAGGCTTCTTTGACCGCGTGCGCGACATGTTCGCCGGTGAGGGTGGCTGAAGCCGCAAAGTTCACAGTAGACAGTTTCCGGTTTACAGTCAAGAATAAGGCTGTGAACTGTTGGGTCGAAAATTGGGGACGCCAACAGGGCGTCCCTTTGTGATTCATGTAGGTGGGAAGAACATCGAACCTCACCCCCGACCCCTCTCCTAGAGGAAAGGGGAGCTGTGCGGCGATCAGTAAGTCCCCTCTCCCTTGGGAGAGGGGACTTAGGGGTGAGGTTGGCCCGTCCAAGCCTATGGATCGCTCTTCGACCACACTGTTCTTTAACTGTGAATTGTCAACTGAAAACTGTGAACTCGACCTATGACCAAATGGATTGAAGTGACCCTCCGCGTGGACGGCGAGGCGGCGGAAGCGACCGCTGAACTGCTCCAGCGCTATGGCTATCAGGGCGTTGCCATCGAACACGAAGGCATCCCGCCGGATAAGCTCGACGAAGATCAAATCCCGCCCGCGACGCAGCTTGCGGTGCGCGCCTACATTCCCGATGACAGCCGCGCCGACGAGGTCAAGACCAAGCTCCAAGAAGCGCTGCGCTACATGAGCCTGATGTACCCCATGCCCACGCCGATCTATCGCATGGTCGAAGACACCGACTGGGCGGAAGCATGGAAGGTCCACTATCACCCGCTGCGCATCGGTCAGCGGCTCGTGATTCGCCCGCTGTGGACGGAAGTGGAACTCGGCGCGGGCGATGTCGAAGTCGCGCTCGATCCGGGCATGGCCTTCGGCACGGGCACACACCCGACGACGCAGCTCTGCCTGGAAGCGATTGAGGCACTGCTGCCCCCCGGCGCGCGCGTGCTCGATCTCGGCACGGGGTCGGCGATTCTGGCGATTGCTGCCGCCAAGCTCGGCGCGGTGTCGGTGCTGGCGCTGGATAACGATCCAGTGGCGGTGGAAGCGGCCATCAAGAACATCGAGCAGAACGGCGTGAGCGAGAAGATCGTCGCGCAAGAGGGCAGCCTCGACACCGTGATCACCTCCGCGCGGCGCTTCGACGTGCTGCTGTGTAACATCCTCGCGCGCATCATCATTCAGATGTGCGACGAGCATCTCGGCGACACGATTCGCCCCGGCGGTCTCGGCATCTTCAGCGGCATCATCCTCGATCAGGCCGATGACGTCGAAGTAGCGCTGCGCAAAACCGGTCTCGAACCCTATGCCCGCCGTGTGCAGGGCGACTGGGTCGTGATCGAAGCGCGGCGACCGGGCGAATAGACGATGTTTCAGCCCCCTGAGCGCATCCAGCGCGAATTTGATCAGATCGCGCCGTTTTCGGGCGATGGGTGGTCGCACAACAACCACTATCATCCCTTCCTGCTTAAGCATCTGCCGCCGCGCATCGAGTCGGCGCTGGATGTCGGCTGCGGCGTGGGGACGTTTTCGCGGCTGCTGGCGGCTCGCGCTGACCGCGTCCTCGGGTTGGACTTGTCGCCGGAGATGATTCGGATTGCACAGGAACGCTCGACGGCGTTCCCTAACCTCGAATATCAGGTCGCGGATGTGCTGCAAAGCGATTTCGCACCCGCGTCCTTTGACTGCATTGCCAGTATCGCGACGCTGCATCACATGGCGCTCGACGCGGTGCTGCCCCTCTTGGAGCACGCCCTCAAACCGGGCGGAACGCTGCTCATCCTCGACCTGTATCAGGCGGAGAGCACGGGCGACCTGCTGTATGGAGCCTTGGGTATTCCGGTCGGGTTCGTGTACGGCAGGTTGTATCACCATGAGCCGGATTCCGAAGCGGCGCGTCAGGCCTGGGAGGAACACGGCAGCGGCGATAATTACACGCGCATCAGCGACGTGCGGCGCAGCGCGCGCGATCTGCTGCCGGGCGCGCAGATCCGGAAGCATGTGTTGTGGCGCTATTCGCTGGTGTGGCGCAAACCGTAGATCAGCCTCATTCGCGTCTAACCATGTTCGCGTACAATCGTGGGCACTTCTGGTAATCAAGTAGGAACAGCATGGCTACACTGCAAGGAAAAGAACGCGCCGCTTACGTCCAGTCAATGTTTGACCGGATCGCCGGACGCTACAACTTGATGAATCGGCTCATGACCTTCGGGCAGGATATGCGCTGGCGTAAATTCGTGATCCAGCAGGCGAAGTTACCGCCCAAAGGCAAGCTGCTCGACCTCGCGACGGGCACGGGCGATATCGCCTTCGAAGGGCTGCGCGCCGTCCCCGATTTGACGGCCGTAGGCGGCGATTTCTCGATTGGCATGATGCGGGTGGGGCAGACTCTCACCGATGGCGATCGTGTGCGCTGGGTCGGCGCGGATGCCATTCAACTGCCGTTCGCGGGGAACAGCTTCGACGCTGTCACGAGCGGCTATCTGATGCGCAACGTGATCGACATTCCGCAGGCGCTGCGCGAACAGTTACGCGTGCTCAAACCGGGTGGGCGCATCGTCATCCTCGACACGACGCCGCCGCCGCGCAATCTGCTGCGCCCGTTCATCCTGATCCACATGCGCTATGTGATTCCGCTGCTCGGGCGGCTGATCAGCGGCAACCCAGACGCCTACCAGTATCTGCCGGAGTCGACGCAGAAGTTCAAGACGCCGGAAGCGCTGGCCGGGGCAATGCGCGAGGCGGGTTTCCAGAATGTGCAGTTCAAACGCTTCATGTTCGGCACGCAGGCCGTGCATTGGGGCGAAAAGCCGCGCTAACGGGCGTCCAAGCGCCACAGCACGACGGCGGCGTTTGCTTCGGTTTCGCCGGGGCGCGGATAGCCTGCAATCCGCGTGGCGTCCGCGTCGAGCGTCGTCACATCCACGCCGATGAGGGGCGAGGTTTCCGTCAACACGTAGACCGCGCCGCGTTCGGCCAGCGCCGCTTCAATGCGGTCGACTCCCGGCGCGTCCGTGCATTCCATCACGCGATCATCAGTTGCGTAGAAATTGGCGCGGCGGCAGCTATCCGGGAACATGCTGGCGATGATCGGCAGATCGTCGGTGAGCGTGACCGGGAAGGCTTGCACGGCTTCGCGCAGGCCAAACCCTGCGCTGTGCTCGGCGATGTACTGCGTCCGCATCAGCGGGGGCAGGGGCAGGTCACCGGGAGCAGTATAGGCGATCTGTGCGAAGGGCAGCAGGCCGATCACCAGCAGCGCCGCGACGCCGACGGTGGCAATTCGCCGCGCCGTCCGCGACTTGACCCACTGTTCCAGCGCTAAACCGATCCCCGCGCCGCCGAGCAGCAGAAAGCCGGGCAGCGCCACGACGAAGTGCCGCGGCTGCACATCGCGCCCGAGCAGCAGAATGCTCAGCAGGGGCACGGCGATGACGACGAGGAGGAAACCGCCGCGTTTGGGACGCAAGATCAGCAGCAGCGCCAACCCGATGCCGAGCGCAACCGTCCAGATGAGCGTGCCAAATCCCGTCAATTGGGCCCACAGGCGCGTGAGATTTTCCGCGAGTCCGGTGCTCAGGCCGCCGCCGCTCACCCAACCGAGCGCAATCGAGAACAAGTCGTCGCCCCGCAGCAGCAGATAGGCGATGGGGACGCTGAATAAGGCCGCGACCGTCACGCCGATCGTGATCAACGCGCGGATGCGCTGTCCGAGCGGGGCGCGGCTGACGAGTACAATGATCGCAATGGGGGCGGCGAAAGGGATCGCCGTGAACTTGAACAGCGCCGCGAGTCCGAGCGCAATGCCTGTCAGCACAGCCTGCTGAATCGTAACCCGGTCGGCGAGGCGGACCGCGAGCCACACGGCGAGAATCGCCAATGCGCCGGCTTCGGCATCGCTGAAGATCATGCGTTCATAGAAGAAGAGATAGGGGGAAGCCACCCACAACAGCCCGCCGAGAAGCGCTGCAGTAGAGCCGAAGACTCGACGCAGCAGGGCAAGGCCAGCGGCCAACCCGAGCAGGCTGATGAAGAGGGTGGAAATGCGCCCGACGTAGACTGGGGCCGATTGCGGGTAAAAGAGTGCGATCACCCAATGGTTGATGATCTTACCGTCGCGGATTTCCCAGAACGGATGCAGATTCCACACTTCGACCGCGCGGGTGAGGTGCAGACCCTCATCGTTGTGTAACGGCAGACTGTCGAGCGCCTGTAAGCGGATAACCCAGAAGAGAAGAAAGAGCAGCAGCCACTTCACGGGACAATAACGCTTACGAGAGTTCCTCTTCGCCGGGTTCCAGCCGCTGACCATCACGGTAGCGATACGTGATGCGCCCGCGCGCCGGATCGTACACGCTCATCTCCACGCGTACCCGGTCGCCCAGCAGAATGCGAATGTAATACTTGCGCATTTTGCCCGACAGGTAAGCCAGAATGCGGTGCTTATTCTCCAGCTCCACGAGGAACTGAGTGTTGGGCAGCGCTTCGACTACCGTCCCCTCAACTTCGATCTTGTCTTCTTTTTTCGCCATATCTATCCTTGCTATCACACCCCTAAACAAACAATGCCGCTGCCTGAATGAACGGGCAGCGGTTTTCAAAACGCGCCTATGGAACGCACTAGCTTTCCAAGTTTAGCGGGTCGCAGCTTTACGCTGACGACGGCGCGAACGGCGAATCGCCTTCTTCTTCTCGATCCGGCGCAGTTCGCTCTTGGAAATGTGCCAACGCTTCCGGCGGACGGTGCTCAGGATACCGCTGTTCGTCACGCGCTTGCGGAAACGCCGCAGGAGCGATTCTTGGGTTTCGTTCGGTTTCAACGTCACATGTGCCATATTTTGCCTTTCACCCCCTTTCGTTAGGAATTTAGGAAATACCGACTGCAGCCTCATTATTGTAATAGATAAGCTGCACCTTGACTACCGTCAGGTTGTGCCTGGTTTAGGCACAATGATGTAGGGGCATGGCAGGCCATGCCCCTACAGTATGATTTTGTGCTAGCATGCTTACGCTTCAGCGACTGCTTCGGCGGGTGCAGCTTCGGCGGGCGCGGCTTCAACTTCGACGCCGTCTACCTTAGCCTTGGCAAAGCGCTGCTTGTCCTCGTCGGTGACTTCCTTGAGGCTCAGGCCGAGGCGCTGCTTGTCGGCTTCGATGCTGATGACGCGCATGACCAGGCGCTGACCTTCGTGGACGACCAGCGACGGGTCTTCCGGCGGCGGTTCCGCGATCTGGCTGGTGTGGAGCAGGGCTTCGATGCCGGGGTCGAGGCTGACGAACGCGCCGAACTGCGTCACGCGCGACACGATGCCTTCAACCAACTGGCCGACGTGGTAGAGTTCTTCCACCGCCGCCCACGGGTTCTCCTGCAGGCGCTTGAGGCTCAAGCCGATGCGCTTGCCTTCCGCGTCGAGGCGCAGGATGTAAACTTCCACCTCATCGCCCACCTTCAAGACTTCGCGGGGGTGATTGACACGGTGCCACGCGAGTTCCGAAATGTGGATGAGGCCGTCAGCACCGCCGAGATCGACGAACGCGCCGAAATCACGCAGGCCGCTGACCACGCCCTTGCGGACTTCGCCTTCGCGCAGTTGGTCGAGCAGCACTTCCTTGCGGGCTTCGCGGTTGCCACGGTTGGCGTCACGCTGGCTGAAGACCAGACGGCGGCGCTTGCGGTTGACTTCGATCACCTTCATGCTGATCGTCTGGCCGACGAGGCGCATCATGCGCAGCTTGCGGTCATCTTCGCTCAGACCACGCGGCAAGTCGAGGACGTGGCTGGCGGGGACGAAACCGCGCAGGTTGCCGAACGGCACGATCAGGCCGCCGCGGTTCGCTTCCGCCACGATGCCTTCCCACACGCCTTCGGTGGCCATCAGCTCTTCGGCCTTCTTCCAGTCTTCCGTCTGCTGGGCCTGCGACACGGACAGCAGCAGATTGCCGTCTTCGTCTTCGACGCGCAGGATCATCACGTCGATGTCCGCGCCGACGGTGAAGTTTTCGATGTCGACGTTCATGCGTTCCAGATCTTTACGCTGAACGACGCCGTCGCGCTTCATGCCTTCGATGCTGACGATCAAGCCCTGAGTGTCAATGGCAACGATGTTGCCCGTGACAATGTCGCCGCGTTCCATCTGCTCTTCCGAAAAAGAAGCTTCCAACAGCGCAGCAAAATCCATCTCGTTCTCTTTGAACATAAACTCCCCCCAACGATGTGTGATGATTTGTGGAAATGGGCAAAAAAAAACCCGGCTAACCCATGCGCAAGGCGTGAGTTACCGAGTCCTGAGTGCGGTTCTAGCAGAGTGAGCGTACAAAAAATTCACTGCGGATCGGTACAGCGCCCGAACCGCATCCCCTTTCCTTAAAGTCGCCGGGATTATAGAGTTTTCACGGGGCATTGTCAACGGGAAGTTTGTTAATTGGGGGAATAAAACGAAAGACCCCACCAAATGGCGAGGTCTTTCGCAAAAGTGCAGCTTGCTATGATGATTAGAGGGTGTTGACGATGTTCGAGAAAATGTTGCCGATGGCCGGCCCGAGCAGCGCCAGAATGACGATGACGACGACGGCGACGAGAACGAGAATGAGGGCGTATTCGACGAGGCCTTGGCCTTCTTCACGCGGTTGATACAGCATTGTGGGTTACTCCTGCGCGTAACTCAATTCGATGATGAGAATCTATCATGACTATCGTACTGGCGTCAATTGTGATTCAATGCAAAGCCTTAAGTTTTCACTCGATTCACGGGAAATTCGGAAAAATCTCGTTTCTCGTCCACTTTCCTGTGAATCTCATGCCTACATTAAAGTATACCGTATGCGGCGGAAAAGATGTTGCCGACAGCCGAGCCGAGCGCGGCCAGAATGACCACGACGATGACGATCACGATGAAGATGATGAGCGCGTATTCCAGCACATGCGACCGTTTGCTGTCTGGCGGCTGCTCCATACCCCGACTCCTTCGGTGATAAGCTGCACTTTCACCGTCAGCATAGGGCACATTTGAGGCGGGAGTCTCGTGACAAACGCATGATTTTGCAGGAGGCGGAAAATTCAGTAGAGGAGATCGTGATAACCGTCACAGATTTACCGATACGTGTTTCTTTTGACAATCGCTTAAGCCGATCTTAAAATCCCTCCATTGTCCGAGGATCGTTAAATAAACCACTTTCTTTACAGGAGTGTCTCCATTATGAGAGAGTATACCACTGACAAACTGCGTAACGTTGCCCTGGTCGGTCATCAGGGCAGCGGCAAGACGACGCTTGTCGAGGCGCTGTTGTTCAACACGGGCGCAGTCTCCCGTTTGGGGCGGATCGAAGAGAAGAACACCGTCTCTGACTGGGAAGATGAAGAAAAGGAACGCGGCATTTCGCTGTCGACCTCCCTCATCCCGCTCGAATTCAGCGATCATAAGATCAACGTTCTGGACACCCCCGGTTACACTGACTTTCAAGGCGAAGTGAAGAACGCCATTCGCGTGGCCGACTCCGTGATCGTCGTGGTAGATGCGGTGTCGGGCGTGGAAGTCGGTACGCAGTTGGCATGGGAATACGCCGAAGCGTATCAGCAGCCGATCGTCGTGGTGGTCAACAAGCTGGATCGCGAAAACGCGAGCTTCGACCGCACTATGACCAGCCTGCGCGAAAGTTTCCCCGAATACAAGTTTATCCCCGTTATGATCCCGATTGGGGAAGAAGCCAATTTCAAGGGCGTGGTCAACCTGATCACGTTGAAAGCCTACCTGGGCGCGGGCGCGGAACGTTCTGAGCTGCCCGCCGACATCGTCGACACGGCGAAAGCGGCGCACACGGTCATGGTCGAAGCCGCTGCCGAAGCTGACGACAGCCTGATCGAGAAGTATTTCTCGGAAGGCGACCTCTCTCCTGAAGAAATCCGCGACGGCATGCGTAAAGCTGCCCGCGATGCGTACCTGAAGACTGTCCCGGTGTTTGTGACCTCCGGCGCGAAGAATATCGGCACCGTCCCGCTGCTCGAAGCGATGGTCGTGTACGTGTCGCCGCCCTCCGAACGCCGCGTGCAGGTGACCCCCGGCGATGGCGGCGAAAAGACATTCCTGTATGCGCCGCAAAGCGACAGCGGCCCGCTGGCCGCGTACGTGTTCAAGACGAGCAACGACCGCTTCGTCGGCACGTTGAACTACTTCCGCATTTTCTCCGGCTCGCTCAGCAATGACAGCCGTCCCTACAACACCACCCGCAGCGTGGAAGAACGCTTCAATTCGCTGATGCTGCTGCGCGGCAAGGAACAGTTCCCGGCGACGACGCTGCACTGCGGCGATATCGGCGTGGTGGCCAAGCTGACGCAGACCAAGACGGGCGACACCTTCGCGACGAAGGACAACGCGCTGCAAATCAGCAAGCCGGAATTCCCCGACCCGCTGTACACCGTAGCGCTCAGCCCGCGCACGCAGGCCGACAGCGCGAAGATGGGGACGATCCTCACCAGCCTGTGCGAAGCCGACCCGACGCTGCGCTGGCGGCAGGACCCCGACATCAAGCAGACGGTGCTCGAAGGCATGGGCGAAGCGCATATCGCCGTGAGTTTGGCGCGCGCGGAAAAGCTCGGCGTGGGCATCGACACCAGCCTGCCGAAAGTGCCGTATAAAGAGACCGTCCGCAAGGTCGGCTCGGCGACGCACCGCCACAAGAAGCAGTCGGGCGGCGCGGGGCAGTTCGGCGAAGTCTCGATGCGCGTGGAACCGAACTCGGAATCGAACTACGAATTCAAATGGGCGGTGGTCGGCGGCGCGGTTTCGACCTCGTTCGGCCCCTCGATTGAAAAGGGCATCAACTCGGTGATGGAACGCGGCGTGCTGGCGGGCTTCCCGATTGTGCAGGTGCGCGCGGTCGTGTTTGACGGCAAGGAACACCCGGTTGACTCGAAAGATATCGCCTTCCAGACCGCCGGACGCGAAGCCTTCAAGGAAGCCTTCATGCTCGGCGAGCCGATTCTGCTCGAACCGATCATGGACGTGAAGATCACCGTGCCGGAAGCGATGATGGGCGACATCCTCGGCGACCTGAACACCCGCCGCGGGCGCGTGCAGGGCATGGACACTATCGGCGGCAAGAGCGTGGTCACGGCGCAAGTGCCGCACGCGGAAATGCTGCGCTATGGCAACGACCTGCGCTCGATGACGGGCGGTCGCGGCATCTACACGATCAAGTTCAGCCACTACGACACCGTGCCGTCGAACGTCGCGCAGCCGATCATCGCCGCGCACAAGGCGGAAGAAGCCGCCGCGCACAGCTAAAGCAGTTTTCAGTGGACAGCAAACAGTTCACAGTGGGCGCAGATGACCGCGCTCGCTGTGGGCTGTTTTTGTTTGGGTTGCTTTCGTAGCGAAGCGCTTCATTGCGCCCGCTGCGCCAAGAGACAACATTGATTCATGAAGATTGAGCTTGATCAATCTCAGTATTGTTCGGTGGATAAACTAACCGAAATGATTTAGTAGCTCCATCCCCAAGGAAAGAACGTAGAACCCATATCTTTTTAGGTCGATCTGAATAATCTGGCTGCGTGCCGGGGAATGCTATCAGCAACTCCGCGTTATCTTTCCCGTGCGTTATTTCGATCTGCGGGTATTCAAGTGCTACCTCATCAGGAAATAAGAATGGGGGAATCGCTGCAATTCTTTGTGCGATACGATAGATATCGAAGCTCTGCAGATGCCCCTCTGTACTTGCCTTGGGTTCTTCAATACCAAGCATTTCAAGAATTGTGTCTGACAGTAACTCTGAAAGTATATAAACCCAACAGAAGTGAAAGCGCAAATCTCGAGCGAATGAAAACGCAACCTCGTCTGACTTATGAACAGTCTTGTTTGGTGCTAATACACCATCCTCTCCCATTGCTTCTATGAAATAGCCTGGAATAAAGTGATTCTCATCAAAAAGAACTATTGGAGTAATCTCCCCGCGTTTATGCTTGATGTTATTGACTGCTTTTGCAATATGGTCTTGGTAATCTTTACTTTTCGCACGAAACTGACGAAAGAACTTGTCTTCCTTCCGTTCATTCTGCGTCTCAAAGAAACATTGCAGTACATTTTCACAATCATCTATATGCTCCAAAAGGAAATACATTAGAAGGCGTTGTGCCATTGATAACTCGATGTGCCAATAGGTTTCTTTGGTGTCCAACAAGACTTTGGTTGCAAGTACTTCCTCTAGAACTGACAGCACTCTATTAAAACCGTACAGAATGTTGCGAAAGGAAACATTGTAAATGCCAAGCGGATGCCTAAGTTGATGCTGGACAAAGTAGAGTGGATCAGTAAAGTCACTCGATAGAACGTGCATTGCTCTTGGAGCTAATCCCCCTGCCTGTATTGAGTGCCTTCTGATGATCAATGTAGACTCCTGTATTCCTTTTGCATTGAGTGATTCTATGTCATCAAAGGGAGCAAGACACAAGCACCATGGAAAAAGCGACACTTTCCCAACTGAAAGCCACTACAATTCTAACTGGTATGCGGGTTTTGGCTGAAACACAGAAAGGCGAACTGCGGATGTATGGATTGTTCGGCAACATGCAGGCGCAGCCCGGTCAACGGGAGGCGCACCCGCGCAATCTGGAAGCCTCACCCCGGCGGCTGTAGATCGCCGGAGAGGTAGGGCATCCCATAGCCGACCACCAGATGCCCCGCCTCGGCGAGCGCCTTGCCCAGTTCGGTCACGTTCTGGTATGTCCACCAATAGTCCGGCGACGGCAAAATCGCCACGCCGAAATCGGCAACCACCAGTTGAGCGAGCGTTTTGCGCACATAGCGCGGGTGATCGCTCGGCAGCGCGGCGTTCGGCTGGTCAGAGCGCACCAGCGATACCCGGAAGCGCGACGGCGCGCCCTCGGCATAGGCCAGCACCTGATATTCGATGAACCCGTACAGCCCATCGTCGAACGGCTTGCTAAAGCGGAACTGTCCGCCCGCCCACTGCACCAGGCGGTCTTCGAGCTGGTAGCCCGCCGCCGCGAACGCCTGCTCCACCACCGTGAGCAGCATCAGCTTGAAGTATTGCTGGGGAGATTGGTGTGTCATCAAGAGTTCCTCACCGCAGAGAGCGCCAAGAACGCAAAGCCAGAAGTTCACAGTCAACAGTTTACAGTTCACAGTCAAAACGAGCTTTAACTGTTCACTGTAAACTGTGCACTGAAAACTCGCTTTACAGCTCTTTCTCTAGTTCCTCCACCGTAGTCACGGGCAGCTTGCACGCGAACTGGCGGCACACATACGCCGTCGGCAGCTCGTCGCGCATGCTGCGATAGTTCAGCAGCGGAATCGATGCCTCGCCTTCCACATCGGTCGGGAACAGCGCGACCACCGCGTTCGGTCGGTAGGGCTTTTGCACCGCGTCGAGCATGGGTTTCGCTTCGTCCGGCTCGCCGATGATCGCCACCTCGTCAATGCCCATGACGATCAGTTCGACCGCGCTCAACGCCTCGCCGAAAGCCTGCGGGTATTCGCGCAGCGCCGCCGACAGGATGCTCAGCGCCTTGCGCGCCGCCTCGTCGTAGTCGGCGTTGGCAGTGTACGCCACCAAGCGCAGCAGATCGCGCGCGAACATCGAACTGCCGGAGGGGATGGCGTTGTCCTGCATGGCGCGCGGGCGCGTGATCAGCCTTTCGTGGTCGTCACTGGTGTCGAAGAAGCCGCCATCCTCGACGCGGAAGTGTGTCAGCGCGGCGTTCGCCAAGTCCCGCGCCAGCGTGAACCATTCCTCGTCAAACGTGGTCTGGTAGAGTTCCAGCAGCGCGTCGATGAAGTTGGCGTAATCCTCAAGATAGCCGTTGCCCTTCGCCACGCCGTGATTGTACGTGCGCAGCAGGCGGTCGCCGTTCGTCAGCATGTGGTCGCGCAGGAAGGTCGCGTTGCGTTCGGCGGCGACGCGGTAATCCTGTCGATCCAGCACGCGCGCCGCTTCGCTCAGGCTGGCGAGCATCAGCCCGTTCCACGCGGTGAGGATTTTGTCGTCGAGGCCGGGATGCACGCGCTGCGTCCGCGCGGCGAACAGCTTGTCCTTGATCAGCGCCAGCTTCGCCCGCAGCTCATCGACGGAGAGGCCGAGCCGTTCCGCCGCGACCGCGTCGTCGTTGGGCACGAACAGGATGTTGTGGCCCTCAAAGTTGCCGCGCGCCGACACACCCCAGTATTCGACCGCGATCCGCGCATCGTCGCCGAGCAGGTCTTCGAGTTCAGCTTTGCTCCACACGAAGAACTTGCCCTCTTCGCCTTCGCTATCGGCGTCGGTCGCGCTGTAGAAGCCGCCCTCGGCGGAGGTCATCTCGCGCAGCACGTAATCGTAAATTTCTTCGGCAATCGTGCGGTAGAACGCCTCCCCCGTGATCTGGTAGGCGTGCAGGTAGACGCGGCTCAACTGCGCGTTGTCGTAGAGCATCTTCTCGAAGTGTGGCACCAGCCAGATCGCGTCGACGCTGTAGCGATGGAAACCGCCGCCAAGTTGATCGTACATGCCGCCGCGCGCCATCTTCTGGAGCGTGAACGTCACGATGTCGAGCAGTTCGGCGTCGCCCGTCCGCTTATACTCGCGCAGCAGGAATTCGAGGTTCATAGGCTGGGGGAATTTGGGCGCGCCGCCGAAGCCGCCGTACTGCTTGTCAAACGCCGCCGCGAGTTTACTCGCCGCTGCCGCCAGCAGATCGGCATTGAGGTCGTCGGGCGTGCCGCCGATCGCCAGCTTTTCGCGCTGGAGCGAGCCGGACAGCTCGTTCGCCATCTTTTCGAGCTGCGGGCGGCGGTTGCGGTAGGCATCGATCACACCTTCCAGCACCTGCTGGAACGACGGCATGCCGTAGCGGGCTTCACGCGGGAAATACGTGCCGCCGTAGAAGGGTTTGCCCTCCGGCGTGAGGAACACGGTCATCGGCCAACCGCCGTGTCCGGTCATCATCTGCACGGCCTGCATGTAGATTTCGTCGACGTCCGGGCGTTCTTCGCGGTCGACTTTGATGTTCACGAACAGGTCGTTCATGATCTGCGCGGTCGCCTCGTCCTCGAAGCTCTCGTGCGCCATGACATGACACCAATGACACGCGCTGTAGCCGACGCTCAAGAGCACCGGCTTGTCTTCAGTCTTGGCTCTCGTAAACGCCTCATCGCCCCACGGATACCAATCGACGGGGTTGTCGGCGTGCTGCTGCAAATACGGACTCGTCTCGTTCGCCAGTCTATTCATACAAAGACTCCAACACCTCACCAGAATGCCAGTAAACCACAGAGCGCATGGAGATTATAGTGGGAATTCGGGGAATTGCGGGTCGACGAGCAGAATCGTAGGGACGCCCAACGGGGCGTCCGCCGCAACCGACCCCACCCCCCGGCCCCTCCCCGAATTCAGGGAGGGGAGACAGATTCTCCCTCGCCCCGCTCCATTGGGCGAGGGACAAAAGACAATTGGAATCGTCAAGCATTTGTAGGGACGCGCGGACGCGCGTCCGTGGACAGCGGACAGCCAGAAGGCTGTCCCTACAATGTGTTCGTTAAGGGAAATATGTCTGATTTTGTCCCTCTCCCCGCGGAGAGGGACGGCTTGCGCAGCAAGCAGGGTGAGGTTTTATCGCGTTACCACGGCTGCGCGGAGGGCGTACCGTCGGTCGAGGCGCTGTCGAGCTTCCAGAAGCCGTGCAGCCAGTCGAGCAGCTTGTGCGTGACCTCATGGGTCAGGCGCACGCCCGCTTCGATATGGTGCGGCGAGAAGGCGAACAGGTTGGTGAAGTTCTTGAAGGACACGCCGATCAGGTAGTCGCTGCCCCAGCGCGTTTGATCCCATAGAAAGGCGATTTCACCGCGTTCGGTGCGCATCTCCTGCAGCCACTGCGCGCGATCCTTATCTTGCAGCCCCGCGAGGCTGAAGCGCAGCGCGAGCATCGAACTCAGCGTGTAGGTAAAGCACACGGCCTTCGAGTTCCCGTCTACGTCGACAGTCAGCGAGGCGGCGCCGTCCTGTGTGGAGATGGTGGCGCTGTACAGCTTCATGCGATCACCCAATGTGCGGAAGTGGATCAATGACATGACGGGCATGTGCGGAAAACGCGCGACCAGCTCTTTGTTCACATCCGTCTCGCCGCGATAGTACAGTTCGAGCAGCCATGGCAGCGGCTTCGCATCGGGTGGCAGCGACTCGATCGGCACTTCAAGGCGCGGACGTTCGCGGCTGGCGCTCCGCGCGGGGATGGTACGGTCATCGGACAGCGGGCGCTGATCGTCATGCGTCGTCATGATTACATCCTTAACTTCCTACACTACTGATTATAGACGAATTGCTATAGCAATCCACCTAACCTAGTAGATAGAATCCGTCACAAATATCCTGTCACCCTGGAGAAGCTGTTATGGCTTACTTGCTCGGCTTAGACATCAGTACCACGGGCGCGAAAGCCCTCATCATCGACGAACGCGGCGCGGTCGTCGCCTCGCACACCACCCCCCAACCGATCAGCACCCCGAAACCGCTGTGGAGCGAACAGAATCCGTCCGATTGGTGGGACGGCATCGTCGCGTCGATCCGCGCAGCGCTGAGCGCGAGCGGCATCAGCGGCAACGCGATCCGCGCCATAGGCTTGACCGGACAGATGCACGGTCTCGTCCTGATGGATGCGGCGGGCAGCGTGCTCCGTCCATCGATTTTGTGGAACGACCAACGCACACAGGCGCAGTGCGACGAAATCACACAGCGCGTGGGCGCGGAACGCCTCATCCAGTTGACGGGCAACCGCGCACTGACCGGCTTCACCGCCCCGAAAATCGTGTGGGTGCGCGAAAACGAGCCGGAAGTCTACACGCGCGGCGCGCACATGCTGCTGCCCAAAGACTACATCCGCTATAAGCTGACCGGCGAGTACGTGATGGATATCTCGGAAGCGTCCGGCACGCTGCTGCTCGATGTGGCCAACCGCCGCTGGTCAAGTGATGTGCTCGACGCGCTGGAGATTCCTGCCGCGTGGATGCCGAAGCTGTGTGAAGGCTCGGAAGTTTCCGGCGTAATCAGCGCGGAAGCGGCGGCGCTCACCGGTTTGAAGGCGGGCACGCCCGTCGTCGGCGGTGGCGGCGATCAGGCGGCGGGTGCGGTCGGCGTCGGCGCAGTTGATCCCGGCGTCGTGTCGCTGGTGGTCGGCACATCGGGCGTGGTGTTCGCGCCGCTC
>JAYRZU010000095.1:0-2142 GCA_041916315.1 Anaerolineae bacterium
AAAATTCCGCACCTGGGTGAATGAGGCCGTGGTCAGGATGCCGGCCGGGGGGTCGGCGGCCGTGCTGTACTGAACGTACGCATTGGCGTTGTCCGTCAGGTCGTAGGCCAGTGCCAGGCGACCGGTGAGCGGGGTGTAGCGACGTTCGAAGTAGGCCGGGTTGGTGGCGGAAACGGTGCGGTGATTGGTCACTTCCAGATCGATGCTGTCGTGACGCAATCCAGTCACCAGCGACAGATCCTTGGTCAGGAAAGTCCGGTTTTCCAGGAAAAGCGCCAAGGTCTTTACCCGGTTCGTCCGGTCCGGATTGAAGCCTGGCGTCACTCCGGGCAGGCTGAAGAAATTTTCGGTCGAGAAATTGTAGGGATCGACGCTGCCGAACGGTCCGCTAACCGAGAGCGGGAAACGCGTCTGCTTGTTGACACTGTAGTCGATGCCGCCGGCCCAAGTGCTGCTGCGCCCACCGAGGCTGCTGTCGAGCGTGAATTCGAGACGATTGCCGTTCAGCGTCTGGTCATGGCGTTGCAGCAGGGCGTTGGAACGCGTCACCGCGGTGTTGGTGGCGTTGAACGCATAGGTTTCGACGTTGCGATAGTCGCGCAACGCATCATAGTGATAGAACGTATTGCGCAGATTGAGGCGGTCTGTCGCCTTGAATTCCAGGATGGAACGTGCCCAGCGCACCGTTTGCTCGTAGATGCCATCCTGCGAGTTGTAATTCTTGAAGCGCGTGCCCTCGTCGATGCGGATGCGGTCGCCCACCGGCTTGAGGATAGGCGTGCCCCAGTACGGGCGATCGACCTGTTCACTCTGATATTCCAGGGCCAGCGTGTGGCGCAACGCGGGCGTCAGGTCGACGAGCCAGGAGCCGGCGGCCTGCCAGGCTTCACGCTTGGTTCCATCGCTCCAGCCGTTCATCGTGTCGCGGTTCACATCGAGGCGGACCGCGTTGCGCTCGTCGAGCACCTGGTTCGTACCCACGGCCAGTTGGGTGGCATCGAAGCGGCCATAGCCGGCCTTGAACTCCGTGTGATTGCCGTCGCGATGCGCTAGCTTGGTGATGTAGTTGATCGTGCCGCCGACGGCGCCTGCGCCGTAGAGGAAGCTCGAGGCACCGCCGATCGCCTCGACCCGGTCGTAGATCCAGCTATCGACTGCACGCGCCGCAATGGCGTCGTACTGCACGGTGATGCCGTTGAATAACTGGGTCACGCTGGCGCTGGAAAAACCGCGATAGAACACCGAACCAGGCGAACCGGGCGCCGATGAACTGGTGATACCTGGCACGCTTTTCAGCGCCTCCTGCGTGTTGTCGATGCCGCGCCGCTCCATCGTTTCGCGATCCACCACCGTCACCGAGGCAGGCGTTTCCTTGATGCTCAGCCCCAGGCGACTGGCCGTCTGGTTTTTCTGCTTCAGGTCGAGCGGCTGGCCAAACGAGCTGGCGGTGACGCTGATTTCGTCCAGTACTGCCGGCTTCGCCTCGCTGCCCAGCGCGCCGTGGGTAAACGCCAGTAGCATGGCCAGATGGAGCGGCTTCAGGCTGCCGCGCTTTATCAGATCCGAATAAGTCATCGTTTCCCCGCAAAGTTTGGCCCCTAAATGGGTATTCAGAGACCTGTTTGATGTGTGCGGCGCGGATACTAAAGATTTCTCCAGAATTGAGAATGTGGCAAATCGTCGCATGCAGGCTCAGGTCAACTGTCCTTTTAATGTGGAGAGGAAGCTATTTCCCATTGCAAGAGCTTAAGGGCGGCTTGACTCAGTTGCCTGCTGTTGGAATTCCGAAGAACCTACGTAGGGGTTGGGTACGAACTTCGCATTCGCTTGATTGGAATACTGTCTTTCGTGGCCGCTCAGGGCTGTACGGCAGGTAAACGAGAGGTTGCAGCCCGATTCCGCGTATTTGGCCAACAGCCGCTTCGGTCGACGACTTGCCTTTAAGCTGCTGGCAGGAATGGCCGCTGAACTTGGTTACCTGACCATCGGTAATCGGTGGGTCAAGCCAGGATGGGCACTCTCCAATCCGTCACCCCAACCGCAACACCACCGCCCCCAGTGGCGGAATGGTTACCTCCAGATTGGCCGGACGGCCCATCCATTCGCCTTCATGGGCCGGCAAGGCGCCGCCGTTGCCGAGGT
>JAYRZU010000096.1:0-7061 GCA_041916315.1 Anaerolineae bacterium
CTTTGTACCAGTCGTCCACAACGACATACAATGTAGTGAAGAAGGTATCCAAGTCCATGTTCCACTCCTTGTTTGGCGACAAAAAGTGTACTGGTTGGATACCTTCTTCACTACCGGACAACCCTATTTAGGGGTGAGGTTGATGCGGCGGACGCAATTTATTGCGTCCCTACAAAAATAACGTTCTTGTGTAGGGACGGCCTTCTGACCGTCCACGACCACGGACGCGCAGAAGCGCGTCCCTACGATAGATTGTTTCCAGGCACATACCCGGCGAACAGGCAAATAAAAAGACGGGAGCGTTTCGACCCGTCTTTCGTCAGCCGTGTGAGCGTCAATGCGAGAGGTTATTCCTCGTCTTCGTCCTCGTATTCGAAGCCGTTCCATTCGCCGTGCGCGTGACCGTGATCGAGTTCTTCCTCGGTCGCCTGCCGCACCGCGATGATCGCGCCTTCGTAGGTGAGGGTCTTGCCCGCCAGCGGGTGATTGAAGTCGAGCACCACCACGTCGTCGTCGATTTCCGCGACATACGCCATGTACTGGTAGCCGTCTTCATCTTCCACTTCGACCATCATGCCGAGTTCGAGCTCTTCCACATTGGGGATGTCGCTCTTGCTCACTTCTTCGATGTCGTCTTCGTCGTAGTCGCCATAGGCATCTTCCGGCGCGAGCGTTACCGCAAACTTTTCGCCAACCGTCTTGCCTTCCAGCGCCGATTCGAGGCCCGGGAGAATGTCTTCCGCGCCATGCAGATATTCTAGAGGATCGCCGTCTTCGGTACGCGCAACTTCTTCGCCGTCCGCCGTCAGAACATAGCTCAACGTGACGACTTTGCCGTCCGTGATCTTTTCGGTTTCCATGGGGATTCCTTTCAAAGACCCTGAGGGGGTCAATACAGGTTCGACATTATACAGACAGCATACACCAAAAGGAATGTGCTATTTATCTAGGATCAACAGGTTCGCATAATTCGCCAGCATCAGCTTGGTGCCGTACTGTTTGAAGTGCACCTGCACCTCTTCGTCCTGTCCTGACCTGCGGCTGTCGATCACCATGCCCTCACCTAATTTGGGGTGCATAACGCGCATGCCCGCCTTGTATTTGAGCGGCGTCGCGGTCTGCCGTGCCTGCTCAAACGAGATGACTTTCGGGCTGGCGGGCTTCGTCTGGCGCTCCCACGTCGTCGCCGATTTGTAGCCCGCGCGGTTCGTCATGTCCTTGACCTTGAGCGACGCGCCATCCGTCAGGTCGCCGGGGATGTCGCTCAGGAAGCGCGACGGTTCGGAGAGCGAGCTTTCGCCGTACAGCGAGCGTTTGAAGGTATGCGTCAAATACAGTTGATCTTTCGCGCGCGTCACGCCGACGTAGAACAGGCGGCGTTCTTCCGCCATTTCGTCCGGCTCGGAGAACGAGCGCGAATGCGGGATCAGGCCGTCTTCGCAGCCGGTGATGAACACGACGGAAAATTCCAGCCCCTTAGCCGAATGCATGGTGAGCAGCGTCACGGCGTCTTTTTCGAGGTCGAGCTCGTCGGTTTCGCCGGAGAGCGCCGTCTCTTCGAGGAAGTTGTCGAGCGACAGGTCTTTCTTCGACTGGATCAAACCGCGCAGCGCCTGCACGTTTTCCAGCCGTTCCTGCGCCTGATCGGTCGTATCGCTCATCTCACGGATGTACAAGCCGTATTCGGTGCGGTTCATGATCTCGTCAAACAACTGCAAGAGATCGTTGCCGTTCGGCACGAGTTCGCGCAGTTCGCGCACCATCAGGGCGAAGTCAGCGAAGCTCTTGGCCGCCTTCCCGCTGATCGGGCTGGCTTCGCCGTTCGCCAACGCTTCCAGCCCTTCGGCGTAGCTCATGCGCCGCGTCTGCACCCATTGATCGAACGCTTGCACCGACTTTTCACCGATGCCGCGCCCGGGCACATTGACGATGCGCGTGAACGACGCCGAGTCGTTCGGGTTGTTGACGACGCGCATATACGCCAGCAGATCGCGGATTTCACGCCGCTTGTAGAAGCCGACGCCGCCGACCAGCTTATACGGTACGCCGATGCGCACGCAAGCGTCTTCCAGCGAGCGCGATTGCGCGTTGGTGCGGTAGATCACGGCGAAATCGCGATAGTGATAGCTTTTGCGCTTCGCCAAATCCTTGATTGTACGGACGATGTATTCGCCCTCTTCGTCTTCGTTGTATGACTCGTGAATCGTGACGGGCGACCCCTGTCCGCGTTCGCTGAACAGTTCCTTGGGCTGGCGGTGCTTGTTCTTGTCAATGACCGCGCGCGCCGCCTGCACAATCGTATTGGTGGAGCGGTAGTTCTGCGCGAGGATGATCACGCGGGCGGCAGGGTAGTCGTGCCGGAACTGGTTGACGTTGCGGTAGTCTGCGCCGCGGAAGGCGTAGATGCCCTGATCTTCGTCGCCGACCACGAACACATTTTCCTGCGGCTCGCCCAACAGGCGCACCAATTGATACTGCGCCTGATTCGTATCCTGAAACTCGTCGACGAGCACATGCTCGTAGCGCTTCTGATATTTCTCGCGGACTTCCGCGTTGCGGCGGAAGAGCAGCACCGTCTGCATAAGCAGGTCGTCAAAGTCCATCGCGTTGCTGTCTTGCAGACGCTTCTGGTAGAGCGGATAAATGCGCGAGACCACCTCGCCGAAATAGTCGCGGCTGCGGTAGTCATCCGGCTCGATCAATTCGTTCTTCGCGCCGGAAATCGCGTTGAGCACGCCGTAGGGCTTGTATTTCTTAGTGTCGATGTTTTGGGCTTTGAGCAGGGTTTCGACCAGCTTGACCTGATCATCGCTGTCGTAGATTGTGTAGTCGCGACCGTAGGCCGTGTGCTCGGCTTCGATGCGCAGGAGGCGCGCGCAAATGGCGTGGAACGTGCCGATCTGCAAGCCGTCCAGCCGCCCGCCAAGGATGTTCTCGACGCGGGCGCGCATTTCCGCGGCGGCCTTGTTGGTAAAGGTCACCGCCATGATGTGATGCGCGGGAATGCCGATGTCGCTGATCAGAAAGGCGATGCGGTTGGTCAGCACGCGGGTTTTGCCCGATCCGGGACCCGCGAGCACGAGCGTCGGCCCCTCGCCCGCCGTGACCGCTGCGCGCTGCTGTTCGTTCAGGTTTGCCAAAAGATCGATTGCCATGCCCTCGCCCCTCTCATCATGCGAACGATTGTATCAGAAATAGTTTTGTTTTACCTATCTGCCTTAGCTCTGCAATAGTTGCAGGAACACGAGAGGTTTTTCGTAGGGACGCGATTTATCGCGTCCGCTGTTTCCGACCCCCCACCCCCGGCCCCTCCCCGAATTCAGGGAGGGGAGCCAACATCGCTCGCCCAACCGGATATGTTTTCGTAGGGACGCGATTTATCGTGTCCGCTGATTCTCCCCTCTCCCCCGGAGAGGGGACTTGAAAAGCACGCCTGACTTCCCTCTCCTTTAGGAGAGGGAGTGAGGGTGAGGTTTTGAGGCGAGGACGAGGCATGCCTCGTCCCTACAAAAGCCTCTTTCAGCAAGTTAACTGTGCGTTTTTGGGGATATCCTCTTTATTGCGTCCGTTGTTTCCCAGCCCACCCCCGCCTCCGAATTCAGGGAGGGGAGCCAACATCGCTCGCCCAACCGGATATATTTTCGTAGGGACGCGCAACGGCACGTGTTTCGCTTTATTTGTGGCGGTGGCGTTCTTAAACAGCCTATGAACACTTAGTAGGGTGGCCTTGCGCAAACCCCGGCGATTTGGCAACATCTGATCAGAGAGGAGGACGCATGGAATTTTCACAGGAACTGGCGCTGATTCTGGCGCGGCTCGTGCTGGTACTAATTCTACTGATCGCGATTTGGCTACTGCGACGCTTGATCGCGTGGCTGCTCGCGCGTCCGCTCGAACGGATTGTCACGCGGGCGGGCCGCACCGACCTCGTCGAACCGCTGCGCGGCCTGTTCTCTACGTCGCTGGGCTATCTGCTTCTCGCGCTGTGGATTGATCTCGGCGCGCGCATTTTCGACTTCCACCCGACGATCATGAACATTGTGCAGCACGTCACGCGCACGCTGGTGATCGTCGCTTTCGCCGTGATGATCTACCGCCTCGTCGCCAGCGCGGTCTATTCGCGCAACCGCCTGCTGTTGTTCACGGGTGTCACCATCGAAGAAGCGCTCATCCCGTTTGTGCGCACGGGCTTGCAGCTCCTGATCCTCGCCATCGGCCTCGTGATCATCATTCAGGAGTGGGGCTACGACGTGAGCGGCTTGATCGCCGGGCTGGGCCTCGGTGGTTTGGCGCTGTCGCTGGCGGCACAGGACACGCTCGCCAATATCTTCGGCTTCACCGCCGTCGTCGGCGACCGCCCGTTTGTGGTGGGCGAATTCATCAAGACCAAAGACGTTGAAGGCACTATTGAACATGTCGGGCTGCGTTCGACGCGCGTCCGTCAGATCAATCAGGCGGTGGTCACCGTGCCCAACAGCATGCTCGCGTCCGCCGCTGTGCTCAACTGGTCACGGTTGACCAAGCGGCAGGTCGATATGACGCTTAACATCAGCTATGACGCAGAGGCGGAGACGATGCAGGCGATGCTCGGGCAGATCCGCGCGTATCTCTCCGAACACGAGAAGGTTGAAAAGGACTCGGTCGTCGTCTATCTGGTGAATTTTGGCAGCAGTTCGATGGAAGTGCTCGTGCGCTGCTACCTGACCATCGGCGATTGGAAAGAGTTCACGGCCACCAAAGAGGGCATCCTGCTGGAGATTTTACGCATCGTCAACCAGTTGGGACTGCATATCGCTTTTCCGCGCAGCGCCTTGTACATCGACAACCTGCGCGGCGAGCTCAAGCTATCCGAGCAGCCGTTGGCTCCACCCAAGTAGGTGATCATGCAGCTCTACTTTTTCCGCCATGCCCTGGCCGAAATCGCTTCCGCCGGTCAGACCGACGCCGAGCGCAAGCTCACACAGGAGGGGATTGATCGCACGCGCCAGTCTGCGCGCTTGCTCAAACTCCTCGACCTCACGCCGATCAAGCTCTACACCAGTCCGCTGGTGCGCGCCAAACAAACCGCCGACATCCTCGGGCACACGCTGGAAACCCCCATCGACGTGCGCAAGGAACTCGCGCCGGGGTTCAACCTCGCCGGGCTGACCGCGCTCATCAGCGATCTCGCGCCGGACGACAGCCTGATAATTGTCGGCCATGAGCCAGACTTCAGCCGCACGATCAGCGCGCTGACGGGCGGCAGCCAGATCGTGATGAAGAAGGGCGGACTCGCCCGCGTGGATATCACAGAGCTGCATCCGCTGAGCGGCGAACTCGTCTGGCTCATCGCGCCGAAGGTGTTTCAAAAACTCGGTTAAACGCAAGGTAAAGACAAAGACTTAACGCAAAGACGGAAAGGCGCAAAGCTAATTAGACCTAATTACTTTGCGTTCTTGCAGCTTTGCGTTGAATCCTCTTTTATTTTTGACTTTCGTTGACGACTCACCTCGTGTCCACGTTGACATACAGGATCACGCGCCCACACGGCCACGCGAGCGCGGTTGAGATCACAGAGGACAAACACCATGAATTCGTTAGGCAAGACCATCGCTCTCGTTACCGGAGCGAGTCGCGGCGTCGGTCGGGGGATCGCTCTCGCATTGGGCGCAGCGGGCGCGACCGTTTATATCACCGGGCGAACCGTCGACGCGGCGGCGCCGACCGTTCCGCTGCCCGGCACAATCCACGAGACCGCCGCTGACGTGACCGCGCGCGGCGGCACGGGCATCGCCGTGCAGTGCGATCACCGCGACGATGCGCAGGTCAAAGCCGTGTTTGAGCGCATCCAGCGGGAACACGGGCGCCTGGATGTGCTGGTCAACAATGCGTGGGCGGGGTATGAGGGGTACGTCACCGGGGCACATCAACCGCCGAACACGCCGTTCTGGGATGTGCGCTTACCGTACTGGGATGAAAATCTCGACGGTGTGCGCTGGACGTATGTCTCCAGTGTGCTCGGCGCGCAGTTGATGGTCGCGCAGAAATCCGGCTTGATCATCAATATTTCGTTTCCCGTCCCCGATGCCGGAAACGTCGCTTATGGAGTCGCCAAAACGGCTGTAGATCGCATTACGTGGGATACGGCGCAGCAATTACAGCCGCACGGCGTCACCGTGGTGTCGCTCTATCCCGGCTTGGTGCGCACCGAGAGCGTGCTCGTCAACGCCCAATGGTTCGACCTGTCGAACTCGGAGTCGCCGGAGTTCACCGGGCGGGCGGTGGTCGCGCTGGCGACCGACCCGCAGGTGCTGAGCAAAACGGGCGGCAAGTACGTCGTCGCGCGTCTGGCGCAGGACTATGACTTCGACGATATCGACGGCAAGCGCCCGCGGCCAGCTTTTTAACGCGCGGCGAACGTGCGGAGCGCTTCGTCAGTCTGCTCGACCATGCGGGTGAACGTGAAGCGCTCCATGCCCACGCTGGCGTTCGCCGCGAGGCTCTCACGCGTGCCGGGATAGAACGCGTCGCGGATCGCTTCGGTCAGCAGCGGCACATCGACGTACGGCACGAGCAGCCCGTTGACGCCGTGCCGCACGACTTCAGGGTTGCCACCTTTCTTGCTGGCGATCACGGGCGTGCCCACGCGCAGACTTTCCAGCAGCGTATGCGACAGCCCCTCGTAGCCGGAATACAGCGCCACGTAGTCGGCGGCGCGCATGTAGATCGGCATCTGCTCCCGGCTCACGCGCCCGAGAAACAGCACCCGATCCGCAACATCGGCCACCTCCGCGCCGCGCTGCAACGCCGGGAGAATGTCGCCGTCCCCCGCGACCAGCAGGCGCACCTGTTTGACGTGTGTCAGCGCCGTTATCAGATGATCGACGCCTTTCCACGGCAGTAAGCGCCCCACCGTGAGGATCGTGGGCGCGTCGTCGAGCTTGACCGCCGCGCGCGCTTCGGTTTGCGTCAGCGTGGGGAGCGTTTGTGCGGGCGGCAGCGCGTTGTAGATCACGCGGATGCGCCGCTCGTCCACGCCCCAGCCCTGCACCATCCGCTTGAGATACTCGCTCGGCACGATC
>JAYRZU010000097.1:0-6047 GCA_041916315.1 Anaerolineae bacterium
ACGGCCACCGAAGAAGTCGTTGCCGCCGTGGTTCCGACAGATACGGCGACGCGTCGCCCGTCACGCACGCCTGTGCCCGCGACCGAGACACCCACGCCCACGCCGCTGCCCTCGGAGACGGCGACCGAGCGGCCAACGAACACCAGTACCACGCGCCCCACCGCAACGGAGACAGCAACCTCGTTACCGACCAGTACGGTGACGCCGATGCCACCAACGAGTACGCCTGTTCCGACCGAAACTGTAGCGCCGACGACTACGGCGACGCCGACCGTCGATCTCATTCCGAGTGCAACGCGCGAAGTGGTGCAGTTGTTCCCGCCCACAGCCACCGGTGCGGCCGCCCAAGCGGCACTCACACCGACGCCCACGCCGCAGACGACCGCGCCCACGGGCGGCGGCGTGCAGATCTCGCTTGAAGCCGTGATCGGTGTGATCGCGCTGATTGCGATCCTCGTCTACATCGGCTTGTACTGGCGTGGTCTGGCGGCGCAGGAACGCTTTGCTGAGGGTTTCATCGTCGAGACCTGCCCGGTGTGTGGTCGCGGTCATTTGAACGTGGAGACGCGCACAGATCGCCTTGTGGGTATTCCGCGCCCGCGCAGTACGGTGCGCTGCACCGAGTGTCGCTCAGTTTTGCGCCAAGTTGGCGCGCATACCTGGCGGTACGCGGTCGATCCGTTTGAGAGCCCGGCGCTGTACGCGCGCTACAACGGGCGCACCATTGACGAAGAGACGCTCAAGTCGCTGCGCGCGGGTACGCCCCTACCTGAGGTTCGTCCGCCGACCAAACCGCCGACCTTTGTCGACGATGAAGAAACCTAACCCGTTCTCTGCCCAGACTATTTCGGTGAGGATCATTTGGTTCGCAAGCTAACCATCCTTGTCCTATTCGCGTTCGTGTTGAACGCTTGTCAGCCGGTCGACGTGGTAACGCCGTTCGTAGCGACCATCGATCCGACCTATCAGGCGTTGGCGCAGAACAGCACCCCGGTGCCGACCGCGGGCGGTCTGCTGCCGAGCCGCACGCCCACCATTCCGGTCACGCCGACGGATACCGCGACCCCAACTGAAACCTCCACACCGACGCTGACGCCGAGTTCGACCTACACGCCGACGCTCTTCCCGACCAACACGCGCCCGCCCACGCTCACTCTGACGCCCACGCCCCTGGAACTGATCATCGCTTCGGCGACCGTCTCCGAAGCGGAGCTCAGCGGTACGCCGCGTCCAACGCTCACGCCGCCGCCGCCCGATCCGTCGGTGCAAGTGGCCGATCACTTTATGTTCCGCCGTCCGGTCAGCGACACGGCGACGAATTGGGTCGACCGGAACTATCCCTACGGAGCGACGAATGGTGGTCGTTTGCAGGTGCATCACGGCGTTGAATTCGTTAATCCGCGCGGCACGCCGTTGTACGCGGTGGCGGATGGCGTCGTCTATTACGCGGGTGATGACCTGACATCCATGTTCGGCCCGATCACCAATTATTATGGCAATCTGGTGATCATTCAGCACAACGCGACTGCGCCGGATGGTCGTCCGCTGTTCACGCTGTATGGTCACATGGATCAGATTGCAGTGCAGACGGGTCAGCCCGTCAGCAATGGTCAGCAGATTGGCACGATTGGCGCGACCGGCGTGGCGATGGGACCCCATGTACACTTTGAAGTGCGCGTGGGCGACCCACAGTGCTTTTGCGCCACCCGTAACCCGGAACTCTGGATTCGTCCGTATCCGACCTATGGCACGCTGGCGGGGCGGGTCACCGATGCGGCGGGGAACATCCTCTATGATGTAACGCTCAAAGTGGAGTCCGAGCGGCTGACGCGCTACGCATGGACCTACGCGGATACCTCAGTCAACGGGGATGATGTGTTCGGTGAGAACTTCACGCTCGGCGATATTCCCGCGGATTACTACATGGTGACGGTCGGCGAGAATGGCCGCGTGCGCTTCCAGCAGTTGATCTATCTCTACCCGAACCGGACAACGTTTATCAACGTGCAGCTTAACTAGCGGCTAAGCCCAATTGATGCGCTCAACTGTCCGTCTCCGAGTAGTTCACAGCAGGACAGTTTTTACATTTCGAGACGCGCTTCCCTCAAACAAGCCATTGTAGGGACGCGCTTCTGCGCGTCCCTACAATAGCTCGATTGGTAAAAGCGTCCCGTCCTCAACCGAATAGAGACGGACAGTTGAACGTGAACCCTGCAGGACTGGTTACCCGCCGCTGTAGACCTTAAACGTCACTGTGATTTGTGTGTCGCTGACGGCGTCCACGCGCAGCACACCGCGATTTCCGTCGGCAGTCCGCACACCGATCAAGGTGCCAGGGAACATCTCAGTGCGCGGGATACTGTCGCGCGTGAGGTTGGCCGGGTTGATCGCATCGAACGTGATCGCATTCAGATCGACGCCGCTCACAATCCCCAGTTTCGCGCCGAAGAGACCATCCAAGCCCAGACCACCATCTGCATTCCAGTTAACATCGCCCTGCACGCCGTTGCCTTCAAGGTCGAGCGTGTCGCCGAGGTTGAGCGTCTGCGAGGCCTGCCGCAGGATGGCGCGGTCGATGCTATAGGTCAGGTTGTAGATGTTGTTCTGTTCGCCAACTGCGCCCTCATTGACCTGATTGTTCGAGTCGATGATGAGCGACGAGGTGAACTGGCCGTTGGCGATGAACACGCCGGAGAGATTCACGACCAGCGATTGGCCGGGGGCGAGCGCTGGCACCTGTCCGCTCAGGAACAGGTTGCTGGGCGCGAACGTGCCGCCCACCGTGAACGTTCCGGTCGGGGCGGCGCCGATGTTCGTGACCGTGACGGCAATGGTGAAGGTCTGCCCGGAGATGATGGGCGACGGATTCACAACCGCCGACTGGATGATCACGTCGGGCGTGCCCGCCGGGGTGGCTGTGGGCTGAACGGCGGAGGTCGGCGGGATGGGGGTAGTTGGCGGTGCGACGACAGGCACATCCGCGAGGCTGCCCGTGATTTCCAGCAGATCAACGGCCAGCCAGCCGGGATCGCCGATGAACTCAATCACCACCCATTGGCTGTCGATGCTGCGCCCGACCACTTCCGCCTGATCGCCCTCATTGAGCTGACCGAGAATGGGGTAGTCCATACTGGGACCAGAGCGCACGTTTTGCAGCGCGCTGGTGATCGTAACAAATGTGCCCTCGGGCAGCGGCGTGGCAGTTGGTACGACGACGACTGGATCCGGCACGCCGGTGAAAGGTTCGCCACGCCGGTACAACGCAATCACTTCGGGGGCGCCGAACTCATTCAGACGGGTGATGGCGACGTTCTCCGTCGTTTCGCCGTTGGCGAGCGTCGACGGATCCAGCACGCCTTGCAGTCCGCGCGCTTCGGGCAGGGTCAGCAGATTGGTGCGCAGATCATTCGGCTGGGCGAAGGCCTCGGCGAGCATCCGAATCGAGTCGTAGCCCGCGGCGGCGAGTTCGCTCGGGATTTCGCCGTAGGTGCGCACATACAGGTTGACGAAGTTGATGCTCAGCGTATCGGTGAAGGTATATGCCCACGTCGCGGTGCCGATGACGCCGCTGCTCAAGCCATCGGGCAGGGCGCTGCCTAAGCGCGCGGCATCCGGGTAGATGAACAACCCGTTCCACGCGCCAGCCTTCAGCGCGGCATACAGGCTGGCGACAGAGGGTACATCGCCATAGGCGAGAATCGCCTCCGGGTTGGCTGCGATGAGCTGGTCGGCTTGCGTCGCGATCTCACTCGAATCGCTGATAAAGAGCGTTGGCGAGGGAGCAGCGCCGAGCGTTGAGGCTGAGGTCGCGAAGCCCAAAAGCTGCGCTGTGCTGGCGATATCCATCTGCGCGGTCGCGATCGTGCGCAGCCCAAGTTCCTGAATCAGGAAGGCGGCGAGGGCTTGTCCCTGCACTACATCGGAAGCGCGGCTGCGGAAGACGAGCCCGCTCGCGTCGCTGGTGAGCAGCGTGTCGCTCGTGGCCGGGGTGATGATCGGCACGCCGAGCGCGACCAACTGCGGTATGAGGCTGATCGCCTCATCATTGGTGATCGGGCCGAGCACCGCGACGACATCCTGCGCCCGCAGCGCCGTGACCAAGCCTTCGGGGTTGTCGCGCGCCGTATCCAGCACGGGCAGCAGATTGAGCTGCGCGGTCGTCGTCGCATCGATCGCCACGCCACCGTCTGCATTGATTTGGCGCACAGCCAAGCGCGCGCCATCCATGAGCGGGCCGCTGGGGTCATCGATGACGGCAATCGTCAGCGTCGGGATGTCGTCTTGAGCACTCAGCCCGGAGAGAGGAAACAGGAGCACGAGCAGAAGGATGCAGATCAACTTCGTTCGAGGATTTCGCATAGCCTTGTCTCTCTGTTGTAGATCGGGTAGATACATTTCATTGTACATTATATTCTGGTTTTTTCGCCTCACTCTCACCGTCTTCTCGACTTGATTTTCGATTTTCCAGTGACTATACTGTCTTACGTTCCGCCTTGTTCTTGTGTAGGACTGAATAATGCAGCGTGAGCGCGTCGCCGACGATATCTACGTCTTTATCAGTGACCAGTACGCACAAGTCAATGCGACGTTGATCACCACGAACGAAGGGGCGGTGTTGTTTGATACGCTCCTGTACCCTGACGAAACGCGCCAGATTCACCGCTATGTTGAACGTCGCTTGGGTACGACCGTTAAGGTCGTGATCAACAGCCACTTTCACGCCGATCACACGGCGGGAACCTGCTTCTTCCCCAACGCGCAGGTGATTGCGCACGCCAAGTGCCGCGATCTGCTGGAACGCCGCGGGCGGGAGAGTTTGGAGCAGGCGAAGCAGCATGTGCCTGAACTGCGTGATGTGGAACTGGTGCTGCCGGACACGACGTTCCGGGAAAGCTATCAATTCTCGCTAGGGAACAAAAGCTTTCATCTCTGGTCGACTCCCGGTCACAGCCCGGACTCCGTGGTGTGCCTGGTCAAGGAAGATCGTGTGCTGCTGGCCGCAGACACGGTCATGGCGCTGCCGCATTTTGTCGACGGCAGCTTTGATGAACTGTACGCCTCGCTGCAAAGTTTGCGCGGCGGCAATTACGAGAACGTGATTCAGGGGCATGGCGACATCGTCCTGCGCGGAGAAATTGAAGATAGGCTGAAGAGCGACATCGCCTATTTGGATGCGCTCCGCAAAGCCGTCGATCAAGCGCTGGAAAAAGGTCAGCCGCTGGATAACATCGACATTGAACGCTGCGGCAAAAGCCGCATTCTGCTGCACGGTTCAGCCGTTGAACTGCATCGGCAAAATGTGATGATGCTGGCGGCTCAACGCCGAGAATTGCTGGATGGTACCGATAGGGAGATAGTAAGGCAAACACCATGACGAGTGAGAATGCGCTCACCCCCGAAGGCTACGCGGACCTGAAACGCGAATTGGATACGTTAATCACTGTGCGCCGCCCTGAACTCGCGAAGAAACTCGCCGAGGCCGTGGCTGAAGGCGACCTTAAAGAGAACGCCAATTACCACGACGCGAAAGAACAGCAGGCGTTCATCGAAGGACGCATCAAGTATCTGGAACATATTCTGCGCACGGCGACCATCATCCAGCGCGAAGGCAAGACCGATGTGGTGTCGCTTGGTTCGAAGGTGACCATCATTGAGGAAGGCTACGACGACGAGGAAACCTACAGCATCGTCGGCGCGGCAGAGGCGAACCCCGCTGAAGGGAAAATCTCCAATCTCAGCCCGATTGGCGCGGCGCTCCTCGGTGCGAAAAAGGGTGATAAGGTGCGCGTGAAGACCCCGAACGGCGAAACCGTCGTGAAAATCAAGAGTATCAAGTAGGGATAACGCCCGCGTAATCCGCTAAAGATGTCAATAAAAAACGCCCGGCATTGTGACCGGGCGTTTTGATTCTGTCGGAATTAGGTAATTGGGGTGAAATCGCCGGTACCGCCGAACGGATCGTCGTCCGGAGTAGTACGCGGCGGCGCGGGGGGCGGCTGCTGGGGCAGGGGGGGCCGCTGGAGCGGTGGCTGTGTCCCATAACCCGC
>JAYRZU010000098.1:0-69648 GCA_041916315.1 Anaerolineae bacterium
CAGTTTGTCTAACCTCACCCCTAAATCCCCTCTCCCAAGGGCGAGGGGACTTAAAAACCCTGCCTGTCTCCCCTCTCCTCTAGGAGAGGGGTTGGGGGTGAGGTTCAGCATCTTCACCAATTGTGAAATACGCTCATGCCTTGTCCTAATTTCTAGAGAAGGATACGGAGAACGAGGCATGCCTCGTCCCTACAAATGACACGTTTGTTGGACACTCTCTAAGGCGAACTGTGCTTGAATTCAGTGACCTACACCTGCAGTCTACAGCACCTTCCACAAAATGACCTCGGGGGGACACAAAAAGCGCGCGCGCGGTGCGCCATACCCCTCCAGGCCGACGCCCCGCGACACGTAGAGCGTCATCCGCCCGACGCTGTAGCGCCCCATGACATACTGCATGCCCAGTTGACTCGCCGAGAGCAGCGCGCCGACCAGCGGCAGGCGGATCTGCCCGCCGTGCGTATGTCCGCTCAACATCCAGTCGATGCCAGCGGCGGCGGCTTCCGGCGCGATATCCGGGGAATGCGCCAGCAGCAGCTTGAGACCGCCCTCCGGCGCTGACTGTATGGCGGTGTGCAAAGCAGAACGGTCAGTCGGCAAATCATGTGTGGTGATCAAGCCGAGGATGTGCAGCGTGCCGTTGGGCGTCGTCACAGTTTGCCACGCGTTGAGCAGCAGCGTGAGGTTCTCCAACCCGGTGACGAACGCCTGCACACGCTCAGGCGGTTCGACGGCAGGCGTTCCCGGCACGCAGTACACGCCGAGCGGCGCCTGCCATTCGCCGATGATCGTGCGGATATCGGCTTCCGCCTGTGGATCATGCGTGTACGAGAGGTTGACGAAATCGCCCGTGAACACGATCACATCCGGTTTCAGCAGATGAATCAATCGGTTGAGCTTGCGTTCGCGGTCGGTGATGCGTTCGACGTGAATATCGCCAATGTGCAGCACCTTGATCGGCGTTGGCCACCCCGCGGCGGTCAGCGTTTCGTGCGTTACGCCCAAGCGGAACGGCTCGATCCATGTGGCATAACCCGCCACGCCGAGGATCACCCCGACGACCGCAACCGCCCCAGCCAAGTCCGCGTTGAGCAGCCCGAATCCGAGCATGATCAATGTGATCGCCGCGCCGAGCGCCAGCGTCGTCGCTTTTTCCGGGCCAAAACTGCGTCGCTGTCGAGGCAGCAGGCGCAGCATGAACCACCCGCCCAAACTGGCGATCCCCGTGCTGACTCCGGCGGTCAGCGCCGCCCCTTGATCGTTCCAGACGAGCGCGGCCAGCCCCGCGCCGCCGATCAGCAGTGCCGCCACGACGGCATCCGGCACCTTCTGAAGGTTGCGCGTCGTCACCAGTACCGTGTGCAGCAGCGACGGTGGTTCCGTATGTTGTGCTGTCAATGTGTCTTCAACCCTGATCTGTCAACCAAGCCCTGAATCTACCACACTTGGCGGATCATCCTCGGGCAGCACCGCTTCACGCCCCGCCAATTGCAGGCTGACTGTGAAGCAGCTCCCTTTGCCCGGCTGACTCGTCACCTGAATCTCGCCATTGTGCAGCGTGACGATCTGCTGGACGAGGCTCAAGCCCAGCCCGGTCCCCGCGACATCGCTCATCACGCGGTAGAACGGCTCGAAGATGTGCGGCAGATGTTCCGACGCGATCCCGACGCCTGAGTCCTGAATATCGACATGCGCCCGACCATCGATCACTCTCAGACTCACTGAGATCCCGCCCTTGACCGTGTAGTTGATCGCGTTCGTCACCAGATTCGTGAACACCTGAATCAAGCGCTCGCCGTCCGCGCTGACCATGATCGGCGGGCTGTCTACATCAAACGTGAGCGTCAGCCCCTTTTGCTCGGCTTCGGGACGCTGCAAGTCGGCTACCCGCCGCAGCAGATTGACCAGATCGAGCGGCTGAAAGCGCACATTGATCAACCCGCGTTCCAGCCGCGTCCGGTCGAGCAGATCTTCGACCAGCCGCTTCATGCGTTCCGCGACTTCTTCCAGCACGGGCAGTTGTTCGGGCAGGGTTTCCGGGCGCTTGCGCAGCAGATACAGCCGCGTCTTCAGGTTGGTGATCGGCGTGCGCAGTTCGTGCGAGGCGTGCGCCACAAACTGCGACTTTTGCAGCGCCAGTTCACGCTCCAGACTGATGTCGCGCAGCAGCGTCACCGAGCGCAGCGCCGCCTGCCCACGATTCCCCATCGGCGACACTGTGAGCCCGGCGTAGAACGTCGTGCCATCCTTGCGCACCAGGCGCGTTTCGCCGCGCCACACACCATGCTTCCAGATCATCAGGGGCATGGCGCGGATCTGCTGCAACTCGCCTGTGTTTAGTCCCGGGTCGCGCAGGCTGTCTAGCGTTTTGCCGATCAATTCCTGCTGCGTGTACCCGGTGAGCGCCGCCATCGCCGCGTTTGCATACTGGATGTACGCGCCTTCGGTGTAAAAGATGCCTTCACCCGTCGCGTCGAGAATCGCCCGCAGCCGCGTATGCGTCAAATGGAGCTGCGCCGTGCGTTCGTTGACCTCTTTTTCGAGGTCGGTCGCGTAGCGCCGCGTCTCGTCAAACAGCCGCGCGTTGCGAATCGCGATCGCGGCCTGCACGGCGAAGGTTGCCAACAGCCGCGCCTGCGTGGACGTGAACGCCCCCGGTCGCTCGTCGCTCAAGTTCAGGAAGCCGATCGTTTCGCCTTCCAGCCGAATCGGCGCGCTCAATTCCGAGCGAATCCAACCGACGATCGGGATTGGCACCCATTCCGGATGTTCGGATGTATCTTCGATCAGGATGGGTTGACCAGACGCGGCCATCTGGCGCAAATTGGCGAACTCAGTGAGCGGGAAGCGCAGATCCAGCACTTGCTGTTCGATGCCGCGCGTCTGAAACCCGCGCAAACGCACGATGCGCGCTACCCCGTCTTCGATCAGCATGATGTCGCTGGAGCTCGACGGCACGATCCCGGCAATCTGCTGCAGAATGCGGTCGAGCACCTCTTCGAGGTCCAGTGTGCTTGACAAAATGGCTGTCATTTCGGTCAGCGCTTCGGCGAGGCGGCGCGCATCATGCACCTCGCGCAGCGTCTGCTGCAGCTCACTCTCATTCTCGCTGCGTACATAGGCGATGGTTTGGAGTGAGAGGAAAACGCCTACGTACAGGATGGTCACAAACAGGACGTAAGTGAGCTCGCCGGGGTGAAACCACGGGTACATTGCCATCGAAATGCAGTAGGTAAGCAGCGCCCCGAGACTGGCGAGCCGTGTCCCATACAGCACAAAGATCATCCACAGGCAGATGATGTACCACACCAGCACCATTATCCCGATCGCAATCGGCTCGCTCGGGGGCGTGAAGAAGGCCGACACAGGCACCAGCAGCGCGGTGATCACGGCCAACAGCGGTGCAATGCTCCACCAGCGCGTGCGCAGCAGCCCATAGCTGATCACCAAGCCCAGCACGCCGATCCACAAATTCGGGCGAGCCGTTCCCATCCAGAGCCGCCCCACAAACGCGCCGATCAGCAGCGGCAGCACCAGCAGAATTGTCAGCGCCAGCATCCGCGCTTGTTGGCGGGCCATGGGTTCGGTGATATGCGCTGGGGGTTCGGTGAGTTTACGCCAGAGCGCGAGTCTCCGGCGGGGCTTCGGCACTGTTGAAGTCAAAGTGCTTGTTCCTGACGTCGCACGGTCATTTGTAAGACACCAATCATATCCCGAAAGCGGCAGCAGATCACACTCATACAGGCCGAGCATAGGAATAATGTTTGCTCAAAACCGTGTCAATACGCGCCCAGTCTCCCCCAATGGCGGAAAACCGGTTTCGCAGGGACGCACCGCGGCGCGGCTTTCTCCCCTCTCCTAGAGGAGAGGGGCCGGGGGGTGAGGTTGTCGCTTTACACCCAACGTCAACAGGCGGAAACAAAACAGGACGAGCCTGAGCTCGTCCTGTTCGTGACAACGGGTGCAAGAAATTACTGCGCGGTCGCCGCCTGATCGTCATTCTGCGGGGTCGGCGCGTGATCTTCAGTCATCACGCGGCCCATCAGTTCTTCGAAGCTGGTGCGATCCAGCGTTTCCTGTTCGATCAGGATGCTGGCGATCATTTCCAGCTTGTCGCGATTCTCGGTCAAAATCGACTTAGCGCGCGTGTAAGCTGTCTGCACAATGCGCTTGACTTCGTTGTCGATCTCTTCCGCCGCCTGTTCGCTGTAGTCGCGCTGTTCATACAGGTCGCGACCGAGGAACAGCGATCCCGAACCCCCGCCGAAGGTGCGCGGGCCGAGCGTGTCGCTCATACCATACTGCGTGACCATGCTGCGCGCCATCGAGGTCGACTGCTGCAGGTCGTTGCTCGCGCCGGTGGTGAACTGGTTGAAGATGATCTCTTCCGCCGCGCGCCCACCCATCGCCGCCACGATCTGGTCTTCGAATTCTTCCCGCGACCGCAGGAAGATGTCGGTGTCCGGCAGCGAGAGCACATAACCGCCCGCGCGTCCACGGGGCACAATCGTGATCTTGTGCACGGGGTTGGCGTGTTCCAGCAGGTGATGCAGAATCGCGTGTCCAGCCTCGTGGAAGGCGATGGACTTCTTTTCCTTTTCGGAGATCACGCGGGTCTTGCGTTCCGGCCCCATGATCACGCGTTCCATGCTTTCCTGCAGTTCGCTCATGCCGATCGACTTCTTGTTGCGGCGTGCCGCGAGGATCGCCGCTTCGTTGATCAGGTTTTCGAGATCCGCGCCGGAGAACCCGGGGGTGATCTTCGCAATCGATTCGAGGTCGACATCGGCGGCCAGCGGCTTGCCCTTGGCATGCACCTTGAGGATGTCCTGACGACCCTTGAGGTCCGGGTTATCCATGATGACCTTACGGTCGAAACGACCGGGGCGGAGCAGCGCCGGGTCCAGAATATCGGGGCGGTTGGTCGCCGCGATGACGATCACGTTCGTGCCCGTCTCGAAGCCGTCCATCTCGACCAGAATCTGGTTGAGCGTCTGTTCACGTTCGTCGTGACCACCGCCCAAGCCCGCGCCGCGATGCCGACCGACCGCGTCGATTTCGTCCACGAAGACAATCGCCGGGGCTTCGGCCTTGGCGCGTTCGAACAGGTCACGCACGCGGCTCGCGCCGACACCGACGAACATCTCGACAAATTCCGAACCCGAGATGCTAAAGAACGGCACGCCCGCTTCACCCGCCACCGCGCGCGCCATCAGCGTCTTACCGGTTCCGGGCGGCCCGACCATCAGCACACCCTTAGGAATGCGCGCGCCGAGGCGAATAAACTTTTCCGGTTCTTTCAAGAATTCGACGACTTCCGCGAGTTCCTGTTTAGCTTCTTCCGCGCCCGCCACATCGGTGAATGTGACCTGCGGCCGTTCCATGTCGCGCACCACGCGCGCCCGGCTGCGACCAAAGCTCAACGCTTGATCCTGCCCCGTTCGGACGGAACGCATCATCCGCCACAGCAGCCACACGATGATCAGCGTGGGGATGACGGCGATGAACAACTGGAACAGCAGATTCGTCGTGTTGTCGCCCTGCTGCTCGTAATACCGGATGTTGTTCATCTGCTCTTCAGTCACGCCGAAGTCCTGGAGCGCCTGCAGCAGGTTAGTCTCGCGTTCCTTATAGTAGTAGGCGTTGGTGTTGTTAGTCAGCTCGATGTAAACGTCGTTACCACCACGCACCTGAATCTCGACCACGCTGCCATCGCGGATTTCCTCCGCCAACCGATCCAGCGTGATCTTGTTGCCACGCGGAATATTGTTGGGCTGCGCGAATATCACGACGAACAAGAGGGCGACGACAATCGCCGCCACAATCCAAATGCGCTGGGCATTGCGATTGGAGAACGGGGAATTGCCGTTGTTGTTCTGTGAGTCTGGGGTTTTGTTGGTCACACTAAAAAGTCTCCGAACCTGTTGAACGAGTTGGGGAGTCGGTCTTGTGGGAGCTGCTGCACGCTGAACCTGATGAACATAACGAAATTATACACGAGACCGTCAACTAGTGTCATACGAAAAACGAAGATCAGGGATCGTTCATAATCTTCTATCGAAAAATTTACAGTAGGGATAAAATAGAAATGTACGGTGAAAAGACTGAGGTTGAGATTTTCATGACAGAATGTCCTTGGTGCGGGCGGCCAATTGAAGCAACAGTAACTACGTGTCCTCACTGTGGGCTTCCTATCAAAGCAGAGCCGATGGGGACAACGCGCGGGTTAGGCAACACCGATATCGAACCGGGAACACCCCGCTGGGGATCCGCTAAAGTCGATTCGCGCACAAACTTGATCCTGAAAGTGAAAGATTTAGATAAGGTATTTGTCTTCGATGCCGGGACGATCAGCGAGCTGCGCATCGGACGGATCAACCCCGATAATGGCGAACGCCCGGAGGTCGATCTCACGGATGCCGAAGCGGTGGAGAAAGGCGTCTCCCGCCGGCACGCGACGATTATCCGCAAAGAAGGTGGCGCGATTCATCTGGTCGACAAGGGGAGCGATAACGGCACCTACCTCAACGGGCAGAAGCTCATTCCGAACCAGGCGCGCATTCTGCGCGATGGGGACGAAATTCGGTTGGGCTTTCTGGTGCTGAATGTCCGCTTCGAACGCTTTAGCTAATCCTCATGCGCTGCGGTGGATGGGACGTGTTATCATCGAAGGGCAAAGCGCACTTCGGATTAGGATTCCATGACCGAACGCACAAATGAAGAGTGGCTTGCCGACCTCCAGAGCGAGGGCGAGCGACAAGCTGAGGCGCTTCAAGACCTGCAAACCCGCCTGCAGCGCGGCATTTTTTATTACCTCAGCCGGGAACGCAGCGATCTCACCGGACTTTCCACGCATGAGCTCACCCAGATGGCGCAGGACATGGCGCAGGATGCCACGCTCCGCGTAATGGAAAACCTCACCAGCTTCCGCGGCGACAGCCTCTTCACGACCTGGGCGACGCGCGTCGCCGTGCGTGTGGCGATCAGCGATTTGCGCCGCGCCCGCTACAAAGACTTCAGTCTCGACCACATCACCGCGGAAGGCGATTTGCTCCCGCCTACCTCCACCCTCGTCGGCGGATCACGTCCACGCAATCCGGAACGTGCCGCCGAGCAGACCGAAATTCTCGGCAAGGTGCAGGCCACCCTCGACGATGTGCTCACCGAACGCCAGCAGCAAGCCTTGATCGCTGTGGCCGTACGCGGCGTGCCGCTCGAAATCGTCGCCGAGCAAATGCAAACCAATCGCAATGCGCTGTACAAGCTCATCCATGATGCGCGCCGCAAACTGCGCACGCATCTCGAAGCGCAGGGCTTGTCGCTCGATTACGTGCTCAATCTGTTTCAGGAATAACTAAGTGCTCGATCCGGTAAATCCTGCCAATTTGGGTTGTAGGGGCAAGGCGCGCCTTGCCCCTACAGAAACAACCGCTGACATGTTGCAACACTTACCGGATCGAGCACTAAAGTAGGCGACCGAATATTCTTGTGTAGGGGCAGACCTATGTGTCTGCCCAGTTTCGGGCGCACTTAACATCGGGGGCTTCATTTTATTAGGGTCTGTCCTCAAACAGGTTGGGGGTGAGGTTGAAACCTGCCAACAAAAAAGGGCGAACCGCTTGGTTCGCCCTTTCCTTTGTCTATCTTGAAACGCGGACTATGATCCCTTGACCAACCGCGCCTTGATGTCTTTGACGATAGTCTGCAGCGCGGGGTTTGCCGGCAGATCCCCGGCGACCTTGTTGCACGAATGCAGCACAGTGCTGTGCGTGCGCCCGCCAAACGCATCCCCAATTTGCGGGAGTGAGGCGTTCGTCAGTTCGCGCGCGAGGTACATCGCGACCTGCCGCGCCATGTTGAGCGCTCCGGTCCGGCGCGGCCCGATCAGATCTTCGGTGCGCAGACCGTAGTGCTTGGCCGTCGTATCCAGCACCTGCGCCAGCGTGATGTGATGGCGCGGGCGATGATAGCCGTCCATGATTTCGACCGCGGTATCCATCGTCACCGTCTGTCGGGTGAGCTGCGACGTGGCAACCACCTGATTGAATACACCTTCGAGTTCGCGCACATTGGCTTTCGCCCGGGTCGCCAGCATTTCGGCGACGTGCCGCGTCAGCTTGATGTCGCGTTCGCGCGCCCAGTTGTTGAGGATGGCGATGCGCGTTTCCAGCGTGGGCGGCTGCACATCCATCACCAGACCGCCTTCAAAGCGGGAGCGCAGGCGCGCTTCGAGCGTCGTCAGTTCGCGCGGATGCCGATCCGAGGCCAGCACGACCTGTTTGTTATAGGTGTAAAGGGAGTTGAAGGTATGGAAGAATTCTTCTTGCGTGCTCTCTTTGCCCGAAATAAACTGCACGTCGTCGACGAGCAGCACATCGACCGAGCGATAGCGTTCGCGGAACATGGCCGTCGTCCGGTTGCGGATCGAGTCGACGAGATCATTGGTGAACGCTTCCGACGGCACGTAGATCACGCGCAGACCGCGCGCTTTGCACGCGTGGGCAATCGCTTGAAGCAAATGGGTCTTGCCGAGGCCGACACCACCGTAAATAAAAAACGGGTTGTAGGAGCTGGCCGGGCGTTCGGCCACCGCCTGCGCCGCCGCGAAAATCATCTCGTTTTCGCTGGCCGCGATGAAGCGGTCGAACGTGTACTTGGGGTTGAGTTCCGACTCCGGCAGTTCGCTCTGCTGCGGGCGGGCGATCTGCTTATGGAGCGGGACGCTCGTTTCGGTCGGTTCCTGCTGCGCCAGCAGCCGGAACAGCGGCATTTCTTCCGCTTCGTCAGCTTCCAAGGCAGGTAAATTCTGGCACACTTCAAAACGAAGTTCGACGTTCGCGCCAGCGGCATCGCTGACGGCCCGGCGAATCGTCCGATATAGACGAAGCTGGAGCATGTCGCGGGCATATGAATTGCCCACGCCGATGACAAAAACCCCTTCTTCGACGCCAAGCAAAGCCGCTCCCTTCAGCCACGTCTCAAAAGTGGGACGTTCAAGCTGGAGCTCGAGTTGATGGTAAGCGGACTTCCACGTCTCTTGCGGGTTCACGAAACCTTATCCTCTATTGGGGTAAGCTGCGCCCCAATCCGGTAATAGAGAAAGCAAAATCGTCCGAGAGAAGATCTCTCTCGCCGAGCGTAGCATAAGCATCAGTTGTCGTTCAGGTGAGTTACCGACCGCGCGGCATTGGGATGCCGGGTCATCAACATTCGTCGACATCGGCGACGTACAAATCAGTATAGTCGATCTCCTGTTCTGATACAACCGATCAACCTTAAAAAATTGAAAAGTTTAAGCTTGGGATTTAATGTCACTGAAATCTTTTAACATTGAGCGGAAAAACCGATCAGATTTTCGCCTGCTCGATTCCAGCGAATTTTTTAACATTGGGATAATTCTTGTCAAACGCCGCATTTAGGAAAAATAACCCCAATGTCCTAGGCGAAACCGGGTTTTATTACAATTTTCATTGTACGTCGGTATAGACATCCACAATCTTTACATGTACAATGACGATAGGTTAAAAATCGTGTTTCAATGAACCCGAGGTGGAGCGATGCCAGACGTTCAAGATGATCGTGCAACCTTCTATAACACTGAATCGGATGATTTCATGGACGAACCGACGCTAAGCAGCTCAGGCAAGCCGGACGTGATCAAGGTGTCCGCGAAATCGCGTTCCACAGCCGTAGCGGGGGCGATTGCCGCAGTCATCCGTGAACATCGGTACGCGGAAGTTCAGGCGATTGGTGCGGGCGCAGTCAATCAGGCCGTCAAGGCGCTGGCGATTGCGCGGGGTTATCTGAACGGCGATCAAATCGACATCGTGTGCACTCCCTATTTCACTGAAGTTGACATCGAAGGCCAGGAGCGCACGGCGGTCCGATTCATCGTCGAACCCCGTCCGTAAGAGACGAATGCGTGTAGATTTACATCTGCATACCAATGCGTCCGATGGGCAGCATACGCCATCTGAGTTAGTTGTGCTTGCACAGAAATTCGATATCATCGCGATTACCGACCACGACACAACGGACGGGATCGCGGAAGCCCAGGAGGCGGCTCGAAAAATCGGGTCGCCTCAAATTATCCCTGGCATTGAATTCAGTGCTGAGGATGACGCGGGCGATGTGCATATGCTCGGCTACTTCATCGATATCCATGATGCAGCGTTTCAGTCTGAACTGCAGAAGTTCCAGAATGACCGTTTCACGCGTGGGCAGCAAATCGTTGACAAGCTGGCGGAGCTCGGCTTACCGCTTGACTGGAACCGTATCGCCGCGTTGGCGGATGGCGGTTCGATTGGGCGCCCGCATATCGCGCGAGCGATGGTCGAAGCGGGTTACGTCGAGACCGTGCGCGAAGCGTTTGATCGCTATATCGCCAATGATGGCATTGCTTATGTCCCGCGGCGGCGCTTGTCGCCCGAAGAAGCCGTGGACATGATTCACGCGGCGAAGGGTGTGGCTGTACTGGCGCATCCCGGTCTGCTGCCTGAACCCGAGGCCATGGTCCGCCGCTTGATTCCGCATGGACTGGATGGCGTCGAAGTGACGCATCCGAGCAATTCGGAAAGTGTGCGCCTCCAGATGCGCGCCCTAGCCCGCGAATTCAGCCTTATCATGACCGGCGGTTCCGACTTTCACGGTTTGGCCATCAAACCGGACGTCCGTATCGGCATGGAGACACCGCCAGAAGGTTGTGTCAAGGCGCTGCAGCAGCGTGCGCAGCGATACGCCACCTCTAAACAATAAATTGCTATGATGACCTATGTCATCCTCATCCGCGGGATCAATGTCGGCGGCAAAAACAAGATCCCGATGGCGGAACTGAAACGCTACCTCGACGCTCATGGTTTTGACAGCGTGACCACGTATATCCAGAGTGGTAACGTGATTCTCAAGTCAGACCTCAACGCCGAAACGCTGGCTTCCCAATTTGAAACCATCCTCGCGACTAAATTCAAGCTGGATAGCCCGCAGATCAAAGTGCTGGCATTGACGCGCGCGCAATTCCAACACATCGTCGAGAACAAACCGAAAGGTTTCGGCGAGGAACCTGACAAGTATCACAGCGATGCCATCTTTTTGATGGGGATTGACGCAAAAGAAACGCTGTCCGTGTTTGATCCGCGTGAGGGTGTCGATCAGGTCTGGGCAGGCGAGGGCGTGATCTACTCGCAGCGGCTCAGCGCCCAGCGCACCAAAAGCCGCCTCAACAAAATCATGGCCGTGCCCGCCTACAAACTCATGACCATCCGCAATTGGAACACCACCACCAAGCTGCTCGACTTGCTGATAAAAGCCGACGGGGATGACGGCAGCTAGCGGTCGGTATATGGGTTTGCGGACGCGCTAAATCGCGTCCCTGCACAGCGATCTCTATCGGTCTCCCCTCCCTGAATTCGGGGAGGGGTCGGGGGTGGGGTCGGCAGCGGCAGCCGCGATACAGAGGATGTCCAATAAGGATGTCATCTGTAGGGACGAGGCATACCTCGTCCTAATCTCTAGAGAAAGATACAGAGGACAAGGCATGCCTTGTCCCTACTTTCACCAAGATAACTGGCGTTTTTAGATACCCTCTGAGTCGTGTCCCTGCACAGCTATCTTCGGTCTCCCCTCCCTGAATTCGGGGAGGGGCTGGGGGTGGGGTCGGTTCAAATCCCCGGATAATCCAGCAGCAGCACATCGAGCGCGAGCCGCGCATTGGCGTTCGTGTCCGTCAGCAAGCCGATCGTCTTGCGGGTCGCGCTGACCGCCGTCGCCGCTTCATCCCCGCTCATGCGATCCTTGAGCTGATCGAGCGCTGCCGCCTGATCAATGTTGGTCGGGTCGAGGCCGCTGTTCTCCGCCAATAGAAACACATCCCGCCAGAACGACAGCCACAATTCCAGCAGCGTGATCAACGCCGCTTTGTCTTTCGACAGGTCGTCGGACAGCTTGAAGCGTTCGACGCGCGTCATGCCGAGGATATTGCTCAGCAGTTCGAACGCCCCGGCGCGCTGACCGAGCACCTCTTCATTATTGAGCGCGTTGATCGCCCAGCCCATGCGCCCGGCGCTGAGATGCGCGAGCAGCTGCGCGCGATCCTCATCCGCGTTGAAGATCTCCGTGAGCGTCTCGTAGACGGTGTGCACGGCGGCGGGACGCAGGTGGATCACCTGACTGCGGCTGGTGATCGTCGACAGCACCGGTTCCAGCGACTTCGCCAGCAGAATCAAAATGGCGTGCGGCGCGGGTTCTTCCAGCGTTTTGAGCAGCGCATCCTGCGCGCGCGGCTGCGCTGTGTCGAAGTCGCGGAACACGGCGATGCGGTAGCGCGCTTCGAACGGCTTAAGCGCCAGCTTCTGCATCATCGAGCGCAGTTCTTCGATCTTGAGCGGGCTGGTCTCGGAGTCGCGCTGCGTATACAGCACGTCCGGATGATTGCCGTTGGCGATGCGGCGGCACGCGGAACACTGGCCGCACGGCTTATGGTCGGGGTTGGTGCAGTTGAGCGCCATGGCGAACTGCCGCGCCAGCGTCTCTTTGCCGACCGACTCCGCGCCGACGATCAGATAGCCGTGGCGGATGCGCTCATGCGCCATGCTCTGCTGCAAGTGCGCGACCGCCCAATCGTGCCCGTAGACCTGCCAATGGTGTGTAAAAGTCGTCGTCATTCACCCAACATCCTCTTGCCTGAGACGATCATAGCACAGCCTGCGCGTCACACCATCCGCTGAGTACCAGATTTGCCCGGGCTCAGTTCCGTCGCTTGGCGAGCGGTGTTGTCTCCCGTCCCTGAGTTCGGAGGCGGGGGGGCCGGGGGTAGCTAACAGGGGTAGGTTTTCAATTGTAGGGACGAGGCATGAGGCTATTTCAGAATTGGTAAAATAGCCTAAAGGATGAGCACGAGACGAGGGAAACCGAGATGAGTCGCCACGACCTGAGTGATGCCCAGTGGGAACTCATTGCCAGACTGTTGCCGCCGCAACCGAAAGTAGGTCGCAAGCGGCGCCATGACCGACGAACGGTGAATGGGATTCTCGATGTCCTAAAAACTGGCTGTGCGTGGGTGGACTGGCCCAAGGAGTACGGTTCAGCCAGCACCTGCTGGCGCTGGTTTGAGCGCTGGAGTGCAGATGGCACGTGGGAGGGGATCTCGCGCACCTTATTAAGCGCGTTGGATGCCCAAGCGAAGGTGGAGTGGGCGCAGGCGTTCTTGGACGGGAGTTTCGTACCCGCCAAAAAAGGGGGGTGGGGTCGGACGAGCCCGCGAGGGTCAGGGGAGCCGGGTGATGCTGGTGACAGATGGGAATGGGCTGCCATTGAGCGTGTATGTCGACAGCGCGCAACCGAACGAGCGTCATCTCGTGGCGGCCACCCTGGCTCGGTTGCGGGTTCCGCAGCGCCGGGGTCGCCCACGCACTCGCCCCAAGGTACTGGTGGCCGACCGGAACTTTGACGGTCAGGCTTTCCGTCAGCACCTCCGCCGCCGGGGCATTCAGCCTTGCATCCCGCGGCAGCGGCGCCCCACCCGCACCCAACCCCGGCGCGGCCGTCCACTCAAACTCCACCCCCACTATGCTCAGCGGTGGAAGGTCGAGCGGACGTTTGCTTGGTTGTTCAACTGTCGCCGGTTGCTGGTGCGCCACGAACGTCTGCTGCACCGTTTCGACGGCTTTTGTCTCTTAGCCTGCATCCTGTTGTGCATGTCGCTGATTCTGAAATAGCCTCATACCTCGTCCTAATATTCTGAAAACAACATAGAGGACAAGGCATAAGCTTGTTTCAGAATCAGCAGTTTGCCTAACCTCACCCCGTTTCGCTGCGCTCAACTGCCCCTCTCCAGAGGGCGAGGGGCAAAGGCACGGCGGGTTATGTCCCTCGCCCCACGGAGAGGGACGGCTTGCGCAGCAAGCAGGGTGAGGTTGAGCATTTTCACCAATTGTGAAATACCCTCATGCCTCGTCCCTACAATTGAAAACCTACCCCTGTTAGGGCCGGGGATGGGCGAGGACGGTGTTATTACACTTCCGGTTGCGCGGGCGCTTCTTTCGCGGAGTCGGTGCGCCAGCTCTCGAAGAGAATCAGCAGCACGCCGAACACAATCGCGTGATCGGCGAGGTTGCTCACGTTGGAGATCACGCCGGGGATGGTGTAGTGAATGAAGTCGATCACCGCGCCGTGATCCACACGATCAATCGCGTTGCCGAGCGCCCCGCCGCAGACCAAGCCCGTCGCATAGCGGGTGATGCGCGCGTTGGCGGGAATGCGCGGGTAAAAGGCGATCATGGCGAGCACCACAATGATGGCGATGATGAGGAAGATATCGCTGGCATGCGCTAAAAATCCGAAGGCGGCGCCGGTGTTCTCACTCCGGGTGAGCTGGAAGACGGGCGCGAGCGCGGGGATCGGCTGTACGCTTTCGCCCAACTGCAGCTGCGCGATGATGATCCGCTTCGTCACTTGATCGACCGCCAGCGTCAGCGCAATCATGACGAAGAGCACCACCCATTTACGCACCATAACGTTTCCCATTCATGTGTTTGTCAATCTGCGTGGCATTGTATCACACGCCGAAGAAGTCCTCTAAGTAGGCGCTCACGCTTTGCTGCCACAGCGCCGGGTCGTTTTCGAACAGGCCAACATGCTGCGCGGTCGGGAAGAGCACCAGCGTTTTGGGATCACCGGCCGCGGCATACAGCCGCCGCGCGTTCTCGACATTCAGGAGCGGATCGCGTTCGCCGTGCATGATGAGCAGCGGGCGCGGCGCGATCTGCGCGATCTGATCAATGGGGCGCAGCTCGTCGATGTTGGCTTCGGCTTCACGCTCCCCGAAGAACAGGATCAGCGGCGCAAACGGAAACGGCGGCAGTCCTGTGAACGCGCGCACGCCATCCGCGACATTGTCTTCGAAGGTGCTGAAGGTCGACTCGACGATCACCCCGCGCACGTCCGGCAGCAGGGGCGCCGCGCGGATCACCGCCGCTCCGCCCATCGATTCGCCGTGCAGGAGCACGCGCGTCGGGTCAATTTCCCGCTGCGCGATCAGCCAGTTGTACGCGGCGAGCACGTCGGCGCGCTCCAGATAGCCGAGTGTGGAGAGATCGCCGTCACTCGTGCCATGCCCGCGCAGATCAAACAGCAGCACGCCGTATCCCCGCCGGACATACCACGCGGCGCGCGGCAGCACATTCAGGCGATTCGCGGCGTGCCCGTGCACGAGGATCACGGTGGGGGCAGGCTGAGCGGGCGGGATGAACCAGCCGCGCAGCGTCAGGCCATCGGCGCTGAATTCGACATCACGCCACGTTGTGAGGCCAAGATCGGCGGGCGTGCCCGTGATGGGTAGATGCGCGGGACGGACAATCGCCAGCGCAAAACCGCGCGTGACCCACAGGGTCGCGCCGATCACCACGATCAGGAGTAGAGCAATGACAAAACCAACCAAGCGGAGGACTTTCGTGCGTGCTGACATCATGGATTTGCGCTATCTAAGCGAAACTGCGGGCGGATGATACCCGGTATTGCAAGTTCGTCACAGCCTTTATAGGGTACATCTGGCAATTGTTGGTTAGAATAGAATAAGTTTGTCTTCGTCACCCTAGACCCGTGCTGGAATCCTGCTTATGACCTCTGACATCATCGTTAAAATTGATGATCGTGTGCGCTTGATGTCTGCCTTGCTGGCGGCGACCCGCTATCCTGAACTGTCGCAGCAGAAAAAACCGCACGGCACGCACGCCCATGCCCGGGCGACCAAGAAGTTCCTCGGCGTGCACAGCGGTCATGCCGCTGTGACCACGCTGCAAACCTTGGTCGACCAGAAGGCGCCGCTCGAAGCGATTTTTGCGCTGGCGCTCGTGCTGCGCCCGCCGCAGTACACCGTCGACAAGCCGCCGCGGTGGATGCCGCCCGGCTGGAACGATCAGGTGCGTGACTTTGAAACGGTGAGCGGGTTGACCGGGTGGTGGCAGTCGGAATCCGCCGTCTGGTCGAGCGCACTCGATCAGGCGCAGAAGATGTTCGCCAAGATCAATCTCAAGCCCTTTTTGCAGCCGTTCGTCGGCGAGATCAAAGAGCGGTTGATCTTCATGCCGAGCATCCTCTACCCGACTGATCAGGAACTCTCGTTCCGGTTGGGCAATGATCTGGTGGCGATCATCCCGCCGCGCCTCGCATGGGGCGACAGCCCGCCATGGCCGTTTGATGAAGACCCGGCGCACGTCTATCGCGCGGCAATCCTCGCCTATGGCCGTCTGCTGATGAGCGCGTATCTGCGAACGCATCAGGCCAAAGTTGCCGAAATCGCGCAGACGCCGCTCCCGATCAGCGATGCACTCAAAGCGGCGTATCCCGGTTGGACGGAGCAGTTCACGGCGCTGTTCGTCGCGGGTGCGGTTGCCATCTATCTCGAAGATCATGTGAGCCATGCCGAGGCGAAGTCGTACCTGCTGATGGAGAAGAAGGTCAACGGTCTCGACGTGCTGCCCGGTGTGGTCAGCGTGCTGCGGCGCTACCTGACCGAACGTGAAGCGGGACGCTACCAGAATCTGCTGGAATTTTTGCCGGTGTTCCCGCGTCAACTGCGCGTCGCCCGCCGCATCGTGACGCTGTAAGGCCGATTTCAGGAGATTGGGTTGGGGCGACCGATTCGGTCGCCTTTCTGATTCAGCCGATTTATGCTCGTCGGAACGCAATATATACCTTGACAGTTATATAACCAATATGGTATATTGTGATTATGGTGACTACCGTCTATGAAGCGCTGGCGGAACCGACGCGCCGCCGCATACTCGATTTGCTCCGCGACCAGCCCCGGCTGGTTGGCGAACTGGTCACGCTGCTCGACATGAGTCAGCCGGGGGTCTCCAAGCATCTGCGCGTGCTGCGCGAAGTGGGTTTGGTCAGCGTGCGGCAGGATGCCCAGCGCCACTGGTACGAGCTGCGCACCGAACCGCTCGAAGAGATTGACGGCTGGCTGGAAACGTATCGCCATCTGTGGAACGACCGGCTCGATCGCCTCGACACCTACCTCACCGAACTGCAGGCGCGGCCAGACGAGCCGCCCGAACCCTAAGCTCGACCTGCGCCGCCGCACTTCTCCCGTGCCCGCCGTCCCTACTGGACATGCACCCACCGCTTGGGTAAACTATCACAAACTGTTGAACTTTTCGGAGATGTTGGCATGGCAACCGACTCGCGGACTTGGTTCTACACCACGCCCGACGCCCGTCCTTACTTTATTGAGGAGCGCGTGAATCACACGCTCTGGAAGCATCGTCTCGCAAACATTCACATGCTTTGCACCCATGCCGAGTCCCCCATTCGCATGGAAGGGCGCTGGCAAAACGAAATGCCCGTGGTCTTCGAATGGCAGCCGGGCAAATACTTCATCCTGCGCACCGGGGCCGAAAGCCGCGAGATCATCGGCGTGATGCGGCAGATTCTGAAGATGCGCCCCGCGCTCACCTATCAAGACACCGACGGCATGTTCGTCGTCGAATGGCACACCGACGGCGGCGAAGCCCGCTGGCGCGAAGTGCAGGGTCAGCCGCAGTACCAATCGCTGCGCCGCCTGCGCCGCGACTAACGAACCTACGTAAGAGTCGTTTGCATCGAGCCGTCTGCATTGTAACTGTAGACGGCTTTTTGCTTGGAGTCCCACATTCTCATGTTGAATGTCAAAGTTACCCTCGACGCTGGTTATGAAACGCTGATCGAGACGCGCGGCCTCACCGCGACCGCCGACGAACCTCTCGAAGACGGCGGCACGAACAAGGGCATGACGCCCCGCGAACTGCTGCTGGGAGCGTTGGGCGCGTGCGCGGCCATCACCGCGAAGCTCTATGCGACCCGCAAAGGCTGGCCGCTGGAAGGCGTCGAGATCAATGTGTCGAGCGAACGCTACAAGGCGAGCGAATACCCCGGCACATACACCGGCACGTCCGCCAACGTGAGCGATTTCCGCCAGCTCATCAACTTCAAGGGCGACCTCACCGAAGAGCAGCGCACCCGCCTGCTCGAAATTGCCGGAAAATGCCCCGTGCACCGCATTCTGACCGAAGATAACTTTCTGTTCGAAGAACTCGTCACCGAAGCGATCAGCGAAGAGTCCTAACCTCCACCACCTTTTGTGTTACTATTGACATTATGTCGATAGCGAACCAGAAGGTGGTAAACATGTCTGAAACGACGTATGCGCTTGACCGCGATCTGCGCGAAGCCGAAGCGATGGCCGATGGGCTGCTCGCGTATCTCCAGCAGGATCGCCTCTATGGGTCGGTGGGCAGCGGCGGCCTCTTTGGCGGTGGGAGTATGCCGAGTTTGACGATTGGCGCGCTCCTCATGCGCCTGCGTCGCTTGCAGGCGCTCAGCGACAGCCTGACCGACGCGCAGCGCGAACAGCTCCGCCGCGTGATCGCCGCGCATGACTCCGTGCGTAAAGAGTGGACGCTGCGTTACACCGACCGACTGGTGCAAGAGGCGAAGTCCCGCCTCAAGGCGATGGAGGCGTTCTTCGAAGAATGTGAAGATAACCCGCGGACCTGTGCCCGCAACTACATGCCGGAGACACTGCGCCGCACGATTGTGCAGGACATCAATACGGCGCTGACCGAGCTCGGCGCGGAAAGTGCTGAACTCGACCGCGCGCTGCGCAACGCCGACGGCAAGCTGCGCCGCACGACTGCGCCCGCCGATTTCGTGTGGTCGAAGGCGCTGCAGCCCGCCTACCCCCAGTCGACTTACTGGTGGCTGTACGCCATGCCACCCACACCGGAAGACCAAGCCTGATCTACGGTGCCAGACCGGGCGGTGGCCCCAGCGTATCCGTGCCATAGCGCTGCAAACTGCTGATGATGAAGGGGATATCCGGTGGCGCAGAAGGCGGCGGCAACGTCAAGGCGACCGCGGGCTCCCCGGTCTCAAAAAACCAGTTATCCAGCCCGGCGGGCGTTCCAAAACCGAACCACCGCGCCGTCTTTGAAACAATTTGGAAGGTGTGCGGGACGCCCCTGGGAATGAAAACCGTCGTTCCCGCGCCTGCCAGCTGCTGCGTCTCGCCGACGATGAAGTTGATTTCCCCTTCGATGATATACCAGCACTCGTCCTCACGGCTGTGCACGTGCAGTGGTACGGCGAGTTGTGAATCGGCCAGCCCTTCCACGGCCCAGAATTGACCGTTGGTTTCCGTACCGAGCAGCTTGAAGTTCATCAGCGCGCCGAGATGCCAGAGCGCGCGTCCTTGCTGTGGCTCTACGATCTGTTGGGTTTGCACTGGCTGTGTCACTTGTCGATCCTCTGTAACGATCCGATGCCATTAGCATAGGCGCATCGGTTTGCCGGAGCATCGGCGTAATCCCCTATATCGATCCCCTATTTTGATCGACACCAGCTCATGATCAGGTTCTGCCGTTACGACGAGAGGAGCTCATCCAATTTGCCGCTGGCGAGCAGCGCCGCTGCTTCGGTGCGGCTGCGGAGATTCAGTTTATCGAGGATGCTGCTCACATGATGTTCGACTGTTTTCGGGCTGATGACCAACCGCTCGGCGATTTCTCGATTCGTCAGCCCCCGCCCCAGGAGGCCGACGATTTCGATCTCGCGCTCGGTCAGCGGTTTCCGCAAGCGGGGCGCAGCCTGATTGAGCGCGCCCAGCGTACGCAGCAGCTTAATCGCTTCGGCCCGGTCATGGGGGATGCCGAGCCGATCAAAGGTGGCGAGTGCGGCTCGCGCCCAAACAATCGCACCGGCGGGATCGCTGGTTTGCAGACTCTGCGCCATTTTGAGGCGCACTTGTCCGGCCAGCACGGACTGATCATACGCTTTGAGCGTGGCCAACGCGCGGGAGAAGCTGGCTTGCGCCGCGTCGACTGCGCCTTGCCGGAGTTGGATGCAGCCACGGGTTAACTCGATTTGCGCGGTGAGTATGTGACTCTGCGCGTGCTGAGTGAGGTCGACCAAACGTTGGAGGACAACCTCGGCGGCGGCCACATTGTCAAGCGCCAGCAGCACCTCGATTAAGGTGAGCAGGGCTTCGCGATGGTGTAGGGTGAGCGCCTCGCGATCCGTCAGCGCGTGTTCGAGCACGGCGCGCGCCAGCAGAATTTCACCTTTGCGCAGATGGAGACGAGCGATAGGGACTACGGCGCTCCCATAGTCTTCCAACCCCACCAGCATGATCTCCGCTTCTTCGATTCGATCTTGAGCGACACGCAGCCCGGCCAACCGGATGACCGCGTGAATCCGCAGCCATTTATGTCCATGTTCAAAGGCGTGAATCGCTTCGATCAGCGCCTGTTCAGCCTCATTCCAGCGACCTAAGGCCGTCATCAGACTGCCATAGGCGGTGCGACAGTAAGCCGATAAAAATGAACACTGATGGCGTTCAGCAAAATCAGCTGCGGCCCGACACCATTGTTCGCTGCGCATGAGATCGCCCGCCGTTTCACACGCCGACAACAGAGCGCAAAATACCTCGCTGATGATGTTGAAGTCGCTGACTTCGCCGCTGGTGGCCATGGTCATGGCTTCGTCGAGCTGCTGCATCCCGAGCTCCACCCATCCGAGCGCGATTTGTGCTTGTCCGCAAAAAGCCAGCGCAAACGCCTCTAGCCCACTGTGCTGCCAACGACGCGCAGCAGCAATCGTCTGCTCGGCGATCTGCACCATTTCGGCAGGCGCAGCGATCATCGAGGCGCGGAGCATGTGAAACCAGGCCTGATCAATCCCGGGCGGCACGAGTTCGATCAAGCGCGCGGCCCGGGCAAACCAGCCCTGCATCGCCGCGAAATTACCATGTAAAAACACCTGCTCACGACCTAACCAGCACGCGGTTCGCGCCGCTGCGCCCCAATCGCCGCGATCCTTATAGCCGCTGTAGGCGAGAGCGCGTTGACGATGGGCCGCCTCAATGTCGTTGAGCCACCACAACGCCAGACCGAGGCCATCGTGCGCTTCGGGCGCGTCGGAGTTCGCGAGAGCCTGTTCAAACTCGACCTTCGCGGTTGACCAGTCGGCGCGTTGAAGAGCGGCGTTCCCGGCCGTTAGCCGTTCCTGTGCCGTGGGCATGTCTTGCTGCTTTCTCTGACTGTCTCCAGATTATAGTAAAAGCTGCGCCCGCCGTGCTATAGTCGCTCCACGATATCAACCTGTGGGGCAACCCTTATGCGCCTCTTCATTGCCATTGAACTGCCCGACGACCTGAAAGATCACCTCGTGCGGCTGAAAACGCCGATTCCCGCCGCGAACTGGGTCAAACGCGATGGCTACCACCTCACGCTGAGCTTCCTCGGCGAGGTGGAGCCGGCGCGTGTCCCGGCGCTCACGGCGGCGTTGAGCAGCATTCAGTCACCGTCGTTCAGTGTGACGCTGCGGGGAGCGGGGCGCTTTCCGCCCAAGGGTTTGGCGCGTGTGCTGTGGATCGGCACGGAGGCGCAGCCCGCGCTCATGGCGCTGCAGAAGCAGGTCGAACAGGCGCTGGTACCGCTCGGCTTTCCGCCGGAAAATCGCCCGTTCAGCGCGCATATCACGCTGGCGCGGCTGAAAAGTGACGCCCGCCGCGAGGTCGAGGCGTTTCTGGAGCAGCACCGCGACTGGCGTGCCGATCCGTTCCCGGTGACCGCCTTCCACCTGATCGAAAGCACGCTCACGCCGCAGGGCGCGCACTACCGCATCGAGCAGAGCTTCGCTCTCAAGTAAAGCTCACGCGTGCTGCAATGTTTGAAAGCATCTTCCCTCAGATTATATTGTGTAGGGACGGCCTTCTGGCCGTCCGCGGACCACGGACGAGCAGAAGCGCGTCCCTACACCGGCTCAATTGTCAAGATTCTCCCGACCTCATCCGAATTCGGTGTGCGGCCGGGCTCTGGCCGCGTTGAACCGTCTGCTGGCGGTTCACCCAGCTTACCGAGAACTTACAAGCCTAAATGAAGGGGCACAGGGGTGCATGCTAGAATGGAATCATAATTCCGTTCGCTTGTGGAGTGCGCCATGCTCGACCAACTCATTCGCCAGCTCGACGATGCTGACCCCGCACGCCGTAAACAAGCGGTGATCGCCCTGGGCAAAAGCCGGGATGCCAGCGCCCTGAAACCGCTCGCTAATGTCTACCGCAGCGACCCCGAGCCGGAAATCCGCGAACTTGCGCGCAAAGCGGGCGTTTACATCAAGCAGCACGCCGAAGTCATCCCGGATGTGCCTGCGACGACGCCGCCCCCGCCCAAACCCGCGGCTCCGGTCGGCGAAAGCTACACGCAGCGCAAAATGCGCGAAATGGAAGAGGCGAAACGCGCCGCCGAACTCGCGCAGGAACCACGCTTTGAGACGCAGGAAGCCGACACCCGCCGCCCAATTCGCGGCCGCGAATATCAAGTGCCGAAAGAGGCGCGCGAACGTGCCGCGAAAGCCGTCGATGCGGCGCTCAGCTATAACCTGGCCGGGGATAACGCCAAAGCGATGAAGAATCTGACCGAAGCGCTGAGCCTCAACCCGAACCTGATCAACGATGCGTATTTCAACAGCATCACGGCGGGCGTGACAGGGCTCGATGGCGATGCCGCTGTTGACATGATCATCGATCGCGGTAAGCGCAAGGAATTCGAGGTGACGGCGAAAAACGTCACCAAGCAGGCCAAGATCGACAAGCATATGGAAGTCGCCACGAAATCCTCGTGGACGGATGTCGTGTGGGAAGGCGTCATTTACACGCTCATCGTGATCATCGGCCCGGTCTTGGCGGGGCTGGTCGCCACGCAAACGGCGCTCAACTTCTTCAATGCGATTTCAGCCGCGCCCGAAACCGCCACCGTCGAAATCCCGTCGCTGGCCACGGAATTGCAATCGTCGCTGATGGCGATCACGGCGGCGACGCTCATCCCCGTCGGCATCATCTCCGGTATCATCGGCGTGGGCGGTCTGCTGCTGGAACTGGTGCTCGTGCATTTCCTCGCAGTGTTTGTCTTCGGCGGGCACGGCACGATTCAGCACCTGCTGTCGACGCTGCTCGGTTTCTACAATCGCTGGCTGCCGGTGATGTTCCTGATCCAGTATCTGATGACGGCAGTCTTCTTCGTCTCCGCCGGGTCGCCGATCACCTACTGTTTCACCATCATCCTGGTCATCCTCACGCTGTATGTGCTGGGCAAAACGTCTGGCAAGATCGGCGAGGCCTACGATTTCGGCGGGATGAAGGGCTGCTTGGCGTATAACCTCAGCAACATAATCGTGATTGGTGCGATCAGCGCGGTGATGTATCTACTGTTCAATGCGCTCGGCTCGGCGATGGTGCAGTCGCTGTTCCAGCTCAACCCGGAGATGCTCCCCCCGCTCCAGTAAGTCGCTGTCATTCACCTGAGGCGAGAGCCGCAGCCTCGCCTCAGGCGTCTGGTGTACAATACGCGACGTATGTCGGCTGTGTTCCCAAAGGACGACTTTGAAACTCGGTACCTCTCTGCTGGTAGGCGCGGCAGGTTTGGCGGTGGGGGCGTTGACCTACGCCCACCGCATCGAGCCGAACCGCATTGATGTGCAGGAGATCCCTGTGCCGCTGCGGCAGCTCGATCCCGCGTTTGATGGCTACACCATCGCGCAGATCAGTGATATTCATATGGGCGGCAGCATGACGCCCGCCCGCTTAGCCGCGGCGATTGCAGTGGTCAACCGTTATGAACCGGATGTGATCGCGATCACGGGGGATTTTGCCACGCGCCGCCTGCCGCTCAACGTGAGCGATTTGGTCACGCCACTGTGCCAGCTCCGCGCGAAAGACGCGCTGTTCGCTGTGCTCGGCAATCATGATTACCGCAATTCGCGCGCCGCCGTGCGGTTAGCTCTGCGCAGCACCGAACTCACGCCGCTGCATAACGCCGTGCAGACCATTCGCCGCGGCGATGCTGTGCTGCATTTCGCCGGGGTGGAGAGCGTGATTCTGCATCGCGCGCGCCTTGACCGCGTGCTCGACGTGCTGCCTGCCGACGGCCCGGCCATCCTGCTGGCGCACGAACCCGATTTCGCTCTGGTCGCCGCTGCGAGCGGGCGTTTTGCGCTCCAATTGTCGGGGCATTCGCATGGTGGACAGGTGCGCTTACCGTTCGCGTCCAGGTTTGTGCTGCCGTCGTTCGCGCGGCGCTACGTGATGGGGCTGTATCGCGTGGGCACCATGCAGCTCTACGTGAATCGCGGCTTGGGGACAGTGGGTATCCCGTTTCGCTTCAACTGCCCGCCAGAAGTCACGATTTTGCGGCTCGCCGCTCGATAACTGCGTGAGATACGTGGTGCTTGCCTCCCATCGCCTTTAGGAGAGGGGGCGGGGGTGAGGTTGGTGGGTAGGTTTTTCATGGTCCCAATGGTACATGGGGCGCCTTCGCCAAAAACCTGTAGGGACGAGGCATGCCTCGTCCCTACAATTGACAATGCTAGGAGGAGGGGCGACTGATCAATCCGCCTGCCGCTGATACAACTGCATCCCCGTGCCGTAAACGTCGAACGGGTACTCGGTGATCAGCGCATACTCCGCGTTGAACGCCGCCTGCTGTGCCAGCCCCTGCCGCACGAACCCCTCCATCGTCACCAGATAATCGGGCTGGGTGTCGTAGATCAACTGCGGCGGGATGGCGTAATTCATCCCCGGTACGATCAGCGCCGCGTCGATAGGGTAGTAGCGCGTGAGTTCCGGCGTCACCAGACCGACCGTATCGACAATCGTCGCGCGGCTGAAATAGCCAACTGCGCCAATATCGCCGGAGGCGACGCGTGTTTCCGCCGTCACACCGAGGTCATTCCGCAAGTGTTCGCCCATCTGCTGATACAGCAATTCGATGGCGTGCCATGCCATTTTCGGCGCGGGACGGTTCGGCCCGTGATCCGGCGTGAGCGTCCACCCGCTGAGCGAAGTCACGATGCACAGTACGCCGAGTCCGCCCGCGATCAGTGGCAGGGCGAACCGCTGCTTCTGGAGCGGTCGCAGCAGCGCCCACAGCCCGACGAACACGCCGACGATCAACGAGGGGAGGGGCGGCGCGTTGTACCAGCGAAACATCTGCGGATTCAGCCCGGCGAAGGCGGCGAAATACACCCACGGGTACAGCAGCAGCGGCACGATCCGGCGTTCGGAGCGGAGCGCGTAGCTGAAGGCGAACAATGTACAGGCGAGGATCAGCACGGCGCCGATCATCACGCCGAGCGAACCAAGCAGATCGAACTGGAAGAAGGCGTTCGAGTAGGTTTGCAGCAGTTGACCGAGCGCGGCGTTCGGCTGAATCAGATAGGCAAAGCGTTTGGCCGTCACTGAATTCGGGATCGGCGTGCCGAAGTAGGCGAGGCTGAACAGCATCCACGGCAGCACGACCAGTACCGCCGCGATCCACGTGCGCAGTGGGAGCTTGCGCCGCGTAATCCACGACTCACCCAACTGCCACACCAGCAGCGGCCCGATCCACAGCACGGAATCGACGCGCGTGAGCACCCCGAGCCCCGCGCACACGCCGATGCCAATATCACGCCACTTGTGCTCGGACACGACATAGAAATAGGTCGCCGCGCTCAGCCACAGCCCGACGACGCTGGTCTCCATGCCGCCGACCGCAAAGGTCACGCTCATGGGGCTGATGGCCCACAACGCGGCGGGAAAGATGGCGACCAAATCGCGCCCGGTGACTTTGCGCACGATCAGGAAGATCAGCACCACGCTGATCGCATCGGCGACCGCGCTCACGGTCAGCGCGTACCACGGGTACGCCTCACCGCCGACCACACCGAACGCCGCCATGAGCAGCGCGAACAGCGGTGTCGTCGTGCCGAGCGTATGCACGCCGGGGTTGTAGACGAAGCCAACGCCCTCCACGATGTTGCGGCTGTAGCGGAAGGTGATGAAGGCGTCGTCAATCGTGCGCGGGCCGGGGATGATCCGCGCCACCACCGCGACGATCATGAGAGCAATGATGAGAATGAAGGTACGGCGTATCATAGTTTTGCGGTCATGGCCGTAGACGCTCTCTTGCCTTACGAAAATCGTAATTCTGATCTAGAAGAATAGCTTGTTTCTGTTCAATTGTATTGGCTAAATACCGCAAAGTAGAGTTAATCCCTCTAATTGGGGGGTTGCAGCTAACTTTATATGCGATAATTATTCAAGCTAACTGCCTCCTCTATAAGCAGAGTGGTTCAAAATATGGACATACTCACTACTCTTGTAAGCGTACTTGTTGGCGCAATTGCCACGGGTATAGCGAGCATAGTGCTTACGCGGATAACGAATCGTCATCAGCAACAACAAGAGCTGCAAAATCATCGCAGGTTGCTAATGCAGCAGTATCTGACTTGTATTGAAGAGTTTGACACTATTCTGAATAACATGTATCAGTCCGCGTATTCGCTGAAATTGACTAAATCCACACAACAGCCTTCTGAAGACAAGGGCAGAATACTTGCTGATTTCAACCGATTGAGAGCGCTAGTGATTAAAGCGTCTTCAATTCTTAAAGCAACGGGAGATATACAGTTAGCTGCTTGTGGTTGGATGATATACGATGAAGCACTTGGTAGTGTTGACGAAACAGGTGTGATCTTTGATATGAGAGAATACAACACCTTTCATTACTTCCGTGTCGCTTTGGACGTTGGGCTATCCGTTTTTGCGAATACAATCTCGAACAATCTCTCAGCATCCAAAGAATTGCCTAGTATGGAACTAAATCAGTTGCTAACTGAGAAATTTAGAGAGGCCATACGAGAGAAGTATAAAGGTAAAATCAATTGGAGTACTACGGGAAGCGAGAGCGATACAATCCAAGCGGAAAGTGGCGGTTAATACGTTTGCTTGGTTATGTTGCATTATAGGAGCAGAAGATTACTCACGCCTGCGCTGATCCTCTTCCAGCATATCCAGGAGTATGCGCGCCGCTTCACCCGAATCGGAGGGCGACCAGACTTCATACTGCGCTTGCGTCAAAACAGCGGCTTCGTCTGCTGCCAAGTCGTTCACCAGTAGTTGAACGACTCGCAGTTTATCGGCGCGGCTCAGACTGTGGAGCTCGTCAACGAGTTGTTCTAGGCTCATAACTCCTCCTTAACTAAAAGGCGCAAAGCTGAGTCTAGTGTACTCACTTTGCGCCCGGAGTCATACGTAGTGGAGTGAGGTTTCGCTCGTTTGAAAAGGCTAATCCCCGCTGGGAGCGACCTGCGCTTCGGTGCTCAGATCTTGCAGATCGCGCTCGCGCTCACCCAGCCAGTTGACGGTCGCCAGCGCCGCCGAGGCGCCCTGACCGGAGGCGGTGATCGCCTGCCGGAAGTAGTTGTCGTGAATTTCGCCGCCCGCGAACACGCCTTCCACGCTCGTACGCATGAAATCGTCGACGATCAGGTATCCGAGATCGTCCGTTTTGAGCTGCGTACCAAAGATGCCGCTGTTGGGGTCATAACCGGCGAAGATGAACACGCCGTCGATCAGCTTGTCTTCGGTCGCGCCCGTTTGAACATTGCGCAGGGTCACGTTCGTCACCTTGCCATCCGAACCCTTGATCTCATCCAGAACCGTGTCATAGATAAACTTGATGCGGTCATTCTGGAAGGCGCGCGTTTGCAGCGCAACGCTCGCGCGGAGTTCGTTACGGCGATGCACGACTGTCACCGAGTTGGCGAACTTGGTCAGGAAGATCGCTTCCTGCAGCGCCGAGTCGCCGCCGCCGACCACGATGATATCCTTGCCACGGAAGAAGAAGCCATCGCACGTGGCGCACCATGACACGCCGCGCCCGATGAACTGATCTTCGCCAGGGATATGCAGCTTACGCGGGTTCGCGCCAATCGTGACGATGACGGCGTCCGCCATGTATTCCTCGTTCTGCGTCTTGACGTAGAACGGCGAGCCTTTGGTGAAGTCCATCGCTGTGACAATATCGTAGTCGAATTCCGCGCCGAAGCGTTCGGCCTGCGCGCGGATGCGTTCCGCGAGTTCCGGCCCGGTAATACCTTCCGGGAAGCCGGGGAAGTTATCGACATCATGCGTGGTGGCAATCTGGCCGCCAAGCTGCGTGCCGGTGATGACAACCGTGCTCAATTGGGCACGAGCCGTATAGATGGCCGCGGTCAAACCCGCTGGTCCCGACCCGATGATTAACACACGTACCTTGCGCATACCCTATCCTCTAAGAAGCTGTCAAACCCTGATTTTCGGCGCGAATAATCGCCAGTAATGCCTCGTACTCTTCGCGGCAGTCCGGGCAGCAGATCAGATGCTCCTCAACCGCTGGCAGCAGTTCCCGCGCATCCGCGCCGCTCGCCACCAATTCCGCGAAGCAATTAAACTGTGAACCACAGGTCTCGCAGTCAATGATCGTATCCAGATGGGCATCAAAAATACAATCGACTAGTTTACGCAGTTGATCATCCACCGCGTTCCCCCAACGTTCTGGTTTGCGTATCTAAAGGATTGGACGCCAACCGACAGAGCAATCTTACCGCGCGCAGAATCACGGATTCGTCGGCAGGGTATCGATAAATCATACCCTGAAACAGTCGAATGCGTTGAGGCGCAGCTAATTCGAGGAACAATGATTTGGAGGCTGTCAGCAAACGCCGAAGTCGCGCCTTTCGCGCACGCAGAGCCAAAGGACAAACGCATGGAGGGAGGGCTAGAAGGGCGGGTTTTACATGCTTCCCATTAAAGTACAGGTTTTCTTCGCCGAGAACGTGCAGCGACGGGGCATGAGCGTGTTTAAAAACCCTCACCCCCTAACCCCTCTCCCACGCAAGCGGGTGAGGGGGAATCTGTCTCCCCTCCCCGAATTCGGGGAGGGGTCGGGGGTGGGGTCGGAAGCTGACCTTTTTCAACACGGTCATGCCTCGTCTCTACACTTAAAAACTTACCCTGTCAGGGGACGGGTCAGCAGGCGACCGACGGCTAATCCGCGCCGACTGGGTGCAGTTCGTTCGCCGCCGTGACCGGCGGCATGTCCGGCGACTCGGGAACGTAATCCGGGCGCTCGCTCTCAATGTGGCGCACGCGGGGCAGCGCATAGACCAGCGTCGTGGTGATCAGCAGGCCAGCGCCCGCCAGCACAATAATCAAGCCCATGCCCGCCCCCGCTTGACTGCCGACCAGCGGCGCGACCGCTGCCCACCCCGGCGTATTGACCGCGGGTTCGAACACGTTGTCGACCAGCGGGCCGATCAAGAGGTAGGCGAGCGGCATGAAGAGCATGGTCATTTGGCCGAGCGCGGCGAACACCCGCCCCTGAATATCCGGTGGGACTTTGGCCTGCATCAGGGAAGTGGCGGAGGCATTGACCATCGGCGCGGCGAACGTCATCAGCACGAGCGTCACGCCGAGCAGCAGAGGCGTTTGCGCGCTGCCCACGCCGATCATGAATAGGCTGCTGATGAGAATGCCGCCCATGATGGTGTGAATGCGCGGACGCGTGCCGCCCCACACGCCGATGACGATGGCGCCGACGATCATGCCGAAATCCGCGACCGCTTGCAGCACTCCCATCGTGGCTTCGCTGCCCGTGCGCGCCAGCAGATACGGGGTGAGCAGCAGACCCGCACCGGCGAACAGGAAGTTCACCAGCGAAATATGCAGCGTGAGCATAAACAGGCTGCGCCACGACCACATGTACTTCAGCCCACCGATCATCTCTTTCCAGACCGTGCCCTGCATCTGCTTGCCGATTTCGGTCTGCGTGGGGCGGGGGATGCGGATGAACAGCACCACGACTGCCGCGACGGCAAACGTCAGCAGGTCGATGCCGATGATCCCGTTTAGGCCGATCAGCGCGTACAGCGCGCCAGTAATGGCGGGCGCGAGCACGCCCGCCAGCGGCCCGGTGAGCGTTTGCAGCGCATTCGCCCGGTCACGCTGATCATCGGGCACGAGCATGGTCATCGCCGCCGTGAAGGCGGGTGACTGGAACACGCCAAACCACGACTTGATGAAGGCGATGATATACAGATGCCAGATCTGGAAGCCGCCGGAGAGGAAACTGAGGAGCAGAATGACCGTGCCGAGCGCTTGCCCCGCATCGGAGAGCATCATCACGTAGCGGCGATCCCAGCGATCCGCGAGCACACCCGCGAAGCTCGCGCCGATGATCTGCGGCAGGATGGCGAAAACCGAGACGAGCGCCAGCGGTGTGACATCCCCCGTCTGGTTGTAGATGTAGATGCTCAGCGCGAGATCGGTCATGCGCGAACCGATCAGCGAGAAGGTCTGCGTGAAGATGAGCGTGTAGAACGTCCGCAGGTTGCGTGTGGCGTCCATCCGATTTTCCCCTGACATGTGTGTGATGTCTGGTATTACGGATGAACGCCGAATTTGTTCTAAAATTGAAAGAATCTCCGCCAAAAGTCGGAGCTTGAGCCGCGCATTGAGTGTTAGCTCAAGGCTGAAACAAGAGGGCTCTGAAAATGGGTCTGATTCCGACCCCACCCCCGGCCCCTCCCCGAATTCGATTGAGGACGGGACACTTTTAACAATCGAGCCATTGTAGGGACGCGCTTCTGCGCGTCCGTGGTCAGCGGACGGCCAGAAGGCCGTCCCTACAAGCTGTTGCCTAGGGGAAGACGGTCTCGAAATGTTAAAACTGCCTTGCCGTGAACCGAATTCGGGGAGAGGAGACAGATTTCCCCCTCGCCCCGCTTGCGTGGGGTGAGGGTTTACCACCGGCTCACGACGTGTACTTATTTCCCGCTTTCAGACACTAAGGTAGCTCGACCTCTACGGGTTCAGATAGCCGTTGGTCTTGCCGTTGAGCAGCGGCGGCGATTTTTTGACGACCGCATCGACCAGCCCATACTCAACCGCTTTCGCCGCGTCGAGATAAGTGTCACGCTCCATGTCGCGTTCCAGCACGTTGCGCGGCTGCCCGGTGTGGTGCTGAAAGATGTCGAGGAGGCGGTTCTTGAGCCGCTGGAATTCGTTGGCGGCGATCATCATGTCGGTGACCTGTCCCTGCATCCCACCGAGCGGTTGATGCATGTGAATGGTCGCATTGGGCAGGGCAAAGCGCTGACCATGCGCCCCGCTGATCAGCAGCGTTGTGCCGAAGCTGGCGGTCATGCCGACCGCCGTGGTGCTCACAGGCGCGTTCAGTTCCTGCATCGCATCGTAGATCGCTAACCCGGAGTACACCTCGCCGCCGGGCGAGTGAATATACATCTGGATCGGGCGTTCCGGGTCTTCCCGGTTGAGGTAGAGGAGCTGCGCGACGATCAAATTGGCGACGGGCGCGTTGATGTCCGACCCGAGGATCACCATGCGCTCTTTGAGCAGCAGCGAGTAGATGTCGAAGGCGCGTTCGCCATAACTGGTCTGTTCCACCACCATCGGGACGAGATTGAAGAGATTCATAGCTCAAATTCCTCTCTGATTTGATTCCATTTCCAGCCGCTGTGCCGGGGTTGGCGTCGTTCGTCCGCGTGTAGGGGCAGACCTATGTGTCTGCCCGTTTTGGGCGCACACAGGTGCGCCCCTACATCCGTTCGTGGATCTCTTTTGAGAACCTAATTGGGGTTACGATGACCCCTATGCCACCAGCGCCAGAGTCGGGATCGCGGGTTGATACCGTCGATACAGCGCGACCAACGCGGCGATCTGCACGTCCATGAGCAGACGGTCGACGCCGCTCACCCCGCTGATCGTCGTGGTGAGGCTCATCATCGGCAGGCTTTCGCGGAGATGTTCGCGGGCGTACTGCAAGCGCTTCTTGACCGTGGTCAGCGGGAGCGCTAACCCCTGCGCGATTTCATCCAGCGAATAGCCGTAGCCGTAGAACAGCTCGGTGACTTCGCGCTCGTGGCGCGGCAGGCGCTTGACCGCCCCCCACACCTGATCACGGCGTTCGCGGTCTTCGGCATCGCGCGCGGGGTCGGCCTCGTGCGGCGCAGGCGCGTCGTCGTCCATCGGGCTGATCTCCGGCGTATGGCGGCGCGTCATGCGGCTGCACTCGCTGAGCACGATCCGCTTGAGCCACGCCGCGAATGCGACTGGTTCGCGCAGTTGATCGAGCTTGCGGTATGCCGTGAGGAAGGCCTCTTGCGCGGCATCCTCGGCGGCCTGCTCATCGCCGAGCACGTTGAACGCCCACCCGCGCGCCGCCGTGCCGAACCGTTCGATCAGCGCATTGAAGGCGTCACGGTCGCCGCGCTGCGCCGCTTCTACCCACCGTACATAGGACTGCATGTCTTTACCCTCGTGATCACGCTCTACCTATAAAGAGCCAGTATACGCGCAAAAGGTGACAACTTTTCTTTTGCGGTACAATGCTGCATATACTGATTTCTCATTTTGTGAAACGCTGAGGCTCTCGCCCTATGCCCAACATCAACATGAATGTCAATCTCAAGGTGGTGGTGCTGGATTCCGACTACTACGCCCTGCAATCCATCAACAGCTATCTGGCGTGGGATCGACGCACGCGCGTGACGCTGATGGCGCAGTCGCTGGATGAGCTGTGGGCGTACATCAACCGGGTGGGCGTAGCCGAGCAGCCGAATGTGATCGTCGTCGATGCCGATCATGTGGGCGGGGCGAGCGCGCTGCAGACCATGCTGGAACATCTGCGCCGCCGCATCAAAAAAGTCATGGTGATCTGTCTGGTGCGCACTGCGGATCCGGCATTGATGGAAGCGGCGGCGGCGGGCGGCGCGCGCGGCTACTTCGTCAAATCGGAGGTCGGCTCGCAGATCGCCTGGGCGATTGTCTACGCGCTCGACCACGAGTTCACGCTCAGCCGCGGTATTGAACGACGGGGTGCGGATCATCCCCGCTTACGGGCGGCGGATCGCCTGCCGCAGCAGCGCCAATTCCCCGAATTGACCGGGCGTATCCGGCAGGCCATTGAGCTGTGTGTGCTGCGTGGCATGCCCGCGCAGTTGGCCGCTGACGAAATGGGCATCAGCCTGCATACTATCCGCTCGTACATCAAAGAGGGCTACCGCATCCTCGAAGCCCACGACGACACCCATTTTCCCGACGATTTTTCGCCGCAGGAACGCGCGTTCATGCGCCTGACAAGCTTCGTGAAAGACGAAGGCGCGTAAACCCCTTCTGCCGTAGTCTGAACAATGCAGTTTCTCTCGTAGGGGCGAACGTCTAAGGGGTTGAACAACTCCTCGCCCGCGCCAGCACTGTTGTCTCCCCTCCCTGAATTCGGGGAGGGGTCGGAATCTGACCTTTTTCGCCACACCTCATTCAGCACCTGACTTCATCCGATTTAACAGTCGAAAACGAACCAGCAATACGGATTGCGCAGTCGCTGATCATCCAGCACGAGTTCGCGGATTGCAGCGGGCAGTTGATCGCGCTGCCACTGGCATTCCAGTCGTCCCGCTTCGCTTTGCGCTGCTTTCGGAGCCGCCGCGCGCGCCGCACGGATCGCATAGGCTGCTGCGCCGAGTTCGTGCGCGGCCACATGCGCCACTACGGCGGCTTGCCCCGCGGCATAGGCCGCTTCCCGAGCTGCCCCACGTAATTCCCGCGCCGCGCCCATCGCGTGACCGCCCGCCGCTCGCGCCTCCATCATGGGGATTTCGCCGCGCACCCACGCGCGTGCTGCTTCCAGCGCTTGGCGCGGACGCTCGTCATGGGGCTGCGCCTGCTCGAAGAATGGCAGGACGTGCTCTGCGCACGCGACTGCCCACAACGCCAGCAGGTGATGATCGGTGGCTTGTAGTGAGCCGCCGCGCCGCACGGTGATCAACCGCGGGTCGCGGACCGGGCTAAAAATCACGGGTTAACCCTTCTCCTAGGGACGCGTTTTAGCGGGTCTTCAATGAGTGCGTCATCTGTAGGGACGAGGCATGCCTTGTCCCTACAAAAACCTCTCTCATCAAGATAACTGTGCGCTTTCTACACACCCTCTTTATCGCGTCCGCGCCTTTCCACCCCACCCCCCGGCTTAATTTCTCGAAAATCCGTGTGTAGGGGCAGACCTATGTGTCTGCCCGGTTTTGGGCGCACGCACAGGTGCGCCCCGACACCCTAGCATGTCTCGGCGCGCCCTCATCGTGAAGCGCTTCGGACCTTACGGCAGATCAGGCAGAGCTTTGCGGTACAGCCACGCGTTGAAGAACGCCGTGTAATCTGCCCCGGTGATCTCGTTGACCACGGCGATGAAATCTGCGGTGGTGGCGTTGCCGTAGGCATAGCGTTCCAGCCATGTCCGCGCAATGGCGAAGAAATCGGCGTCGCCTACCGCCAGGCGCAGCGCGTGGAGCGTCATGCCGCCGCGCTCATACACACTGTAGTTGAGCACATCTTCAGCGGGCGGGTCGCCGGGTGGGGGATACGTCTCGCTGTCTTCCGCCGCATACTCGTAAATCGTCGCGACCCAGTCGTTGAAGGCGTCTGCGCCGTGCGCATGCTCGATCCACAAGCCCTCGCAGTAGGTCGCCCAGCCCTCATGCAGCCAGATATCGCGCCAATCGGCGATGGTCACGCTGTTGCCAAACCACTGGTGCGACAGTTCGTGCGCGACGAACAGCTCCATTTCCAGCGGATCCGTGTCGGTGAAGATGTCGCTGCCGAACAGCGAGAGCGTTTGGCTTTCAAGTGCGCTCTCGGTGGGCGTGTTGACCACGACCGCGCCGTACACATCGAACGGGTAATCGCCAAACAAGCTTTCATAGAAGTCGAGCATCTCGCCTTGCCGGGCGATGACGCGGCGCGCGTCAGCGGGGATGCCCGCGTCGAAATAGTTGCGGATCGGCACGCCGTTCCCGCTCACATCTTCGACGAGCTCGAAGCGCGCAATGTTGATCGTCGTCAGATAGCTCGCCATGGGCGCGTTCACTTCGCTGTAGGTGGTGGTGGTGTCACCGTTGTCGATGATCTCGGTCACGACGCCGTTGGTCGCGACTGTATACGGTTCAGGCACGGTGATCGCCAGCGTGTACAGGGCTTTATCCAGCGGATGATCGTTGACCGGGTAGAAGCTGGCCGCGCCATCAGGTTCGCTCATCACGAAGATGCCGTCGCCATAGTTGATCCAGCCCGTGAGTCCGGCAAAGCCCTGCGACTGCATCTCCTCCGGCACGCCCGCATAGTGGATCGTCGCCGTGAACTTGCTCCCGGTGATCAGCACGGTTTCCGGCGTGATAGTGAGTTCTTGTCCGGCGCGGGTAAATTCGGCGGGCGCGTGATTGACGGTGACTTCAAGCACATCGAAGCCCACGAGATCGAGATTGAAGCTGCCGAGATTGACGGTGGCAAGCGCATCGATGGTGACCACGCCGTCGATGCTGCCCGCCTCCGGGTCAACCGTCAGATTGAGGTCGTACAACTGGACATCGTACCCGCCATTGCCGAATTCCGGGTAGCGTGAGTCGCCGATGCCGGGCGCGCCGGGTTGGGCGTCTTGAGCATAAACCGGCGCGCTCACGATCAACAGTGCTGTCAGGAGGAAGAACCATGTATGTAGCTTCATGCTGTCACCTGTCTAGGGCATCCACATTTCGACAAATTGTACGCTGTCCACCCAATCGCCATTGACGGCCAGTTCCCAGTGAAAGTGTGGCCCGCTCGTGCGCCCGGTGTCGCCCGTCGTGCCGATCACCTGACCTTTTTCGATGTCCAACCCGCGCGTAACGTGTGTCGTCGAAAAGTGCGCGTAGCCCGTGAACACCCCGTAGCCGTGATCGATCAGCACGTAATTACCGCGAATCGGCAGTGTCCCGGCGAAGACGACGCGCCCCGCCGCGGACGCCAGCACGGGTTGCCCGAGCGTCGTGCGGATATCCCAACCCGTGTGGCGCGTGTTGAGCGTGCCGTTGAACGTGCGGAACGCGCCGAACGGGGAAGTGAGCGCAGCGGGGATTGGCAGTTGGAAGCCCGTCTCATCCCAGCGGCGCTCCTGCTCATAGCCGCTGATGATGCTTTCCAGCCGCGCGAGTTCGTTTTGTTCGGTCTCCGTGTCGAGCAGATAACCTTTGTCCGGCGCAAGCGTCACCTGCTGGCGGATGAAGCTGCCCTGCACGATTTCGACATTCGCTTCGAGCGTCGCCCGCGTGCCATCCGTGAATGTGACGTAGACCGCGAGCGCGTTCTCGCGCCCGGTCGCCTGTTCCATGCCCGTCGCAATCAGGCCGTAGAAGTCATCCTCAATCGGGAAGAAATCGATCAGATCGCCGAGGAACAGCGCCCGCGCATTGGCAATGTCATTGCCGACCACGCGCATAAGCGCCGTTGTCCCCTGCGGCAGCACCTGAAAGAAGAAGTGCAGTTGGGCGCGGTCGTTTTCCGCGATCAGGAACGAGGCGGGACGCGCGCCACGGGTGGGCAGCGGGATCGGCGTCCCGGCGGGGACAGAATCCAACCCGGATTCATCGGTGGGCGGCGGTTGATCCTGCGCGCGCAGCGGCAGGACAATGCAGGTGAGCAGGACGAGCAGGAGCGACAGCAGGCGGGTTAAGCGGTTCAAGCGCGTGATCCTCAAGTCGGGCGGTATCCGCTTTATGATTCCCCATGCCCCGCCGGATTGCAACGGGCGACTGCCTGACGCTGCTGACATAGGGTTGTCACACGCGGGTGGTAAGCTTAAAGTACGTAGGGAGAGTGAAGGAGCAATACGAACATGAAGGCGACTAACCTGCTGCGCGGTGTGGCGACGATCAGCTTTTACGCGGACGATGTGGCGTCGGCGAAACGGTGGTACAGCGACTTGTTGGGACTCGAACCCTACTTCCAACGCCCGGACGCGGTGAACCCCGCCTATGTCGAGTTTCGCCTCGGGGACTACCAGCACGAACTCGGCATTATCGACCGGCGCTACCAGCCGAAAGCGGCGGCGGGTGGCGTAGGCGGCGCGGTCGTGTTCTGGCATGTCGATGACATCGAGGCGGCGCTGGCACGCGTCAAAGAGATGGGCGCGACTGAATACGAGCCGCTCATCAAGCGGGAGGCGGGCTTTATCACCGCCTCGGTGATCGACCCGTTCGGCAACATCCTCGGCCTGATGTATAACCCGCATTACCTCAAGGTGCTGGGGGAACTGAAGTCGGCGTAGTGGGGGCTGTCCCGTAGAGCCATTGAGTTTGTCGGGACGCACGGCCGTGCGCCCCGACCGTCAGCACGAACAATCACTCGCCCAATAACTGCGCGGCGACCGCCTCCGGATCGAGCGCCGCGCCCGCGTCAGCGGCGGCTTGATAGGCAGTTGCGCCCATGCGTTCGCGCAGCACTGCGACCAGCCGATCCAGCAGTACGCGATACACGCGGTCACCGCGCCAGCGCGTGATCAGCAGTCCGCTGATCTGCGCGGCGGTGCGGTCATCCCCCTCCGCGGCAGCGAGGTACGCCGCGGCGGTCAGCGGGCGCAGGTGATCGACGCGGAGCGTCTGGGAAGCGTGCAGCGCTTCGCGCAGGGCAGCGTAGGCGGTTGTCAGATCGCCCTGCTGCGCAGCAGTGATCGCCAGACTGGAGGCTGCATACGTGATGGGTTCGGGCGTGCCCATCTCGCGGGCGCTGCTGAGCGCCGCCTCGAACAGTGCGCGCGCCCCGGCGTGATCACCGCGCAGATGCCGCGTCAGCCCTAAGCCATGCTGCGCGAACAGCTCTTTCCAGCGCCACGGCTTGATTTTCCCGATACGCAGCGTCTCCTCATAATACTGCGCGGCGCTGTCTACATCGCCCCGGGCGAGCGCCACATCGCCGAGTTCGGGCAGCGTGCCGATCACATCGCTGCTGCCCGCCTGCTCGCATTCAATCTGCTGCGCGCTCTCAAAGTGGAAGCGCGCCGTCTCGTCGCCGCCCGTTTGAAACGCGACCTGCCCGCGGACGGCGAGGATATTCGGCAGGGCATAACGATCATCCATCTGCTTGCGGATGGCGTGATTCTGTTCGACGTAGCTCAGTGCCGCGTCATAGTTTTTCTCGTAGAGCGCGATGGTGCCGAGCATTTGCAGGCTGATGCCCTCGCCGCGCCGGTTACCTGCCGTACGGCACTCGGCGAGGCACATCTCTGCGTATTCCCGCGCGACCGCATAGTCCCCGCGCCGCGTCATGATCAGCGCGAGGTTATTGAGCGCGCTGATCGCTTTCCACAGCCCGCCAATCACCTGAAACAGGTGGATGCTTTCGGTGTAGTAAGCGATGCAGTTCTCAAAATCGCCGCGATATGAGGCGAGGACGCCCAGCGTGTTGAGCATGCGCGCCTGTTCTTCAAACAGCTCAAGCTGGCGTGCCGCCGCTAAACCGATCTCGGCTCTACGCAGTGTTTCCTCATGCCGGCGGAGCATGCTCAGTGCCTGCACCTGCCCGTCGATGGCGCGTGTCCACGCGGCGCTGTTCGGCGTGGATTGCTGTTCCAGAGCTTCAAAATGGGCGAGCGCGGCGGTGTATTCCATGTTGAGCAGCATGGTATTGCCGAGTTCCCAGGCCAGTTGGAAGGCGTGCTCCCCCTGATCGCGGTCGAGTGCGCGCAGCACCAACGCCTTGATCTTCGTGATCTGTCCCGACGTATCGCGCGTATGCCGAATCGCCGTCATCAGGTGCTGAACCTCCGCGTGTGCATCGCCGGCCAGCGCCCAGTAATCCGCGAGCAGTTCGGCATAGGCCGGGGTATCGGGATAGGCCGCTTCGATGGCCTGCGCCAAGCGCCGCGCCCGTGCGGGGAGCACCTCCGGTGCGATGTCTTCGCGCAGGGTTTCACGGAGTTTATCGTGGGCGAACTGCCAGCGCCCATCAATCCAATCCAGCACCGCGGCGTTGACGCATTCCGTTAGCCAGTTGTCCCAATCGCTGACCGCCTGCGTGGCGAACAGCACGCGCGGATCAATCGCCCGCCCGAACAGCGCGGCCAGTTCGAGCGCTTCGCGGCCCCACGCGGGTACGCGCTGCAAGCGCTGCCGGATGACCGTCGCGACGCCGCCCGCCGTGATGCGCGTGGGCAGCGTGTTCGACAAAATCGAGTTGAGGCTGCCGGCCTGTTCCGCCAGCGCCCGCATGACTTCGACGACGAAGAAGGCGTTGCCTTCGGTCTCGCGGTGCAAGAAGTCGACCAGTGCGGGATGCCGCCCCGCTTCCCCGAGCATGGCCGCGCTCAGGTTCTCAATCGCTTTGAGCGGCAGGCGCTGCAAGCGGATGGTCTGCGCGCCGGGGAGCAGTTCCGGGAGGGTGAGCGCGTCGTCGTCGCGGAAATTGGCGATGATCAGCCAGTTGTGGTTGGTGGCCAGCCGGATCAGGCGTTTGAGCGGGGCCAACGCCGAAAGCGCCCAATGCACGTCTTCCAGCAGCAGCACAATCGGCGCGGTTTGCCGCCGGAAAAGATCGACGATGGTGAGGTTGAGGCGTTCCTGCAGTCCGTCGTCGTTGAGGGGCGGTGCGTCGGCCACGGGCTGCCCCAGCAGCACATCAATGCCCGGCACAATGGGCTTGAGGATGCTGGCTTCGAGGTCGGTCACCGGCGTGCTGAGGATCAAACGACGCAGCGGGTCGCGCCACAGCGCGTAGGGTACGCCGTCGCCTTCCAGACCGCCGCCGCGCAAGACCAGCGCCCCTTTGACCAGTGCGCGGATGCGCAGTTCGTCGAGCAGGCGTGACTTGCCCACCCCCGACTCGCCGCCGATCAGCCACGCAGACCCTAGACCCTGCAGCGCGTGATCCAGCGCCAATTCGAGTTGATCGATCTCGGCGTCCCGCCCGACAAACGCCGATGCGCGCAGATAACTTTCGCGCACTTCGACCTTGGCGGAGGGCAGCGGCATGTGCGCGATCTGCGCGACTTCGCGCAGCGTTTCATCGGCGCTGCTGTAGCGGTCGTCGGGGTCTTTCGCCAGCAGTCGCCCGATGATCAGGCCGAGCGCCGGGTCCAGCTCGCTGAGATCGGGCTGATGGCGCAGAATATCTTGCAGCAGGTCGCGCATCCCGCCGAGACGATACGGGAAGCGCCCAGTGAACATCTCGTAGGCGATCACGCCGACGGTGTACAAATCGGACGCGTGGGTCGGTGGTTCCCCGGCGATAATCTCGGGCGCGAAATAGGGCGTGGTGCCGGAGAGCCGCGCCTCATCGACGGTGTGCGCCGACAGCGACAGGCCGAAGTCGAGCACGCGCACTTGGCCACCCGCATCAACCAGCACATTGGCGGGTTTGAGGTCGCGGTGTATGAGGTCGCGGCGGTGAATGTAGGCCAGCCCGCTCAACATGTCGAGCAGCAGGCGCAGACGTTCGTTGGGGGGGACGTGGGCCGCCCGCTCGGTGATAGTGTGCGCGCCTTCGAGCAAATCCATGGTGAAGAAGGGCTGTTGTTCGTCGTCAAAGCCGTAGTCGCGCACGCTGATAATGTGCGGGTGGCGCAGCGTCGCCAGAATGCGAAATTCCCGCGCCAGCGCCAGATGCGGCTCTAGCCCGGCATGCCGCGACTCGAATTGCAGTTGGGAGGGTTGGATGAGCACGCGTTTGAGCGCGACTTCTGCCCCGGTGAGGTGGTCAACGGCGCGAAAGACTTCGCCCATGCCGCCCTTGCCGAGCGGTTCCGTCAGTTCATAACGATCATTCAGTCGGGATACAGGTTGCAGCATAGTGGTGGTGGGTTGTGCGATCACAAGGCGACACGTTTAATACTACTGGAAGAGTCGCCGTTTGACTGCATCCGTGTCTGAAGAATTCATAAATGCGGAGCAAGCGAACTGCCCCTCTCCTCATGCAATTTAACTTATGAATACAGAGATCGTAGGGACGAGATATATCTCGTCCGTTTTGGTAGATTTGGCAACGGACGCCATATATGGCGTCCCTACAAACACCGTGTTCTTTTCTTAAACTGCATAAGGAGAGGGGAGTCAAATCCCTCTCCCAAGGGAAAGGGATTTAGGGTGAGGTTGGTTTCTACCGCGGGAAGGTATACCGCACCGTGTACGTGATCACGGTTTCGCCCTGCGCAGGGACTTCCACGCGGTATTCAATCGTGTTCGAGTCGGTCTGCGTGTATGGATGGGACGAGTTGAGGATCTCCCAGTTCGACCAGCGGAACAGGTGCTCCGGCACGCGGATTTCGACCGAGCCTTCATCCTTGCGGTTGCGCAGGTGAATCTCGTAGGTCTCTTCCAGTACGTTCGAGGCGATCAGGTTATAGGTCTTCTGGATGCGTTCGCCCACCAAATCAAACGCGTTGCCGAGATAGATCTGCACGTCTTCGCCTTCGGGCGTGTGGTCAATGGTGTTCTCGCCGATGAGCAGCGCCGCGCCGTCCACATCTTCCTGATACACACGCACGCGCCCCGCGGGGAGATCTGCGCCCAAACCGCCCTCGGCATCCGTCGTGAATTCGAGGTAGTTCTGCACGTCGGTGATGCCCGTGCTGCCATAGTACTGGTCGATCAGCACGCCGCCGTAGAAGGGCATGCTCGAATCGTATACGTAGAAGGTGTGCGCCGGAATCTCTGCGCCTGCTACAAACTCGACCTGCTTGGTCTCGTTCGCGCCGACGGTCACTGGGCGTCCGATCTCATACAGTTGGTATTCGTTGAAGCTGCGCTGATCCACCGCGCCCGCAGCCGGGGCGGCTTGCGCTTCCATCCGCAGCATGCCGTCCGCCATCACATCCGCTTCGGCGATGCGGTTGACATCCCCGGCGATCAGCTTGACCTGCGCGTCTGTGTAGGCCGTGCCGCTGTAGTTGGTCAGCGTAACCCAGCCGTTGAGGTCGAGCGTGCTGTTATCGGTCGCCAGCAGCACATTGTAATCCGCCGTCCAGTTGATGCCGCTCGTCAGGTAAGTAAGCTGCACCTGCTGGTCGCCTGTGGTCGCGCTGTTGATCAGCCAGCGCAGCGTCGGGCGCGTGATCAGGCCGCCCGGCAGGTCGGGGAAGCGCAAATCGCGTACGTTCGCTAGGCTGACGACGATCACCTGACCGTCATCCTCACGTAGAATGATCTCGCCGTTGCGCCCGCTGAGGAGCTGCCCGGTGTACTGCGTGCCATCAGTTGCAATCACATTGATCGTCTGGTCGAGGTAGCGCTGGAGTAATGCCGTACTATCCACGAGGTCAAAGACATAATTCTGTTCCAGCACGGTCGTCCCAGTCGGGTCGGTCAGTGAGCGGAACGTGACCGAGGTCGCGTCAATGCCAGACGCCACATCGGTGAAGTTGATGATATTCGTGCCTTCGGTCAAGCTGAAGGTGCGTCGATCCTGCACCAGCGCCGTCCCCTGATTGTAAATCGCCAATGCGACGCCATCGCGCTGCACGTCCCCCTCCTGTCCTTGAACCAGCATCACGCCCGACAGCAGCATGATCACCAGCAGCAATCCGATTTTACGCATGATCAGCCTCCCAACATTCAGTTAAAAGTTAAAAGTCGAAAGTTAAAAGTAAAAGCAATTTGCCTGTTCGCTTTCAACTTTTCGCTTGTACTTCATGGTAAGACGATCATACCCTGAACTTGGTTCCATTTGCGCGGCGGTGCGGGTTGGGATACAACAGGCGGCGTTCGGAATCGACATGAGGATTCACCGTATGAACACTTCCAGTCAGGTCGTCAGTCTCCTTCAACAGGCGATCAGCTTGACAGGGCAAGCGTCCCAAACCCTCGACAACTTGATTGTGGAACACGAATATCAGGATGTGGCCACGCTGATCACGGCGGCGGCCTCGGCGCTGCTCGAAGCCTCCACCCATCTGATGCAGTCGCAGGATGAACCCGCGTGGGAAGCGCTGGAACGGGCGGAAGACCTGCTCGACGCCGTGTACGAGATCATCGACGGCGAAACCGACGAGGATGGCTAACATGACGAGCCTGCTCGACTGGCGGTCGGAATTCCCGATCCTCTCGACGTGTACCTATCTCATCAGCAACTCGCTCGGCGCGATGCCGCGTGCCGTGTACGATAAGCTGCACGAATTCGCCGATACCTGGGCGACGCTCGGCGTGCGCGCCTGGGGTCAAGCTTACGAAGACAACCCGACATGGTGGGAACTCAAGCGCGCAGTCGGCGACAAAATCGCGCCGCTGCTGGGCGCGCCTGCCGGGAGCGTCCTTGTGCATGAGAACGCCAGTATCGCCAACAGCATCCTCATCAACGCCCTCGATTTCAGCGACTCGCGGCGTAACAAGGTCGTGATCTGCGATCAAGACTTTCCATCGGATGTCTACAGCGTGACGCGCAACCTGCCGCCGCACATGGAAGTCGTCATGATCCGCAGCCGCGACGGCATCACCATCGACACCGACGAACTGCTCGCGGCGATTGACGAGCGCACGCGGCTCGTCAGCCTGAGCCATGTGCTGTTCCGCAGCGCCTACATCATGCCGATGGACGCGATTACTGCGAAGGCCCATCAGGTCGGCGCGCAGGTGCTGTTCAACGGCTATCACAGCGTCGGCATCATCCCCGTCGATGTGACCGCGGCCAACGTCGATTTTTATGTCGGCGGTACGCTCAAGTGGATGTGCGGCGGCCCCGGCGGCGTGTTCATGTACGTGCGCCCGGATCTGCTGCCGACGCTGCAGCCGCGCCTGACCGGGTGGTTTGCCCATCAGCGCCCCTTCGCCTTCGATGTCGATCAGTTTGTGCCGCGTGACGATGCCTATCGCCTCGCCAATGGCACGCCGGGGATTGCCTCGTTGTATGCGATTCAGCCGGGCATTGACGTGATCACACAGGTGGGCGTCGACAACATTCGCGCCAACTCCATTCGCCAGACGACCATGCTGATCGAACTGGCAGAACAGGCAGGCTACCAGATCAATACACCCAGGCAGGCGGAGCAGAGGGCGGGAACCGTCACGACAGATCGTCAAAAACCCTACCTTATACGTTGCGCCGCTTAATCTCGCCGCATTTAACCTTCGCACCCAGTTTGAGCAGCAGCCCATTCAAGTGCATATTCACGAGAGGTAGTAGGATAAAAAGGAAAATGGGTAGACCGTGAGGTTGAACTCATACATACACATACACCCATCACAGAAGACGAACACCAAGCGTTTTTGAAGGCGACTAGGTCTCGTTCCGGGTTTACTGTACCCCGGAGCAATATTCTGTTGTTGAGCAGCGAGATGCTAAGACCGCAGCAGATTTCTGAGTGGTTGCATTGTGGCGACCAAACCGTGCAGAATGTGCAGCAAGCGTTTGGGGTGGAAGGCTTGTAGTGTCTGGAACAGAAGTCGAGCCGTCCGGATCAAGATACCAGGGTGTTTGACGCGGAAGGCTCAGAGCGGTTGGGATTGTTGCTCCCTCACTCTCCCCAGGTGTTTGGGCTGGATACCAGACAATGAATACTGGAGAAGTTGGCTTTGGTGTGTTTCAAGAGCAAATTGTGGCACATCACATTAGGTATGAAGCCTTCACAAGAGTTGCGCAAGCTCAATTTCGACTGGTAGCAAGCGTGTCAGTATCACTAGCCAAGATCCGCAATACGGGGCAAAAAAGCGCCCTGACGCATTCGTCGTTTGGGCTGAATAGTACCCCGGTGAGGTGCTGCTATTGTGCTAAGCTGAGCGCTGGTTAAGTCGGCATGCTCAACTGCACCTGAAGGCTTGGGGGCAAGTGTGGTTGGAGCAGAACTCCCGTGTACGGCGGACAAAGCCGCGAGCTACTACGGCGTCAAGCGATATGACACCGGCCAGCTTAATTTGTATCTCTACTGACAACGTCCCAATAATGACGAAACAAACCGGCTTTCGCAGTGGATCAGATTGGGCATATACTCACTATGCAAGCGGGGGATCATCCTCAATTGGGGCAATGCCACTTGGCATAGTGGTCGTAAAGTCGCGCGTTGGGTTCATACATGCAACCCTTCTCTCAAACACTTCGGCTTACCACGTTTGCTGATTTGGTCGCTGGCCAAATGCAGTCCGTGGCTTAAACCGCAGTAAGCCAGTATCCGAAAGATGAAAAACAGGACGAGATATATCTCGTCCCTACGCAAGCGGCACTTGTAGGGACGAGGCATGCCTCGTCCTTGGGATGACATTCGGTTTGTGGCTTAGATGCACTCTAAGAAGCACGTGTGCAAACCTTGCTCTCAAAACTTGCCGATACACCAGATCCAACAGCGCGTTTTCAGGTACTGCAGGCCAAATCCATCGTGGCTTTGTCTTATCTTATTAATGTATACTAGTAAGGGTAGCTCGTCAAATTTTGCTTTATCCAAGTAATAGCTCATAGTCATGCATGTGTTGTTGAATACTGAAACTGCATTATCATAGTTGTAAAGTAGTGATAGGTGTGAAAAACAAATGGCTTCTACTAAAGTGAAAGCCGACAGCCTTAAGGCTTGGTACAAGAGCATGTTTTTCTACACATTTCAGTCTCGCATTGCACTTGCTAACATGCTGTTCGACTGTAAAAACAATCGGATCGATAAACCTGTGTTCGGTTTGTTTAGGCATTATATGAGCGAGGAATGGAACGCTATCAAGAAACGCGGTGAGGCACCACATGTATTGATCCCCAAGGTCGTCGATGCTCACCGAGGTGAACTATTGATGCGTGGCACCAAGGTGACAGCAGTGCGTGGGGGCCTTTCCAGAATCATAGATACCGCGGCCCTGTTTCAGTTCAACGTCGATCCAAATCGGGTCGTTGTTCCTTTGGGCAAGCCGACGACCAGTCGCAAGATTCGCAGATTGCAGCAAGAAGGTTTAGAAGAAACACTGCACACCAAACTATCAAGCGAAGACCCGGATTTCGAAAACATGTTGAGCTCTCGTCGAGGATTTGTCTGGGTGACGCGGACACCGGCAATCAAGGCGGTGCGCAAGCGTTATGCTTCCCGTCCACGAACGGAACTGGCAAACCGGTTGCGCGACCGGGCAGGTCTCGTGCATTATTATGAAACGCCGCACCTCGTCGAGATACGCTATCCAGCGCATATAGTTGACCAGTTGTTGGCAACCGGTGAATTAATTAACCCCTGTTTTCTGGAAGGTTCGCCGACGATTGTATTCCGCAGCACGACTGCCGATTCCAATGGTTGGGGACGGACTGTCGATCTGAGGTCGAAGGACGATCATTATATCGACGGACTGCCGGAAGCAGTTCACCAAGCCATCCCATTCAGCGAAATGTTTCAAGTTTTCGAGATCGGAGAAGTTTCGAAAAGTCCGCAAATCGATTATTCTACATTTCTTGACGGTCTTCCATATCAACCGGAAGAAGACTCGTATTCGGACTTGGATACTTATGGCTAAAAAGAAGTTGCCTGAAACATCGGAGAATGCGCAGTCACCGAAAAGACGAAAATCACCAGCGATACGCCGTTTGTGGACCGACCGTGAACGGGACGTGCATTTCTTCGACAACCGATCCGTTCCCCGGATACGCAGTTGGCTGTTAGCCGCGCTGGAGGGGGAAGATTTCGCTCCGCTGATTACACTCGACTATCGCTTGCACAACACAACTCCGTCGGAGCAGCTTTTCGGGCTGTATCGAGAACTGCCCTCTACTATTCGTTTGCGATTACAGTCTGCCATCCTTGAATCGCTGCGCGAATGGTCTGATGCATCCTCGCTCTCCGTTCTGGCAGCGCTGACTCATCTGGCAGGACGCACCAGATCGAGCGAGGCGATTCCATTCCTTGAAGACTATGTTAACCGGATGGACAGCTATACGGCGAATCCCTCGGAACTGTATTACATGCGCTCAACGATAATCGCTGTGCTGCGCGGGTTCGCACCCGATCCGCGCATTCAAGTGATGTTTCGGCGTTGGTTCAATGCCGATCCTCAAGTATTTGATCCCCGCTTCAAGGCGCAGCTATTCTTAGGATTGGTAGAATGTTCGAGAAACAATCTCACGCAGCATCTAGAAGAGTTCGTAGAATATATTGCGAAGTATCGAACGAATCGCTACTGGCGTCTTGGCGATATTCTAGACGAGCTGGATGAAATCGTCTCTCCTCACGAAATCTTTCTCCGTCTGACGAGAGATGCAATGAAGTTGACAGTGCGCGACGAATTCATCTGCTTGATGCTCTACAGCGAGCATTCGCCATACTACGAAGTCAAATTCTACAGCGCGGGCAGTCCGAGAAACGACTACCTCAGCCTCAAACGCAAGTACGAGGATGATCTTAGACCGATTACGATACCTCTGAAAACGCATCCGGCACCCGTGCGTGAAGCACTGAAACAAAGCGATCAGAAGATGCGTCTGGCGACACATCCTGGAAGAGCATTACGTCAAAAAGTCCTGCCGTTGTCACAATAGAGGGGACGTGGCAATATGAATAAAGGGAGCCCGATTCTAGATCAACTAAAGCAAGATCGTAGTAACTGTCGTCGTTTCGCGCGTGAGATTGAACAGGCATTACACTATCTTCATTGGATGGATGACGATCTTGACATTCAATATGCCGTTGATTACGCGGAGATGCTGCCGTATATCCTCCCTGAAAGTGAGCGCGGGTCGGGTTTGCTGCTGTTCGCCGATGTCGAAAGTACGGATAGCGAAAAGCGCCGTCGCATCATCGAACATCAGCAGCTTTTGCTGCAAAAGCTGTTTGATGATGTCCAAACGAAGTTGATCTTACTGCCGCCCTATGCGATTGAACTAGACACTTTATGGGAGAGTTGGAACTTCAGACGCACGCGCGAAGTGCTGCAACGTATGGTGAGAGCCGACGTTCAACTGAGCCGCATGATTCAAAAACCCGAGTTTCATGCTTTCCTCGACTTTTCCGAAAAACTCAGTCGTGAAGAAATTTCGCCGGACTCGCGTGAATATCAACATTGGGTGGAACAGTTAGAAGCTACGATTCCTGAAGTGATCTTCACCCTTAATCCGCCTGAGCAAAACCCGCAAAAGCGCATCCGCCAATTGCTAGAGGAAACCCTGATCGATCTTGAGGATGTCAATGATTTTCCCCCCTTGCAGATACAGTCCGACAACGAATTGATCAGGGGAGTCAAGAGTTATTTGATGGCAGAGCGAGGACATAACCCCGACTTCGAGAGTTCGACTTACCTTGATGCGGTCGCTATCGATGTCGTTGTGCGCATGAACATCGCTTTAAGCGCTCCATCCGGTCGGGCAAAAACCCGTTTCGTCCTCATCAGCCGAAGTGCAACGATGAAGCGCGCGATGTCCAGTGAGCTTGCCAAGTATCTGGGACAAAATCAAACGCTGGAGACAAAGTATTTGATCTGCCATCCAAGGGTTATCGGGCTGCTTAAAGGGGTGCATCACCTTGGTGAGGTAGAAAGAGAGGAAGTTAGAAACGATCTCCTCGCCCTTTACGACAAAGCTATGTTTATTCTCAAAACGGTTCGGAGCTCGCAGAGCATGGATCAACTTCCGGTGGAAGTCCGTCCCCAAGTTGAGGAGGCGCTGCGCGATCTGAGAAACAGTTGGTTATTTACTGAGATTGCCTCTCTCGGCACGGAGGAATTTAGCGAAGATATTGCCAAGATCGTCGATAGAGAGGTGTTTCGCCGGGTTGCCGAGGTCCTCCGAACGCCGGAAAACTGGCGTGATCTCGTCAAGAAAACAATCGATACGATGACAAAGAAACTTGAAGACACTTACGCAATTTTGGGTGTCTATATTCCAAGCACGAGTTCTGGAAAGTCACATCTTCTGGAAATGACGAGGTTCAGGCGGGAATACAATCATAAATCGGTACTGCGCGCGAGCAGTCAATTGATGCCCTATACCATACAGTTTTATTCGCAAGGGGCAGTCGAACGAATTGCCAGAGCCTTTGATGTTCAGGCAGAAGGCGATAGTATTGAAATCCCTCTCGACAAGCTGAAACAAATGTCATGGCAGCAACTAGTGCAAGCCTTCAAAGAAGACTTCGTCGCCTCTGACGCCATTGGTAGCGCTTGGGATTTTGAACGATTGCTGCTAATCGCTTTTATCAGTGGCGTGTTGAACAGTTGGGAACTTGCCGAAGCTTGCACGCAGCTCGCCATCGAACGCGTCGAGAAGCTGAGTAACAAAACGCTCATTCACGAAGCCTACTTCTTTGCTGCGATCTGCAAACGAAAAGCCAAACCTTCATTAGGAAACTATTTGGATGCAATTCAAGACATCGAGAACGCAATCCAACTAAAGAAAGAACGGCAGCTGCTTCGATCAAGCAGCGGACCAAAGCACGAAGATCCCCGGTACTTAAAGGAAAAAGCAACTCAGATTTTGGCTTGTTACCTCTATTTCACCGATGAAGACCGGAAGAGAGCTAACTTACGTATACCGCGCGTCGAAGATGGCCTGCGCTTTCTGGATGAAGCCGAAGAGATTGTCCGGCGAGATGATATGGATGACAAACGGCTGTTGATTCAGATTATCAACAATCGTTTAACCTACTTCAATGAATTCCCTTTAGGGGCAGACAAAACAAGCCTGTTACAACAACTAGATGAACTTGAAGCGATTCAGGAAAAATTCAGCGATGAACCGCCACACGATTTCCCTGCGGGACTGCTTGATACACTCGCCTACGGGCGCTGGCGTTTTAGCACCGAAAGAAGTGATCAGCTCGTTGATAGGATTACGCGCGATTTCCAGATTGCACTAGACAGTTCGGAAACAACACCTAAGGAGCATGAGCGTATCAGACAGCACTACGAAGAGTTTAGGCGGGACAGCGGCAAAGTTATCCAAGTTGACTAGGTGTACACTTCTTAGGTCACAAATGAGCGGTTTTTTCTGTATTGCTTCCAACTGCCGTCCTTGATGATTTCGTCAATCGCGTCAAGTGCTAACCGCACTTCGTCATCTGTGTTATAGAAATGCGGTGCAATGCGAATACCTGCCCCTTCCCGGTAATCGATGACAATGTTGCGCGCCAGCACGGCGCGACTGATTTCATACGAATTCTGCATATTGAGAGTTACTGTACCTGCCCTAACCGCTGATTCTCGCGGTGTATTAATCTGACAACCTGCCTGCTCCGCGAGCTCGATCAGCATGGTCGTCTGGCGGATCGAGTTCGCGCGGATGTTGTCCACGCCGACCTGCGTGATCACGTCGATACCCGGCTGGATCGCATAGAGCGAGGCGATCCCCGGCGTGCCGTTGGCGAGGCGATAGGCATCCTCGCGCGGCACAAACTGATCGATGTCGAAGGCGAAGGGGTGTTGATGCGCGAACCACCCGGTCAGGCGCGGTTGGAGTGTCGGCAGCACATCCGGACGCACGTACATGAACACCCCGCCAGGGCCGCCGCACATCCATTTGAGCGTGCCACCCACATAGAAATCGACGTTTGCCGCGGTCACATCGACGGGGATGATACCCACGCTGTGGTAGCCGTTGAACAGCACCTGCGCGCCGACCTCGTGCGCTTTCGCCGTGATCGCCGCCATGGGCATGATGTACGCGCTGCGGAACAGCACATGACTCAGACTGACAAGTCGCGTGCGCTCGTCAATCGCCGCCAGCAGTTCGTCGGTGTCGATGGTGATACCGTCGCGACTGCGGATCATGACGACTTCCATGTGGGGAGGCAGGTTGCGCGTCACGCTGTACACATCCGACGGAAAATCCTGATCGCAGATCACGACCTTGTTGCGCCGCGCATCGCTGAAATCGAGTGCGTTGATGAGGATGCTGTTGGCGATGCTCGCATTTTCATGCACCAGCACGCTCCCCGCCGGAGCGCCCAGCAGCGGCGCGATCTGGTCGCCGACGGCGCGCTTAAGTTCCCACCAGGTCGGGTTGTCTTCGTAGGCCTGCCCCCAGGCGCGCACTCCGAGCGTCGCCCACGTATCCGCGAATTCGTGCAGCTTGTCATAGACCGCACGCGGCATCGCGCCGAGCGAGTTGGAAATCAAATAGGTCGATTGACTGAGAATTGGAAACTCAGCACGCCAGCGCAGCAGAGCATCGCTCATGGTGAATCCTTTGGCTGAAGCCTGTGTTACTCATCGTTTTCATCTTCATCTTCCGCGTTTGGTTTGACCGCATTGGGAAGATACTTGAGCATTAGGTTTACCACATCATGCAGGGGTTGAACCAGTCGAGTTGGAATATCTGTATGCGTGGATGCTATCCGCAGTCGGTGGACATATGCGCCCCACTCCGCCGGAATATCCTCTTTATCCAATCGCTGCAACCAGATTTGCACGGTTGAAGGGTTGCTCGTAGGCTTACTGAGTTTGTCGAGCTTGCGAAATTCGGAGCCAACGTCACTGGTACGCTTACTGTATAGAGAATAGAAAATTCGTGCGTGTTGACCTGCATAAAGCCCCGTCCATTTGCTTCGCTTGACAGGCGGAATGCACATGGGCACTTCGCTATCAGCAGATAAGCGCAGACGGGCAACCCGCAGCTTGGGAAATTCATCGAGTAATCCATTTAACGACACGTCCGCGCTGGTTTGGATTTGCAATTCCACAAGCACGCGCCGAAGATTTTGATCGGACAAGAGCAGCAGTCCATCTCGATCAGACGGGCAATTGTCCAATACACTGCGGAAAAAGTGGATGCAGCGGTCAAGATCGGTGTAATCGCCCTGAAAACTTTGTGCGGCGTTGATCGCTTCCTGCACAGAATAATAGGTCTGTGCTACCGGGCTAGTCCCCGGCAGTGAGACGCGCACATGTGCTTCGCCAAAACGAGCCTCTACGACCAGCGGCAGCGTTACTTTCTGCTTCCGGTCGCCAATGCGATTCAGTTGGATGAACCAGAAGCCGAGGACATCAAGCGCTGGAGGCATCTTCACTGATTTCGGCGGCGCATAAAGTGTCTTGGCACGGTATCCAAGACCGCCGAGCAGCACCCGAACAGAATTCGTCAGCCGAATATCATAAGGTTCCGGCTTATCGTCTCCGGTGATCCCTAAATCAAGCGGTTGAAAAAACTTGCTCAATCGCCCAGTCTGTAACAGGGCGACGCGGGCTGCCGACTTGGGATCATTCTGCTTATGCGTTTTTCCGTAATTTCGCAGCGCGATTAAGGCCCCGGTCGGCATTTTGGTCGGCGGGAGGAGCCGCCGCAGCGTCCGTTGGCGTTCCTCCTCGGCAAACCGCTTTGCCTCCTTTTTAGACAAGTCGCCGGGGAGTAGTTCGGTAATCAGTGGCATATGCATCTCGACGATTCTTAAGGCTAGCCGCCCTTCGTGCCATACTTCCAGGGGATTTTCCGACAAACGATGCGCGTATGTGTGGAGCGATCCCACTTCCTTTAAGATTTTTTCTTTTGCCAGCCGTGCATCATCGACATGTAACTCAATGCAGAGCGGTTCAGGTAGCGCCAGCAGCGCTGCGCTACGCCGTGCTTCTGAACGTACCGGCGTTCTCCACTTGTCAACTGCTTCAATCTGTTTCACAAGGGCGTGTCGTGTGCCGATTTGACTGATCCGTGCATCTAATCCCTCGAACATCATCCGGTGATCGTTTCCCCAAGCTCCGACACCAACCCGATGCCGTTCGTTATCACCCATATGCGACGTGATCAGCAGCTCGGGCAGATAATCTTCTGGTTCGAATGTGAGTTCAAAACCGCTTGGCAGTGAACTCATTGTGTTCAGTTCATTCAATACTTTCGCTTGCAGCCCGCTCCACTGTACGCCATCAGTGCCAAAGTTTGTACAGCGTAAAGTGAGGCGCGTGAACACGATTTCCTGTTGTGTTTGCGAAACATACCCCGTGTTCCGCCGCCAATAAACGCTTTTACCCCGGTTGAGTTTCATATCGAGGTAGCTTTTATTTTTCCCGGTCCATAAAGGGCGAGTGCGCCAGCGCCGTACTGACAACTGCGGCAGCAAAGACAGGGTGTGGTGGTAAGGCAGTTTTTGCAGCCACAACCGAACGACGAATGAGTAGTACCCACCATCCGGGGCTTCTTCGGGATCGGTCATCAATTCGGCAATATTGCGTAGCGTCATCAAGGGAACGAGGTGCAGCGCAAGTTCACGCTCTCCATCTTTCGTCGGCAACTTCAATTGGTAGTGACTAGCCACTAACCAGCGCGCGATAACACCGGGGAGAACGAGATGTTTCAAGGGTTCGGAGGCGGCGTTGAGATCGAATGTTTGCCATGCTTCCCAATGTAGACCTTCTGCCAGCCATGCAGACTCGATGGCTTGCGCCTGTGCACTACCATAACAGGCGATGAGCCACGCCTTGATCGCGATAATCAACCGTCCAGTATCAAGGGTTTCGGAAGGCAGCGCGTATAACCACACATCCGGCAGATCGGCAGGCACATTGTTCACCAGGTAGCCCGGCGTGAACGCGATGATCTCCGGGGCTAACGCCGCCAGCGCGTTTTGTAAACTCGCTGAGGGCGGGTACTTGGGCATTTCAGGAATATCGCGTAAGCTGCCGATCTTCGCGCGGATCGGTGCGGGCAACCGTAAGCCTTTGACGAAGCGGATTGCTTCCGGCAGGTCACGGTCCATTTCCCATGCCAGTGGTTGAAGTTCAGTTGCACGTGTGGACATCAATAAATCCTTTTCGACTTAAGGGCGTCGGAAAAAGCGCGTTGAGCTTGACCATAAAGCGTTTGTGCGAGGGCTTGCTCGCCGAGCGTGCCAGACTGGACAAGTGTGTTGAGCATGTGCGCCCAATCACTTAAAAGCTGACGTTTGCCGTAAGACTTGCCGAAGGCATAGTCGACGAAGTAAATGCGCGCCGATGAGCCGTTGCGCAGCAGTCGCCCAATGGTTTGCCACACGACGACGAACTGATCGCGGAGATATTCGTCGTACTGTCTGACGGACATTGAATCAACACCGTAACGACCTTTCTGCAAGCGGCTGTGCCAGTGATGATGCCCTGCGCGCCGGAACTGCTGCATAGCATTCCTGTGTCCCTGTTGTGAAAACGTTACCGCAAGGGTTCTCATCCCATCGTCAAGGCGCTCCATCGTCCAAGCATTCATGCCCATGATCTGCGCGGTCAAATCGTCGGTAGGCGGAAAAGGGCGCACGAGGAAAAACGCCGAGCCGAGCAGTGCCTTCTCACCTTGATCATCGAGGATATTGAAACCGCGCTGAATCGCTAGCAGGGGCGCTATCAACACGTCCGCATCCAATTGGTGAAACTGTTCTGATTGGCGTGCGCGCAGCGTATAGCTGTGTTCGGCAGTGGCGTCATCGGGGAGTAGGCAAAGCGCACGCCCTTCCCAACCTTTGCGGTTCAACTGATCCAGCACAAGGTCCGTTTGTTCGTAACTGCTCACGATTAGCAAGATGCGCCGCCTGCTCGACTGCGCTTTCCAGTAGTTCAGTTCAGCCTCAAGGACAGAGGGATTACGCCCGTTCGGGGCGACCAACGCATCGACCATCTGGCGTAAATTCTCTTTCGGATGCTTTGAGCCAGAAACGCTTAACGGCACTTCACCCCGTTGAATGTAATGGGAGGCAAGCCGAATCGTGGGTTCTTCCTGTTTGAGCGGCGGCAGCAGCGCGATCTGCGGGGGTGTCGCGAGATGAAATTGGGCTGAACCGGGTAGCCAGCTGGTTGCAGACGTCAGCAGTACATGCGGACCGACCCCCTGACCTTGATCGACGTAAGCACGGTGAAAATTGAGCAGCAGCCAACGCCCGATACCCCCGTATTGAACAAAATTGAAAACGCCTAAGCTCTGACCATCAGCCCCATCGAAATACTGCACCCCAAGCACACCCCCTATAGGCGGATCAGGCACGAGATTCGCTGTCATTTGTGGAATCGCATCGATAAGCATATCGGGCACATCAAATTCGCCGGCTAACACGCTGACCTGACGCCGAATTTCGTTCGTGCGCTTGATCAGGGCGGCGAAGATGAGCGCGAATTGAAGCTTATAGAGGAGCGGGCGGTGCTGTTTCACCTGTTGGTTTTTCCAGCCCATCTGCTGTTTAAGCCAGCGTTCGAGGAGTTTGACTTGGTACTGCTCGCTTGGGTTGGTCGTCAAAAGTTGGTTCACCCAGTCCGCCAGATCGCCACTTTCGCGCCCCAGTGGATTACGCCAATAGGCATGGAATAAGTCGCCAATCTGCTTTTCGAGTTGGGGTCGCAGTTCTAGCTTTGGCTCTTTCTTGACGAGCTCCCGCTGCAAACGACCGAAAACACGCTCAGTCGTCAAGAACTGCCGCTTGATCCATTGAACGACGGCGGGGTGTTTCATCAACAGGCGAAAGAGCTGTGAAGATAAGCGGTGCGCCTGATTTTCTGAGGTACTCAATTGATGAAACTGCGCTGTCGCCGCTTCTCTGCGCCCAACCTCCCCGACAAACCGATTCCCTAAATCTTGGTGAAGTCGATCAAGCAGCGAGTCCGAGCTGCCTGCTAGGGGTTGGCTCGGCGCGAATTCTCGATCCCACTGCGCTTGCACCCTGTCCGCTTCATCGATGATGACAACATCACTTTGACGGTAGATAGCTTCGAACAGACGTGCCGTACTCTGATCAATGCCAAGTGGCGCGCGTGTGTATAGAAAACTCAGTGGGTTGATGACCCATACCCGACTCTCGATCAGATCACGACTAACTTGATGTACTGAGCACACAGGCAGCAGCGGACAGGTATATTTGGTACGATCCTCATCGTCGCTACTGCGCAGGGAATAACAGGGCAGCGCATTTTGCGGCAAGGGATCGGCGAGGGAGCCACTGACAGCGCAAGGGGAAGGCATCCAAGCGAATATCGGGTTCGTTTTGGATTCACCGTGATACAGCCGTTCGATGCTCAATCCTCGCTCATCGGAGAACGCCACGCGCCGTTCGTGAGCGATGCGATCTCTGCCCAGCGCCGGAGTCGCGCTGATCCCCATCTGCCGCAGCCACACCGCCATCCGCATCGATTCGACAATGGTATTCATGACCACGGTGACGTGTAGCCCTTCTTTGGCAAGCGCATACGTCAACAACCAGATGAGCGTTGATTTGCCTGTGCCAAGCATCCCGACGAGATGCAGCAAGCCATCGAGTGTAAATCTGCGGGACTCGATCAACCCCGTTTCTTGGATGAGCGCCAACCGCAAATCATTGAGTGCGCTTGCCCAACCACGCGGTTTGAGAATCGTCTTCAGTTGTGCTTCGCGTTCATCCAGTTCAGTCGCCGCCCCAGCTAATCCGTCCAGATCGATATGCAGCGGCTGCCGTTCAGATCGCAGATGCAACGTGCGCTTCGGCATCTCTGCATCGGCAAACGCTGCCATTTGCGGCGTGATCGTCACGCTGTAACGCTTTTTTGCAACTTTGAACGTGTACGTTCCCTCTCCTGCAAAGGAGCGAGAATGCTTCGTGGGGATTAAGACTTGAGTGAACAAATTAGCGTACTGCCTTAAGCGCAGTTCTCGAAAGGCAGCCTCATACACGCGTTGCTGAAATGAGAGCACATCGGCATTGCGTTCGTCAAATTGATACAACCGCATCCCTACAGGCTGCGCGCTATACCAATTCAGCCAGTAGCGCCAGCGCGTCGCCGCTTTGACGTATTTGAGATTGTGGCGCAAACGGATGCACATTTCGCGCTCAGGTGAGGCAGCATTCACTCCTTTGACACAGTAGCCGGAGATGAGTGCCCAAGCGTCGTTCGCATTGCGTCGTTCGGCTTGGGGGACGAGCGTTTCATAGAGATGAAGCACGGCTTCGACCTCGAAAAACAACTCCCATTCTTGCGCGTGCCAGCCGCGCGGACGCCCGGAAATACCTTCCAGCGCCGCGTGTAATGTTTCCCAGTAGCCGATCATGCCTCACCCTCCGCCGTTTGTTTCACAAATTTGATGAAATCGCGTAGTTTCATAAACGTCACGTCCGGTTGGTATTGCCAATGCGTCCTAAAACGTTGGAGGTAAGTGGGTGTGGCGCGGTAGTCGGGGAAGACATAAAATGCGCGATCCCAACTCGCCACACTGGCGAAGGGCTGATCGTTCAGGTTTTTGGCGAGCTGGGAAGGATTCCGCACATCTTTTGCATCGACCGCCCAGCGCTGACCGCCTTCGACAAAGGTGATCAACAAGTCGTAAGCATCCAAACCAGGGAACAATTGACAGTACACGCCGCGTACCGTTTTCAGCGCGTCGACCAGCGCAATTAAGGACATTTCTGGCTGTACCACAAACCGTTGAATCCCTTCCTTTGTACGCATCATGGTGTTCTCGTATACCAGCCAATCCTCCGCAGCGCTCAGATCGCCTTTGATTTGCGCGCACACGCTCCCTTGAACACAGTGAGCTTCGCTGCAACGCCATTCCAGCACCCAACCGCAGTACGGGCAGCGACAGATGAGACGGCGCTTTCCCTTGTTCAGAATGCATGCCTCAGGGATGGTTTCGTAGCAGTTGCGCAAGAGTGGGCGCACAACATCATGCCATTTCGTATCTGCGCTGATCTGCGTAATCACATCGGTGAGCAAAGGCGTACGGATCAAAAACTCACGCGCGGCGCTGTAATTGGTAGCGAGGTGCAGTTCCTGACACACACGCTGGAGTTCGCGGAAGTGTTCATCTTCGAGTTCCAGACGCGGGTAACGCATCCCCGCCATGTCGCTCCCCAATTCCTCGCACAGGTAAGACGGATAAGCATCATCCAGCAGTAGTGCATCAGCGTATGTGTTGAGATCGAGTAGGTCACCAATGCCTTCCCACGATTTGACAGGTTGGCGTAGCCATGTCACTAGTTCGGGCAATGTGCGCGGCGGCAATATCCCTCGACTGAAGCAGAGATACGATAATTTCTCCCATCCCTGTCGCAGGCGTGGATTAAGCTGTACCGCTGACTCTGCTTTCCCGTGTTCAAGCGCCTGTTCCTGCTCAACAAGACCGATTGCCAACAGCAATAAGGCATCGCGAGCTATTTCCACTTGATTAGCCATATTAACTCACCATATGTATAGTTATATTTTCTATTATGAAGACAAATGGCCCCACAAGCGTGGGATTCACTGAGGAGATTTCATGGCAGGCAAACGCGATTCAGAATGGATGGTTGTGCGGCGCTGTCTGGATATGGCGTTGTGCATTATGCGCGGCGACGCTAAAAAACAGGACCTGATTGAGATTGTGATGCAGCATACCGATGCCAACGATGAACCTCTGGATCGCAAAACGGCGGAAAAACGCTTCGAGAATGATCGTGTTCGACTGCGCGAGAACTTGAACTGGGACTTCGGTTTTAACAAGGAAGATGGCGTCGCTTATTTCATCCAGAATGAGCGCCCATTCATCGATCTACCGCCAGAGGCAATTCGTGGGTTGGCTTTTTTGCGGCAGTCATTTGAGGCAACCAGCAGCCCGTATGCCAGTGAAGTGAAGGCGCTAACCGATACGCTCATGCTCACCCTGAGCGAGGAACGCCGTTATGAATTAGAAGATCAGCGTGCGCTGCTAAAACTTGATTTGCAACCACGCGACGGCGATCACATTCCTGAGGAGGTTTTCGAAACCATCCGCAAGGCGTGTGCAGAACACCGTCTATTGGAGTTCGACTACTATTCAGCAAAACGAGCAGACAATACCGCACGTCGTCACACTGTTGAGCCGTATGACTACTACTTCGATGGTGACCACTACTATCTGGATGCGGACTGCCAGCAGGTTTTGACGCCGACCGGTTCATGGCGTCCGTCACAGCCCATGCCCCCGTATCGCTTGGGACGGATGAATAATCTTGCCGTACTGCCGACGAAGTTTCATCCTCATCGACGCCCTGTATCGACGGTCGAGGTCAGGTACTGGCTTGCGCCGGAAATTGCACGGCGCGGGGTGTCGCAGCGGTTTGAGGGGAGTCTGGTTGAAGCGCAGCCGGACGGCAGCGCGATCATCACGTTCCAATCGAAGAACCTATTTATGGATTTGCGCGAACTACTGCATTACGGCGGCAACTGTCGGGTGTTGGGCGGCGAGCAAGCCATCACCGAGATGAAAAAGATCGTCGCGTCGATGTGGCACCACTACGAATGATTACGCTTCACACCTCTAAGCTGTCCATACCGTTTTTCTCGTGAACCTCCACCTATTTTCCAGTACTCTATTATCCCGAAAACCAGTTTACTTACCCCATACTTGTGGGGTGCTGACCATGTTATGATTCGAATGATAGTAGAAAGGTTTTGTAGCGTCTATGCACCACTTAATATTGAACTCGACCGACTCACGTTACGCGACCGACTCAGAACTCCAAGCAGCGAGCATTGACGCCGCACAACTGCCGCCCTACATGCGCCACACTGATGGCACAGCGGCACTCATGGCGCAGCAGGCGCAAACCATCACCGCGCTCCGCAGTGACGATTACGACATCGTGATCAACCGGGCAATGACGGGCGACGGCAAGAGCTTCGCCGGGCAGTATCTCCCACTGGTCGAAGGGTGGGACACCCTGACCCTGTACCCGACCAATGAACTCACCTATGACCAGCATCAAAGTCTCAAGCTGTTGCTCGGCCAGTGGCAACCGGAGATGTGGCGGGGAAAGGAACTTGGGTTTTTACATGCAGCGAAACTGGACGAGATCGAAGCGAAGATGGCCGCCGATAATCGCCCCGACGCGCTGCTCAAAGCGATGAACAGCTATCCGTTCTTGCTCACCAACCCCGACATCTTTCACTTAATGATGAATTTTCGTTATCAAAAGTTCGGGCAAGCTGCCGATGCTGTCCCCGCGCAGGTCGCCAGCTATTACCGCCTGATCACCTTTGACGAGTTCGGCTTATTCGGCGTGCCGCAAGTAGCGTCGGTCTTTAGCGCCATGCTGTTGATGCGGGAGATGAGCATTCAGCGTCCCCGCTTTCTGTTTCTTTCCGCGACACCACAAGAACTATTGATGCGCGCGGCGGAATGTGTGGGCTTGCGGATCAAATCCATCGCGGGGGATTATCGGCACGGCTACCCAGAGAGCAAAGATTATCGACGCATCTTACAGGAAGTAGAGTTATACCTGCATCCGCAGCGAATGGAAGATTGGGTGCGCACCCACGCCGACCCGATCAGCCGCTTTTACGAACAGCATCCGCACGCTAAAGGGGTGATCATCTGCAATGGCGTCGGAACAGCTTACCGTGTTCATCAGTTATTGCGCGAGTTGTGCCCACAGATCGACATTGGCGATGAGCCGAACACGGGCTTAACGCCGATGAGCGAACGGGAACGTGATGCCGATCTGCTCGTCGCCACCTCCACCATTGATGTCGGCGTCGATTTTCGCATCAACTTTTTAGTTTTTGAAAGCATCGATGCGGCGAGTCACTTACAGCGGCTCGGTCGCTTGGGACGCCACCAAACCGATGCGAATGGCAACCCCTTCGGCGCGTTCGAGGCGCATGCACTGCTGCCGGTTTGGGTGGTCGAACGGCTGGTGAAACGCTTTCCTGAGGACAGCCGCGTGGATCGGGACGGGGAAAATGGCTATCGTGCCGCCCTGCAAGAGGATTATCCGTCATTGCAATCGTTTGAACGCTACCTTCGCAGATGGGGCGGGGTGCAAGCGGCACACGTGATTACAATGCTGAACAAGCCGGAAATCCGGGTACAGACTGAAGCACTGCGCGAACGCTTGAAAGCACAGTATGACCGCTTATTCGAAAAGAGTGTGAAACGTTATTTTACGCTCAAAGAGAAGCCTGCCATTCGGGATGAAGCGACTTCTTTTCGTGGTTCCAGCCCCTTCATGATCTTAGTCAAACAGACGAGCGGCGCAGAGCGCGGCCTCAGTTCCTATAACCTACTGTCACTGCTGATGCAAGCTGATCTCGCCCCGGCAGATGTCGCAACCTATTATCGAGAGGCAGAAAAACGCGCGCCGGAGGCACGCCACATCCTCGAACGCTCAAACCCCCTCGCTGCCTACGAATTGAAAGGCTGGCTCAAAGAAACGCGCAACATCAGTTTCCAACTGCGGCAAGCCTTGAATCCAGTCGATTTGACGTGCGTGATTCAGCTTGAGGGCGTTCAAATCAACATTGACAGTGGACTCCCGTTAGCCGAACTGCGCCGCCTCAATGATGCGCTGGATCAACGGCTGTTCGCGGCGCGCTTGGTGGTTGAAGCGCCGGACGACGTGCGTAAGCGACTGCGTTTGGGCTACTACTTTGGATTGTACCCGTTCACAGGGAAGCTTTGGCGACCGGACGAAGAACGCCTCGAAACCATCAGTGGATCAGTTGCGTTTGCGCGGAATGCGCTGCTGCTGGACTCCATCTATTTTCCCCCGAAAGAAGAAGCACCATCTCAAGCCTTTATTTGCTGAACCAGAGGAGATCGCTGTGACTGACCATCATTACGCATCCGAAGACGAAGAACTTGACCGAATAGATGACTCACAAAACGCCTTTGCCGACATGCTCGATAGGCTAGACGAAACGCCTGCGCCGCCCCAAATTGCGGACATCCCGCTGTTCCAAGCCTTGTTTGAAAGGGCGGTGGGCGACGATGTCACACTGCGCGACTTCGCGCGGGACATTGTCGGCAAGCTGTCTGACGAGTTAGGCATGAAAAGCGCCAAGGGCGGCAGGTTCTACCGGGAAAAATTAGCGGCAGGGGCGAAAAACCCCGAACGCTACGGTCGCGATCAAAGCCTGCGCGCGCATTTGATTAACGGTATGCTGCCTGCGCTGCGCATTGCCCGCCGCTTACGGGCATGGGGCGCAAGTCGCTTTCAACTGTGGACAGACGAGGTTGAGCGCCTGTTCATCGCCGGGTTCATCATGCACGATTACGGCAAGATCGACGAGGTGCAGGTGGAACTGCGGCGGCTCGGCTTTGCGGACAACACTCCGCCGCGCGAAGACCAGATCGCCGCGTTGGAGATTGTTTTCCGGCAGTGGTGCGAACGACTGGGGCTACGCGATTTCTTAGATGATTTTGGCGGGCTGGATCGCTATGTACAGGATGTGATCTCGATTGCGCACAACACGCAGCAGTTGTGGGGCACACTTCCCGATCCCAGCTTACGCCGCATGCACATGTCACCCCGCGCCCGTCAACTGGCGACCGATGTCAGTCGTCTCGCCGATCTGCTGGCGTATGTTGCCCCGACTCCCCGAGACCTTATCGCGGACAAGAGCATCAATGCGGTGCTCAATGGGCTGCTCAACTTGGGCGAAGAAGGGCTGGCACGCTTCACCTATCATCATGTCGCGGAAAATCGCGGCGTGCTGGTGAATCTCATTCATAATGCGGTTTTGAAGGCACTCCAAGTTGAGGATCAGCGTATCCCTCTGCTGTACGCGCCGAGCGGCGTCGTGTATTTGGAACGTGCGGATGCAGACCCGATGCCCGCACCTGAAGCGTTAATCGCGCAGATTGTAGCGGAGATTCGCCAACGTGCCGGACGAAAACTGGTCGACACAGGCAAAGGCGCGAAGCGCGGCAACACCGGGCTGCAAACTGACGACAGTTATAACGATTTCTTGAGCTTGCCAGACTACATCGCTGGGAGTGTCACACTGACGTTCAAGCTCATCAAGAACAACAAAAGTATGGATCGGTTAGCTCCCGTGAGGTCAGGTTGGTCTGCGAATACCCCGCCGCAATTTTCGACCGAGAAAACCGACGCGCGTTTGGATCGCATCGCCGAATGGGCGGGCTTGATAGAAAGCAAGTTCGCCGAACGGCTGCCTTCGTTCAACGTGAACGAATGGCTGCTCAACTATTTTGGCATCGCCGACTTAACGACCGACTTCTTCGCGCTTAAGCGCCATCCTGAGGCGGTCAAGGGGGGGATTAAATACTGGTGGTTCTGGGCGGTGGCGCACATTTTACAGCGTAATCAAGGCTTGGATGATGAACAGGTGCGCGCATTGCTCGATGAAGCAGCACACGCCCTAATCGCTGCGCTACCACAAGAATTACCCCCCGCTGCTCAAGTCGATGAGACCGTGTGGCACGACCTTACCGACTATCTGAGCAGCATTTTGACGCTTGGCGGGCAAAAAAGCCCGGAGTCGGTGTTGCAAACGGGTGTAACACGCTACGCTCGCTCGAAAACAGGGCGCGGTGGCGCGATCTGTGCGATCTGCGGGGAAGCGTACACGACGCGCAAACCTAGCGAAACGGCGGTCGCGTTCCAGCCGGGGGTGTATACGGCGCGTGTACGGATCGGCGCGAGCGATAACAAACGCAGCCTATGTTCGATCTGCGCGCTGGAACAGCTTTTGCGCCAGCTGTTCGTTCAGAACATCGGCAGCGGCGGCGCGGCGGAAGGCGAGCGCGTCCGCTACCTATCGATCTACCCTTCGTATTTTTTCACGCCAGAAACGCTGGCAGTCGTCCACGAGGCTTACCAGAGCTTTCAGGGAACACGATTGACCAACAGTGATCTGCGCCGCGCCCTCACCGGGCAAGCCGATCTACAAGACCCATCTTTCTGGACGCATTTGCAGGATTTCGCCTTCCGTCCGTTGAAAAACGCGCACACCCGCAGCATTTTGCGCTATGACGAGGAGGTCGGCGGCACATTCCTCATGGTGGGCTTAAGCCACTACGGCGCGGAGACCGATGTTGAGTCGTGGATTATTCCCACCTTCTACGCGCTGCTGTTCGCCGTGTGCCTCGATGTAAAAGTTGTGATCTCTGAAGGCAGCGTCCCGCTCATGGCCGAGGCGAACGAACTGCCGGAAACGCTTTGGTTAGATGGTGCGCATCCAGCAATACCTGCACTCATTGGCGACGATTGGACAGATCCCACTGCCTACAGCGGGCGTTTGCACATCGATCTTATTTTGCGGGCGCTGGCGCGGCTGACGGCGGGCTATCTCATCCATATGGACACCGAAGCCAAGGGTTATGAGGGGAACTGGCGGCGACTCCCTCCCATCGCGCATGCCCTCGCGGAGTCTCCGTATTACGTCCTGCACTATCTGGATCAGCAGGCACGCGCCGACGAACGCGCAATTAACGCGGATCGCGTCCGGCGCTACCTGTATTACGCAGACTTATTCACCATTGAAGGAGATAACCGTATGTCCCTTGCTGAAACTCTGGTTGACGACTACCGGAAGTTCTACCGCGCCAAACGGATCAAGAACAGCAACAGCGTCTTGCGTCCGATCAGCGTCGTCGCCGACGCCTTGCTCACCGCCGATCCGCGTCTGTTCAGCGAGACGGAGGCGCTGATCGAAGTCGCATATGGCGAACTGTCGAAATTCATGAAGCGGGTGATCGACGGCGCGGCGGATGGCTATCCGGCAAAAGGCGTATCGCCGGAGTCCGAAGTTGGACGAACTGCCATGCGCGAATTCTGTAGATTTTTCGTTCGCGATGTGTATGTGGGCATTTTCAACAAGGATGTGGCGGCGCTGCGCGGCAAGCAGTTGAACCTGCTCAAGAGCGCGTGTGAAGCGATCTACCGCGATAAACAGTACGCCGAATGGCAAGCCAGTGGACGTGCCGCCGAAGAAGTCGAAGAAGAAGAAACCGACGAGTAGTGTTTAGGGGTAGACAAGGCATATCTTGTCCCTGCAGAACAGCCTGTTACAACTTTGACTGTGAATCGACCTTATTCAAGGAGACCTTGAACCATGCTCAACACAAACTTCTTTCACACCGATGTGCCGCCCCGCCCGATGGGACGTTATGCCCACATTGTCACGTTGCGCGTCACCGAAGGCTACGCACTGTTCCAGACGGACGGTGAATTGAACAAGGCGCGCGTTACGGCTGGCGAACGGGATGACAAGCCCATGACCCGTATCACGCTGTTCAAACGCAAGCAGACGACGCCGGAACGCCTCAACGGGCGCGAATTGCTGCGTAATTACGGCATTCTCTCTGCCTCCGAAGATGAAAAAGACGAGAATAGCTGCATCTACAATGTGAAGGCGTGTCGCAAATGCCCGGACTGCGTGACCTACGGCTTTGCGATTGGTGACGGCGGCAGCGAGAAAAGTAAAGTCTACGCCGAAACCGCGTTCTCGCTCACGGATTACGGCAGCAGTCATGAAGTGTTCACACTTAACGCGCCGTTTGAGGATGGCACGATGAGCGATAAAGGCGTCGTCACCTCACGCATCAATCAGCAGGATCATGTCGTGCCTGGGACGATCTTCCCGTCGGTGATCACCACGCGCGACCTCACCGCATCGCTGTTCCTCTACGTACTGAACAATGTGATCCGAGCCAACCGCTACGGCGCAACGACCACGCGTGGCGGCAGCGTGCGTAATCACATCGTCGCCATCATCCTGAGTGACGGCGAAATTTTCAGCAATTTGCAGTTTACGCAGGCGGTGTGGGACATCCTCAAAGAGAATAATCTGCTTGAGCCGAACTCGCCCGTGTCAGTGCAGACGGCGATCCAAGCCGCTGAAGCCGTTATCCCCAGTTTGCTGGCACAGGATGGGGTGCGCGACCAGCAAGTGTTGATCGGGGATGCGCTGATGGAATACCTCAGGGGAATTCAAACACTGGAAGAAACCGCCCTGCAAGGAATACTGGGACAAGCTGCCAACGATGCAACCGCGTATCACGGGAAGTATATCGCCAAGCAACCCAAGAGCGGCAGGGGCAATAAGTAGCCGAGGAGAGTATTATGCAGCTCTATGACTGCCGCCTAACCCTGCACGATAACCTCTTTTACGAAACGCGTACGATGGGGCGGCTCTATGAAACTGGGCGACTACTGCACAATATCGCCTTGACCTATGCGCTTGGCTTGGCGACGACGGAGTATTTTCATCCGACGGATGCGCCAGAATACGCCAAAGAATTGGCGGTACTCAATGACGCGGGGGTCTATGTGACCCCCGCCAGCGGCATCGACGTGCGTTATGTGCTCCACACGTTCAAATTGGGGGATGAACGCAACTCCGTGTTGATGGAAAAAAGCAACGCGAACATCCCCACGTATGGACGCGCCAAAGAGATTGGAGTCAACAGCCAATTTCGCTTCGGTGTCCTCGCGCCCGCCGATCTCAGCCTGCCGCGCTGGATACGCATGGGACTGTGGTTGAGCAAAGCCAAGCTGGAAATCATTGATGCGGTGCCGCTACATCAGGAAACGCAAAGATCGGTTCGGCGGGTGGATGTGTATCCGCTCAATCCAGGCGATCTCCCTGATCCCACTGCGCTCCGCTCGTTCGATCTGGTGTCAATGCGACCGACTAACCTTGTCGAACACGCGGAGATCGAGGCGAATGCGTGGTGGGTGAGCAGGGATGGAAAAATCGCGCTGCCTGTTGGCTTAGAGTATCGCGCGTCGAGGTAAGCCATGATTGAAGCCCGTTTATATGCCATTGTCTTACGCTTAGCGGCGGTTCGGCGGGGAGCAGTCCCCGCCGAACATGGCGATCAGGCTCGCGCAGCCCTGTTTGATCTGCTGCGGCGGGGCAGTCTCGACTTTGCGACGCAGCTTCACGACGAAAACGCCCACAAACCCTACACCATCAGCTTGCTGCAAGGTGGCAAGCGGGGCGCAGATCGGGCACACCATTTCGGAGAAGGCGATCAGGCGGATTGGCGGTTTACGCTGCTCTCCGAACCGACGTTCGAATCGGTGCTGCGCCGCTATATCCTAGACTGCAACCTGCCACATGTGCGCATCGGCGCAGTAGAGTTCGCCATCACCGATGCGTTTGCATCGAATGGCAGCCACCCGTTGAGTGGACACACGAGCATTCATGCTCTGCAAGACCGCTGGAACTGCACGCCTGAACCGCTATCCCCCACGATCACACTCGATTTTCTCACGCCAACCACGTTCAGCTTAGGGCGCGACAAAGCTACTGGCGAATATCGTTACTCGACGCTGCCGCTGCCCCGACTCCTCTTCAGCGCGCTGCGCAAACGGTGGATCGGACTGGGGGGCAGCGCGCCGAACGACGAGTTTGACGCTTGGGTCGAAGCCACTTTCAGCCTCGAACCGATCCGTTTGGAGATGCTGCCCACCTTTGTCGAGCGCCGCACTGTGCCGGCTTTTATTGGACGAGCGCGTTTTGTCCATCGGGGCGATCCGCGTTGGTTGGGCGTGACACATCTGCTGGCGGATTTCGCGTTTTGGGCCGGAGTCGGGTATCAGACGACGCGAGGGTTGGGGCAGGTTCAACGAGTCATCGAATAAAGGATGAGGCGTCATGCGTGAAGTTTCCGATTATTTGCCGCTCAGTTTTCTCAACCAGTTCGTCTACTGTCCGCGCCGCTTCTGGCTGATGTACGTGCAAAAAGAGTGGGAGGTCAACGCGGCAGTCCTCGAAGGCACGCTGCGCCACCAAAACGCGCATCAACGGGGCACACAAACCGATGAACAAGGACGGGTAATTCGCAGCCTGTACCTGTGGAGTGATTCCTTACAAATCTCTGGGATTGCGGATTTCGTGCAAGAACGGAATGGCGTCCTCGTTCCGTTGGAACACAAGCGCGGGCGCATGGGTAAGTGGCTCAACGACCATGTCCAGGTGTGCGCGCAAGCGCTGTGCCTTGAAGAACGCTTGGGGATTCAAGTGCCCTATGGCGAAATTTTCTACTGGGCGAATCGGCGGCGCGAGCGTGTAGAGCTGAATGAAGCATTGCGCGCGACCACCCGGGAGATCATCGGACGGATACACGCGTTGCTGGAGGCAGGTCAACTGCCCGCGCCGATTGATCATCCGGCGAAATGCACGGACTGCAGCCTCGAACCCGTGTGCCTACCGCGCGAAACGCTGCAACTGTTGAGAGAGGAAACCATATGACGGCCTTGCACTTGAACGAACAATACAGCGTAGTTCGCCTGGATGACGAAACCCTGATCGTGAGCATCCCGGCGGACAAAGCAGCAGGACGCGACGCCCGCAAAGTGCGCGTGCCTATGAATAAGATCACGCGCGTGATTATTCACGGCAGCATCACCTTGACGACCCCCGTCATTTGGGCGCTGCTAGAACGACGCGTCGAAATCACCTACCTGACCCGTTCCGGTCAATTTAAGGGGCGCACAGCGGGCGAAGAACACAAATTCGGCCAGTTGCGTCTCATCCAGCGGCGCTCACACGACGATCCCTCGACCGCGTTGTATATCGCCAAAATGTGCGTACGCAGCAAGCTGCATAATCAGCGTACCCTGCTGCTGAGGAGTAATCGCACACGGGGAAATGCAAAAGTCGAAAAAGCGGCTGCCCTGATCGGCGCGCTGATTGAGCGAATTGATCAACTGCCGGATGAGGATGTGTTCCCGCCGAATCCGCAGCGCCCGCAAGCGGGGACAATACTCGGCAAGCTGATGGGCATCGAAGGCAAAGCGGCAACCGCCTATTTCGCTGTGTTCGGCTTGCTTTTTTCAGATGAGTGGGCAAAAACATTCCCGGGGCGGCGCAAACGTCCCCCGACTGATCCCATCAATGCCATGCTCTCATTCGGGTACACGATTTTGACTTCACGGATGACCTCTGCTGTCTACACCGTTGGTTTCGATCCATACATCGGATATCTGCACAGCACCCAGTACGGCAACCCGGCATTGGCGCTCGATCTGGTCGAGATGTTTCGCGCGCCCATTGTTGATTCCATTGTGCTAACGATGGTCAACAATCGCATGGTCAGCCTTGACGATTTTGAGCTGCAAATGGGCGGTTGTCGCATGACAGACGAGACGCGCAAGCGTTTTCTGCAATGTTTTGAGGAACGCTTGCAGGAGTTCATCACGCATCCCTATCTTAAAACCAAAGTGTCATATGAACGCTGCTTAGAACTGCAAGCGCGATTGCTCTCCCGCTGGATGCTTGGCGAATTACGGCGCTTTCGGGGATTTCACATTCGATGAATGGGACAACACTTTACATCATTGCGTATGATATTCCGAACGACAAGCGGCGGACGAAAGTCCACAAGATTTTGTCGAGTTTTGGTGAATGGACACAGTACAGTCTGTTTGAGTGTTTCTTGGATGGGCGCGACTTGGTGAAACTACGCGGGCGGCTCGACGATGTTCTCGAACCATCCGAGGATAGCGTCCGCTTGTATCCCTTATGTGCCGCGTGTATCGACCGGATCGAAACGGTAGGCAGCAAACCACCCGAAGAAAAAGTCACGTATTTGGTTTAGCAGCTTTTGCGAGAGGTGAAGCACCGCACCCCTTAGCCGAAGACCTCTCGCAGCTTCTGAGGCTTTTTAAGGCTTAATCTGATGGCAAACGCTTGGCAGCAGCAAGAAGTAAAGCAAGTTTCTTGCCTAACCCAGCGAGAATTGGTACAATTTCTGCGGTTCCAAGCACGTCCCCGCCGATTGAGGCATTGAAACTCCTCGAAACGTATTTCGAGAACGGCGTGCACATGGGTTCCAAGCACGTCCCCGCCGATTGAGGCATTGAAACATGAGCGATAACCCCCTGATCACCCACGCCATGTGGCGTTCCAAGCACGTCCCCGCCGATTGAGGCATTGAAACTTTCTAGAGCCCCACTGATCGGCGGGGCTCAATGCTGTTCCAAGCACGTCCCCGCCGATTGAGGCATTGAAACCATCGGCGATCAGCAGTCGGGCGCGCCGCGCGGTGGTTCCAAGCACGTCCCCGCCGATTGAGGCATTGAAACCCTGCCCATGCATCCCGGTATAAGAGACGATCAAGGAGTTCCAAGCACGTCCCCGCCGATTGAGGCATTGAAACAATTTCTTGGGGATACCTGGTGTCGCTGATCTGCCGTTCCAAGCACGTCCCCGCCGATTGAGGCATTGAAACCGCTGTTGCGCGGGTTGGGCGCGGGGATCGCCGTGGTTCCAAGCACGTCCCCGCCGATTGAGGCATTGAAACTTTGCGCCCTGTTCTAGTCGGCTGGTCGCTTAGACGTTCCAAGCACGTCCCCGCCGATTGAGGCATTGAAACTCACGTTCAACGCCCGCCCCGCGTTCGCCCATGCCCGTTCCAAGCACGTCCCCGCCGATTGA
>JAYRZU010000099.1:0-78038 GCA_041916315.1 Anaerolineae bacterium
CGAGTGGTCAATCGGGGACTAAATAGTTCGATCCACGAACATTGTTTTCTGGAGGGGCGCACCGCGGTGCGCCCCTCCGCATTTATTTCACCGTAGACGGCGTCTATTCCAATATCCGCGCGCTCGCCAGCACCGCTTCGAGGAGCGGCGCGCTTGCCGTCCACTGTTCCAGCGGCGCGTTGAGCGCGAACACATAGATCAGGCCGTTCGCTGCCTGGGCCGCCACCACCCTCGAGTGAAACTGCGGGTCGGTCGGGCTGTCCCCCCCTTCGAGATCCAGCTGCAGCGCCTCGCGACCATCCAAAGACGTTGTCACCACCTCGCCGATTTGCTGCCACGAGCGGTCTGGGCGCAGCGCCCCTTGCCGCAAATACGTGTTGAGCGCGGCGCCGAGACTCCCCTCATCCGCGAGCGCGGTGCTGCGCTGCACGGTGAACGTCGCGCCTGGTTCGCCGCGCTGTGCTGACGGATCCGCCAACAGCAGAATATTCTGGATGGGGACCGACACCTGCCAGCCATCCGGATACTGGAACGAAAACGCGGTCGGGCTGCCCATGTAGGTGTGAATAAGCGCCGAGCGGCTTTGCTGATTGGAGACCATCACCCCGGCCACCACCAGCGCGACGACGATCAGAACCGCGATCAGTGCGGGTAAGCGGCGTTTCATCGACGATTCCGGCGCGGGTCGAGGGCGTCGCGCAGACCATCGCCCACCAGATAAAAGCACAGCACGGTCACGAGAATGAAAATCCCCGGCCACACAACCAGATGGATCCCCGTGACGAAGTACGAGCGCGAATCGGTCAACATGTTGCCCCATGTCGGGGTGGGCGGCTGCACGCCGACGCCGAGATAGCTCAGGCCGGATTCGGTCAGGATGAGATTACCCGCGATGATCGTCAGCGTGACGATGATCAGCGGCAGAATGTTCGGCAAAATGTGCAGCACGGCGATGCGCAGGTTGCTCGCGCCAACCGCCCGCGCGGCCAGCACAAAATCGCGTTCCTTGAGCGCCAGCGTTTCGCCGCGTACGAGGCGGCTCGTCCCGATCCAACCGAGCGCCGCCAGAATCAGGATCAGCACTTCGGCGGAGGGCTGCCAGAGTGCCGCCGCGACCAGCAGCAGGAACAGCGGCGGAATCGCGTTGAGCGTATTGATCAGCCAAGTGATGAGATCGTCGACGCGCCCGCTGTAGTAGCCGGAGGCGAGACCGAGTGTCACGCCGATCAGCACCGCGAGCACGCTGGCGCTGTAAGCAATCGCCAGCGAAATCCGCCCGCCGTATAGAATGCGGATCAACTGGTCACGGCCTAGATGATCGGTGCCGAGGATATGTCCTTCCGTACCGGGGAGTTGAAACCGATCTGTGACGGCGGTGCGCGTGGCGTTTAGGCCAAAGGTGTCTTCGAGAATCGGCGGCGCGATGATGCATGCGACCGTCAACAACAGCAGGGTCAACAGCGCCAGCATGCTCAGGCGATCCCGCAAAAAATGGGCAAAGGCGACCTGCCACAGCGACCGGGCGTGGCGTTTCTCCGCCGGATCTAGTTTGACAATGCTCGGCATACTCTCAACTCGGCTCATGGGGTCATCTCAGGCGAATACGCGGATCAAGCAGGACATACAGCACATCGGAAATCAACACGCCGAGGATGAACAGCACGGACGCAATCACGACCGACCCCATCACCAGCGGATAGTCGCGCTGGAACACAGCGTTGACCACTAACCGCCCCAGCCCCGGCCAGCTAAACACCTGCTCGATGATCACCGCCCCGGCGAGCAAGCTGCCAAGCGCCGGGCCGATGAAGGTCGCAATCGGGATGAGGGCGTTGCGGATGGCGTGCAGCCACCACACGCGCCGGTCGCGCATACCTTTCGACTGCGCGGTGCGAATGTAGTCCTGTTCCAACACTTCGAGCAGTTCGGTGCGCATGAAACGCGACACATAGGCAATCGTACCGAATGAGAGCACGCTGACGGGCAAAATCATGTAGCGCAGTGTCTCCCACAGGTTGAAGCCCGTGTCGCGGCTGGCAATGTCGCGCATGCCGCCCATCGGCAGCAGGTCAAGCTGCACACTGAAGAGGATGATCAGCACCAGCCCGAGCCAGAACGCTGGAATCGAGTTACCGAGCACGGACAGCACCCGCACCACATGATCGATCCACGTTTTGTGGTAGACCGCCGCCAGCACGCCGAGCGCGATGCCGAGCCCATAGCCTACGAGCAGCGCGCTGAAGGTTAGCAAGGTGGTCGCCGGGATGCGTTCGCCGATCAATTCCAGCACCGGGCGGTTCTGCTTGATCGAGTCGCCGAGGTCGCCGCGCAGCAGCCCCAACCGCTCGCCGCGTTCGTCGCCGACTCCGTCCCCGTTGGTATCGATCATCAGCCAATCGTTACCCACTAACCAGTACAGGTACTGCGTGAGCGGCGGCTGATCGAGCCCCAAACGCCGCCGCAGCGCCTCGGTCAACTCCGGGTTATTCGACGACACCGGGTTGAACGTGATCAGCGCGATGGGGTCACCGGGCGCGGACAGAATCAGCATAAAGGTGATGATGGTGATGCCGAAGAACGTTGGCACACTCTGGATGAGCCGTTTGACAATGTAATTCCCCATTCAGTCCTCGCTGAGATGACAGACAGTGCCCATTTCGGTCAGAGACGGTGGAAGCAGGAATGATGTGCGACTGGCAGACGATTTGCATCCTCTGAGTGTAGCGAAGAATCTGCCGTACGTGTAGCAGTTCGCCAAATTGGAATTTCGCCCGAAACGCGGCACACTTATACGCGTTTTGATCGGCTCATAGGCAAGAGAAGGATTCGCTACGTCATGACGCACGCGCCCCGCTTTATCTCCGCCGAGGACGGCGTTGATCCCGCCCTCGTTCCGTATCGCCAGCTCTATACTGGCAGCAAAATCCCGGCTATCGGATTAGGCACCTTCGGGTCAGACAAATATTCCCCGCCGGAGGTCGCCGCGGCGGTCAAAGAAGCGCTCCGCGTCGGTTACCGACACATCGACTGCGCCGCGGTCTACGGCAACGAACATCTGATCGGCCCGGTACTCAGCGAAGCGCTGGCGCAAGGCTTGCCCCGCGAAGAACTGTGGATTACATCGAAGCTGTGGAATGACAAGCACGCCGAAGCGGATGTCATTCCCGCGTTTGAAAAGTCGCTGCGCGAACTTCAGCTCGACTACCTTGACCTGTACCTGATTCACTGGCCGTTCCCGAACCACCACGCGCCGGGCGTCGATGTCAATTCGCGCGACCCACACGCCGTACCCTACATCCACGAGAACTTCAGGCAGACGTGGCGTCAGTTGGAAACGCTGGTCGACCGCGGCCTCGTGCGCCACATTGGCACGTCGAATATGACCATTCCCAAGCTTAAGCTGCTGCTGCGCGACGCGCGCATCAAACCTGCGGTCAACGAAATGGAACTGCACCCCCACTTCCAGCAGACCGAACTCTTCGACTTCGTGCAGGCGAACGGCCTGGTGCCCATCGGCTATTCACCGATTGGATCGCCAAGCCGCCCGGAGCGCGACCGCACCGCCGACGACACAGTTGACGTGGAGGATCCGGTCATCGTGCGCATTGCCGAACGGCTCGGTCTGCACCCGGCAGTCGTGTGCATCAAGTGGGCGATTCAGCGCGGGCAGGTGCCGATTCCGTTCTCCGTCAAGCGTTCGCAGTTCCTCGGTACGCTGCGCGCGGTCGTCGGCGAACCGCTCACCGCCGAGGAGATGCAGGCCATCAGCGGGATCGACAAGAACTGCCGCCTGATCAAGGGGCAGGTGTTTTTGTGGGAAGGCGCGAAGGACTGGGAAGATCTGTGGGATCTCAACGGGGAAATCGCGCGTTAACTTCACGACCTATCAATGGGGCAAGGGAATTCCTTGCCCCATCCCCATGACAAAAATCTACCGTTTTACCTTCAAATACCGTTCGATGCTCGCGACAGCCTGCCCGATGCCGTCTTCGGCGCGAATCTTCTGGCCGAGATCAGCGGCCTGCTGCCGCATCCCCTGATTGGTCACCGCCGCGGTGATCGCTTCGGCGAGGCGCGCTCCCGTCAACTGCTTGCGCGGAATCGGCTGCGGTCCGACCCCCAGCGCGACGGCTCGGCTGCCCCAGAACGGTTGATCCAGCCCGAACGGCACAATGATCGAGGGCACACCGGCGCGGAAACCCGCCGCGGTCGTCCCCGCGCCGCCATGATGTACGACCGCCGCCATGCGCGGGAACAGCCAGCTATGGGGCAGCGCTGAGATCAGGTGCACGTTGTCCGGAAGATCGGTTGGCTTCAGCCCACCCCACCCAGACGCCAATACCCCACGCTGACCAGAGCGCCGCAGTGCCTCCAGCGCGATCTGCCCGGACTCCTCCGGGTTACGGCTGCTCATGCTGCCAAACCCGATATATACAGGAGGATCGCCCGCATTGAGAAAATCGACCAAATCGGCGGGCGGCTGCCAACCATCCGGCTCGTCGAGGAACCAGTAACCAGTTACGTTGTACCGCGCCGACCAGTCCGCCGGGCGCGGCAGCACATGCTCGCTGTAGCCGTAGAGCACGGGCGCGTCCGTACGGTCGAGCATGCCGAACGGTCCCCAGAACGGCGGCTTACGCAGGCCAACTTGCCGACGCACCGCCGCATCCCCCGCCTTGGACATCTGCCAGAACATCTGGTGCAGCACGCGAAACGACAGCGGATTGAGCACTGAGCCGAGCGGCAGCTTCGTCGTGATCGGTGCAGGAAACGCGGTTGTTGGCGTGAACGGGAAGACATACGCCTGAATCACCGGGAGCTGACGCTGTTCCGCCAGCGTAAACACGCCGCCCGTCCCCGCCACCCCGGTGACAATCACATCGCTGCCGTCGAGCAGCGGCGGCAGGCGGCGCGCCATATCGGTGGCCACCGTCTTCATCTCCGACTGCATCCCCTGCAAAATCTTGAGGAAGTTGCCGCCCTCCACGCGCTGACGCCATTCGTCGCTCTGCAAGCGTTCTTCGGCGCTGAACCCCATCGAACCAAATTCAAGTCCGGCTTCAGCGGCTAAGGTGGCGAAATTGTCGCTGGAGACGAGCCGAACGGTATAGCCCGCCCGCTGCAAGCCCTGCGCCAGCGCGAGGTAGGGCTGAACATCTCCGCGCGTCCCGGACGCAACGACGGTGATTGTTGTCATGTTGTAGTTTGCTCCAATGCTGTCTAGATTGTCGGATGTGTACTCAGGTCGTCCGCGGGTGGAGACCGTGAAGGATGAAAGTGGTCAGCACGTCGGGAAGCTGTTCCCAGTGGTCAGTCAGCAAATCATCGTGCAGCGTGTATTCGAGCGTCAGCCCAAGGATCATACCGGCAATCGCCCGCACAATCAGACGCGCCTCCAACTCCGCGATGCCTTGCTGCGCCGCGTAGGCGAGAAAGTAGGCTTCGACGCCCACCAGCATCGGTTGCAGCACCTGGGTCTGGTACAGGTGGCGCAGGTCGTCGTTGACCAGCATCTCCGACAGCACAATGCGCAACAGGCCGAAGTTGTCCTGTTTGAGCGCCATCAGCGGATGATAGAGGAACGTCCGAACGAACGTCGGCACATCGAGAGTGGTGGGATCAGGCAGCACCGCGTCCTGTAAAATCGAGGCGCGCATCCGCTCGAAGATGCCCATGAGCAGCGCGGGCTTGCTGTCAAAATAGTTGTAGATCGTCCCATCCGCAATCCCGGCGCGTCTGGCAATGTCGCGAATGGTCGTCGAGTGAAAACCCTTCTCAGCGAAGACCAGCGCGGCGGCATCCAGTATTTGCTGTTTCCGCGCGGTGATGAGCTGCTCTTGAATTGGATCGGTCACCGAAGTTTTCTCCACGTCTAGGCTTCCAGCGAGCTTATGAATGTTCATTCACTGTAATGAATGAACATTCATTCACTTACACTATCCTATGAGAGTTTTCGGCTTTTGTCAAGCCGTGTACACTTCACGCCACAACAAACGCTTATGCACAGATAACTTCATTGAGGACGAGACAGCTTATGGCCGAAATTGCATCACTCCATGCCCTCGAAATTCTGGACAGCCGCGGACGCCCCACCCTGCACTGCACCTGCACGCTGAGCAGCGGCGCGGTCGGTGCGGGTTCGATTCCGTCGGGCGCGTCGACGGGACGAGCGGAAGCCCACGAACTGCGCGACCGCGATCCGCGGCGTTACCGGGGGCTCGGCTGCCAGCAAGCAGTCCGCAACGTGAACGACGTGATCTTGCCCGCGGTCAAAGGTCAATCCTTCGCGGATCAGGCCGCGCTCGACGCTGCCCTCATCGCCCTCGACGGCACACCGAACAAAGGCCGCCTTGGCGCGAATGCCCTGCTCGCCGTCTCGTTGGCCTTTGCCCGCGCCTCTGCCGCTGAAATGGGTCTGCCGCTCTATGCCTATTTCAGCGCCCTGCTCGGTGACGGGCCGCGCCGCCTGCCCCGCTTGACGGTCAACCTGTTCAGCGGAGGGAAACACGCGGGCGGTCAAGTGTCGATTCAGGATGTGCTGCTCGTGCCGCTGAAGCCGACCAGTGTCCGCGAGTCGCTGGCCATGCTCTATGACGTGTACCAGACCGCCGCCGAGATGAGTTTCGAACGCTACGGGATGCGTCTGCTCACCGCCGACGAAGGCGGCCTCGCGCCCAACTTTCCCGACGACGAAACCATGCTGTGCGACGCAGTCGCCGCGATGGAGCGCGCGGGTTATCGTCCCGGTGAAGATCTCGGCTTGGCGATTGATGTCGCGTCCAGCCACTTTTACGCGGATGAGTGCTATCACCTGAACGGGCAGGATCTGACCGGGACGGAGATGATCGCGCAGATCGAGCGCTGGGTACGCGCCTACCCGCTGATCAGCGTGGAAGATGGCTTATCTGAGGAAGACTGGTCGCACTGGACGCAGCTCACGGCGGCGCTGCCGTCGCATGTGCTCGCCCTCGGCGATGATCTACTGTGCACCAACCCGGAGCGTATTGGCAAGGCGATCCAGCTTCACGCAGCCTCGGCACTGCTGCTCAAAGTCAACCAGATCGGCACGTTCACCGAAGCGGCACAGGCCGCCAAGCTGGCGCGGGCGGCGGGCTGGCAGATCGTGGTCAGCGCGCGCAGCGGCGAAACCGAAGACCACTGGCTGGCCGATCTCGCGGTCGGCTGGCATGGGGATTACATCAAGGTCGGTTCGATCACGCAGTCGGAACGGCTGGCCAAATACAACCGTCTGTTGATGATTGAAGAGGAAACGGGCTTGAGCATTCCGCCGGTGTAAATGTTCAATACGAGGCAAAAGCACATTTCACAGCTCGTGAAATACTCAACCTCACCCTGCTTGCTGCGCAAGCCGTCCCTCTCCGTGGGGAGAGGGACACGACCCGCCGTGCCTTTGCCCTTCGCCCTCTGGAGAGGGGCGGTTGAGCAAAACGAAACGGGATGAGGTAAGGCAAAGTGCCGATTCTGAAACAACTTCATGCCTCGTCCCGACGCAGGCGCTCCTAGTATCTCCCCACCCCGGATTCGGGGTGGGGTCAGAAACGCGACCAGACCTCAGCTACGAGCGACAAATTCGCGCGATTAGTTCAGCGAGCAGGGCCGTGCGCGGCACGATGCTGCTCTTGAGAATGTACTCGTTCGGGCTGTGATCCAGTCCGCCGACCGGACCGAGACCATCGAGCACGGGCAAGCCTTCGCTTGCGCAGATCGAGCCGTCTGCTGCGCCGCCAGTCTTCGCACCTTTAAGCGGGAAGCCGAGTTCAGTCGCGATATCAATCGCCATACGCTCCAACCGCTCGACTTCGGGCGTGCGCGGCATCGGCGGTAGGCTGTCCTCTTCGACGTGCAAGCGAAAGGTGACATCTGGCACGACTTCGCGCGCGAAGATCGCCCGCACCGCCGCTTCAATTTCCGCCAAGCCCTGGGGCGTGAACGAGCGCCCCTCAAACTTGATCTTCGCGTAATCTGGCACCACGTTGCGCAGTTGGCCGCCTTCGACATAACCCACATTCACACTGATCTCGCGCGCCGGGTCGTTGAGCGCGTGCAGCGCCTCGATTTGCCGCGCCATCGCCAGAATCGCGCTGCGGCCTTTCTCCGGTTCGACACCCGAATGCGCCGCGCGGCCAAACGCCTCACCGGTAAACGCGCGGATGCCCTTGCGGGCGGTGACGATGTCGCCATTCTCGCGCGCTGCTTCCAATGTGAGCACGGCGTCGCCCATGTGGCTGACGCGGTGAATGAGCGGCACGGCGTGGCGCTCGTCGATTTCTTCGTCGGAAACGATCAGGAACACAATCTGTTCGTAGTCGTCGAAACCTGATGCGTCAAGCGCCTCCAACGCGTAGATGCCCGCCAGCAGGCCGCCTTTCATGTCACAGGCGCCCGGGCCGTTGATGATGTCACCGTTGATGGTGGTCGGGCGTTTGGCCGCCGTGCCGTGCGGGAACACTGTGTCGCTGTGACCGAGCAGCAGCACCCGTCCGCGCCCGCGACCGCGCCGCACCGCCAGCAGATCATCCCCGGCGGCGGCATTAGTGAAGCGTTCGACGGTGAATCCGCTGCGCTGAAACCGCGCGTCTAGCCAATCAACCACCTGATTCACGTCGTCGCGGTCATACGAATACGAGTCCATGGCCGTGAGCGCGATGAGATCGGCCAGATAGTCGGAGAGGCGTGCTTCGAAGTATGGGACAAGCTGCTGCTTCATCATTTACTCGCTTCAATCGTCATTGTTTGGCGGGGATTATCGCAGGCTTTGCGGCAGAGATCGAGCATGGGTTGGATCAAAAAACCGCCGACCAGCCCATGCGCTGATCGGCGGCCTGAGGTGCAAACTTACGCGAGGTCGGTTTCGACCACTGTGAACGAGAGCGGCGGCAGCACCAGTTCGGCGTGGCCGTCCTGCACGACCGGCGGCGCAACACGCACGGGCGCAATGTTGAACGGGTTCTCGAAGCTGTTGACCGCCTTCGGGTCAGTACCGGAGATCTGATGTACGGCGCTGATCGCGCGCGGGCTGAGCGCCTGCCAGTTCAGTTCGACGGGGAGGCTCTCGGTCTGGCTGCGGTTGACAATGAACAGCGCGCTCTTGCCGGTCGTTTCGTCATACGAGGCCGACACGTCGAGCAGCGGCATATCGCCGAATTTGGGCGTTTCGTAGTGCGGCGACTGCACCGCGACATCCAGTGCCGCTCCGCTCGCCAACTGGCTGAACAGCATGATCGGGTAGTAGGTCGTGTGCTTGAGGATGCCGTCGCGGGTGGTGTGCAGCGGCGAAATCACGTTGACCGACTGCGCAACGCACGCAATCTTGATGACATCGGCGCGGCGCAGGAACACGTTCATCCACTGCGCGACGACCAGCATGTCTTCCACATTGTAGATTTCTTCGCTGAGGTGCGGCGCTTCCGTCCAACCGCCGCGGAAGTCGCTCGGCGTGGTCGCCTTGTACCACACATTCCATTCGTCCCACGACAGGTACACGTCGTGCTTGGAGCGGCGCTTCGCCTTGACGTAGCGCAGCACGCTCGCCAGGGTGTCGACGTAGCCTTCGAATTCCGCGGCCAGCGCGAGGAAGCTGGCGGTGTCATTGTCGCGATTGTTGGCGTAGTGGTGCATCGAGTGGTAATCGACCGCGTCCCAGCAGATTTCCAGCGCCGTGCGATCCCAATCCGGGTACGTCGGCATGTACGCATTCGACGAGCCACACAGAATGAGGTTGATATCCGGGTCGTGCCAGCGCATCATCTTAGCGGCTTCGCGCGCCTTCAAGCCGTATTCTTCCGCTTCGAGATGACCGATCTGCCACGGGCCGTCCATCTCGTTGCCGAGGCACCAGTATTTCACATTGTGTGGATCAGGATAGCCGTGTTCGGCGCGGAGCTGCGCGAACTTGGTCTCGGCGGGCGCATTGCAGTACTCGACCAGATCGGCAGCTTCCTGAATCGTACCCGTGCCGAGGTTCACGCCGAGCATCGGTTCCGTTTTGATCTGCTTGCAGAACTCGATGAATTCATTCGTACCAAACTGGTTCGTTTCAATCGACTGCCATGCCAGATCACGGCGGCGCGGACGCTGATCCTTGGGGCCGACGCCGTCTAGCCAGCGGTACCCGCTCAGAAAGTTGCCGCCCGGGTAGCGAATCGAACGGTAGTTGATTTCGCGCAGCGCCGCCAGCACGTCGGTGCGCAGGCCGTTGGCGTCCGCGTGCGGCGAAGCAGGATCATAGATCCCTTCGTAGATCGCCCGGCCCATGTGTTCGAGGAAACCACTGAACACCAGTGGGGAAATCGAGCTGATGGTGCGGTTTGAATCAATATAGATTTGAGCTTTGGAAGAAAGAGCCATAAAAGCGAATTCCCCTTTGTGTCAGCAGTGATCGATCAAACAGTGTTTTCAGCGGCGATGCCCTCGCCGCAGCACTGCTGAACTGTTCTTTTGATCCAGTAATTTGGATCAGCTTCGGTTGAGGAGCAGATTATAAAGGTAGCCCTCCACAAGCCGCAAGGGGTTTGGTGCATTCGAATGCATATTCGCAAAAATTGCTCAACTTCGTCTGTTTTACCGCCGATCACCACCGGGGTTAGACGACATCTTCTGGCCCCAAACGTTCGATGGTGTAGCCGTGGGGATAACTCGGGTTGCGTTCCTGCGTGAACAAGCGCGGTTTCCGGCGCGGCGGCAGCCAGCGAATGATCCGCGCGCGCAGTTTCATCCCGCCCACGGCCAGCGCTTTCGCCCATCCCGGCGCTTCCGGGTACCCGAACACGCGCCGAAGCGGTTCATCCATCAAAGCGTACAGGCACGGTTTGATCAGCGGGCGCAGCACGGCCGGATACCAGTGCAGGAACACGTTGATGGTCGCCTGCCCGATGCGCCGACTGTATTCGTTCGGCTGGAAATACTTGTGCTCGTAATCCCGGTTAAACTGCTCAAATTCGGCATACGTCTCAGGGATGCCCTTGATCGCCATGCGCTTACCCACTTCGCGCCAAAAGATGAACTGTGCCTCGCGCTCATTGGGGTCAATCGGTCGCCAGCCGAAGCGCTCATTCCAGCGAATCGGCTCGTAGATAAACGTGGACAGCGTATAGAGATAATCGTCGTTGTCGATGGCGAAGCGATGATGCAGACGGTTCATCCGCTTGATTGCCGCGCGCCCGCGTTCGCTGTCATACCCATGCTCGACAAACTCCGAAATCAGCAGCGTCGTATCGTCGTAGCGTTTCTGTCCGCGCTGCTCAAACTCCCCGGTCTCAGCGAGGAGCTGCGCGGTGCTCGGCACTGCGAAGGTGCGGAACAGCGCAAATTCGAGCGCGCGCTGAATGAGAAACGGCGACTCATACGTCCCGACAAGGTACACGATCTCCTGATGATCCTGCACGGGGTCCAGTTGGCGTACCCGGTTCAAAATGTCGTAGCGCGCGTTCATGCTGCTCCAGCAATAGTGGATGTGCGGAAGCCACATTGTACGCCAAGATCGCGCCGCTCGCCTTCATTTTTGCTAATGTTAAGTTGATGTAAAACCGTAATTACACATTCATAAACTCGGTAAATTTAATGCTATTTTCACATTCTAAAGGATCTGCTCTCGAAAACAGCCTATAATTAAATTAAGGAAGAGTTGAGCACTTCCAGCAATCGGATCATATCTCTATTATGAATATCTCTGTGACCACTCCACAATCCCGACCCCGCGCGTACCTCAGTACGCTGCTACAGTACGCGTTCGACTTGATCACCGTAGTGTCCGCGCAGGGCATCATCACTTACCAGAGTCCGTCAGCCGAACGGATCCTCGGATACCGTCCCGACGAGATGGTCGGTACGAGCCTCTACGATTACATGGCGGCCGACGAGCGGGAACGTGTGCGCTGTTTGTGGTTGGACGCGGCGCAGACCACTGAACTATGTGTATTCGAGACCACCTGGCAGCATAAGCTCGAGTTCCCGATCTATCTCGAGTGCTGCATCCGGCACGTGGTAAGCGGTACGGATGAGGCGTGGATCATCAACGCGCACGACATCACCGAACGCAAAGCGATGCAGATGGTGGCCGACGAGCGCAACGCGGTCATCGAACTGTCTAATATCAAGGTCGAAGAAATGCTCCGGCGGCACACCGCCGATCTCAATGCGGAAAAGACGCGCATCGAATCCATTCTCGATAACAGCAGTGATGCCATCGTCTTGGCCAACTCCGAAGGGCACATCAACCAGACCAATGGGTTGTTCAATCAATTGTTTGGATTGGCGCCGGGCGAAATGCTGGATCAACCGCTGGTTTTGGCCATCTCGCCTAACCAATGGATCGAATTCAGCGAAGCCCTGAACACCGTAATTGAGACCGGGGAGCGCACGCACATTGATGTGACCGCCTGCCGCGCCGATGGCAGCCAGTTCGCCGCGGATATCGCCCTCGCGCGCCTCCCCGCCGAACTAAACGGCGACATCGTTTGCAGTCTACGCGACATCACCGAACGCAAACAGATGGAAGAGTCGCTGCGCGCGAACGAGCGGCGTTTCCGCGGCCTGTTTGAGAACAACAACGATGCAGTCTTCATCATCGGGCTCGACAACGTCATCCTCGCTGCGAACACGCGGGCCGTGAACATGCTGCGCTACCCAGTGGACGAAATCGTCGGCTCGCACGCCTCGCGCTTCACTGTCGCTGAGGCCGATGACAGTTCGGCGGAATCCATCTTCCCGGATTTATCGTGTGGATCAGTACCGATCTACGAGCGGCAGTTCCGCCGCGCCGACGGAAGCATTATCGAGGCCGAAATCAACGTCGCGTTGGTCTGCGGTGATGACGGTCGCCCCATGCACATTCAAAGCATCGTGCGCGACATCACCGAGCGCAAGCGCATTGAACATGAACTGCGCGAAAGTCTGGCGCGCGAAAAAGAACTCGGTGACATGAAAATGCGCTTCGTCTCCATCGTGTCGCATGAATTCCGCACGCCCCTCGCCACCATTCAGGCCGCCTCTGATGTCCTGCGCTACTACTCGGTCAAAATGACCCCGGAACAGATCGATATCCGCTTCGACAAAATTCAGTCGACGGTCAAGCATATGGTCAGCTTGTTGGAAGACGTGCTCACGCTCGGTCAAGCGCAGTCCGGCGTCCTCACGGTCAACCTTGAGCCAATCAATATTGTGGATTTCTGCCAGACCGTCCTCGATGATTTGCGAGCGGGTAATACTAAGGGTGGCGAGATTATGTTCGCCTGCAGCGCAGGCAGCGCCATCTCGGTGGACGCGGACATCAAACTGCTGCGCCAGATCATCACTAATCTCGTGACCAATGCGCGTAAGTACTCACCAAACGGCGCGCCCGTTCAAGTGCGGCTGACGGCATCGGTCACATCGGCTGTGATCGAAGTCGTGGACAGCGGCATTGGCATCCCCGAGGACGACCAGAAGCATCTCTTTGAAGCCTTCTACCGGGCGTCCAACACCGGCACTATTTCCGGCACGGGTCTTGGCTTGGCAATCACTAAACGCGCCGTTGAACTGCACTCTGGCACCATCTCTGTCAAAAGCACGGTCGGCGTTGGCACGACCTTCATCGTCACCCTTCCCATTCGTATTCACTGAGGCCCAAAGCAATGACCAAAATTCTCGTTATCGAAGATGAAGCTCCCCTTCGCGCGGAAATCACCGACATTCTGTTGTTCGAAGGCTATGATGTACTGGAAGCGGGTGATGGACGCGCGGGGCTGGAGCTGGCTCTGGCGCACAGCCCCACGCTGATCGTGTGTGATATCTCGATGCCCGAGCTGGATGGCTACGGTGTGCTCGATCACCTGCGCCGCCACCCGGAACATGCCCGGACTCCGTTCATCTTCCTGACCGCGCGCGCTGACCGTTCATTCATGCGGCACGGCATGGAACTCGGCGCAGACGACTACCTGACCAAACCCTTCTCGCGCGCGGAGCTGCTCTCGGCGGTGCATGCCCGTCTCGAACGTTCGTCGGCTATCAACGCCAGTTTTGTCTCGGATTTGGAAGACGCCAAAGCGCAGATCACGCGGCTGGTGATGGAAGAGATGCAAGCGCCGCTCGTCCCCATGCGTCTCGTAACCGATATCATTCAGCGCCAGATCGACAATCTTACCCCGGCCATGCTGCAAGACCTCATTGCGGGAATGAGCGCGGGCGTGGATCAACTGTCGCGCGTGGTCGATCAGATGGTTTACCTAACGCATCTGGAAACGGGCATCCTTAAGCAGGAGGTCATTCAGGAGAGCGGCAAGCCCATCAGCCTGAACCAGACCCTACGCCGCGCTGCGGAACTCGGCGGCACGCTGACGCAGCGAACGGATCTACCCGTGCGCGTCCGCACCTCGGCGCGCGAAGTGCAGGTCGTGGCGCATGCGCAGGCCCTGACCCGCGCCTTGGCCGAACTCATCGCTGAAGTCATTGACAGCTCCATGCCGTCGACCGAGGTCATCGTCACGCTGAATGTGAAGCGCGATCAGGCGGTCATCTCAATTTTGCAGGAACGCTCATTCCAGGGTTCGCAGGGGACTTCACTCGGGACGCTCGTCGCGCATGGCATCATCGAAGCCCATGGCGGGAAGGTGGAGTATCAGGCGATTTCGGAGACGGGGACAGACGTGATCGTCAGCTTGCCCATGCCCGTGGCGCAGCCAGTGAAATAACGAAGCCGCCGTCTCGGCTTTCTGTAACCCAATTCGACTGACAACCGGTCGCCTGCAGCCCAGGCGACCGGTTGCGTTATACACTGCGGGGAACAGCCAGAAAGTGCGCGACGTTCCAATTGAGCGTCGGGTACGAGTCGGGCAGTTCGGTGATTTGGTATTGGTAGGACGCCAGCAGATCAATGCACAGCGCCGCCTTTGAGCGCAAGCCCGCTTCCGTTTCATCGTCGATCTCAAAGACGAGCCGGGGTCGAATTTCCGCCAGCAGGCGCTGCATGCCGCGCAGCACCTCAAGTTCCGCGCCTTCCACATCTATTTTGACAAACGTCGGGGCGGGAAGGTGCTGCCCGAACACGAGATCATCGAGCCTCACCTGCTCGACAGTGATTGTCCGTTCGGCATCGGTCGGGCGGACTTCAGTATGCAGGGTAGCGCCACCGGGGTGCCGTGACAGCAGTAAATCAACTTGCCCCGCGTGATTAGCCACCGCCTTGGCGATCACCTGCGCCTGAGTAAAGCCATTGAGCGCGAAATTCTCGCGCACCAGCGCGGCGTTCTGCGGCACAGGTTCAAAAGCGAACACTTTGCCCGTCATCCCGACGAGCCGTGCCCCGAGCAAACCGAAAAAGCCGATATTCGCGCCGACATCGTAAAACACGGCGCCCGGGTTGAGTTGATCGCGCAGCAATTCCTGTACGTGGAGTTCGTTGAGGCCACTCGCGTAATCGCCGCTGGCGCGCCGCGTGTTGATCTTAAGGCCAGCCCCGCCCCCTGCGCGGATCGTCTCAACCTGCCCACCACGCAGACGTTCGGTAACCCACACCGGCAGCACTTGCCAGAGTACGTGTTTGATCATGAGGACGCCTTCGCCACAAACTGCTTGAGGACGCTGCCCGTATCGTCACCCCATTCCCAGTTGACCGCCAGCCCCACACGGTTGATTGTGAGTGGCCTTTGCCGGGGATAGACATCGGTGAGGGCACGATACAAGACGGGCTCGTCATTCGCCCGCACAAGGTATTGGCGACCGTCAAAGGCGACGCGCAGGCGGTAATCCTGCCCCCACATGACATGTCGATCGAGGTTCGTCCAGATCGCGTCATAGACCTCCTCGAAACCATTGATATGGAAGAACGAGGAAATCGACGAGGTGGGATGCCACGAATCGAGGTAGGTACTGACGACGAGGTAGTTGTTGATATCCTGCCAGAAGACTACCCCGCAGCGCCCTTTCTGATCGCCACTCGCCCTCTGTTCCGGCGGGCGGATGATCGCTTCCAGTTCGGCAAAGCCGGGTTCCGCCCATGCGACGGTGAACAACGTGCGTCCGGGGTTCGGCTGCGCACTGGTCGCGCGCACGTGTGCCGTGCCATCGCCCAGCAGGTCGACCACGCCGCTGCCGCGGGTGCGCTGCCATACCTGACCGCCGCTCGTAGTCGGCTTACCTTCAAGTTCGCGCGCCGCGCCGTCAAACTGCTCAGTGACGACCATCCGTTGCCCGCTGCGCTGCCACGGCGTGGCAAAGGCAAGCTGAGCGGGGATTTCGACCGAGCGCGGATGCGCTTCGAAGTCGCGGAAGCGGGCATCGCTGCCCTGACTGAGCAGTCCGATCCCACTCGCCGTGTTGAAATGCTCAGCAGCAAGGCGCTCACCGAACACCAACTGGCCATCAACAAACGCGGCGATCGTGTGCCCATCGTCCAGAATCTGCACGGCATACGTGCTGTTCGGACGCAGATGCACGTCAGTGGTGGTCGCCTTCACTTCAGCCTGACCAGCGGTCGTGCGCACCAACTGCGTCTCCGCCGCGCTCAGGCACAAACTCCAGTAGTTGTCGCCATCGACCGCCCGCCAGATCACGCCGAGCGTGCCGAGGCGGTCTGCGCCCGTGGTGATGAGCGTATGGATGAGGCCTGCCGGCTGCTGCGCTGTGATCAGCGTGCGGTTGTCGGCTTCCACGCCCAATGCGCCATGTGCTCCGCGCTGCCAACCGCCGCTGACGAGCGTCCACGCCTCGCCTGTATCAGCGTTCGTTTCAGCTAGTTCACCTGTCCCGCTTAGCCGATCTGCGCAGTGCGCTGAGCCATACCACTGCGACCACGCGTCCACCTGCCCGACCTTGACGCCGGACACGCGCGTATCCGCTCGGAAGCCAATTTGCCCGAGCACGCTCTGCTGCACCCCCGCGTACACTTGCGGATCAGCGCGGAACGGCTCAACGGCCAGCGGACGCAGATGCGGGTAGCTGCCCACGCCGAAAGCGCCAGTCAATGACGCCGCATAGTAGGCCGCGCCGCGTTCGCGCAGCACGACCACATACTGCGTCGGGATATTCTGGTACCCGCTCACGGTCGGCAGCGGTGCTTTGCCGCCATGCGCCCACAGTTCGCCATTCGCCCCGCCGAGCGCGTGCATCACAAACGCGTTGCCATTCGGCAGCTTACCCGCCGCTATCGGTTGGTCGAACCAGCCGACGGCCATGTTCTCGTCGAGCAAAATCTGCGTCCCAGCGATAGATCGCAGCTTACGCCACCAGCGCAGCCACCAGACCATACGCGGCAGATGCGCGCTAGTCGCCCACCGCAGCATGCGCGGCACCAGCTTGACGCGGGATTCGCTGGGGCTCAAACTGCCGTGCGCCCACCGCCATAAGCGCCGCTTGACCGTATCTGTGAATTCGTCGAGCTGCGAGGTATTGTGCCCGTTGAGCATCGACACGGCGACGGTCAGCCCGGGCTGGCGCGGGAACGGTCCGTAAGCGAGGCTCGCACGCCCCCAGCCCGCTTCGATGAGCGGTGGAATGCGCAGCGCGCCATTGTCGACGCTCATCAGCCCCTCGGCGTCGGTGCCCAGACGTGGGCGACCATCCGGACTCTGACTGCCAATCACCTGTCCACGCGCCACATCAGCGGTGAAGGTGTCGTTGAGCAGCAGCGTCGCTTTCAAGTCGGGGGTGGGGGTCATGGTTCACGCCTCGCTAACCGGTAATATTCGCGTTCTGCTGTCAACCGGGCGAGGAACTGCCCGTTGGACATATCGCTCAGGATCGGCCAGCCTACATCCGGTTGGAGGCGTTCCATCTGCGACCGATGTGCTTTGAGCGCCGCGATTTTCTGGTCGAGCACATCGGCGATATCGAGTGCGTGACTGAAATCGCGCACCACGCGCAGCCCAAACCACGAGCTGAGCGAGATGCCAAGGATGCGCAGTTGATTGCGGCGGCTGTTATCGGCAAGGTTCATCCACGGCAGGCTGTACCAGAACCAGATCGGGTACTCATAGACGGTAACCGGACGCCCGTGCCTCTTGAGCGCCGCATAGATGATCGCCGTGGTCGCCTGATGATCGTGCGACCAGATGCGCGGTTCGCCGCTGTACGGAATGAAGACCTGCGCCGGTTCGACATCGCTCAATATCTGCGTGACCGCCGTGATGGCGTCAGCCATTTGCGCTTCGAGCTGCCGTTCACTGAACGAGAGCGTGTATACGTCCGCTTCGTTCAAGCCGAGCACGCGTGCCGCGTCCAGCCCTTCCTGCCGCCGCATCTTCGCCAGTTCTTCCGGCGCCACGAGATGTGCATGCGATTGGCTGCCATCTGTCATGAAGACGATCTTCACGGTAGCGTGGGCGCGCTTCTTCTTGATCATCAGCCCGCCACAGCCGAGCGTCTCATCATCAAAATGGGGCGAAAAAATAATCGCCGTCGCTGGCAGATCGTTCACGGGGAACGCCTGCGCTCCGGCATCCAGTCGACGTAACAGGGTGTCGCGCCAGCGGGTTCGCAGGTTCATACCACTTTTTCCACCATCTGTGCGTACAGGGCATTGAGGTTGTGCGCTGTGTGTTCCCACATGAAGTTGTTGGCAATTCGCTCACGCGCATTCTGGCTCATGCGCAAGCGCAGCGCATCATCGGCCAGCAGCGCCAGTACCGACTCAGCTAACTGCGCCACGTTCCCCGGCTCAAACAGCAGCCCAGTTTCGCCCGGCACCACTGTCTCCGGAATGCCACCCACCGCCGACGCCACCATCGGCACGCCGCGCCCCATCGCCTCGAGCACCGGGAACGGGAAGGCATCGGAGAGCGAAGCATTGAGCACAATGTCGGCATTCGCATACGCTTGAATCACATCCGCGTGCGGCATCGGCCCGCGAAACACAATTGCGTCGCGCACATCCTCGGTAATCAGCGCGTTCAGCCGATCAAAGTAGATATCACGCCCGCTGTCCAGATCGTAATACTCCAACAGCGCCTGTACTTTGGGATCATCGCTCAGCTTGACGATGAACTCCGCCGGGGCGGAACCCAACGCGCCGATCAGCACCAGTTCGGTGTCAGGGCGCGCGCGGTGCACCTGCTTGAAGGCCTCGATCATGAGGTGCACGCCTTTTTCCGGCGAGATGCGCCCGACAAACAGAATCTGCTGTTTGCGCTCCGGGCTGGCGGCGGGCAGCGTCCACGCTGCGTCGGGCAGTTTGACGCCCGCGTGCACCGTCACCATGCATTCCGCATACTGCGGGAAACGTTCGGCGGCGCGGTCGCGCACGTGGTCGCTCACCGCGGCCACGACATCCGTCATCGAGAGCGCGCGTTCGACCTGCGGATCAGTGAGCTGCGACAGCCATTCGCAGTGCATAGCCAGCACGATTTTGCTATCCGGGTTCTGCGCGCGGATCGCCGGGATGAACTGATAGAAGTTGTTAACCTGAATGATATCGGCGCGCTGCTGGCGCAAGTCACGGGCGATCTGCTCGGCATATGCCATGAAGAAGTAGCGCGAACTGAGGAACGGTCGGCGCGTATCGCGGCGGGTGACGGTGGCCTCAAACAGCTTTTGCAGCGGCAGGTTCATGCGGCGCTCAAAGGCGGTGCCGGGGACGGCGCGGTATTCGATGCCCTCGTACTGATCCGCCTCGATGCGATGGCTCAGCTTACGCCCGGAACAATAGACGATCACCGCGTGGTCGTGCGCGAGGCGGGAAGCAATGTTATAGGTATATACCTCCGTGGACGTCTTGATGCCGCCGTAATTGGGCGACTTATCCCACGGTTGGTTGACAATGGCGATTTTCATAGTCGCTCCTGGCGACACGGCTGTTGACAACGGTGAGTTACTCAGCGGGCTTGCCCACCGCGCGTTCAAACTGCGCGACGAGGCGCTGCGCGGTGTGATCCCAGGTGAACTTGTCGGCGATGCGTTGGCGCGCCTTCGCGCTCATGCGGACGCGCGCGACATCATCGCCGAGCATTTTGAGCATGGCCGCCGCCAGTTGCTCGGCATTGCCCGGCTCAAACAGATAGCCCGTCTCCCCGTCGATCACGGCCTCGGGGATGCCGCCGACCGCCGATGCCACCATCGGCACGCCGCGCGCCATCGCTTCGACCACGGGGAACGGGAACGCATCAGAGAGCGAGGCGTTAAGCACGACATCGGCATTGGAATAGGCCGCGATCACTTCGGCATGCGGTTTCGGCCCGGTGAAGTGGATGAACGGGCGCACATCCGCCGTGATGCGCTGGTCGATGGCGTCGAAATAGATGTCTCGTCCCCCTTCGAGGTCGTAGAACTCCATAAGCGCCTTGACCTTGGGGTCATCGCTCAGCGTGACGATGAAGTCCGCCGGAGCGGAGCCTTTCGCACCGATCAGCACGAGTTCGGTATCCGGACGCTCTTTGTGAATCTTCTTGAAGGCGTCCACCATGATGTGCACGCCTTTTTCTGGCGAAATGCGCCCCACGAACAGGATCTGCTTTTTGCGATCCGGGGTACCTGCGGGCAGTTCCCACGCTTGATCCGGGATCTGCACGCCTGCCCACGTCGAGACAAAGCGATCCTTGTACTGCGGGAAGCGGGCAATCGCGCGGTCACGTACATGGTCACTCACGCAGACGATCACATCAGTCATGGCGACGGCGCGCTCCACCTGCGGATCGGTAAGCTGCGACAGCCATTCGCACAACATCGACAGCACGATCTTGATCTTCGGGTTTTGCGCGCGAATCGCCGGGATGAACTGGTAGAAGTTGTTGACCTGCACCACATCGACCCGCTGCTGCCGCAGGTCGTAGGCGATCTGCTGCGCGTAGGCCATGAAGAAGAACCGCGAACTGAGGAAGGGACGCCGCGTATCCCGCCGCGTGATGGTCGCTTCGAACAACTTCTGAATCGGGATATTCACGCGGCGCTCGATGGACGTGCCGGGGATGGCACGAAACTCGATCCCCTCGTAGTTCTCGACTTCAATCCGAGTGCTCAGCTTGCGCCCGGAACAGTAGACGATGGTCTGGTGATCGCGGGCAAAGCGCGCCGCGATGTTGTAGGTATAGACCTCGGTCGAGGTGCGGATACCGCCGTAGCCCGGCGACTTATCCCACGGCTGGTTGACGATGGCAATCTTCATGGCCGTTCTCCCTGTGGTCTATACCGATACTAGACGAGCTGGACCTCGCACTCGACGCCGCGTTCGCTCAGCATCTGCTTGATCTCATTGAGATAAATCGGATTCATGATCAGCACGAGATCGGGGTGGTAGCCGCGCAGGAAGTCCGGCGGCACGATCTTCTGTCCCGTCCCGGCGACGAACATACCGTGCTTGCGCGGATTGATGTCCACGACATAGTCGATCTTGGCATGCGCCTGCATCGCATTGACGAAGGTCACGCCCTTCGAGCCACTGCCCCAGACCACCGTCCGCTTACCAGCGGCGGCAAGGCGGCTGAGAGTGTCGTCCCACTCCTGCTTCTTGCGCCGATCGTTCTCGGCGAAGGCATCGATCATCGCACTGAGCTGTGGCATGGGCAGCACGGCGTTGAGCGTCGGCTGCTCGCCCGTGCCCACCTGCGACTCGATGGTCAGGAACTGGCCGCCGTAGGTCTCCTGAATATCTTTGACGACGAACCCGCCCCGCGCAAACACATTGAACAGCGAATTAGCCGTGAAGTAGGAGAAATGCTCGTAGATGATGTCCCAGATGCCGAGATCGCGCACCGTGTAGAGCGCGTTCGGCACTTCGAAGAATACCGCCGTCCGTTCCGGGGTAGCGATGGCGCTGTAAACTGCGCGCACGAGCATGGTCGGCGGCGCGACATGTTCCAGCACGTGCCGACAGGCGACGAGATCGGCGTGATACTGACTGTACTTTTCCGAGTACAAGTCTTGCACAAATTGCACCGTGTCTGGCTCGTTCCCAGTCGGGATATAGCTCGGGTCGAACCCGAAGCCGCGGTTGTGTCCGCGTTCGCAGATTTCGAGCAGAAATTCGCCCTTGCCGCAGCCCACATCGACGACCGTCTTATCGCGCAGGTCGTGCCGCGCGATCAGGTCGTCAATCTGCGCCGTGATATAACGCTGGAAGCTTGGCGAGAAATGGAGCGAATTTTCGTAGTTCTGCGCGTACCTCAGCATGTCGGGGTCGAAGCGAGCGTTGTAAACGTGCCCGCACGACTGGCAGAAGTTGAGCTGAATATCGCCGCGCGCCGCGTGCCGGGCATCCTCAAGCGTCGGGTAAAGCACGTTGCACAGCACCGGGACGTTCGGCAACGTGAAAAAGGGGCGAACATCTTCGCCCCCACACACTGGACAGGTCGTCCACACGACGCTGGAATCAGCCATGAAGCACACTTTCGATGGAGAGGAGCTGCGTCGGCACGCCTAAATCGTCGAGTTTGGCCTGAATTTCCGGAATGTAGATCGGGTTCATAACGATCGCGGTATCCGGACGATAGTCTTGCAGGAATTCCGGCAGCACGATCTTCTGCCCCGTGCCCGCCATAGACATCCCGTTTTTGCGCGGGTTGACGTCCACGACGTAGCTGACTTCGGCTTCGATGCCGAGGCTGGTCAGGAAGGCGACACCCTTGGAACCGCCCCCCCACAGCACGATCTTCTGCCCCGCCGCGTACATCGATTGAATCGCCGAGCGCCACTGCGCGATGCGTTCCGGCACCTCCGTGCTGAACCGCGCCACATCCTCACGGATGCGGTCGAGGGCGGCGGCGGGTACGGCGGCGGAACCGTTCGGCTCCGCCTTTTTCGCTTCAATCATCAGGTACTGGTCGTCGTAATCGGTATATACCCGCTGCACTGTGAACCCCGCACGCTCAAAGATGAACTGCAGCGTCGCCGGGGTGAAATAAGAACAGTGTTCGTAGTACACATCCCAGAACGCCTGCGTTTGCAAGACGTAATTGGCGTTGGGAATCTGGAAATACACAACGGGGTCCGCAGTCGGCGCAATGCAGCGGCGCACCAGTGCTACAAAGTCATACGGATCAGGGATATGCTCCAGCGTCATCTTGCAGCAAATGAGATCGCCGTCAAACGCGCCGGATTTCTCCGTATAGAAGTCCGCGAAGAACTGCACGCGGTCACTCTGGTAACCTTCGTCGCCGCGATACGCCGGGTCGTAGCCCAGCCCCTGATTGTCGCCGAGTTCACACAATTGCAGGATGAACTCACCCTGCCCACAGCCGATCTCGAGCACCTTTTTGTGGCGCAGGTCGAGCCGATCGATCAGGTCAAGCGCCTGCCCACGCGCAAACGCGCTGAAGGTCGGCGAAAAGCTCTGTGTCGCCTCGTAGCGTTCGGCGTATTCGTTCAGCGCCTGATCAAACACCCGGTTGTAGATGAAACCACAGTCGGCGCACAAGCCGAGCTCGATTTGGCCGCTGGGATAGCTAATGGCTTCTTCCCGCGTTTCCAACAGCAGCACGCTGTGCGCTGGCACTTTAGGCACGCGGTAGAAGGAGGAGACCCGGTCGGAACCACAGCTTGGACAAACAGCAACGGTCGGCATCACGCTCAGTCTCTACTTAATCGTCGGTTCGGGCAGCGGAATGATGAACTTGCCGCCAGCGTTGTGATACGCCGCCTGCTGCGCCATGATCTCTTCCGCGAAATTCCACGCCAGAATGAGCACATAGCCGGGTTGATCTTCCAGCAGCTTGCTCACCGGCAGAATCGGGAGCTGCGTGCCGGGCATATAGCGACCGTGCTTGTGTGGGTTGAGGTCGACGATGTAGTCGAGGTGGCGCTTGTCGATGCCAACGTAATGCAGCATGGTCGTGGCTTTCGCCGCGGCGCCGTACCCGACAACCTGTTCGCCCTTCGCCTTGAGGTCCTGCAGGATACCCATCAACCCCGCCTTGACCGCATTCACCTTGTCGGCGAACGTGGTGTAGAAGGCATAGGTGTCGACGCCGTTCGCGCGTTCGGCTTCTAACAGTGTGGTCACGCCGGGCTGCGGGTTCTCCGTCCGTTCCACAAACAGGCGCAGCGAGCCGCCGTGAATCGCCGTCCGCACCACGTTATTGAGGTACAGGTTGTGGCGGCGGAACAGCTTATCCAGCGCGGTCACCGAGAAATAGCACAGATGTTGATGATAAATGGTGTCGAATTCGCTGTGCTGAATCAGGTCGACGATGTAAGGCGCTTCGATCACCGCGACGCCATCATCGGCCAGCAGTAGGTGAATCCCTTCGACAAAACCGTTGAGGTCGGGCACATGCGCGAGCACGTTGTTCGCCAGAATGACGTTCGGGCGGATTTTGCGCTCGGCTAGCAGTTGTTCCGCGAGCTGCACCGTGAAGAACGTGTTGAGCGTCGGGATGCCCGCCGCAATCGCCGCTTTCGCCGGGCCAGCCGCCGGGTCGACGCCCAGCACCGGGATGCCCTTTTCGGCAAACGGTTTGAGCATGTAGCCGTCATTGCTGGCGATTTCCAGCACGAAGTGGTTGGCATTCAGGCCACGGTCGGCAATGATCTGCTCGGCGCTGCCGCGGAAGTGCTTGAGCAGCGCGGGCGACACCGACGAAAAATACGGGTAGTTCTCGTCAAACAGAATTTCCGGCGCAACGCTCTCGGTGATCTGGACGAGCGAACACTCGGGGCAGAAAACCAGTTCGAGCGGCGCGGTCAGTTCCGGTTCGCTCAGTTGGGCGGCGCTCAGCAGGTGATCGGCGAGCGGTGTATCTCCAAACGACAGAATCGGCAGGAGTGTCGTGCTGCCGCATGAGCGGCAGGCGATGGTGGCTGTCATTATGTCTACTTTCTAGCTCAGCGACGGGGACGATTCACGCCAGCGCAAATCTGTGCTGACTTTGCCCGACGCGATCAACTGCTTGATGTGGGCGATGCGCTTGTAGCGTTCGCCTTCGAATTCCTCAACCGTCAGGCCAATGCGCTGATACGCTTCGTACAACTGCTCGGCACCCTTGCGCGCCGTCCACTGCGGCTGGAATTCCGGCAGCACCTGGTTGATCAGGCTGCAATCCACGCGGTAGCAGCGCTTGTCGGGGCCGCCATCCGGCGCGTATTCGACGGTGCAGCCGGGGACAACCTGGCGCACGATTTCCGCAAGTTCGGAGATGCGATAGTTCTCTTCCGTCCGCCCCACGTTGTACACGCCATTGCGCACCACGTCGGCGGGCGCATTGAGCACCGCCATGAACGCGCGGGAGATGTCCTCGATGTGCACGATCGGACGCCACGGCGTGCCGTCGCTCTTGATGTAAATCTGCTTGGTCGTCACGGCATACGCGACGAGATTGTTCAGCACGAGGTCGAAGCGCAGACGCGGCGAGAAGCCGTAGGCTGTCGCATTGCGCAGGAAGGTCGGCGTGAAATTGGCGTCGGCCATCTGCGACACATCGCGTTCGACATCAACTTTCGACACACCATAGGGCGTCACCGGGTTGAGGCCCGATGTTTCGTCCACCGGCGTATCACCGGCCGCGCCGTAAGTGCTGCACGATGACGAGAAGATGAAGCGCGGCACACCCGCCTGCTTCGCCTTGCGCGCCAGATCCACGCTCGCGCGGTGGTTGATGTCGTCGGTGATTTCTGGCTTGAAATCGCCGAGCGGATCGTTCGACAAACCAGCCAGATGGATTACCGCGTCGAAGCCTTCGAAATCATGCGGCGTCGCGTCGCGGATGTCCTTGCGAATCGAGACGTGCGTTGGGTGATATTCGCCGAATGTGCATGCTTCAAACAGATCGCTGTCCATGCCGACAACTTCGTGTCCCGCAGCCTGCAGCATGGGCACCATCACCGTGCCGATGTACCCTTTATCGCCCGTAACGAGGAGTTTCATAGTTGTTCATCCCAGATTTTCCACGGGGCTTCGCCCGTCTGCCATAAGTCTTCGAGGAGCTTTTTGTCGCGCAGCGTATCCATACACTGCCAGAAACCATAGTGCCGATAGGCCATGAGCTGACCATCTTGTGCCAGTCGTTCGAGCGGGGCTTTCTCCCACTGCGTGTCGTCACCTTCGATATAGTCGAAGATTTCCGGTTCGAGTACGAAGAACGCACCGTTGATCCAGCCTTCGGCGGTCTGCGGCTTTTCGGTGAACGTGGTGATCTTGTCGCCGTCGAAGCCGAGATGCCCGAAGCGCGCCGGAGGCCGCACCGCGGTCATCGTAGCGAGCTTGCCATGCGCTTTGTGGAAGGCGAGCAGATCGTGCAGATTGACATCCGACACGCCATCACCCCACGTCAGCATGAACGTTTCGTTGCCGAGGTGCGGCGCGAGCCGCTTGATGCGTCCCCCCGTCAGCGTCGCCATGCCCGTATCCACCAGGTCGACCTTCCAGTTCGGGCGATACCCGCCCTGCATCTGAACGCCGCCCGTGCTCATGTCAACCGTAAGGTTGCTGCTCAGTTGGGCGTAATCGACCATGTATTTCTTGATGTACTCTCCCTTATAGCCGAGCGCGATGGCGAACTCGTTGAACCCATAGCAGGAATAGTGCATCATGATGTGCCAGAGAATCGGGATGCCCCCAATCTCAACCATCGGCTTCGGCTTGAGCTGCGTTTCTTCAGATAAGCGGGAGCCAACCCCACCAGCGAGAATAGCGACCTTCATTGTTTCGCTCCTTGCTTAGTTAACTTTGACGCTGATTTCTTTTGCCAAACGACGATGCCGTATCCGGGTCACATCCTCAAACATCTGACGCCAACGGTCAAAGCGGAGGTAGTAGCTCAAAAAGATACGTACACACAGAATACGTTCATTGAGGCTCATTTGTGGATTAAGAGCGGCGAGCACAAAGCCGCGCAGCCGCCGCCAGCGGTGTTTGAGGCCGCCCATTTTGTTGTGCGGGTCAATCCACGCCTCCTGCGCTTCGACATCGGTCAGGTTCGTCGACTGTTCTGCGTGCCGCCGGTTGAGGAACAGCGGTTCCGGCACGAGCGCGACGCGCCCCATCGTGACGATCTGCGCGAGCAGGAGCTTGTCGCCCCCGTAGAATGCTTCCATCAGCCCGGTCCGCTTGAGAGGTTCGATGCGGAACAGGCCGAAAATTTCGTAGACCCAGTTTGTTTCCATGACGATAGCCGCGAACCGTTCATCCGCGTGCGGTGAATTGAGCTTGCGGTCGGGGCTGTCGTAGCCGACGCGCACAATGTGCTTGTGCTCATCGACAATGTAACCCTTGCCATCTTCCGGCAGGATGATTGGCTGGTCAAACTGGTCGATCATCTGTGTCAGGCTGTGCGCCATGACGATCTTGGGGTCGCCGTCCAGCAGCGCGACACACTTTTCCAGATACGTCGGCGCGATGGCATCATCGTGCGCTGCCCACTTGAAGTACTGGCCGCGCGCCCGGTCGACAATGCTGTTGAAGTTCTCGACCGCGCCATCATTCTTCTGTTTGCGGTGGTAGCGCACGCGCGCATCCCGCGCGGCGTATTCCGCGCAGATGGCCGCTGTGCTGTCCGTCGAACAGTTATCGGAAATGAGGATCTCGAAGTCCGTGAACGTTTGGTTGAGGAGCGAGTCGAGCGCCGCCCGCAGGTACCGTTCCCCGTTATAGACGGGAACGCCGATGCTAACTTTTGGCGAGCCGTGACGATAGTCCTGCATAATCTCCATCATTTCCTGACAATCTCAACACTTCTAGGTGGAATCCCGTGTTATTTTTGTTGAGACTGTCAAATGTCTCGGTGATAGGGTGACGGACATGGAAAACATTCTCTTGATACTAGTGATCTGGTTTATTGGCTCAATCCCTGCAAGTTTGATAATTGGCAAGATCTTAGCTGCATCCAATCGCGCGGAAGGCGAAGACGCGGGTAGCTTTAATCAAGCAACTGCTGTTCGCAGTGAGGTATTGATGAACACGCCGGGCGATGCGACGGTCCCGGCTGCTACCTTTCGACGTTAACAGCGACGACGAACCGAGCAGCAGCGAGAATTCAGACCTCGTAGCGCCGTAATCCGAGTTCCTGCAGCATGATCAGGAAAATGAAACTCGGGTTGTTAACTAGGTAACGTTTCCAGAGGCGCCGCGGCTCAGTTACTAACCGAAAGAACCATTCCAGTCCATTCCGCTGCATCCAAGGCGGGGCCTGCTTTTTCAGACCTGCGTGGAAGTCAAATGCTGCCCCAACACCGATCATAACGGGCGCTTCCAGTCGATGCAGGTGCGCGCTCATCCACCGTTCCTGCTTAGGCGTGCTCAAGCCGATCCAGACAATATCTGGTTGCAACGCGTTGATCTGCTCCACCACGGCAGCATCTTCTTCAGGCGTGAGCGGCCTGAAAGGGGGCGAATACACCCCAACCACGTTGAACCCCGGAAAACGTTCCTGTAGTTTCTGCGCCAACTGTTCCGCAACCCCTGGTCCACCACCATAGAAGTAGTGGCGATACCCGCGTTCCGCCGATACCCGACCGATTTCGAGCATCAGGTCCGGGCCGTACACGCGCGAAGCCTGCTGCTTCCCCCGGCGGTGGCACATCCACACCAGTGGCATGCCATCGGGGGTGACGAGCCCGGCCTCGTTATGAATTTTGAGCAAATTGGGGTCGCGCTGCGATTCCATCACCCCATGCACGCCTGTAATCGTGACGTAGTGCTGTTCCCGCTGTTTAATCCATCCGTCAATCGTTTGCAGTGCAAGGCTCAGATTGATCGCACTGACCTGGACACCAAGAACATTCACGCGTTCGATCACAGGCGACATGGGTTGCTAACCTCTCAATGATGGGAACGTTGTCGCTATTTGCCGACGGCTACGGGCGCGGCGAGCTCCGGATGCGCTTCCAGCTTCGCTTTCACCTGCGCTTCGATCCATTCGTAGGTGCGCGCTAAGCCCACTTCCAGCGAAATGTCCGGTTCCCACTTGAGGACTTCGCGCAGGCGCGTGTTGTCGGAATTCCGACCACGAACGCCCTGCGGACCGGGGATGTGCTTCTTTTCGATCTTCACGCCCGCGGCCGCGGCGACCAGGTCAGCCAGCTCATTGATCGTCACCATGCGATCCTGACCGAGGTTAATCGGTTCGGAGTAGTCGGAGCGCATGAGCTTGTCGATGCCGATGACGCAGTCATCCACGTGGCAGAAGGAGCGGGTCTGTTCGCCATCGCCCCAGATTTCGACAACCGGGTTGCCCGTGAGCTTGGCCATCGCCACCTTGCGGCACATCGCCGCCGGAGCCTTTTCGCGGCCACCTTCCCACGTGCCGTATTCGCCGAAGATGTTGTGGAAGCGCACGACACGCATTTCCATGCCGTAGTCGAGGTGATAGTGGTGCGCGAGCACTTCGGTCACCAGCTTTTCCCAACCGTAGGCGTCCTGGGGCTGGGCCGGGTAGGCGTCTTCTTCCTTGAGCGGTACCACCGCGGCATCGGTCTGGCGGTATTCCGGGTAGATGCACGCCGACGAGGTGTACAGATAACGCTTGACACCATGCAGGCGCGCGGCTTCCATCGTGTGAATGTTGATCAGCGCGTTGTTATGCAGGATCAACGCGTTATTAAACGAGATAAAGCCCATCCCGCCCATGTCAGCGGCCAGAGCGTACACTTCGTCGATCCCGCCACGCATCGCGCGGAGCGCATCATCGGAGCGGCGCAGATCCAGAATTTCGAATTCGTCGGCTTCGGTCTTGCGATATTCAGGATACTTCAGGTCCACACCACGAACCCAGTACCCCTGCTTCTTGAGATGAGCAACCAGATGATGACCAATGAAACCGCCAGCGCCGGTAACGACGACTTTTGTGCTGCTGTTAGACATGTTGCTTTTGCCTCGCTAGGTAGTTCGAGTTCAATGATGACTTAGAAGGAGCCCTTGCCCGTCAAAATAACGGGTACGGTCATAAACATGATCTTGAGATCCAGCCAGAACGAATAGTGCTGGATATAGTATAGATCTTCTTCGGTGCTGAGATGCAGAAGCTTTGCTTCCTTACGACCGCTCACCTGCCACCACCCCGTGATCCCTGGGGGAACGGTGAAACGCTGCTTCTGCCACGATTCATACTGCGTATTGACGAGCAGCGGCAGTTCGGGGCGCGGGCCAACGAGCGACATATCGCCCTTCAGCACATTGAGGAGCTGAGGCAGCTCGTCAATGCTCGTCTTGCGGATGATGCGGCCGATGCGCGTCACGCGCGGGTCGTTCTCGCTCTTGTGCACCAGCTTGCCGTCCGCATTCGTCTTCATGACCGACGACTGCAGCTGCTCAGCATTTTGCACCATGGAGCGAAACTTGTACATGTGGAACGGATTGCCGCCTTCGCCGATGCGCTTCTGCTTGAAAAACAGCGGACCGGGACTGTCCAGCTTGATGGCGATGCCAACCATCACCAGCATCGGCAGAACCATGAAAATGCCGATGCTGGCGAGCACGATGTCGAGCAGGCGCTTGAGCGTGCGATTCGGCAGGCTCATGCCCAACTGCGGTAGCGTGACGGCCAGCTTCTCCGCCTTGCGATGAACCGAGAGCGGGTGAAACAGGTTCAGTTCGTCCTGACCGGGGATGATGTGAATTTGCACCGGCAGGAACTGGAGCGTCTCAAAGAGACGGATAATGGCCTCGTCCGATGAAGTTGGTTGGACGACGACGACTTCTTCAATTTCGTATTCATGCACGATCTCCGCCAGATTCGCACGGGTCGACCCAATGATCGGGTAGCCCGCCACCGTTTCTTCAGCGCGATCATCAATAAAGCCGCACACGAACAACGGACTGTTGGTCTGGCGCGCAACGGTTTCGACATAGTCGATGGTGTGATCGTTGGCTCCAATGACAAGGACGCGCTTCCGCTCGTGAACGAGGTTAACGCCCGGAAACAGGCTGTAAAGCACCATGCGCCAGAACAGCATACCAACCGTGCCCAGCGTCGTCGTGGCGACCACCGAAACCGCCGCCATCGGGTGCGGCAGGAACGTGCTGATAATCAATGTCAATCCGGTTGCGAGCGCGCCAACCAGCACGACTCGCTTCAGTTCATCTTTTAACTCCTGTCCCGAAAGCTGGGTATAGATGGGGGTGATGAATAAAGCTGCACACCATACGGCGACGATGATCTGAACGCCGTAGGGCGTAGCAGAAATCGGCTCAACCGCCGGCAGCACCCGGGCGCTCACCGAGAGGGCGAGGGAGACGCCGGTCAAAATCGCGCACAGATCCAGAAGGAGCGCGACCAGTGAGAAATCGACGATCTTTTGGACGCGAGTTCTGGCCCACTGAACCGAATCCCGTGACTGCTGCTTGTGTGTAGTGGTAATCCCCGTGCGATTCGTGATTTCCATCAGGAACTTGCCTCTGCTCAGATAATTGCGGTACGGCGAATGAGTGAGCCTGGAAGGTGAGAATTTGCTAACGAACCTTTTTTGGTTCTGTCAATGAACGACTTACAGCAAACTTTCTACCAACACTCATATCCTGCGATACTATTCATTCAAACTGAACATGACTAAAGTACCCTAAGTCGAGGGACGAACGAAGTTTTTACATTCTTCATGAGGGGAAAATGGTTGTTTACGGATCGTTAAACCATCACACCGATTATTGTAATGTATTAAGACATTAACCGAACTTCTCGGCATTTGAGAGAAATCGTGAAGAACATAACAAGTCTTTACTTAATTAAGTTTTGGTATGAGGACTTTAGTCCCATTGCCTCGCAAATGAGAGAGACTTAGACAATTCCTAATCAAACAATCAGCGCTAGTCTCCCGTGAGTGTACTCGATGGAGGCCAGCGCTGATACGAACGAAAACTGAAGAATTAGCGAATTTCTGGTGAAGAACGTAAATGCTCGCTCTTAGCTATAGTAACTGGACCCATTATCCTGTCCATCGCGGACGCGGTTCAGCACTGCCCCAACGAGATTCACGTTAAGCTGCTCCAACTGCTTCTTCGCCTTAAGGGCCAGATTCCAGTGCGTCCGCCCGGAATTCACGACAAGGATCACCGACGCCGAAGTGGAGACGGCCAACGCTGACGCATCCGAAACGGCTAGCAGCGGCGGCGTATCGATCAGGATCACATCAAACGCGTATTTCTCGCTCACCGACTCGAGCAGCTTGGTCATGCGATCTGTGCCGAACACTTCTGTCGACCGCTCGGTGGTATACCCGGCGGGCAGCACCCACAGCTTCGGAATACGTGTCTTCTGCACTAAGTCCTTTACGGAAACATCAGCCTGCTTGTCCCGGTTGTTCTCGGCAAAAAGCGCGGTGGTCAGACCGGCAAGGTTAGAGACACCCAAGACTTCATGGAGCACAGGCCGACGCAGATCCGCGTCGATCAGCAGCACGTCGAGATCTGCCAGCGCCATCGCCGCCGCCAGATTCACGACCGTCACGCTTTTACCTTCGCGCGGGCTGGGGCTTGTGACAATGCAAATCGTCGGCGAGGCCGTGCGCGTGCTGGCCAGCAAATTCACACGTAGATTACGATAGTCTTCGGCAAGACGAGACTGGGTGTGCGTATCCACAGTCAGATACGACTTCTTGCTTTTGTTGATCCACGTGGCTTGTGAGATGCGCCCCAAAACCGGCACTTGCAGCACCGTTTCGACTTCTTCGCTCGTGCGTAGCGACGTGTTGGCGTATTCAAAATAGATCACGGCGGCGGCAGCCAAAATCAGGCCAACCACGGCGGCCGCGGCCGCAATGATCGGCGGCTTGATGCCGGTCGGATTCGGGTTCGCCCGCGCACGCTCGATCACTTCAAGGCGATTCGTGCGGTTGGAAAGCTGGAGATACGTATCGGAGAGCTGTGCGAGAATCGTGCGCGAGGTGTTGATCTGGGTCAGCAGACGGTTGTAGTCTTCGTTCAGCGCGAGCGCAACATCCGTCTCCTGGGCCAGATTCGCTTCATTAATCCGGTCGAGAATCTGGATAGACTCCGTGCGCTGGGAGGCAATCTCGCTTTCTAGATTATCGATCTGAGCTTGAATGGCGAGCATCCGCTGCGATTCTTCGTTCGTCAGGTTGGACGGGCTGTCCTGAATCAGAAGATCAGCTATCTGATTCGCGATAAGTGCCGCCTGCTCCGCATCAATGTAGCTCACTTTAATGATGAGAATTGGCGTTTCGGAGATGACCTCTGTGGAGACAATTCCCCGGAGCTGCTCGACGGTTAAGGGGAGCTGCAGCAGCTCAATCGTGTGTTCGAGCAGCTCGTAGGTGATGAGCTGCGCGTAGGTTTGCGCCAACCGCGCGCCCGTGTCAATTTGAGCGATACTCGTATCCGGCGAGCTGATTGAATTCCCAATGAAGACGCGGACTTCGGACTGATAGGTCGGTGCTTGGCGGGCACGAAACAGGTAACCCGCCGCCCCCGCAATTACCGCCGCTAAAACTAACAACCATGCATATTTGAGGAGGACATCGGCGTATCGCTTGTTACTACTGGAGATCATGTTCTTCCGCAGTCTGTATGTCGAACGGGCAGTGTCGGGTAAAGGTGCGAAGCTGAGCGCGCCACTAACCCACTAAGCTGGATGCTGCATTACAGTATCAGGCACGGACTCTGTAACACAATGCAGTATAAAACCATCATACCTTGTTCTGCAATTCACTATAGAGGCTTATGATTCTAAATTGTGTAAATAATTCCATAGGTCAGAATCGTTTGCCGACTTCAGGAGTAATATATTCATCGGTTAGTGGTGATAGGTCAAGGTTGATAAAGCTCTGAAAGAGGGGGAATGACACACACTCCGAACGCCACCCCGGTCGAGACCGAGCACGCCCCGATGAATCCGCTGTTCGCGCGACTGCGTCTCAGCTCTCACTCTGTGAGCTGGCTCGCGAAGATCAGCGGCGCCATTGGCGATCAAGCGGTCTTTTCAGGGAGCAACACAGTTCTCAACATTGTGTTGGCACGCCACCTCACAGCGGATGAATACGGCGCCTTTGTCGTCGTCTATGTGTGGTTCACGCTCAGTCAGAACATGTACGACGCATTCCTGATCGAGCCGATGGCCATCTTTGGCAGCGGCAAATATGCTGCCAAGTTCCAGCGGTACTTAGGTAACATCTACATCGGGCACGGCTTGTTTTCGCTGCTGCTGCTGGTCATCATGGCCATCGCCACGTTCATCACCAGTCTGGTGGACTCTGCGCTGGTCGGCTATGCGATGCTCGGCGTCACCATCAGCGCGCCGCTCCTCCTCACGCGCTGGTTGACACGTCAGCCCTTCTATATTCAGGCCAAACCGCACTGGTCAGCCGTTGGCGGCATCATCTATTTCATCGTCAGCTTGGTCGGTATCTTCGGTCTGGATCAAGTCGGCCAGTTGACGCCAGTCACGGCCCTGCTGGCCATGGGTGTCGCCAGTTTGGTCTCGAGTCTCCTGCTCACCTTTTTCATGATTAAGCCGGAATTCCGCCGTGACGACAGCCTGGCACCTAAGGCGCTCTTGAGTGAGCATTGGCATTACGGGAAGTGGTCAGCCGCTTCGAAGATCATGAACTGGATTCCCATCAACCTGTACTACGTGCTGCTGCCAGTCCTGGCCGGGTTGAGTGCGACGGGCGCACTGCGCGCCATCAACATCCTGCAAATGCCTCTGAATATGGGCGTCACCGCGACGCTCGGCCTCCTGCTGCCGATGTTCGCCCGCACCTACACGCAGTCGGGAAAAGCGGGTCTGGATCGCCGGGTGAAGTACGTGCTCGGCGCGTATCTGCTCATCACAGCCGTCTTCAATGTCATCTTCATTGCGGTCGGCATCCCGTTGATGAACCTGCTGTTTGAGGGGCAGTACAACGCGTACGCCACACTGCCCATTCTGGTCTCGTCCGCCGCGTCCAACTTCAACGTGTGCATCAACGTGGTCCTAGATGCCGCGCTGCGTGTGACCGGGTTTGTCAAGCAATCGTTCTTATCCACCGTTGTCCCGGGCGTTCTCACGCTCACTCTCGGCGTCGCCCTCATGGCCGCCTATGGCATCTTTGGGGTCAATATTGCGGCGGTTGTCATCGGCACCATCACCTCGGTGACTCTCTTCTATTTCTACCGTCGGGTGAAAGAACGTCCGAACGACGATCCGCCCATCCCGACGACAGAAACCGCTTCAAGCGCGACATAAGCTCCACCAGACGCCAGCGCGCAACAGATATCGGAGAAATCATTGTGATCAGTGTAGTTATTCCGGCGTATAACGCCGCCGCCTTCATCGGCGAGGCGATCGAGAGCATCCTCCAGCAAACCTATCGCGACTTTGAACTGATCATCGTCGACGACGGCTCCTCCGATGCGACGCTGTCCATCATTGAGGCGTATGCCCAGAAGGACGCTCGCATTCAGGTCATTCGCAAACCCAACGGCGGCGTGAGCAGCGCGCTCAACGCCGGGATCAACGCGGCCAAGTCCGACTGGGTCGCCATCATGCACGCCGACGATGTCGCGCTGCCCCAACGCTTACAGCGTCAATGGGAAGCGACTCAGCGCGATCCCTCGGTCGTCATCTGGGGATCGGACGGCTATCACCTGAGCGCAACCGGGGAGCGTATCGGTCAGTTTCGCGTCGGGCCGACCACTGTGGCCGAATGCGAAGCCCTGCGGAAAGCCGGGGAGACTGTGCAGGCGATTCATCCCACTGTCTTGATGAAGCGCTCAGTCGTGCTGCAAGCGGGGGGCTACGATTCGTATTTCGACGGCAGCGAAGATATCGAAATCTTCGACCGCATCCTCAAGTACGGCCCGCTCGTCACGCTGACTGAACCGCTGCTCAACTACCGCATTCACAATGGCAGTCTGAGCATGAAGAAACACCATGCCCAGCGCGAAAACGCCCGCTATATTCAGGCGCGTCAGAAACACCGCCTGGCTACTGGGCAGGAATTGACGATGGAGCAATACCGCACGCAGTACGCACAGCAACCGCTGCTCACCCGCCTCATCGATCAACGCAACAGCCTCGTATCGCTTTACTACCGGCGCGCGGGCAATGCGTACGGCACCAAGCAGCTTCCGCAAACCCTGTACTATCTCACTATCGCCGGACTGCTCAATCCGTCGTATGTTGTTCGTCGGGCGTGGGGTCAGGTGATTGCGCCACGGCTCAAACGATCGGGGTCACCGCAGCCAGCCGTCACGGGCACAGGAGAAGTCTAGATGCAGTCCGTCGATCTCACCGCCGCCGCGGATCACGGCTCGCGCCGCGTACTCCCGCCATCCCGGCGACTCAAGGTGCTCCTCTCCGCCTATTCCTGCGCGCCGAATCTCGGCTCGGAACCGGGTGTGGGCTGGCACAGCGTTATGCAGACCGCGCGTCTGCACGAAGTATGGGTGTTGACCGCCGCCGAGCAGCGCGCCGCGATTGAAGCCGAAATGACGATCAACCCGAATCCGAACATTCACTGGGTGTTCGTCGAAGTGCCGAAACCTCTGATCTTCTGGAAAAAAGGCGAACGGGGCCGCCGCATTCATTACATGTTGTGGCAGTACTGGGCCTACCGCGCTGGTAAGCGCCTGCAAGCGGATATCAAGTTTGACGTCATCCACCATGTGACCTTTGTGTCGTATTGGACGCCGAGCTATCTGTCCATGCTCGACGCTCCGTTCGTGTGGGGGCCAATCGGTGGCGGTGATGGTACGCCGCGCGTGTTTTACCCGATCCTCAGCCCGGACAGCCAGCGCAAAGAGTTCCTGCGCGATACGATCCGGAATATCGCCCATTACGTTGATCCCTTCGTCGGCGTGACGGCGCGGCGGTCAGCAATTGCGCTGCCGACCACGCTGGAAACTTCGAACCGCATCCGCGACCTCGGCGCGCCCCACATTCGCCTGATGCACGAATGCGCGCTCTCCACGCATGACATTGCCAACCTCAACCAATTGAAAGTTCGCCAAGATGTGACGCCCTTTAGCCTGCTGAGTATGGGACGTCTGCTCGGCTGGAAAGGCTATTACCTCGGCATTCACGCCTTTGCCGAACTGGTGAAAACCCACCCGAACAGCGAATACTGGTTGGTCGGCGACGGCCCGGAACGCCATCGCCTCGAAGCCATGGCCCGCGACCTCGGCATTGCAGACAAGGTGCACTTCACGGGGGTGATTCCGCGTGAGCAAACGTTGAAGTATCTGGAACACGCTCATGTGCTGCTCCACCCCAGCCTGCACGATACAGGCAGTTGGGTGTGTCTGGAAGCGATGGCGGCGGGTCGCCCAATTGTGTGTTTGCGGCGCGGCGGGTTAACGACCCTCATCGACGACGCCTCTGGTTTCCGCGTCAGTGCTGTGGACCCACAGCAGACGATTCGCGATCTCGCACAGGCGCTGGCCACCATCGCCGATGACAACACCCGTCGTCTACAGATGGGCGAGGCAGCGCGGGAACGTGTGAATGCCCACTTCAGTTGGGACGCTAAATCCGAGCAGTTCGATCTCATCTATCGCGAGGTAGTCAAAGTATGAGGTTCGTGCCGCAGATCCGCGAGTTTCCAGCCCTGCCGTTTGCCCCGAACATCTCTCTGCGCGATGTACTGCTGGTGCTGCTGAGCTGTGGGCTGGCGCTCGGCGGCGGTTTCCTCACCGCGCAAATCGGCGTCCTCGCGCTCGGGCTGGCGGCCGCCGTGGTCGTCATCATCCTGCTGCTGATGTACGGCTACAAGCTGTGGTGGGCCATGCTGGTCTTCGTGCTGCTCGGCTACCTGTTTGGCAGCAAAGGTTTTGCGGTCACGGGGTTTTATCCGCTGTATATCGGCGAAGCGACGCTCGGCATTGGTATCTTAACAGTGATGCTGATTCCATTAATTCCGCACGTCAAAGTCCAGTGGAAACCCTTCCTGCGTCCCGAAGTCGCCGTGCTCTTCATTTTTCTGGGCTGGCAGGTCGTCTGCACCCTTCCGTACGTATCACGTTATCAGTTTGACACACTGCGCGACGCCATGCTGTATGGCTATGCCGTCTTCGCGCTGATCATCATGCTGATGACGCCCAAGCGCGATGTCCAGCGGTTATTCGACCTATATGGCAAGCTGATTCCATTCATCCTGCTCTGGTACCCGATTCTATTTGTGCTCGCCCGCACTGGCGCGGTTCCGATTCGCTTCCCCGGCGCGCCGAATGGCATCTTCTACACGAAGGGCAGCGATATCGGCGTGCATTTGGCCGGCGTCGGCGCCTATATGCTGCTCCAGCTTGATCGGCGCAAGAATCTGCCGCCGTGGTTAAGCTGGTTCAACTGGCTGATGTGGAGCGCGGATGTCGTACTGCTGGGCGCGATGGGCCGCGGCATCATGGTGGCCGTCGGAGCGTGCATGGGCATTGTCGTACTGTTCCGCCCCTTCCGGAGTCGCTGGGATCGTCCTCTGATTCTCGGCCTCCTCGTGATCAGTCTCTTGCTCGTTACAGGGCTGTATTCGACCCTCAAGGTCGATCTCGGGCTGGCACGCGAAGTCTCAGTCGAGCAGTTGGTCGAAAACGTCACCAGCATCTTCGGCGAAGGCAACAACTCTGCGGGTGGGCTGGAAGGCACGAAGCAGTGGCGTCTGCGCTGGTGGACGGAGATCATCAACTATACGTTCAATGGTCAGTACTTCTGGCGCGGCAAAGGCTACGGCATCAACCTCGCGGACTCGGATGGCTTCCAAGTGCAGGAAGACAACTCGCTCCGCAGTCCCCACAACGGCCACCTGACCTTCCTCGCGCGTTCTGGCGTGCCGGGCTTCGTGCTGTGGGTGCTCTTCCAGGCGCTGATCGTATTACGCCTGCTGCGTTATGTGCTGCAAGGTGGTGCGAATTCCGAGCGGTCGCGCTATGCGCTCTGGATACTGGCTTATCTGGTCGCCTTCGGCATTGAGGCGGCGGTCGATGTCTTCCTGGAAGGGCCAATGGGCGGCATCTGGTTCTGGGCGATCATCGGATTTGTGCTCGTCTACTTCGCGCCGGAAGATCAACCACAATCCCTCACCCACCCCTCAAAACCGGAGCTGACCGATGCGTATCGCCCTGTTTGATTATCTCGTCGTCCCGACGAACGCGGTCGGCAACTGCGACCGGACGATTCTGGAAGGCTTGGCGGACGAGCATGAGTTCACAGTATTCGCCATTGAATTCGACAACCCCCGTCCGGACCGCATCAAGTTTGTACGCATTCCCGCGCCCAAGCATCCGCTGTTTTTGATGTACGGCGTATATTTCATCATAGCGCCGATCATTCTGTTCTTCTACCGTCTGCGGACGGGCATCAAATTCGATGTCGTGCAAAGCATCGAGAGCATTATGCCGGCGGCGAACATCCTCTACAGTCACTTTTGCCACCGCGCCTACCTCCGCGATCACTGGATGGCGACCCGCCCGAGCGGTGCGCGCCGCATTGCCCGCTGGCTAAATCACCAACTGTTTGCGCTCATGGAACCCGTCGTCTACCGCCGTGCGCAGCAGGTCGTCGTGCCCTCGCGCGGCCTCGCCCGTGAACTGAGTGCGATCTACACAGGCATTCTTCCGCAGAGCGGCGTTCAGGTGATCGCCAACCCCGTCAATATCAACCGTATGCGCCCCGACGCGAACTTCGACCGCGCGACGTTTCGGCGTGAACTGGGGTTTGCGCCGGGCGATCTTGTGCTCGTATTCGCCGCGCTCGGTCACTTTGAACGCAAGGGCTTGCCGCTCCTGCTGGAAGCACTGGCCAAGAGCGAGCGCGCGAACGTCAAGCTGATCGTGGTGGGCGGGTCGGAAGCAATGATTGCGGAATACAAAGACCGCGCCGCTGGGTTAGGCGTCGGCGACCGGATCGCGTTTGTCGGCTTGCAGCGCGACGTGCGCCCCTACATGTGGGCGGCGGATGTCTTCGCATTCCCTTCAAGCTACGAGGTCTTCCCGCTGGTGTCGCTGGAAGCCGCCGCCGCTGGCCTGCCGCTGCTCTCATCCAAGCTGCATGGCGTCGAGGAATTCCTCGTGGAAGGCGTGAATGGCTGGTGCATTGAGCGAGACGCTGGTGCGATCACAGCGAAACTGCGGGAGATCGCCGATGCGCCGGACAAACTCCGCGTCATGGGGCAGGCCGCCGCCGCGAGCGTCCGCATGTACAGTACCGAAGCGTTCGCCACCGCCTGGAGTCAGTTCTACCGCAGTCTGCCGACAGGGAAGTAAGCCGTGAAAATCTTTCTCGCGCACAACTATTACCAGAACCCCGGCGGCGAAGATGGCGCCTTCAAGGCGGATGCCGCAATCCTCGAAGCGCACGGACACGACGTGCACCGCTTCACCATGCACAACGACGCCGTCAAAGCGATGAGCCGGATGCAGGTGATCCGCGCGACGCTGTGGAATCAACAAGTCTATCAGGAACTGCGTGACCTGTTCACGCAGCACAAGTTCGACGTGGCGCACTTTCACAATACATTCCCGCTGATCTCCCCCGCGGCGTATGCCGCTGCGCAGGACAGCGGCGTCCCGGTCGTACAAACGCTGCACAATTTTCGACTCGTCTGTCCGAGCGCGATTCTGTATCGTGATGGTCATGTCTGCGAAGACTGTTTGCACTCCAGTCTCGCGCTCCCCGGCATCCTCAACGGGTGCTACCGCGGTTCGCGCTTTCAGAGCGGCGCGGTCGCCCTGTTAAACACGACGCACCAGGTGCGCAAAACGTGGTTCACGCAGGTCGATCGCTACATCGCGCTGACTGACTTTGGGCGGCGCAAGTTCATCGAGGCGGGCTTCCCGGCGGAGAAAATCGCCGTGCGCCCCAACTTCCTCGACGCCGATCCCGGCGTACGCACGGGTGATGGTAACTATGCGCTGTTCCTCGGGCGGCTGAACCCGGAAAAAGGGGTTCGCACGCTGCTCGAAGCGTGGAAGCAGATTCCGCAGGACATCCCCCTTAAAATTGTCGGCGAAGGCGAGCTCAAAGCCGAAGCGCAGGCAGCGATCACGCAGCACGGGCTCAACGTGGAGCTGCTCGGCTGGCGCAGCCCCGCCGACGTGCTCGACCTGATCAAAGCGGCGCGCTTTGTGATCTTCCCATCCGAATGGTATGAGACCTTCGGACGTGTAGTGATCGAGGCGTTCGCATGCGGCGTCCCCGTCATCGCGTCCAAGCTCGGCGCATCGACCGAAACGGTCGAACATGGCCGCACAGGGCTGCATTTCGAGGCCGGCAACCCGGCGAGTCTCGTCGAGACCGTGCGCAACCTGTGGGGCGATGTCGCTTCCGTGCACGCGTATGGCAGCGCGGGGCGGCGCGAGTTCGAGCTCAAGTACACCGCCGAGCGGAACTATGACCGTCTCGTTGAAATTTACCAAAACCTTGAACGGAATCCGGTTCATTGAAGCGGGGGCGAACTGCACACACCGTGCTACACTTTCCCATGTCGCCATGCGCGCCCGCTGGTCGCGCGCGTTTTCGCAGAATGATGGACGGCAGCGCCGGGAAAAGATAATCCATGCACCTAACTCGTAGAAGACTCATGCTCATCGCCGTGCTTCTCATCGCCGCGCTGGTGGTGGGGTGGCTGCTGCTGCGACCGTCGTCCGTCGTCATCGATGCGGGCAGCGACATTCAGGCAATTGTCGACGCGCACCCGGCGCAGACCACTTACCTGCTCCGGGCAGGCGTGCACCGCGAGCAGTCAATCACGCCCAAGGATGGCGACACCTTTGTTGGCGAAGACGGCGCAATCTTGAACGGTGCGCGCCTGCTGACTGACTTCACCCGCGATGGCGACCTGTGGATCACCACGGGTGTGAATCTCACGCCGTGGTATGCGGGCGAATGCGTGCAGGATTTCCCCGGCTGCAGCAGCGCCGAAGACCTGTTCATCGACGAAGCGCCGCTCCTGCGCGTGACAACGCGCGAGGAAGTGGTACGCGGCGCGTGGTTCATCGACTATGAGACGGGGACAGTGTATCTGGCCGACGATCCTGCCGAGCACGTCGTCGAAATCAGCATCACCTATTTCGCGTTTTCGGGAACGGCCAGCGGCGTCACGATTCGCAACCTCACCATCGAAAAATATGCCGGACCCGGCCAAGTGAGCGCGCTCAACGGTACAGAATCGACGAACTGGACGGTCGAACACAACCTCGTCCAGCTTAATCACGGCGTGGGCATCGGCGTCGGCGATGGGATGCGCGTGCTGCGCAATCGCGTTGTGCGCAACGGGCAGCTCGGCGTGTCCGGTATTGGCGACAACATCCTCGTCGAAGGCAACGAGATCGCCTTCAACAACTACGCGAACTTCAATTCGGGTTGGGAAGCGGGCGGCGCCAAGTTCGTGCAGACGACCAACCTCGTCGTGCGTGGCAACTTCGTGTATGGCAACAACGGCCCCGGCCTGTGGACGGACATCGATAACTACCAGACCACCTATGAAGACAACATCGTCGTCAGCAATGCCAGTATGGGCATCTTCCACGAGATCAGCTATAACGCGACGATTCGCGGGAACGTCGTTCGGTTCAACGCGGCGACTCCGGTCGACTGGCTGTACGGCGCGCAGATTTTGCTCTCCAGCTCGGGCAACGTAGAGGTCGCCAACAATGAGGTGACGGTCAGCGCGTTCGGCGGTAACGGCATCGCCATCATCCAGCAGGATCGTGGTGAGGGTCCACGCGGCAACCATCTGGCGACCAATAACTATATCCACAATAACCGGGTGTATCACCTCGGCCCAGTCGGCACGAACGGCGCGGCGGTCGATTGGTCGCAGGGCGACTTCTGGGCCGATACCCACAACCGCTTCGACTATAACCGCTACTACGTCAGCGACCTCCTCCACGCCTACTGGGGCTGGGACGACGCCGCGCGCACGTGGGCGGAGTGGCAAGCGACGGGTCAGGAAGCGAACGGCGTAGTGTCGGCCAACATTCCCACGTCTGCGCTGCAAATCCCTACCTTCAGACGTTAGCCTAACGCGGGGCGCGTTGCACTGCGCCCTGCGTAACCACCTGTTTAGCCCGCTTCATCCAACGTGAGATACGCCCGCACCGGGAAGTGCTCAGATTCGCCACTGTCTCCCAACACTTCGATGGACTGCGTCGTGAACTGACTCGAATGCCAGATGTAGTCTCCCCGAAACAACGGGAACGGGGCGCGCGCCTGCGTGGCGGGTACGGTCAAACCCAAACCGACGCCTTTTTCCCGCCACGCATCCGTGAGCACGCTGCCGAGCAGGCGATAATCCTCCGTCCATTCGGTCATATTGCAGTCGCACAGGACGAGCGCCGGGTTCGGATCGGTGCGCAGCGCCTCGACCACCGCCAACATGCCGAAATGGCGCAGTTCAACGCTGAAGATCGGCAGGTTCGGACGCACCGCGTGCATCACATACACGCTGACTGGCTGCCCATCGACATCAACAGTTAAGCGCATGGCGGCGGGGCGCATCGCTTCTGGCGACTGATCGAGATATTCGACCGTGTCGGTCGCAATCGGGTACACGCTGAACAAACCGAAATGCTCGTAGACATCCGGCGGCTGATCCTGCACGAAACCATACGGGAAGATATGCATCATCTCGTCGTATAGCGTTCCCGGCGCTGCCGATTCCTGCAGGCCGAGGATGTCCACGTTCAGATTGCGGATGACGTCGATTTTGTCGACAGGTTCGAGATAACCTGTCACGTTGTACGTGGCGACTGAAATCCCGGTCTCGCTTTGCGGCTTAGGGATGAACTGCGGGGCGTACCATGCGATCCCAACAACTGCTGGGATGATGGTGATCAGCCCGCGCCGACGGAACACGAGCAGGCAAATCACCGTCGCGGGCAGCGCGGCGATCAGCAGCCACATTAGCATGTGGTTGAGAAGCGCCACGACGACGAACCGCTCACCAATAGTCACGACCAAGGCGAGGTAGAAGGTTAACCCGAGCAGATACAGTCCACACGCGTAGCCCAACCAGCGGGTTAAGCGGCGCAATGGGGTAATCCGCGCCGGTTCTGGCTCGATAGATGCCGGTAATGACACGAGAGCAGCTCCTTAATTCCGGCGCACAACTGCGATCTGCGCCCTCTTCCGGTCTATGATACCGCTGTTCACTGCCGCCCCCTACCCGAATTCAGGGAGAGGGGGCAAATTCGGGCGAGTATGGTTCCTGGATCTGCAGATTCATGGCTGACGTAGAACACATCACCTTTACAAGCGCGGCAAGCGCTGATCGACGGGCAGCAGGGCGGGGAACGGCGCGTGCGGCTCCGCTTGATACCAGTAGGCTGTGGACGAATAATCGTTGGTCAGTTTGTTTGCGTGCCCATGTTCGATGGTGACACGAATCGACTGTTCGAAAAAGATCGGGTCTTCAATGTGATAGCGGTAGACGGAGTTTTTGCCGCGCCACGGCCAATCGTCGGTGCCCTGATACAGAATCAGACCGTGATATGGCGCGCTGTACTCCTGTTTGGGACAAAACGCCGTGTTGAAATAATCTTCTGTCCCCGTCCCCGACAGACTCGGCAGCGCTTCACCGTCGATGAAGATCATATCGTCGCCTTCGCCGTACCAGTCATTCGCTTGCCGGGTGAAACAGTCAATGTCGAGATGACAGCCGACATAGTGCCCCTTGCCTACCGCTTCGAGGATGACATAGTTGTTTTCCCCGGTGAGGTTGGGCGTCGCCCACGCGGCACGCCTGGCCTCCGGATCGTCGGTCCAGCGTGGCGTCGGATCCGCCCAGCCCCGCGTCGGATTGACGCGCCGCCACTGCGCGTGGAAGCGCGCGTAATCGCCGAGATCTGTCCCGGGCGCATAGGCTTCGTAGTCGACATAAAAGTAGAGGTTCAGCCGCTGTTCGGCTTCATTGGTCACTTCGATGCGCATTCCGGTCTGGTAGGGCATCGGAAACCAGCAGTTGAAGCCACGCCCATCCTGCGGGCTCATCTGGAGCGGCAGCGAGACGAAATTGCGCGCCATGGCGTGCCCCATGCCGAAGAAGTCGCCGAGCGGCACTTCCACGCTGGGCGACTCTTCGCCATCCCAGTACATGCGCAGCACGACTTTGCGATAGACGAACTTCGCGTCGCACCACAGCGTCATCCAGATGTGCTTGATGCAGCCCGGACCGTCGGTTTCGGCGATGCGCCGCGTCTGCCCCGGTTCGATCTCCCACCAGTCGCTGTTACCACCCTTCGGATCGTAACTGGAGGCGCGTTTCCGCTTGACTCCCGGTCGCAGCCGCGCCAGCTCCGCCAGTGTGCTCATACCGATCATCGTTCTTCTCCTTGTGTCAACCCGGTAACGGCGCGCGGTCCAGCGCACTCGGCCACCTTCCGGTCGAGCCGAACACACCCTCCGCTGTTTAAATCGCGCCTGTGGTCACAAGTGTACCCGCGGTGCGGATCGCGGCCAAACGGGAGCGACACATCAGCCGCGCATGGCAGCAGGCGCTCGTCGCGCCTGCTGCCACACAAGATCGCAGTTAGGTTTTGGGGAGAAACATGGGGCTTTTCGGACGACCCTGCGGGGAGAGGCGCGGGTCACGCCCGGTTGAGGTGCGGACGACATCCTCATAAAAGTAGATGAGCTCACGCATCATATCGTCCCACTGCAGCGTTTCCGCCGTTTCGCGGGCACGCTGACCCATCAGCGCACGCTTGTCCGGGTCAGCGGCCAGTTCGCGGATATAGCCCGCCATCTGGTCGACGCCATCCACCTCGACGATGTAGCCGGATGATCCGTGCTGCACCACATCTTCCGCGCCGCCGACGCGCGTGGTGACGACCGGAAGACCGGAGGCAATCGCCTCGCCGAGCACCAGGCCAAACGCTTCATGCCGGGAAGTGAAGGTAAAAATATCAGCGCTGGCATACGCCTCGGCCAACTCCTGCCCCTGCAGATAGCCGACGAAATTCACGGGCAGCCCCTTGAAGAGTTCGCGCAGTTCCTCTTCCTTTGGCCCGCCGCCGAGCAGCGCGAGGCAAACATTCGGCGTCTCTTCCAATGCCTTTTTGAGGATGTGCACCTGCTTCTCAGGCGACAAACGTCCCACATAGAGCAAAATGACCGAATCCGGCTTGCCGTTGCTCAGTCGTTCGCGCATGGCCTGTGAGCGGAAGCGGGGGTGAAACTGCTGCGAATCGACGCCGCGCCGCCACAATCCGACCTGATGCACGCCATGCTGGAGCATACGCCGCCGCGCCACCTTCGAGGGGGCGAGCGCGTGATCAACATAGTTAAAGCCCCACACCCGCAGCGCGCGGATCGGCTTTTCGGCTAAGGGGATACCGAAGTCTTTGACGATCTGCGAAATCGACAGATGATAAGAGCCAACCGTCGGCACACCGAGCACTTTCGCAGACAAGCCTACCGCCAGTCCGACAAACCCCGGATCAATCAGATGCACCAGATCCGGCTTGAAGCGCCGCAGCGAGAGATAGGTGTTGGGCGTAGGAATGCTAATCTTCCCCTCCGGATACCAGGGATCGAGAAAGCATGGCAATCCGATCACTGGCACATCTTTGTAGTTCTTAACCCCTTGATCCGGCGCATAAATGACGGCTTCGATGTTGTACTGACGCAGATAATCCAGCGTTAAACAGGCAATCTTGACAATGCCGTCGATTTTAGGAAGAAAAGTCTCGACGCTCAGCGCAATCCGCATTCAGCCTCCGGAAATTGGTAGTCTCACCACACAACAATACAACACGCGACTCCGCCTCCCGTTGCACTGGAAAACTGCCCTTCATCAATGCTTAATTTCGTACTACCCTGCCCATATGGACAGGGCAGCATCGGCCTTTTGGCAGATGAGCGGATCAACCAAAGCATGATATTGTAGGACAGCCAACCGTAGAACAGATGTACAACTCCACAACGACTCATGGCAGTTCACAGCAGTGTTTAACAGCTCTCTGGTTGGCAGCGAAACACACATCAGAGAGGGATGGTATGAGAAGCGAATCGAACAACCGCACGAGCCAACCGGGCACGACAACTACGGCGCTACCAGCGCCGCTGGAACAACTGCGCGCCAGCGTTAAGGGCACAGTCATCACGGCGGATGATCCTGCCTACGAACGGGCGCGCACGGTCTTCTACGGCGGCTTTGACCGGCGCCCCATCGCTGTTGTGCATGTCGCCGATGCCGCCGATGTCGCTGCGGTTGTGAACTGCGCGCGCGCGGCGGGGCTGGAGTTGGCGGTGCGTGGGGGTGGTCACAGCATGGCGGGCTTCGGCGTATCCAATGGTGGCCTCGTGATCGACCTCTCACCCATGAAGGGGCTCGAGATCGACAGCGAGCAGCAGACCCTGTGGGCGGAAGCCGGGCTGACCGCCGGAGAAGTGACCAAAGGGGCCGCAGAACACGGTCTGGCGGTTGGTTTTGGCGATACCGGGTCGGTGGGCATTGGCGGGATTACGCTGGGGGGCGGCGTCGGCTACCTCGTGCGCAAGTACGGCCTCACCATCGACAGTCTGCTCGCCGCGGAGATCGTCACCGCGGACGGCCAGCGCCTCACCACGGACGCCGAGCACCATCCCGATCTGTTCTGGGCGCTGCGCGGTGGCGGCGGAAATTTCGGCGTGGTGACGCGCTTCAAGTATCAACTGCAGCCCGTGGATCAGATTGTCGGCGGCATGCTCATCCTCCCAGCGACTGCAGAGGTGATTCACAGGTTCGTATTGGAAGCAGAAGCCGCGCCGGACGAACTGTCGGCCATCGCCAACGTGATGACTGCCCCGCCCATGCCCTTCCTGCCGCCGGAAGTCCACGGTAAGCTGATCATCATGGGGCTGATGGCTTATGCCGGAGATGTGAACGAGGGCGAGAGCGTCATGGCCCGATTCCGCGCGTTGGCGCCGCCGCTCGCCGATATGGTGCGCCCGATGCGCTATGTCGATTCGTACCCGCCGGATGAGGAAGACTATCATCCGTTGGCGGCGGGTCGTAACCTGTTCGTTGACAAGTTTGACGAGTGCAGCGCTCAGTTGATCGTCGACCGCCTGCAGTCCTCGACCGCGTTCATGGCCGTGACCCAGATTCGTGTGCTCGGTGGAGCTATGGCACGGGTGCCGAACGACGCAACCGCCTTCGCGCACCGTCAGCGGCGGCTGATGCTGAATGTCGCCGCGCTCTACAACAATCCAGCGGAAGCGGAGCTGCACGAAGCCTGGACGGAGGACTTCATGGCGGCGCTGCGCGGCGACGAAACTGGTGTGTACTCCAACTTCCTCGGCAATGAGGGCGCAGATCGGTTGCGTGAGGCCTATCCGCCAGCGACTTATGCCCGGTTGGCGCAAATCAAGCAGCGCTATGACCCTAGCAACCTCTTCCGCCTGAATCACAACATTCAGCCTGCCAGCGCCGAGTAATCTGCAGCAGCTAAATCACGTTTCCGCAATCGGGAGGGCAGCCGGCGCTGTTCCTCCCGCTTTTTTCGCGCCACCGCTCACGGTTCGTTCCACACCTATTGGCATCAGCCCACGTGTTCAGCAAGCGCAGCGACGAAGCTCACCCTGTCTTTTTGCACAAAACATTGCGACAATTCATCAATTATACACATAATATTGAATATCGTGTCGATGAGGAGGATGCTATGCCCCTAACGATCCAGTCGCTTTCGGTCTACCCCATTGCCCTGAATTATGTCGAACCGCTGAAGACGAGCTTCGGCGATAATGCGCTCAAAGCTGCCGTCGTCGTCCAATTATGCACCGCCGAAGGACTGTGCGGTTGGGGCGAAGCCTCGGTCGAGCTCAGTCCCGGCTATGGCTCGGAGACGGTCGGCACCGCTATCCATGTGATCCGCAATTTCATCGAACCGCTGCTGATCGGTAAGACGTTCGCGGATCCGCCCGCCGTCGCCAAAGCGATGCGTTCGATTCGTGGGCATCAGCACACCCGCGCCGGGGTCGAAGCGGCGGCGTGGGATGCTTTCGCGCAGTTCAACAACCTGTCACTGGCGCAGTACTTCGCGACCTTCCTGCCGGAAGGTCATACCCCGCGGGCGGCGGCTCCGGTCGGCGTGAGCATTGGCATGCAGCCCACCGCCGAAGCGACGCTGGCAATCATTCGCAAGCGGGTCAACGAAGGCTACAACCGCATCAAGCTGAAGATCACCCCCGGTTGGGATGTCGAGCTGGCGCGCGCTGTCCGCGCGGAATTCCCCGACATTCTGCTCATGCTGGATGCCAACAGTGCCTACACGCTGGCCGACGCCGAGCACCTCAAGCAGCTAGACGCCTTCAATCTGCTCATGGTCGAACAACCGCTCGGTCACGACGATATTTACCAGCACAGCAAGCTTCAACCACAGCTCAAAACGCGCATCTGCCTGGATGAGAGTATAAAGTCGACCGACGACCTGCACCTCGCTCTGGAAATCGGCGCGATTCGCATCCTTAACCTCAAACCCGCGCGCGTCGGCGGCTTCACCGAGTCACTGAGCATCTACCGCGTGTGCGCCGAACATCAACTGCCCCTGTGGATCGGCGGCATGCTGGAGACGGGCATTGGCCGCGCCGCCAACCTCGCGCTGGCATCGCTCCCCGCCGTGACTTTGCCCTGTGACATTTCAGCCACTGACCGTTATTATGTGGAAGATATCACGGAACCGCCCTTCCGCTTGAACGCCGACAGCACGATCACCGTTCCCACCGGGCCGGGCATTGGGGTGGCCGTACAACTCGACCGCATCGAAAAAGCGACCGCCGCGTGGGAGGCGATGCACGCCTACGTCTAGCCGCGCGCGTTGGCCATCAAGGAGGGGATATGCACGACGGGGATGTGATTCAGCGCGTCCGCGACCATTACGAAGATATGGGTAAGAGCCAGCAAAAAGTCGCCGAGTTCTTCATCACCAGTGAAGAAGCGTTGTATTTATCGGCAGCGCGCATCGCCGAAATTCTAGAAGTGAGCCATTCGACCGTCGTCCGCACCGCGCAGGCCATCGGCTTCGAGGGTTTTCCCGATCTGCAAGCGGCGCTGCAGGAACAGGTCTTCGGGCGGTCGACGACCGCTGCCGCTTACGAACTCGGTCGGCGCAAGATCGATGTCGATGGCGCGCAGGGACGCGACCCGGCGTCGCTGCAGCGGCGTCTGATGCTGGAAGACGCGCAGACTATCGAAGAGCTGGCGACCGACATCCGCGGCGAAGACTTCACCGCCAGCGTGCAGCGCCTGATCGCCGCGCAGGGCGTGTATGTGATCGGGCTGCGCTCGTCCGCCCCCGTCGCGCGCTCATTCGGCATGGCGCTGCGCCAACTCCGTCCGAACTGCACACTGCTGGAACCGGGCACGGGTGACCTCGTTGATCAGATTTTCGACATGAACGAAGGCGATCTGCTGTTCGCAATCTGCTTTGGGCGCTACGCCACCGTGACGCTGCGCTGCATGGATTTCGCGCGCAGCGTGGGCGCGCACGTCATCGTCATCACAGATACACCGCTCTCACCCGCCGCCCGCCGCGCCAATGTGAGCTTTGTCGTCAAGAACGGCGTGTGGTTTCATGGTGCGTCCGCCGCGCTGTTAAGCCTGCTCAACGCGTTCATCTCGGCGATGATGGTGCAGCAGCCCGAACTCACCAAGCAGCGGCTGGAAAAGATCGGCACGACCCTCAAATACTTCGACGTGTTCGACTCCGGCGACGATGCACCTCCCCTCCGCGAAGACGAATAACCCACCCCTGCGTGCATGCAACAAAAAAGGACGCGCTGTTGCGCGTCCTTAGAAGAAACGGTTCTTGCCTGGGGACGCAATGAATTGTTCCCGCTGTCCCCAACAGAATTCAGTCGATTCTAGCTACCCACTAGTCTGCGGCGGGCGCTTCCACTTTGCCCAGCACGTAGCGATTCATCCATTCGAGCGTCGCTTCGTTCTGCGCACGGCGCACCGCTGGGTCACCGACAATCGACCCCGCGTGCGGCGAATTGGGCAGGCGCAGCATTTCCGCGACGCAGCCGTTCGCCTTGAGCGTAGTGTAGAACTGTTCCGACTGTTCCGCCGGGCAGCGCCAATCGTGTTCGCCCTGAATGAGCAGGGTCGGGGTGGTGCAGGTGTGCGCCGTCGTGATCGGCGAGCAGCGCGCGTAGATTTCCGGGATTTCGTGCGGCGCGCCGCCCAGTTCTTCGATGGCGAACCACGCGGAAATATCGCTCACGCCGTACATGCTCACCCAGTTGGTGACCGGGTTTTCCGGCACCGCGGCCTTGAAGCGCCGCGTATTGGCCACGATCCAGCACGAGAGGTTGCCGCCACCCGACAGCCCGAACACGCCGAGCCGATCCGCATCGGCGTAGCCCTTCTCGATGGCCACATCCACGCCGCACATCAAATCTTTATAGTCGAGGTTGCCCCAATCGCCCTTGATGGCGGTCGAGAAGGCGTCGCCGTAGCCCGTCGAGGCACGGTGGTTGACCATCAGCACCGCATAGCCCGCGCCGCACAGCATCTGGCTGTCGAAATGGAAGGCGTGCCCGAACGCACCGTGCGGGCCACCGTGAATATTGAGCGTCGTCGGGTAGGGTGCTTCGCCCTCCGGCGGCAGGTAAATCCAGCCTTCGACCTGCGTGCCATCGACGCCGGGGAACAGCAGATGCTCAATCGTTGGCAGCTTGACGGAATTCAGCCAATCGTCATTGATGCACGTCAACTGCCGCTCGTTGGAGCCGTCGGCATCCGCGCAGAACAGATCAATGGGGTGATTAAAGTCGGTCACAAGATAAATCAGATGACCACCACCGACGCCCTGCAGCGCGACTTCGCGTTCGCCTGTGAGCAGCGGCACGCAGTTCTCCGCGCCGTTGACGGCGATTTTGTAAGTGGCGACCGTACCGCCCGTCTGGACGGTGCTGTAGGCCCACTCGCCATCCGGCGTGACGGGCACGCTCAACATCCGCGCCATGACCGGCATATCCGGCTGCAAGCCACCGTCCACGCCGACCGCGAGTCCCGCGGTGCGGCATTCTGGCGCTCCTCCGGCGAGATCCAGCACCCACAAATCCGCCTTCGAGCCGACGATTTTGCCGTGCGGCGTCCCGGTGAAGACGATGCGCTTACCATCCGGCAGCCACCCTGCCCCATTGACCATGCCCCAGGTATCGGTCAGCGATTGGATCTCGCCAGTTTCCAGCGTGATCACTTTGAGCCGCCCGAAGAACGACTTATGCGTGTCCGGCACCATGCTCGACGAGTAGAGAATTTGTGTGCCATCCGGCGACCACTTCGGATTGCTGTTCATCAGCTTGTCATCGGTCAGGCGGCGCGGTTTGGCGTCCGGCACGTCAACGTCCTGCACGTAGAGCGACTGGACGGCATCATCCAGATACTCCATGCCGTCGAAGCGGTAGACATGGCGCGTGACCCGGAAGGGTTTGGTCGGGTCGCGCGGCTCTTCGATGGCGCTGGTCGTGAAGGCTATCTGCTTGCCATCCGGCGACCACGCCGCCGGGCTGCCCACGCCCTGCTTCATCGAGGTGAGCGGCAGCGCTTCACCGCCATCGACCGGGATCACATAGAGCTGCGGTTTCTCCCCACGCGCCGACATAAATGCGAGGCGCTTGCCATCTGGTGACCAGCGCGGGGCGCTGTCGCGCGCCGTGCCGCTCGTGAACTGGCGCGTTTCGCCCGTCGCCAGCGTCAGCATCCAGATCGCGCTGAATTCCTTCTCTTTTTCCGCATCGACATGCGTGATCGTATAGGCGACGCGTGCGCCATCAGGCGAAAGCTGCGCCTCCGTGATGAACTTCAAGCGAAACAGATCGGCGGGTTCGACCAGACGTTTGTCCACAGACAGATCTCCTTAAGCAAGCTTGACGACTTCGATTACGGCTCAGGCCAGTGCCTGAGCCGTCTTAGGCTGTAACTTTCGTGAAGCGCACGGCCACGCCGATCGAGACTTCGCCGGGCGTGAATGTGAGCAAGCCCACCGGGAAGACAAAGCGATTCGCGTCGACGGGTCGGGCGGGCATTTCCACGCCGCCGAACAACGGCGAGCTCACCAGCATCTGGTCGCCTTCCATGCGGATGATCAGCTTGGTGAGCGGGCTGTCGTACGTTCCGACAAAGTCCGCCCACTGCGTCGGGTCCGGCTGGAAGGTCGGGTCAAGCGCCAGACGATCCAGCGTGACCGAGTGCCCCGGCACGACGACCACGCTCACCGCCTCGGCAGGCGCGTCACCACTCTGCGTGAAGCTCACGGCCATGTGCGTGCCATCCGGCACCTGCGCGAGGTATAAATCAGCGCGCGCGGCTTGCAGCAGCAGGGGCTGTCCCTGCCAGACGAGCGCCAGAGTGTCGCCATCGCGGGTGATGTCCGCCGCGCCCGAGTTCGCGCCAACGTAAGTCCCCACGTAGTGATCCCAGCGCGTGCGATCCGGTTCAATTACCGGAATAGGTTCGGGTTCGGGCAGGTCGAGCAGCGCGTCGAGGATGTAGTAGAGGATCTTCTCTTCCTGCTTGCCCCACAGCGCCGCATTATTGGCCAGCATGATGACCGCCGTGCCCGTCTCCGGCACGAAGTCGAAGCCGCTGGCGAAACTGCTAATGCGCCCGCCATGCCCCACGACACGCACACGTTTGTAATTGTGCGACGAAAGCGTCAGGCCGTAGCCGTCATCTGTCAGCGACGGGAATTTGGCGTGCGGCGCGTGCATCTCGGCGACCAGTTCCGGCGCGAGCACCTGCCGATCTCCAAACTTGCCGCCGCTCAGATGCATGATGGCAAAGTTCGCCAAGTCCAGCACCGTCGACATGGCGAAGCCAGACGGATAATGCATGGTGTTGTCCGCGTAGTGATGATCGACGGACAGGTTGCCCTGCGCATCCATGTTGTGCGACTGCGCCAGCGGATAGGTCATGGCGATGGTCGGATCAAACGTCGTCCGCTTCATTTCCAGCGGATCGAACACCAGTTCCTGCATGAGCTGGGTGTAGGTCTTACCGCTCACCAGTTCGGCGATATACCCCGCGAGGTTAATGCCGGGGTTGCTGTACGACCACATTTTGCCGACCGGAGCGATCAGCGGGTACGTCGCAATGTCTTTGTAGACGCTTTCGCGCAGGCCAGCGGCTTCGCGCGAACCGTAGTGTTCGGCGGCGGTCGGCAGCGCGGCGGTGTGCGTTAGCAGTTTGCGCAGCGTCACCTGACTGATCGCGCCGGGAACGCTCAACTGTAAGTCGGGCAGCACCTCGTCGATGGGCGTATCCAATTCGAGCTGCCCCGCGGCGACCATGCGCATAATCGCCGTGGAGGTCAGCGGCTTGGTGGTTGAGCCAATGCGGAAGATCGTGCCCGGTGTGACCGGGATACCACCCTCTTCGATGCTCGTCACGCCGAAGCCGCGCGCGTAAATCAACTGGCGCTCATGGACGATGGCCAGTGCCACCCCGGGGACTTTCGCGCTTTCCATCGCCGCGGCGACCAACGCTTCCAGTTCGATCAAATTCAGCATGACAGCCTCGTCAAAAACCAACGCCATTAAGTCGAAAAAATCGGCCTCGTTGCAGACCAGAACGCCGGACAGTCTAACATAAAAGCAATGTTTTGTGCAAACAACTTCGAAACTTGCACAAAGATGGTCTAGTGCTTATAGTAATGACCCATCGAGATCAGCTTATGACCGCCATCCAGCGCGGCAGCAACCTGTCTGTGGAAGAGCGCATGATCGAAATTCATGTCTTGCATACTATTCCTGAGTTGGAAGCGGCAGTTGACTTGGAACTTGCCGTGTGGGGGCTCAACCCGCGCCATGCCGTCCCCTCGGCGCTGATGCATGTGCTCGCGCTGCGCGGCGGGCTGGTGCTCGGCGCATACGACGATGCGCGCATGGTCGGCATGCTGCTGTCGCTGCCCGGTCAGGATGGCGACGGGTGGCTGCTCTGGTCCCACATGACCGGCGTCCATCCGGCCTATCAGGGGCGCGGCATCGGATTGGCGCTCAAGCGCTACCAGCGTGAGTGGGCGCTCGAACATGGCTACCGTAAAATCGGCTGGACGGTCGATCCGCTGCAGCGCGGCAACGCCCATTTCAACTTTCATCTGCTCGGGCAGGACGCCGCCCTGACCGCCTGCACCTACCACGTCGACTTCTACGGCGAGATGGACGACGACATCAACCGCGGCATCCCGTCGGATCGCATTGAGGCCATGTGGCATATCGATCAGCCGTGTCTGCACACGCCGATCCCCGCTGATGCGCCGCCCCTGCTCAGCATCGATGCAGAACTACGCCCGGTGCCGACCAGCGCCGCCCTGGATTGGCAGGCGCCCGCCTATACTGTCGCCCTACCCCGCAGCTTGGACGCTATCCGCAAAACGGTGCCGGACGGTGTGCTCTTGTGGCGTCTGGCCGTGCGGGAGGCGCTGAAAGCGCCCCTAGCGCATGGCTACCGGATCGCCGATTTCATTTCGACTTCCAGTCTGAATGCTTATGTCTTGACCCGCCCAGGAGATGCCGTATGAAACTGTTCACCGCCAGCCTGTCCACCGAAACGAATACTTTTTCGCCCATACCCACCGGGCTCAAAAGCTTTGCCATCACCCGCAAAGGCGATTACAGCACTTACCCGCCGTTCGCCGACTCCCCGGTCGCCTTCTGGAAAAAGATGGCCACCGAACGCGGCTGGCAGACGGTCGAAAGCGTGATCGCGGCGGCGGAACCCGCCGGGCGCACGCTCAAGTTCGTGTACGAACAGTACCGCGACGAAATTCTCGCCGACCTCCGAGCCGCGCTGCCCGTCGACCTTGTGCTGCTCGACCTGCACGGCGCGATGGTCGCCGATGGCTACGACGACTGCGAAGGCGACCTGATCGACGGCGTGCGCCGCATTGTCGGGCCGAACATCCCCATCGGCGTGGAACTCGACCTGCACTGCCACATCACGCCGCTCATGGTTGATCAGGCGACAGTTATCATCGCCTACAAGGAATATCCGCACACCGATGTATTCGACCGCGCGGTTGAACTATTCAACATCACCGCAGATGCCGCCGTTGGCAAAGTCAAGCCGACGATGGCGACGTTCGACTGCCGTATGATCAGCTTGTACTACCCCACGCAGGAACCCGCCAAAAGCTTTGTCGAACGCATGAAGCAGCTCGAAAAAGAGTCGGGCGTGCTCAGCGTGTCGCTCGGTCATGGCTTCCCGTGGGGGGATGTCGCGGAAGTCGGCACGAAGACGCTGGTGGTCACCGACAACGACCCAACCAAAGCGCAGGCGCTCGCCACCGAATTGGGGCGCGACTTCTACGCCATGCGCGACCGAGTGACGCCCAAGTTCCACACAATTGACAGCGGCCTCGACGCGGCGCTGGCCGTTGCGGGGTCGCCCGTGGTCATCGCCGACGTGTCGGATAACCCCGGCGGCGGCGCGCCCGGCGACTCGACGTTTGTGCTCCAGCGCATGCTCGAACGCGGCATCACGAACGCGGCAGTCGGCTGCATTTACGACCCCATTGCGGTCGCGCTGGCCTTCGAAGCGGGCGTCGGGGCGCACTTTGAACTGCGTCTCGGCGGCAAAATGGGGCGCATGTCCGGTCAAGCGCTCGACCTCATGGTGACCGTCACGGCACTCAAGCCGCAGGCCATCCAACACTTTGGCACCGCGCCGAATGAGATGATTATGCCGCTCGGCGACAGCGTCGCCGTACACACGGCGGGCATCGACATCGTCCTGTACTCGAACCGCACGCAGACCTTCAGCCCGGAAGTTTTCACGAATGTGGGCATCGATCCGGCCTCGCGGCGGATCCTCGTCGTCAAATCGACGCAGCACTTCTACGCGCGTTTCGCTCCTATCGCCTCACAGGTCATCTACGTGAGCGCACCGGGGACGACCGCGCCCGACTTCAAATCGATTCCGTACGAGATCGCCAGCAAAGACCGCTATCCGATGATCGACAATCCCTTGGGGGTGTAAGTGATGGTCAGCATCGAACAAGCACGCGCACAACTCGCCAGCATTGACGCATGGGTTCAATCTCAGGTTGATGCCGGGCATACCCCGGCGGCGGCCGTCGGCATCCTCGTGGACGGGGAAGTGGTCTTCAAAGGCGGCTTCGGCCTGCGTGATCGCGAGCGCGGCCTGCCCGTCGATTCGGACACAGTGTTCGCCATCGGCTCGTGCTCCAAGGCGTTCACCGCATTCGGCGTCGGGCTGCTGGTGGATGACGGCAAGACGACCTGGGACACGCGCATCCGCGATGTAATCCCTGAATTTCGTCTGTATGACCCCATTGCGACCGAACTGAGCACGTTCCGCGACCTACTGTCACATCGTACTGGCTTACCGCGCCACGACGCGATGTGGTACGGCTCGACCGACACCCGCGCAGGGCTGATCGCCCGACTGCGTCATCTCAAACCGACGGCAACTTTCCGCGAACGCTTCCAGTATCAAAACCTGATGTTCATGACGGCGGGCTATGCGGCGGGTAAAATCGCTGAAATGTCGTGGGAAGACCTCACGGAAACCCGTATCTTCGACCCGCTCGGTATGAAGCGCAGCACGTTCACAGTCAGCCACATGGAGGCCGACGCGAACGCTGCCCGCCCGTACAGCTACCGCAACGGCGGCTTCGAGTTAGTGCCGTATCGCAACCTCGACGCGCTGGCCCCGGCCGGGTCGATCAACTCCAACGTCGACGATTTGATTCCGTGGCTGCGGCTGAATATGTCCGGAGATGAGTCCATCATCAAGGATGCCACGCGGCGGGAACTGTTCCAACCACACACCATCATCCCCGATTCGCCGATGTTCCCGTGGTATGGCAGTTCGGAGATCACGCACACCAGTTACGCGCTCGGCTGGGCCTCTTCGGCGTATCGCGGCCACACGATGGTCCGCCACAACGGCGGCATCGACGGCTTCAATTCGTCGATTGCCTTCCTGCCGCATCAGGGCATCGGGGTGATCGTGCTGTGCAACACGCAGGAGCGCGAACCTGCCGGCGTGACGATGTTCGGCATTGTGGATCGCCTGCTCGGGCTCGAACCACTTCCGTGGTGGGATCGCTTTGAACAAGTCGCCGAGATGGGGCGTAAACAGCTCGCCGAGCACAAGCAGAAGCTGATTGCGGAGCGCCACGCCGACGCCGGGCTCTCACATCCACTCGCCGACTATGCCGGGACGTATCATCACCCGGGTTACGGTGATATGGTGATTGCGCTGGAAGGTAGTGACAAACTGAGTGCGGTCTACGGCGGTCTGGCGCTGCGCCTCACGCCGCATCACTATGATCACTTTATGGTTGAAGTCGATAACGAACCGGATTTGTTCTTCGTGAGCAGTTTCTTCAGCGACGAATGGGGCAAGGTCACGCGCTTCACCTGTCAGCTCGAACCCACGCTCGAAGCGACCGAATTCGTGCGGGTCGCTGACAAGTAGGCTGCATGATGCGTAGGGTTAGGCGAGTTTAATACCCCTCACCCCACAAACCCTCTCACACGCGCGGTGAGCGGGGAGACATTGCGAACAGTGTTTGCTCCCCTCCCTGAATTCGGGGAGGGGCCGGGGGTGGGGTCGGCCTTTATTTGTTGACCAGATTCGGGTCAAGGGCGTCGCGGACGGCATCGCCCACGATGTTGAGCGCCAGCACGACCACCGTGATCACAATGCCGGGGAACAGCGAAATCCACCACGCATTGCGCATATAGCTGCGCCCACCTGCGAGCAGCGCGCCCCATTCCGGGGTCGGCGGTCGCACCCCGAGACCGAGAAAACTCAGGCTCGCTCCGGTCACAATCGCGCCGGAAAAGCTGAGCGTCGCCACGACAATCAACGAGCCGAGGATATTCGGGAAGATATGCTGCGTCATGATGCGCAGCGGTGACGCCCCGACGCTGTGGGCGGCGATCACATATTCGGCGTTCTGGAGCGAGAGCGTCACCCCACGGGTCAGACGCGCGTAGGTCGGCAGCGAGAACACCGCGATCGCGACAATCACGTTGGTCACGCTGGAACCGAGCAGCCCGACGAGCCAGATCACGAGGATCAGGCCGGGAAAGGCGAGTATCAAGTCCATGAAGCGCATGATTACGTTATCGACCCTGCCGCCGGCAAACCCGGAGAGCAGACCAAGCGGCACGCCGATCACCACTGAGAGCAGCACCGACATGAAACCGATTTGCAGGGAAATCTGCCCGCCATAGAGCACGCGGGTGAGGATATCGCGGCCCAGTTCATCCGTGCCCATCGGATTCATCGCGGAGGGCGGCAGCAGACGATTCGGCGCATCCCGTCCCACGGGATCGCTGGTGGTCAACAGGGGTGCGGCGGCACACACTACCACAATCAACGCGATTACGGTCACAGCCACCAACGCGAAACGGTTGCGGAGGAAATGGCGCACAGACTTCGCGTACGGGTTTTCACGCCGCCGCGGTCGACGCGGTTGGAGCGCGGGAATGCCGGGAGCCGAAGCGGTTTGGTCTTCCATCACAGTCACCGATCTAGTTGAAGCGAATGCGCGGATCGATATACGTGTAGATCACGTCGACGAGCAAATTGACGAACACAAACGCGACCGCCACCAGCAGCACCGTTCCCTGAATCATTGGGTAGTCGCGGTCGAGGATGGCCTGAATCGACAGGCGACCAACGCCCGGCAGCCCGAAGATACTCTCCGTGATGACTGCTCCGCCGAGTAAGCTGCCCATCGAGAGGCCGACCACGGTAATCACCGGGATAAGCGTATTGCGCAGCGCATGCACGAACACGACGCGCCGTTCGACCAGCCCTTTAGAGCGCGCCGTCTGCACATAGGCCGCGGAGAGCGCTTCCAGCATGTTCGCGCGCGTCAGACGGGCGATGAACGCGGCCTCGCCAATCGAAAGCGTGGTCACCGGCAGCACGAAATGCTGCCATGTCTCCGCGCCCTGCACCGGTAGTAAGCGCCACGCCACCGCGAACAGCAGGATCAGCATGGTGCCAAGCCAGAAGGTCGGTATGGAGTAGAAGAACACCACAAACACGATGCTGACTTTATCGATCCAGGTGCCATGTTTGACCGCGGTCAGCACACCAACGCCGAGACCAATGGTCGTGCCGATACCGACGCTGAGGAACGTGAGCAGCAGCGTGAAAGGAAACGCCTTGAGAATAACACCGAAGACGGGTTCGCCAAACTTGACTGAGCGCCCGAGGTCACCTTGCACGGCGCGCACCATGAACAGCGCCAGCTGTTCAAGAATCGGGCGGTCGAGGCCGAGGTTTTCGCGAATCTGCGCGATCAGTTCCGGTGAGGCGCGGTCGCCCGCGAGGATCACCGCCGGGTCGCCAGGCAGCGCGACGCGCAGCATGATGAAGACCACGGCCATGATCGTGAACACCAAGCCGATGGCGATCAACGTGCGCCGCAGCAGATATTGATACATAGGCTGTCGTCCTCAAGCCGATGGGCCGGAGCGGGACACGCTCCAGCCCATCCGCATAGACATCACCCGCCGAAGTGGGCGTTCCAGTACAGGAAGCTGAGATCCGGGTTGATCACCCAGTTTTGCAGTTCATTACGAATACCGCTCAGCGACGGCGGCGCGACGAGGAAGATCCACGGCTGCTGATCCATGATGTACTGACTGGCCGCGGTCACCTTTTCGTAACGCAGGGTTTGATCCAGTTCAGTATCCGCGGCGATCAGCAGGTTCGTCAGTTGGTCATCCACGAACCACGTACGGTTGCTGCCACCACGGCGATCCGGGTCAAAGAAGTAGGTCAGAATGCTCGGATCCGAATAGCCGTAGCCCAGCAGGAACAGATCGTGCGTGCCCGTCGTCGTCAGGTCGATGAGCGCGCTGCGTTCCATCGTCTGGATTTCGACCGGAATACCGACCGCGCGCCATTCGGCGTCGATCACCTGCGCGATACGCATATATTCATCCGAGCTGCTCACCGCCAACGGCACCGACCACGCCGTGCCTTCCGGCGTTTCGCGCAGACCATCGCCCGTCACGTCAACATAGCCGAGTTCGTCAAGCATGGCGCTGGCGCGTTCGGGATCGTACTGAATGGCATTCGCATCGAGCGCCGGGTTGTTGCCCCAAATCGACGGCGGCAGCGGCTGACCAACCGATTCCGCGAGGCCGTCATAGGCCAGCGCGTTGACTTCGTCGCGGTCGGTCGCATACGCGAATGCGCGGCGCAGTTCGAGATTGTCCCACGGCGCTTTCGACGTATTGAAGCCAACATAGCGCAGTTCGTTCAACTGGGCCACATCCAGCGTGATATCCGGGTTCGATTCCACGTCCGCCAGATTTTGCGTCGGCACGCCGGCGACGGTCACTTCGCCCGTTTCCAGCGCGGAGATGATCGTCTGGTCTTCGTCGAGGAACAGGATTTGCAGTTCGTCCACCGGGACGGGACCGGGGTGATCGTAGAGTTCCGGCGGTGCCCAGTTGAAGTCCGGGTTGCGTTCGAGCAGCACGTAGTTGTTGGTGTTCAGTTCCTTGAGCTTGAACGGGCCAGCGCCCACCGGCGCGGTACCGAAGTTCTCCGGGCCCAGCGCTTCGTAGGCCGTCGGCGAAACAATCTCCAGCCCAGAGAGCACGTAGAACAGCGGCGCGAACGATGAGGCCAGATTCAGTTTGAGCGAATATTCGTCGACAACTTCAGTCGACAGCAGCAGGCCGATCAGATCCGCGCCCTGCGCCGCGCCCGTGTCGGGATTAGCATACTTGTCGAGGTTGTACTTGATGGCCTCGGCGTTGACGGGCGTGCCATCGGTGAACATCGCCGTTTCGATCAGGTTAATGGTCAGCGACAGGCCGTCGTCGCCAATTTCCCATGTATCGGCGAGAAAACCCACATAGTTCATGGTTTCATCCCGCGCAAACAACGTCGAGAAAATGGCATAGTGCGGCCACGAGTGCCACGCGGTCACAAACGGATCCAGCGAGACGTTCGATGCGCCGTCTGCTACAACGATGCGCCCGCCCTGCGGCAGGTCCTGCGCCGAAGTGGCAAACACGCCCGACAACAGGATGACCACTACTAAACTCAAAAGTACTCGGGTGGTGCTCTTGCGTAAAGTCATTCTCGTTCCCTTTCGTAAGCTCAAAGATGCTTGTCAGCCGGTGCCCAACGCCTGCGTTCTGATCCGTGTGGCTCCTTTCACTCTGGCCGCGCTGGAACCCGACGCGGCGGCTCAACCCCGGTAGTGGTCGTAAGTGATCCGACCGATTTTGCCGAGCGCCGATTCGACTTCAAACAGGCGCTGATTCCGCGCTTCGGGCTGCTGGAAGTACTTCTCCTCATCCCAAACGGCGAAGGCGGTGATGGCGACATGGTTATCCGGCGCAACTGTGATCACGCCGCTGTCATTGCAGAACGGACCAATCGTCCCGGTTTTGTGCGCAAACGGCACGCCCGACGGCAAAAAGCGCGGCAACCGCTGGTTGTACTGCTGCGTCTCCATAATGCGAATCAACTCGTCGCGGACGTCGCCGGATACAATTTCGCCCGAATACAGCATGACGTTCAGGCGGGTCATCGAATTGGCGGAGCTGACGTTGTTTTCGCCCGTGCGCAGGAACGCGATGCCGTCGCGCAAAATATCATTGGCGTCCGACCAGGCGCGAATGTCTTCGATGGGGCGATCGGCCAGATCCGCCGGCCACAACGACTTGAGCAGATCCTTGCAATTGAGTTTGAAGAAAATATCGGTTAAGCCGAGCGCGTGCATGGCAGCTTCGACGACGTGCGCCCCACCGACCAGATCGACGGTCATATCGGTCGCGGTGTTGTCGCTGATGATAATCATCAGCGTAATCAGGTCGCGGCGCGTCGGTTGCAGCCCCGCGTCGAAGAACGGCAGAATGCCGCTGCCCGCGCTTTTGTCTTCGGTGCGCAGCGGGACGCGCTCATCCAGATTAAAGCGCCCCTGCGCGCTCTGCTGCCCCACGGTGGCGAGAATCGGAATTTTGAAGACGCTCGCCATCGGGTACAGCCCGCTCCCGTCGATCTCCACCTGTTCTCCGGTTTCGATCTGCGTGATGGCTATTCCCGCCTCAATGCGTGTTTCGTCCAGAACAGCTTGCAGCTTCTGCTTAAGTGACACAGTTTCCCCCAACGGCCTTCAATACCAGTTATACACTTCCACACAGCGCACCGTTTCGTGCAAAGTAACTGGATTTTGCACAGATACTAGCACATATTCAGCTTAACCCGTGCTTTCGCGCACGGGTCACTTTTGTTTTTGCGCCGACTCGGCGCCGCGTTTCTTGCCGCTGAACGTCCCGTTCGGCTGGCTGACCTTCACGTCGGTGACGACGCCATCGGCGATCAAGAATTCGAGGCTGAAACCGGGCAGTCCCTTGAGGTTGAACGTCGTGCCCTGATACGGTTCCAGCACGACATCGCCCTGCCCCGGCACCGACGCCAGCAGGATATCTTCCCCGCGCAGACTGATGCTGATCGTCATGCCCATCACTTCGTAATCGCCGACAAACTGCTCCAGGAACGCCTTATTCTTGAGGCTGGCATCGGCCATGCGGCTGAACATCGCTGGCGCGACCTGCGGTTCGATCTGCACCGACAGCTTGTCCACGTTCCCCTTCAAATCGAGATGGAACTGGAACTTGAACGTGGCCTCGACGCCTTCCGGCCCGCCTTCGAAGATGTCGTAGTGGTAGTGCGTGAGCGGCATATTGAGGCGGTTGTAGGTCGCGGTCAGTTTGCCTTCCGCTTCGGCGATGCTCACCACGCCGTAGCCGGGGTGTTCAAAATCGCCTGCGTAATCGGCCAGTGGATGTGAGGGCTGCGTGTCCGGTTTGCGGTCGCTGGCGCTCTGATCTTTGGCTTTGGCGGCCTCACCCTTCATCTTATCGACGAAGCTCTTGAGCTTGCCGTGCCAGTCGTTTTGTTCCAGGCCGAGCAGATGCTCGTAGATGTAGAAGCTGGTCGCCATCGTCAGGAAATTGGTGTTCAGGTTGGTCAGCGTAACCACGCCGACATTGCGCCCCGGCATGAACGACACCAGCGCCGAGAAACCGTCGATGTTGCCGCCATGCTGGAGCATGGTCTCGCCGTGGAAGGTGTGGATAAACCAGCCCAGCCCATAGCTGACCAGATCACTGCCGTACATCTCATTCCACAGTGGTTCCGTGATCACCATCTGCGGCGTGTGCATCTGACGCATGCTGCTCTCAGACATGACCTGCTTGTCGCCGAGCTTGCCCTTGCCCAAATGCAGTTTGACCCACTGCGCCATTTCGCGCGCGCTGGCATTGATCGACCCTGCCGGGCCAATCGTGGTGATGTCGCGGAAATCAATCCCGCGCAGTTCGTTTTCGCGTTCCGCATGCGGCCGCGCGAAATCGGCGGCTTGCTGCGACTCGGCGACTGAGAACTGCGCTGTCTGCATGCCGAGCGGTTCAAACAGCCGTGTGCGCACCACTTCTTCCCACGATGTGCCGTTGACCTTGCCCGCCAGATACCCCGCTGTCAGATACATCAGGTTCTGGTACTGCCACACCGCGCGGAAATCGTGGGTCGGTTCGAGATACTGCAGGCGCTCGAGCAGTTGATCGCGCGTGGCCGTCGAGTTGTACCACATCAGGTCATGGCGCGGCAGGCCGGAGCGATGGCACAGCAGATCACGCGGCGTCATCCGCGCCGAGGCGAAATCATCTTTGAGCTTGAAGCTGGGCAGATACTCGCGCACGGGCTTATCCCATTCGAGCTTGCCTTCGTCGACCAGCGCGGCGACTGACGCGGAGGTGAACGCCTTGCTCGATGAGCCGATCGCGAAGATCGTATCAGCGGTCACGGGCTGGCCGGTTTCGATGTCGCGCACGCCATAGCCAGCCGCGTGAATGACCTCGCCATCTTTGACGACCGCGATCCCCATGCCCGGGACTTTCCATTCGGCCATCTTGTCCGGGAGCCATGCTGCCAGCGCCTCAGACAGTGTGCTCTGCGCGTCCTGATGATCCATGAAATAAATCTCCTATCTTAGTGCACTGCGAATTACTACTGCCGACGCGGATCAAGCGCGTCGCGCAAACCATCCCCAACCAGATAAAAACAGAGCACGGTCACCGCGATCATGATGCCCGGCCACACGATGAGATATGTACCCCGGTAAAAATTGGCGCGCGCGTCCGTCAGCATATTGCCCCACGTCGGCGTCGGTGGCTGGACGCCTAAGCCTAAAAAGCTCAACCCGGACTCGACCAGAATCAGCGACCCGGCATTGATCGTCAGGGCGACGATCACAATCGGAAACAGGTTCGGCAGCAGGTGCGTCAGCATGATGCGCCAGTTGGGCGCACCGAGCGCCCGGGCTGCGAGCACATAGTCGCGCTCGCGCAGCGACAGCACCTCGCCGCGCACGAGGCGCGCCGTCGCGCTCCACCCGAGGAAGGCGACGAGCACGACCAGCGTCTCCGGACTGGGCGACCAAATCGTGGTCACGACGATCAGCAAAAAGAAGGCCGGGATCGATTCCAAGGTACTGATAATCCAGCGCAGCAGCGCATCAACCGCGCCGCCGTAATAGCCCGCGACCAACCCGGAGAGTACGCCGATGCTGATGGTCAACAGGCTGCCAACACTGGCAATCGCGAGCGAGATCCGCCCGCCGTACAGCAGGCGCACCAGTTGATCGCGTCCGACATTGTCCGTACCGAGCGGGTGCGCCGGATTCGGCGGCAGGTAGCGGTCGGTAACGGCGGTGCGATTTGGATTGATGTTCAGCGCCTGCTCGATGATCGGCGGACCAAACACACACAGCAGCACGAGACTGAACACGCCGAACAGCGCGATCAAGGTGAGATAATCGCGCAGCAGACGGCGCAGCGCCCGCTGCCAGAAGAGATTACGAATGGGACGCTTGTTTCCTTGATAGGGCTGCGAGATTGACGTGATATTAGCCATCAGTTCAACCGGACTCTAGGATCGAGCAAACCATATAGAATGTCGGAGATGAGCAACCCGATGATGTACAGCACCGCGCCAACTACCACAAAGCCCATCACCAGCGGGTAGTCGCGCGCGAGCGCCGCTTGAATTGACAGCCGCCCCATCCCCGGCCAACTGAAGAGGGTCTCGATGATGACCGCGCCGCTCAGCATGCCGCTGAATGACGGTCCGATGAACGTCGCCACCGGCATCAGCGCGTTGCGAATGACATGCCGTCCCCATACCGTCTGGTTGCGCAGCCCCTTCGCCTGGGCGGTGCGCACGTAGTCCTGCCCCATCACTTCGAGGGCACTGGCGCGGACATAGCGAATGAGTGATGCAATCCCGCCGAAAGAGAGCACGACGATCGGCAGCACCATATACGGCAGCATTTCCACCAGCGAGACTTCGCCCGAACTAGTCACATCGCGCATCCCGGTGAGCGGCAGCCACCCCAATTGCACGCTGAAGATGATGATCAGCAGCAGTGCCAGCCAGAAGCTCGGGACGACCGTACCTAACACGGAGAGCAGGCGGGCTATCTGGTCGAACCAACCGTTGTGATTGACCGCCGACAGCAGCCCGATCACTGTGCCCAGGCCATACACAATCAGAAACGACGGCAGCGTGATCCGGAGTGTAGCCGGGACGCGTTCGAGGATGAGGTCCAGCACCGGGCGCTTGTAGGTCAGCGACTCGCCGAGATCGCCGCGCAGCAGTCCGCGGCGCGCGCCTTGCACATCCGGCGTACCATCGGCGTCTACGTCGATCTGTGTGAAATCGTTGCCGATGAGCCAGTAAAGATATTGATTCAGGGGGGACTGGTCGAGACCCAGCAGGCGGCGCTGCTGCTCCAGACCTTCCGGCGTGGCGCGGGGATTGAAGGCAAGTATCGACACAGGATCGCCCGGTGCCGCCAGCACGAGTAGGTAGGAGATGATGGTAATTCCGAACAGCGTGGGAATGGCGACAATCAACCGCCGCATCACCAACAAATACATAAGTTTACCCGGACGAACAGTTGAAGCAGTGAAATGAACATAGCATAGACATGACGATTGTGCAATAATTTGTGCAGGACATGTGCGGCATGGTAAATTGAACGTGGGTAGCCTCATTATTCCTGCTGTCGTATAGCACGCCTTTTTTTGCCCGAGGGGGAGAAAAGACCAATGAAACGCTTACAGGTTTTACTCGTGGTACTGATGCTGGCGCTGGCGCTGAGCAGCAGTGTCTTCGCCCAAAGCGATGCGAACACCGTCGTTTTCGCCATCAACGCTGATACGCAGGGCTACAATGCCTTTGCGCAGACCTCGGTGACCAACTTTGTCACCTCGTTCATGTGGCCAACCCTCATCACGACCGATCCGCAGACCGGGGAACTGCTCCCGAATCTGGCCAGTTGGACGGTATCGGACGATGGTCTGACCTATACCTTCAGCATTGAACCAGATGCGCTGTGGAGCGATGGCACGCCGATCACGGCGAATGACGTGAAGTTCACGCTCGAAGCCTCGCAGTCGCCCGTCGTCGGCAGCTTCATGGCGGGGCAGTACAACTGGACCGCGCTCAACGTCATCGATGACAAAACGCTGGAAATCGTGCTGCCGCAGGTGGACTGCACCTTCCTCGGCAATCTTGGCTGGGGGATCATGCCCGCCCACAAGTTCGCCGCCGACTTCAGCGACTTCAACACCGCCGCGATCAACACCGCGCCGGATATTGGGGGTGGCCCATACGTTTTTGCAGAGCATTCCCCAGACGAATTCATCCGTCTGCGCGCGAACCCCAACTACTGGCAGGGTCAACCGCAGATTGAGAACATCGTCTTCCAGATCATCCCCGATACCGAAGTGGCCTTCCAGTCGCTGATGGGCGGCGCCGTCGATCTCGGAGCCATCACCGCAGATCAGGACCCGGCAGCTGCAGCTAATCCCGATCTGACGATCAACCGTTTCGCGCTCAACACGGTCGCGTTCACGACGTTCAATCTCGCCGATCCGACCAATCCGCAGCCGGCCTATGATGCCGACGGCAACCCGGTCGATCAGGGCGCACACCCGATTTTCGGCGATGTGGCCGTCCGTCAGGCGTATGCGATGGGCTTCGATCACGATGCGCTGGTTGCGCTGGCCGGTGAAGGCGCGGTGCGCTCGGTTGGCCCGGTACCCCCGGTGATTAGCTGGGCGTATGCCTCAGACCTCGCCCCCATCGCCTATGATCCCGAAGGCGCAGCGGCGCTGCTCGAAAGCGCCGGGTGGGTGGACAGTGACGGCGACGGCGTGCGTGAAAAGGATGGCGTACCGCTGGAATTCCAGCTTGACTACCCCGCTGGCGACAGCCTGATCGACGGCACAGCGCTGATCATTCAGGATCAGCTCGGTCAGATCGGCTTCCGCGTGAACCTCAACGGCGCGGAATGGCAGTCGCTGGTCGGCGCGCGCTTGCTGGCGCAGACTTATGACGCCTTCTATCTGAGCATCTCGGGCGGCATTCCGGAACCGGATTTCATCGCCAATATGATGTTGAACAGCGCGCAGGACATCCCCAGCGCGGGCTTGAACATTGCCTCGTACAACAACCCGCAGATGGATGAACTGCTGGCCGCTGGTCGCGCCGTTCCCGGCTGCGCTCCCGCCGACCGTGCGCCGATCTATCAGGAAGTGCAGGCGATTGAACTGGCCGATCTGCCGTACGACTATACCATCTCGACGGCGGCGCGCTTTGTGTACAACAATCGCATCCAGAACGTCGTCCCCGGACCGTGGGATCCATATGGCATTTCCAGCATCGAACAGTGGACGCTCGCCCAGTAACTGACGCGTCCTAACTCGCTTGAGCTGCTCCGCTCCCGAATTTGTGGGAGCGGAGCCCATCGTCTTCATAGTTCTTTCGACAACCGCACACCTGACTGGAGCTGTCCATGTCTTTCGCCGAATTGATTGATCCCCTGTTCGCCGAATGGGACAAGCCCGATTCGCCCGGCTGCGCGCTGGCCATCGTCCAACACGGGCACATTGCCTATGCCCGCGGCTACGGCAGTGCGAATCTCGAATACGCCGTGCCGATCACGCCCGCGTCCGTCTTCCACATCGCTTCGATCTCCAAGCAGTTTACGGCGCTGGCGATTGCCCTGCTGGAACAGGATGGCCGCCTCGCCTACGACGACGATGTGCGCCAGTACCTGCCCGAACTGCCGGATTACGGTTCACGGATCACGCTGCGCCACCTCGCCAACCACACCAGCGGCCTGCGCGACCAATGGGACCTGCTGTTTCTCGCGGGCTGGCGCGAAGAGGATCTCAAAACTAACGCCGACGTGCTCTATCTGGCCTGCCGTCAGCAAAAACTGAATTTCACGCCGGGCGCGGAATTCCTCTACAGCAACACTGGCTATACCCTGCTCGCGCTGATTGTCGAACGCGTCTCCGGGATGAGCTTCCGCGCCTTCACGCACGAACGCATCTTCGCGCCGCTCGGCATGACGCACACGCATTTCCACGATGATCACAGCGAAATCGTGTCGGGGCGCGCCTATGGCTATCTCCCGCGACCGGGCAGCGGCTTTCGCATCAGCATTCCTAACTTCGACACCATCGGCGCGAGCAGCCTGTTCACCACGGTCGAAGACCTGGCGCTCTGGGCGAACAACTATGCCGACCCGCGCGTAGGCGGCCAAGCAGTGATCGAGCAGATGCTGACGCCGGGTGTGCTCAACGACGGCACGGTGCTCGACTACGCGCTCGGCGTGAGCGTCGCACCTTACCGGGAGGCGCGCGCCTTTGGGCACAGCGGCGCAGACGCGGGCTACCGCTCCGATTTCGTCGCCTTTCCCGAGCAGGACCTGGCGATTATCCTGTTCTGCAACCTCGGCACGATGAACCCCAAGCTGCTGACGCGGAAAGTCGCCGATGTACTGCTCGGCGAGTACCTCGTGCCGACGCCCCCAGCGGCAGCGGTGGCTCCTGATGTTGCAAACCTCAAGGCGAAAGTCGGGCTGTATCGCGATGTGAACTCGCTGGAAACCCGGCAGATCGACCTGCGTGACAGCGGTCTGGTCGTCCCGTATGTCCCCGGCTTCGACATTCCTTTGACCTCGCTCGGTGCAGATCGCTTTATCGCGGCGGGCTGGGGCTTCGAAGTCCAGTTTGTCGCTGCGCCGCGCCAACTGGAAGTGTATCCGGAGAGCGGCATCGGCAAACCAAAAGTCTATACCGCTATCGACCCTGCCCAACCGCTTGCGAATACGCTGGCGGAGTATGTCGGCACATACCACAGTGATGAACTGGATACTCAGTACACTGTCGAACAAAACGGGGATCGCCTAGCCCTGACCCATCCCAAACACGGCCAACTGCTGCTGACGCCGACCGTCGCCGATGGCTTTCTGGCGACGTCACCCGATGCCCGCGCCGATCTCCTGTTCACCCGCGATCCCGCCGGCCACATTAGCGGCTTCGATCTGTGTACCGGACGCGTTCGCCAACAACACTTTATGCGGAGGAAATGATGTACCGTAGTCCAGAGTGGGGCACCGACGCCGCTGCGTCCGCCACCCCCGAACCTGATGAATCCGTGCAGCTCATGTGGGGGGTGAAAATCCCCATGCGCGATGGCGTGCAGCTCAATGCGACCATCATGCGCCCGAAGAACGCGCCCCCGCTGCCCGTGATCTTTCTGCTCACGCCCTACATCGCCGACTCATATCACATCCGCGCAGCTTATTTCTCGCGCAACGGCTATGTTTTCGCCTCGGTCGACTGCCGGGGACGCGGCAATTCCGGCGGCGAGTTTATGCCCAACTTCAACGAGGGGCGCGACGGCTATGATCTGGTCGAATGGTTCGCCGCGCAGCCGTGGTGCGATGGCCAGGTGACCATGTGGGGCGGGTCGTATGGAGGTTTCGATCAATGGATGACGCTGCGGGAACAACCACCCCACCTCAAGACCATCGTCCCGGTGGCGTCGGCGCACATGGGCGTCGATTTTCCGATGACCAACAATATCGCCTACCCCTACCTGCTGCGCTGGATGACCTTCACCAGCGGCGTGACACCGAACATGAACCTGTTCGTCGATAACGCCTTCTGGACGGCGAAATACCGCGAACTCTACCGGACGCACGCCGCCTTCAAGACGTTTGATCAGATCGTCGGCAATTTCTCGACGCAGTGGCAGACGTGGGTCGCGCACCATCGTATCGATGACTTCTGGGAACCGCTGGCGATCAAACCGGAAGAGTATGACCGCATCAACCTGCCGATCCTGACGATCACCGGGCACTATGACGGGGATCAACCGGGCGCGTTCGCCTATTACAAACAGCACATGGCGTCGCAGTCGCCCTCCCGCGCCGAGCATTACCTGATCGTCGGCCCGTGGGATCACGCCGGGACGCGCACCCCAAATCGCCATGTGGGCGGGCTGGATTTTGGCGAAGCCTCGATGGTCGACATGCATCAACTGCACAAGGAGTGGTACGACTGGACGCTCAAGGACGGCCAAAAGCCCACCTTCCTCAAGCAGCGCGTGGCCTACTATGTCCTCGGCTCGAACGAATGGAAATACGCCGACAGTCTGGAAACGCTGGCCTCCGAAACGCGGCGGCTCTATCTCGACTCGCCCGGCGCCGCCAGCGATGTCTTCGCCGCTGGCATGCTGAAACCCGATCTCCCCAGCGCTTCGCCCTCGGACAGCTACGTCTATGACCCGCTGGATACGCGCCCCGGCGACGCCGAAAAGGATGACGGTGACGAGAACTATCTCGTCGACCAAACATCGGACCTCAACCTGTTCGGGGGCGGTTTGGTCTATCACAGCGCACCGTTCGCCGAGGCGACCGAGGTTAGCGGGTTTGTGAAGCTCACGGCGTGGGTGCAAATCGACGTTCCGGACACGGATTTCGTGGTGACCCTCGCCGAAATTCTGCCCGATGGGCGCTACATCCAGCTTACGCGCGACCTGAAACGCGCTCGTTACCGCGAGTCGATGCAGGTCGAAAAGCTGGTCACGCCCGGCGAAATCATCCGCTACGAGTTCGACAGCTTTATGTTCTTCTCACGGCTCGTGGGCAAGGGCAGCCGGCTGCGCCTCACGTTCGCCAGCCCGAATTCCATCCAGCTCCAGAAGAACTATAACAGCGGCGGCGTGGTCGCCGACGAAACCGGGGCGGACGCACGCACCGCGCACATCACCCTGTATCACGACGCCGACCACCCGAGCTATCTCGAACTCCCGATTGTCGCCACGACCTCCGCGCCGGCCACCGCACGTCCTGCGGAAGTCATCAAACCGGAGATGTAAATATTCGGAAGGGAAGTGTAGGGGCGCACACGCAGATGCGCCCTACATTCGGGCAGACACGCAGGTCTGCCCCTACGCGCTCAGAAGCAGATAAACTTGTGCTCTACCCGCGCTTTTGCTCCGCGATATAGGCGGCGGTCGCCAAACCGACGCAGGTCTGCACGCCAACCAGACTGCGAATGGGCAGCGCACGGTAGTTCAACTGGGCCTCGAGGCGCGCGCCGGACTCTTCCAGTCGCTGCTGCGCTTCAGCATAGGCGGCGGCGATGGCTGGGCTCGCATTGCCCGCCGCAACCTCGTCGCCGAGCATACGCGTGAACATACCGTGCATCAGCAGGCGATAAAACGGCTTGCTCATCAGGTTGCTGAACACTTCGGCATTGGTCGCCGGACGGTTGGTATCTTCAGCAGTCGCCGCCCACTGCCGTTCGGCGTCCCGGTACGACTTCCCCGAACTCAAGAAGGCATTGACCGCGCGCGATATTGGCGTTTCGAGCGTCAAATCAGGACGCACCAACTCGAGCTGGGCATACGTCCAGTCGTCGAATTCATCCTGTAAATCTAATCCTTTGAGAATCGCATCGCGCCGTAACGTATCGGTCAGCGACTGGTCATTGACGCGTGGATCGTCATAGTACGGCATTTCGACCACAAGGAAGAACGTGCCATACTTCGACGCATAGTCGGCGCTCGACGTGCCAGATTGAATCACCGCTTCCGGGTTCGGCGCGCCGTTCTGCACCAAATATTCGTAGAAGTCGCGCATGTCGATGATGCGATACACGGCGGGCGCAAACGACTCGGCGAACGGCACTTCCGGTTCGCCCAAATCGAGCGCCAGCTCAAACCATTCCGGGATCTGGTGGAACAGGTCATAGAGCGGAGCGCAGCGATCCGACGTGTAGTAGTACACGCCGCCGAACCCCGCGTTATGCAGCGAATACAGCAAATCCGGTTTGACCTCATCGATCACGCGCATGAGCGCTTCCGTTTCGGGCAGCGCTGCGTCGAACTTGAGCGTTTTGTACTCAATCGGAAACGTCCATTCAACCTGATCGAAGGCCGCCGGACGGAAGAAATGGCGTGCGTAGTTGGTCGGCGTGAACGGTCCTTTGAACCACCCTTCGTTAAGGCGCATACCGTCGCTGTCAATCGACTTGATGAAATGCCACGTATAGCCGAGTTCCTCGCGAAGCGCCGCGTCTTCGCACAGGCGACGTGTGAAGAATTCGACTGTCATACAGCCAATCGGCTCATTTGGGTGCGGCCCACCGAACACAAACGCCGACCGTTCGCCGCCTTTGATCGTCAGCAGCTCAATCGGGTCGCCCCGCCGGGTGTGACCGACGACGCGCAGTTCGGTGAGTTCCGGGTAGTCAGCATGCAGTTGATGCGTCGAAGCGACCATCTCGTCAATAGTGAGAAAGACCGAATAATCTGGGATTTCCCGGGCAATTTGCTGCAAATCCATCTTCGTTCCTCCGCTGGACAATGTATCGTCAGTATAAAGCGCGCGCTGACTGGAATGCAATTTTCTGTGCCAATGATTTTTCACTTAGCACGAATTGTTGCACGAGAAGGCAGCGTCCGTTATGATATTTCGTAACTTGTGACTCGCCGTCACAATTCCCAAGCCGTCATGCACAGATCAAAGTTGATTCAGGTATGCAGTATCTTTTCCGGCGCTTGATCATTGTCCCCTTCCTACTCCTCGGCGTGGCGACCGTCGTGTTTGTGCTGTTCCAGTTCACGCCCGGCGATCCACTGGTAGGGCGCTTCGGCTTACAAATCAACAACATGTCGCCGGAAACCCTGGAACGCATGCGCAACGATCTCGGCCTGAACGACCCAGTGATCGTGCAGTATCTGCGCTACATGGGCAACCTGCTGCGCGGTGACCTCGGCACCAGCATCACCACCCGCGCGCCCGTGCTCGAAGAGATCATGGCGCGCAGCGGTGCGACGCTTGAACTAGCACTCGTTTCTTTCTGTCTGATCGTCGTGTGCTCGATCCCGCTCGGCATGCTGGCCGCGCTCAAACGCGGCAAGCTCCTCGACCGCCTGATGATGGGTGGCGCGCTGTTCGGGTTCTCCGTGCCCGCCTTCTGGTTAGGCACAATGCTGATTCTGCTGTTCGCCATTCAGCTCAAGCTCTTCCCCACGTCGGGACGCGGCGAGGGACTGCTGTTTGAGCGCTGGCAGTATCTCGTGCTGCCCTCGCTCACCGTGTCGCTCGGGGCGATCGGCTACAACTCGCGCATCGTCCGCTCGGCCATCCTCGAAGTCGTCAATCAGGCCTATATCACGACCGCGCGCAGCAAAGGGCTGCATCCCCGCCGGGTGCTGTTCCGGCATCTGCTCCCCAACGCGCTGCTGCCCATCGTCACGCTGATGGGTTTGCAGTTCGCCGCATTGTTGGCCGGCGCGGCGATCATCGAGACGATCTTCGCGTGGCCAGGCATGGGCCGCCTCGCCATCAATGCCATCGGACGGCGTGACTATCCGCTGATTCTAGGCACCACGCTGATCTTTTCTGTCGTCTACATTGTCACCAATCTGGTGGTTGATCTCCTGTATATGGTGATCGACCCGCGTATCCGGTTAGGGTGAGCATCTATGCAGGTGATTTCGAAACCACAACGTAACCGCGCGCTCGCCCGCTTGCTCGCCAACCCGATGACCTATTTCGGCGGCGCGATTCTGCTGGTGTTTGTCCTCGCGGCCATTTTTGCCCCTCAGGTCGCGCCCCATGACCCGTATAAACAAGACTTCAGCGCGGGCAACCTGCCGCCGCTGTCGCCCGATCACCTGCTCGGCACCGACGACCTTGGGCGCGACACGCTCAGCCGACTGATCTATGGCGGACGCTCGTCGCTGACCGCCGGGCTGATCGTAGTCGCGCTCTCCGCCTCAATCGGCGTGACGCTCGGCCTAATCTCTGGTTTCTATGGTGGCGTGATCGATTCCATCATCATGCGGCTGGTCGATATACTCTACGCTTTCCCGTTTCTGATCCTCGCCATTGCCGTGGTCGCGATTCTCGGCCCCGGCTTGTTCAACGTGATGATCGTGCTCGGTTCCATCTCGTGGATCGAGTATGCCCGCGTGGTGCGGTCGGTCGTGCTGCAAATCAAAGTGCAGGACTATGTGCTCGCCTCACGGGCGCTGGGCGCGAGTAACTTCCGCATCATGTTCCGGCACATTCTGCCCAACTGCCTGAGCATCATCATCGTGCAGGCGACCTTCAGCGTCGCCGGCGCGATTATTGCGGCGGCGGCGCTCAGCTTTCTCGGCTTCGGCGCGCAGCCGCCCGAACCGGAATGGGGCGCCATGCTGAATGCTGCTCAGCGGTTTATCCGCGTCACCCCGGTGATGAGCATTCTCCCGGGAACGGCGATCATTCTGGTGGTGGTCGCCATCAACCTTATCGGTGATGCGCTGCGCGACGCGCTCGATCCGAATACACAGACTTAGTGCTGGAGGAATGAGATGAAACGCTTCGGAACCCTTTTGCTTATGCTCGTAGTGTTAATGGCTGCCGTCGGGATCGTCGATGCGCAGGATACCCCGGTTGAGGGCGGCACCCTGCGTGTCGCGCTCGCCAGCATCACCGGACTTGACCCGGTGTTCATCGCCGACGACATGTCGATGTACCCGTCGTCACTGGTCTACCAGTTCCTCGTGCGCGCCCGCCGTCTGGAAGATGGCACCGTCGCCTATGAAGGTGACCTCGCCGAATCGTGGGATATCGAAGAAGATGGCAAGGTCATCACCTTCCACCTGCGGCAGGGTATGACCTTCCAGGATGGCAACGCCGTCTTTGCCGAAGGCGAAGGCCGCGAAGTCGTCGCCGACGACGTGGTCTATTCGATGAACCGCCTGCTCACCAGCGAAGGCACCGTCGCGCCCGCTGACCTGACGAGCGTGTACCAGTCGATTGAAGCCATTGACGATTACACCGTGAAACTGACGCTCTCGCAGCCCGATGGCCTGCTGTTTGACGGCGCGCGCGGCCTCTCGTTCCTCGCTATCTACCCGCACGAAGCGGTCGAACAGCTCGGCGACGACATTCGCACCACCCCAATTGGCTCTGGCCCCTTTGAATTTGTCGAGTATGTGGTGGACGAACGCGTCGTGCTCCAGCGCAATGAAGACTTTTACATCCGCCCGCTGCTCGATGGCGTAGAATTCCGCATCATCCCGGACCCTGCGAGTCAGGTGTTAGCGGTCGAAGCTGATGAAATTGATATCATGACCGGGTCGGTGCCCAGCACCGATATTGATCGTTTCCGCGATGCGCCCGGCTTCGTCCTCACCGACACGCAGATCACGGGCAGCACGCAGATGATCTTCAATATCAACGTGCCCCTGTTCTCGGACGTCCGGTTCCGCGAAGCGGTCGCCAAGGCCATTGATGGACGCGGCATCATGCGCGCCGTCTATGGCGCGGTGGTGGTCGACGGCTGCGGCACGACTGGCCCCGGTTGGCCCGGTTTCAACCCTGATCTTTGCCAGTATTTCCCGTATGACCCCGACGCCTCGCGCGCCATTCTGGCCGAACTCGGCTGGGCGGATGCTGATGGCGACGGCATCCTCGACAAGGACGGCCAACCGCTGAGCTTCCCGGTCGAAGCGTGGAACCTGCCGGAAATGCCGCGCGTGATGGAAGCGGTCGTGACGCAGCTCCGCGAAGTCGGCATCGACGCGCAACTCGAAATCGTGGAATTTGGCACGTGGATTGAAGATTACTTTGCGGGTGCGGAAAAGCTGATGCCGTTCAGCGGCTTCTGCTGCATTGGCGGCACCGAAGCGTACTGGGGTCCCGGCGGCTTGGGTGAAGCGATGGGCGTGAAGGACGAAGCGGCGCAGGCGCTGCTCGTCGAAGCGCTGACCGTGCTCGATCCCGTCGAACGCGCGCCCCTGATCATGGAAGCGGCCGACATCCTGTACAGTCAGTACTACGCCATTCCGATCGGTTTCCAGACGGCCTTCGCCCTGCGCAACGAGCGTGTGCAGGACTTCACCGGGGTCTTCTGGTGGTTCCCGGTGGTCGGGGAAGGCTACAACGTCTGGCTGAGTCAGTAGCCCGATCACGGCGGTAGCCCGCCATCGACGTATCAGCGTAAATCAGCACCACAGCGCGGCGACCATAGGTCGCCGCGCTGCTTTTGTCTACCCGTTGATGATCCGCTCGGCTTCGCGTTCACCGGAAAGAAACGCGCCATGCACCGTCGCCGGGTATTCCGCGTGGGTCGCTTCGCCCGCGAATAGGACGCGGTCGCTCAGCGGCTCGCTCAAGGTCGCGTAATCCTCGTAGTCTGCGCCGGGCGGGATGTGGGAGTAAGACCCATAGGCGAAGGGATCGGAGCTCCAGCGCGTGATCGCGTAGGCGGTCGGTTCGGGGACATCAGCGCCGAACATGCCGCGTAAGTGGGTCAGTATGCGCTCAAGCACCGACCGCTCGTCGGTACGCTCAAGCTCGCGCGCGTCATCCCCGCCGATCAGCGCAACCAGAATTGGCTCTCCCGTGTGGATGGCCAAATTCCAGAATTCAGTCGCTTCGGCTTCCGGTTGGTCAGCCGCGCCGAAGCTGTGCAGTGCTTCCGGCCAAAACTGCTCCGGAAAACGCAGCGCGACCTTATCCAGCGACCCCATCGCCATGCGGTCAATCGCCACCTGTTTGTGAACTCAAGTCGGAACCCGCATTTAGATCTCCCGAGCGTTTTTGGTATTCCTGATATGTCTCTTTTGGTGATACACCTTCGTCAAGGGCAATCACACACTCCGAACCCCACTGGGCCGTTAGCTTCGAGCGAATATCACGCCAACGACGGAACGGAAAAGCCCTCATCAGCGTAAGCTGAGTTGCGCCGTCGTCAATCAGGTTTCGTATTACTGCTAAATCCTCTTCGGACCAACGGTAGCTGGTAGTGCGTAGCGATTGTCCGCCACGAGCAACGAAATCTGCATAGGTTTCGTGCGGGCGCAGATACGCAGGGGAAAACACAACACGCTCACGCCAG
>JAYRZU010000100.1:0-18406 GCA_041916315.1 Anaerolineae bacterium
CGCAGGCGTGTAGGGCTGCGGCGCCGGCTGGACGGGCGGCGGTGGCGGCGTGTAGAGCGGTTGCGTCGGCGCGGGCGTGTACGTCGGCTGGACGGGCGGCAGCGGCTGGGTGACAGGCGCGAGCGGCGGTGCAGCTTGTGCGGTCACCGTGGCGGGTGCGCCCGTACGGGCTTTCTGCCATGCGGCCAGTTCGAGCGTCAGCTTCTGGAACTGGCTGTTCGGGATCGGCGTTCCGGCGGCGTACTGCATTTCGATGATGCGTGCCTGCAGGCGGAGGGCGGCGGTTTCCAGCACGAGAATCGCGCCGGGCTGCGCTAGCACGACATCACCTTTTTCTTCCAGCTTGGAGCGAACGCCGGGATCGTTGAAAGCGTGTTCCGAAGCGAAGACCTTGGTCATCGTGCGGACAAAGTCGTCCTTGTCGAACAGCCACACCTCGAAAGCGGTCGACGAGCCGTCGGTGGTGACGCCTTCCGCGATCAACGCGCCGGTTTCGCCGAGGAACTTCTCTTCGGCGTCTTCAATCGTGAACGAGTCGTCGTAGCTGCCGAAACCCTTGGTGTAGGTCGACATTTTTTGCATCAGCGGTGGGCCGTAGTTGTTGGCCGCCGTCGAAAAGTCAGTTTTTTGAGTCTCAAAGGCCTTCTTCGCCGCTTCCCGGTTCTCACGTTCCGCTTGCAGCACCGGGTCGGGCTTCTGACCGCGCCGCGATAGCGGTTCAATCAGGTTCGGGTAGATGAACATCCCATACAGGATGATCACGATGGTGACGACGAGCAGAGTCACAATCGGGACAATCAGGAACGGACGCAGGTTATCCAAGGTCGTCGGTTCGGGCGGGGCGGCGGCAGCGGTCGGCTGTGCGGCTTCCGCCAGCGGGCGGATGGCCTGCAGTTTCGCGTAGTTTTCGGCTTCTTCAGGCGTAGCGAGCAGCGTATCGACAATGCCGAGTGGATTATCCACCTGGCGTAAGGCATCGGTGATGAACGCGCTGGTGTCTGACGTGCGCCCTGCATAGCGATCCGCGAGCAGTTTCACCCATTCATTCTGCCAGGTTTGTTCGAGCGTGCGGAGGTCGCCATCGTAATACTGCGTGGGGAAGAGCACGTAAGCGCCCAGAAAACCGATCAAAATCCCCAACAGAATTGCGAAGAGGGTCACACGTCGAGGCAAATAGGGCTTGAGCAGAACGACTACCAGCCCGTTATATGTATCTTTTAACCATTGCATACGAGCAGCCTTCCGGGTGAAAGCGCGTCCGACAACGAATAAGAATATAGTACACGAAACGGTAGAAAGCGCAAAGGAAAGACAGACAAATGTACCCCCGTAAGCACGCTCATTTCAGCGTACTTACGGGGAAGTTCAGACTAGACGGGCTCCGCGCTGACAGTGGGCAGGCGGTCAATCGAGTGTTTGGTGCCGCAGTTTGTGCATTCGGCGCGCGTCCGCGATGCTTCGACGAGCATCCCGCCGCAGTTGGGGCAGGGCTGCGGGAGCGGCTTCTTCCAACTGGTGAAATCGCAGTCCGGGTAACGCGAGCAACCGTAGAACGTACGTCCGCGCTTCGACCGCCGGATGATGATCTCGCCGTGGTGCGTTTTACCGCACACCGGGCAGCTCACGCCGAGGCGTTCCAGCCACGGTTCGGTGTGGCGGCAGTTCGGGTAGTCCGAGCAGCCGATGAATTTACCAAAACGGCCGTAACGAATCACCAGCGGCTTGCTGCAGACGGGGCAGGGACGGCCAATTTCCTCTTCAGCCTTCATATCCGGCGCAGTGGCGCGGGCATGGGACAACTGCTGCTGAAAGGGATTGTAGAAGTCGCCGAGCATGGGGCGCCATTGGCGTTTGCCGTCGGAGATTTCGTCTAGCTCGTCTTCCATGCGCGCGGTGAACTGATAGTCCATGATCTCCGGAAAGTATTCCACGAGGAAATCATTCACGACGCGCCCGGTTTCAGTCGGGATGAGGCGCTTGTCCTCGCGGGTCACGTATTCGCGATCCTGAATCACGGCGACGGTGGGCGCGTAGGTACTCGGACGACCGATGCCGAATTCTTCCAGCGTGCGGACGAGGCTGGCCTCGGTGTAACGCGGCGGGGGCTGCGTAAAGTGCTGCTCTGGTATGAGCTGCAGCAGGTCAAGCAGTTCGTCAACGGTCATCTCCGGCAGGATACGGCCTTCGTCTTCGTCCAGCGCCAGGTCTTCGTCGCGAGCATCCTCATAGAGTGCGAGGAAACCATTGAACTTGATGGTGCTGCCCGACACGCGGAAATGATACTTGCGTTCCTTAGGCGTCGTTCCGGCGTCAATGTCGACGCGCAGCGTGTTGTAAACGGCATTTTCCATCTGGCTGGCGACGAAACGCTGCCAGATCAGGTTATACAGGCGGTACTGCTCGCTCGACAGACTGCGCTTGATCGCATCCGGTTCGCGCATGGTGCTGGTCGGGCGAATGGCTTCGTGTGCTTCTTGCGCGCCTTTGGTCTTAGTCTTGTAGACCGGGGCGCGGGCGGGGACATACGGCTTGCCGAAGCGCTTGCCGATGTAGTCGCGCGCTTCTTTCTGTGCCTGATGTGAGACGGCGGTGCTATCTGTACGCATGTACGTGATCAGACCCACCGAGCCTTCCGTCCCGACGTCGATGCCTTCGTATAACTGCTGCGCCACCGACATGGTGCGCCGCGCGTTGAAACCCAAGCGCCGCGACGCTTCCTGCTGGAGGGTGCTGGTGGTGAACGGTGGCGACGGCCGCCGTGCCCGTTCACCGCGCTTGACATCCGCGACCGCGTACTGGCTGTGTTTGAGCGTTTCGAGATGCTGATCGACGGCGGTCTTAGAATTGAAATGCACGTCATGGTCGCCAATCTTGAACAGGCGGGCGAGGAAGGGCTTACCGTCCTCCTTTTTACCGTTCTGCGCCTTGCGCAGCTTGGCATCCAACGTCCAGTATTCGTGTGGTACGAACGTCTCAACTTCGCGCTCGCGATCCACGATCAAGCGGACGGCGATGCTCTGCACGCGTCCGGCGGACAGGCGATTGCGCACTTTCTCCCACAGCAGTTCGCTCACGTTGTAGCCGACCAAGCGGTCGAGGATGCGCCTTGCCTGCTGGGCATTGACGAGATTCATATCGATCTGGCGCGGGTGTGAGAACGCTTCCTGCACCGCGCTCTGGGTGATTTCATGAAAAACCACGCGCTGCACCGGCTTACCCGTGAGCGTTTCCATATCGGCGGCGGCGTGCAAGTGCCAGGCGATGGCTTCGCCTTCGCGATCCGGGTCGGTCGCGAGGTAGATTTCCTGCGCGCGTTCGGCCGCATCTTTCAGGTCTTTGACCACATCGCGCTTGTCGTTCAGCACGCGATACTTTGGCTCGAAGTTGTTCTTGACATCGACGGAGAGCTGCGAGACCAGCAGGTCGCGCACATGCCCCTTGGACGCCTTGACCATGTACCCTTTGCCGAGGTACTGCCCGACGCTGCGAGCTTTGGCCGGCGATTCGACGATGACTAACTTGCCGACCGGCGCTTTACTGCGTGGAGCTGCCTTCTCGGACGCCTTCCCCGCTTTTTTGCCTTTTTTCGCCGTGGAGCCCTTTTTGGTCGCTGACTTCTTGCCACTGGCTTTCTTTGCCGCGGCGGGCTTCGGCTCAATCACGGGTTTCGGCAGGTTGGCATGGGCTTCGGTTGCGCCCATGCGGAACAAGGTCGTGCCGCACACCGGGCACGATCCCTTGACGCCCGGTGTACCTTTGCTTGTGAAGGCGGGTTGCGGATTGGCAATTTCCCGTTTGGTCTTGCATTTCACGCAGTACGCCTGAAGTTCAGTCATGCGGGTCTAACCCTCTATAGGTAATTCGTGTTGTCTGTCTCTCGCAGCATCGTGACGACTTTTTTGACGTCCTGTGTGCGTTCTTTGTGGCAGATCATGAGCACATCTTGGGTGTCTACGATCACGAGGTTCTCAATGCCTATGGTGACCGTCAGTTTGTCACTGTAAACCAGTGTGTTCTTTGTGTCAACCGTGATCCGATCTTCCGATGCCCCTTTGAAGCCATTTCCGGAGTCGTCCAAGTCGAGCACATCGAAGAGCGCGTCCCAACTGCCGACGTCGCTCCAGCCGATATCGACTGGGATGACGGCCATGTTCTGCGCGCCTTCCATGACCGCGAAGTCGATGGAGATTCGCGGAATCTCAGCCCAGATCTCATCGAGTGTGGCGTCATAATCTGGCGTGTCGACGGTGGTCTGCAGCCGCGTGATCAGCTCGTGCATCTTGGGCTGCTGGCGGGCGAATTCGCTCATAGCGCGTTCCGCCGTCCAGATGAACATGCCGGAATTCCAACTGTACTCACCAGAGCGGATGAAGCTGATCGCCTTGACGGTATCGGGCTTCTCAGTGAAGCCGAGCGACTCGTAGCACTGGAAGCCATCGACTTTCTTGATCGCGTTACCGCGCCGAATGTAACCAAAAGCGGTCGAGGGCAGGGATGGCGAAATTCCGAGCGTGACAATGTGCCCGTGCTGCGCCAGTTTGCTCGCCGCCCCTAACACATTGCGGAACATCTCTTTGTGGGCGATGTGGTGGTCGGCAGTGAGGATGGCGACGACGGCCTGCGGATCACGCTTCTGGATGACCGCGATGCCGAGCGCTGCGGCGGGGCCGCTGTCCCGCCCGTAGGGCTCGACGATGAAGTTCTGCGCGGGAATATTTGGCGCGTCCGCCCGCAGTTTCTCGACGTGATTGCGCCCGGCGACGATATAAATGCGTTCCGGCGGGAAGAGCGGTGCGAGCCGTTCGACGCTTACGCGGAACATGGAATGGTCTTCGACGAGGGGGAGAAGCTGCTTCGGCATATCGGCGCGGCTCATCGGCCATAAACGCGTACCGCCACCGCCTGCCATGATCATTGCGTAGTTGTGATTCACTTACGGTTTCCTTTCGGTCCGATATTGCATATGCCCAACAAGGCTGATGACGCCTTTAAGTTCCAGCAAGGTGAGCGTGCTGATGGCGGTCGGCGTCGAGAGGCCGCTCAGGCGCACCAAATCATCCACGTGGATCGGTTCAGCGCTCAGAAATTCCAGCAGCGCCGCTTCGTTTTCATCTTCCGGCGCGAATTCCTGGGCTTGTTCGCGCGTGGTCATCGTCGTATAGGTGACATTAATTTCGCCTAAAATGTCTTCGACCGTCAGCGCGGGTTTCGCCCCATCTTGAATCAAGCGGTTCGCGCCCATGCTCGACGGATTGAAAATATTGCCCGGAACGGCAAAGACGTCGCGCCCCTGTTCCGCGGCAAACGATGAAGTGATCAATGCGCCGCTCTTTTCCGGCGCTTCGACCACCAGCACGCCGAGCGCTAAGCCGCTGATGATGCGGTTGCGCCGGGGAAAATTCTGTGCTTCCGGGGGCGTGCCGAGCGGAAACTCACTCAGAATTGCGCCGTGCGCCGCAATATCTTTCGCTAACGCGGCGTTATCGCGCGGATACATCACATCAATGCCACAGCCAAGCACCGCCAGTGTGCGACCGCCCGCCTCCAGCGCGGCGCGATGTGCGACCGTATCGACGCCGTGGGCGAGCCCGCTGATAATTGTGACGCCGTTGGCGGCTAACCCCTTACTGAAGTAGGCGGCGGCATCTTTACCATAAACGGTGACTTTGCGCGTGCCAACCAGCCCGATGGCCAGACCATCTGCGGGGGTGAGCGTCCCGCGCACATAAAGCAGGGGCGGTGCGCCGTTGATGGTGCGCAGTAGCCCTGGGTACTCATCATCGAGCAGCGTAAGCAGGCGTGCCCCTACACGCTCGATTCTGGCCAGTTCGGCATCCAGATCTACTCGGTCACGGAAGGCGATCAGATTGGCGAGCGCTTTGCCATCGAGTCCGCTGTTCCGCAGCGTCGCTGGATCAGCATACCACGCGCTCCGCAGGTCACCGAAGGCGTGCAGCAGCAGGTTGAAGCGTTTGAGACCGATTTCGGGGACGAGGCTGAAGCCGAGCCAATAGGGGTGATCGCTCACGGCGTTTCCCGGCGCATGATCTTAGGGTATTTGTGGACAGCATAAGCGCGGGTTATGGAGGCTGTCAAGCGGGAATGCTTAAGCGTCTTCGCCTTGCCCGGGGAGCAAACCGTCAGGCAAACGAACAATCACCTGCTTGGCGGCGATATCGGTCTTGACGATTGTCTCTGGCAGCACCGGTACCAGCACTTCGCCGTGCTGGCCGCCTTTGACCACATACACGTCGTTTGCGCCCGTTTCGAGGACTTCGGTCAAGGTGCCGAGCACTTCGCCGTTCTCGGTGCGCACTTCCAGCCCGATCAGCTCGTACAGGTAGAATTCGCCCGCTTCCAGCGGGACAGCATGCTTCAGGTCAACCATGACGAGCAGTTGGCGGTAGCGCTCGGCCTCGGTGCGGTCGTCAATGCCTTTGAGCTTGAGCAGACCGTAATCCTGATGCATGCGCATGGCTTCGACGCTGTAAGCGGTCACTTTGCCATTGGGATCGGTGCCGAGATACACGCTCTTGAGTTTGCTGATGCGTTCGGGAAAGTCGGTGAGCAAGCGCACGCGCAGTTCACCGCGCACGCCGTGCGGACGCAAAATTTCGCCTAAAATCAGGTGTTTGGGCTGCATTGCCTAGCTGATCTTCAACACGATGCGCTTGTTCTTGCTTTCGCCTGCGCGGAGCAGAGCGCGCAAAGCGTTCGCCACGCGGCCGCCCTTGCCAATGATGCGGCCGGTGTCATGCTGCGCGACGTGCAGTTCGATCACGACGGACGAACCCGAGTCGCGGCGGCGAACTTTCACCGACGTGGGATCATCCACGAGGCTCTTGGCGACGTATTCGACCAGTTCTTCCATCGTCTTGTGCTCCTGTGCAAACAATCTTATTTGGAAATGTGGTTGGAACATTCCCCATTTTTAATCGATTATACCAAAAAGGACGAGGCATGCCTCGTCCCTACCAAATATCACCTGTTTAGCTCTTCGCCTTTAGGCGAGGGGCTGGGGTGAGGTTAGGCTTAGTTGCCCTTGGGCTTCATGGTGCCTTCGCCAGCGGCGGGGGCATCATGACGGGTCTTGACGCTGTAGTCGCGCGCGGCGGCCGCAGCCGAAGCTTCGGCGACGAGCGTTTCAACAGCTTCGCCCTTCTTCAGGCGTTCGAAGCGATCCAGCGTGCCGGTGCGCTTCAGAATGAGATTCACGGCTTCGCTCGGCTGCGCGCCCACGCTCAACCAGTACAGCGCGCGACCTTCGTCGACGATGTCCGTGATCGGCAGGGTGCGGGCATTGTGCGTGCCAATGATTTCGATGAAGCCGCCACCACGCGATGAACGCTGATCGGCCACGACGATACGGTAGCTCGGCTGACCCTTGAGACCAGTCCGGCGGAGACGAATACGAACCATGGGTAATGTACCTTTCTAGTTGCGCTCTCATGCGTCACATGTGGACGGAGAGCCACTGAGAACGAAATAACTCAGTTGCGGAAAGACCGATGGGCGGTCTTAGCGCGGAAGTCCGGGGGGCAGACCGCCACCGGGCATGCCGGGGAATTTGCCCTTCCGAACCTGACTCATCATCGACTGCATGTCTTTGAACTGCTTCAAGACTTCGTTCACATCCCGCACTTCGACGCCGCTGCCCGCTGCGATGCGCTTACGGCGGCTGGCGTTGAGCACTTTGGGATTTTCCCGCTCGGCTTTGGTCATCGAGTTGATGATCGCTTCCACGCGGCGGATACGCTTGTCGACCTGCTGCTCGTCGATCTGGTCCCGGAAACGGTTCATACCGGGGATCATGCCGAGCAGGCTCGTGATGCTGCCCATCCGCTTAATCTTCTGGAGCTGTTCCAGAAAATCCTGCAGCGTGAACTGATTTTCCATCAGTTTCTTCTGCAGCTTGATGGCTTCCGCCTCATCGAATTCAGCTTCCGCCTTTTCGATCAAGCCCATCACATCGCCCATGCCGAGGATGCGCTGCGCCAGACGATCCGGCGAGAACGCCTCGAACCCGTCGACCTTTTCGCTCGTGCCGAGGAACTTGATCGGCACGCCCGTAACGGCGCGCATTGAGAGCGCCGCACCACCGCGGGCGTCACCGTCGATCTTGGTGAGGATCAGCCCAGTGATACCGAGGCGGCCATTGAAGCCTTCTGCGATGTGCACGGCTTCCTGACCCGTCATCGAGTCCGCGACGAGCAGGATTTCCGCAGGCTGGGTCCGCCGCTTGATCTCTTCGAGTTCCGTCATGAGGGTTTCGTCAATTTGCAGACGACCCGCCGTATCGACGATCACGACGGCGGCGTTCTGCTCTCTGGCGACCTTCATCCCGCGCGCGACGATGTCCGGCGGTTTGGCGGTCGTGCCTTCCTCGTAGTACGGAACCTGAATCTGCTTCGCCAGCGTGACCAACTGGTCAACGGCGGCGGGGCGATACGTGTCGGCGGCAATCATGAACGGCGAACGGCCTTCACGGCGTAGGAACAGCGCCAGTTTGGCACCAGTGGTCGTCTTGCCCGACCCCTGCAGACCCACCAGCATGATCACATGCGGTTTGGTGCTGCCGGAGAAATTGAGCTTCGCGCCTTCGCCCAGCGTGGTGAGCAGTTCCTCGTGCACGATCTTGACGACCTGCTGACCGGGCTTGAGGCTCTTGGCCACATCCGCGCCGATCGCGCGTTCTTTGACGCGCCCCACGAAGTCTTTGACCACAGGCAAGGCAACATCGGCTTCGAGGAGCGCCATACGCACCTCGCGCATCACCTTGTCTACGTCTTTTTCCGTGAGTTTGCCGACCCGCCCTAAGCCGTCAAAGACGTCCTGCAGGCGGTTTGTAAGCTGCTCAAACATGAGGTCTACCCGTCGAAAAGTCAGTGCTCATTGTAGTGGAGCGAGGGATAAGAATCAAGGTGAGGCTACATTCTGCGTCTGTAACGTATGGTAGCTGCGATTAAAGTAGAGCAGGGGGGATGCGCCGTCCGTGGGGACGCCCGTCGCGACGACTTCGCCGATCACGATCCAGTGCGTGCTGCCGTCATGGATCTCGCGCACCTTGCAGTCCAGCCAGGCGATAGCATCTGCGAGGATCGGCACGCCCGTCACGCCCGTCGTCAGGTTTAGCCCGTCGAAGCGATCTTCGGCTTCGCTGAGCGGCACGCGTCCCGCGAAGCGATCCGACAAATAGGCTTGATCCGCGCCGAGAATCGACACGGCGAATACGCCCGCGCCGGGGAGCACCTCGGCGGTGCGAGTATCTTTCTGTAAGCACACGAGAATCGCCGGGGGGGTGAGCGAGAGCGAGTTGAACGCGCTGACGGTCATGCCCGCGCGGCACACCGCATCCGCGGTCGTCACCACCGAGACGCCGCTTGCCCACAGGCGCATGGTTTCACGTAAATTGTTAGCATCCATCATCCACAGCCTTCATACCAATACAGTCTCAATCTGAGTATAGATGATAAATCGCGACCATTACCTGTTCATACGGACAGTTCTATGATGCTTCTAACACCTGCCTCACCGCGGCCTTGAAAAAGAGCTGTGCTTAGCCGTGCGGTTGGGCGAACAGATACGCGGCCATTTGTGGCGTGATGTCGGCCAACGTCTTCACGCCTGCCGCGAATTCCTCTTTGCCGGTGCCGATCACCACGGTCGGTACATCATTCTCGGTGTGCTTCGTGTGTGACATATCTTCCATGTTGCCGTGATCGCTGGTGATGACGATCAAGCCCTCGTCGTCGTCCCACACGTCGAGCACGCCGCGCATGACTCCGTCGAAGATTTCGAGGTTGCGCGCCCCATCGGCGACGGTGCCGCGATGCCCAATCACGTCGGTGACCCAGTGCGCGAAAAAGGCGAAGCTGTAGCGCCGCGCGATTTCCACCATCTTGATGCCGGCTGCGTAGGGTTCGTAGATCGGCGTGTCGATGTAGCCGAGTTCCTTGCGCCAGCCTTCGCCGACCCAATCGACCGCCAAGGCATCGCCACTGTAAATCATATCCTCGCCGAAGAGGGGCAGATCGGCGGCGAACAGCGCTTCCTGATAGCTGGAGCGCAGGCGCTTCCCGCTGTTGATCGCCTCGTGGAAGCGCGGCGGATAGCCTTCGATGAGCGCTGCTGGCAGGCCGCGCCGCGTCACCTGCTTGAAGAAGTTGTCTTCCATCAAAATCTGGCGGATAGGCGGGTTCGGGCGCGGACCGTAATGCTCGCCGATGAGCGCGGGGACATTCTTACCCGTCAAAATGGCCGCTTGACCGCTGGCGCTCTGCGGCTTGCCGGGAGTATCCATGCGCGGATCGGTCGGGACGAAGATGGCACGCTCGCTGACCTGCGCACCAGTGTCGCGCAGCCAGCGGTGACCATTCGCCAGCGCGTCGAGCGTAGGGGTGGTGGCCGCCGCAAACGGGTTCGTGGTCGGATCGTTCTCCCCCAAGCCGATCCCATCCAGAAATATGAGCAGGATGTGTTTCATGTGGGACAAGTCCCCTTCAATGGCGTAGCCGGAAGGCACATGGAGTGCGCTTCCGGCGAGAATATGAGTATCCACTATATAGTAATAACACGAACGCCGGGCGGCAGGTATGGTCAGGGTGAGGAGATCGTGTTGGTTGACGCTTGCTCCAGCTCAGCAGCCGAAGGCGGACTGTTCGCGCGCCACAATTCGCTGCCATCCGCAGCAAAGAGGACAAATTCCGGCGAATACGTGAAGCCGTAGATGGCGCGCAGTTCGCGGCCTACTGCCGTGTGAATATCAATGCGCAGCACGTTGAACGTGTCGCCCATCGCGGTCACCAACTCGTCGACCGCGGGACGCGCCGCCATGCAGCCCGCGCAGAAGTTGCTGTAGAACTCCAGGAAGGTCGGCTTGCCGTTGCCGATTTGCGCCTGCGCGGCGCTGACGCTGGCGACATCACTCGCCCCGACACGGAAGGCGAGGAAGCCGCCCGTGAAGACGAGCGCCAGCACCAGCGCCGCGATCAGCGTGGAGCGCCACGCGACATGCCGCCAACGCAGCACCGCTAAGACGACGACCAGCGTGCCGAGCGCAAAGAGAACATACGAGAACTGATTCGCTATGTACATCGTTCGCCTATATCAAGAAGGGATTCGTCTGCCGCTCCCGCCCAATCGTCGTCATGCCACCATGCCCGGACAGTACGCGCGTCTGATCGGGCAGCGTGAGCAGCTTGTCAAAGATCGACCGCTCCAGCACTGCCCAACTTGAGCCGGGCAGGTCGGTGCGCCCGACGCTCCCCGCGAACAGCGCGTCACCGCTGAAAACGATATCTTGATCGCGCATGTAGAATGCCAGATGTCCCGGCGCATGCCCGGGCGTATACAGCGTCTCCAGCTTGATCGCGCCGAGAGTAATCGTCTCCGATTCTGTCGTGAGCAGGCGATCCGGTTCGGCGGCTTCGGGGTAGAGCTGCCCGACAAAGCGCAGACCGGTCTGCGGCAGGTTTTTCAACATAGGGACAGCTTCAGAATGAATATAAAACGGCGCGCCCGTCAGTTCCTTGAGTGCTGCGCTCGCGAGAACGTGATCAAAGTGGGCATGGGTGGCGAGGATTAGCTTGATCGTCCAGCCCGCGTCGGTCGCCAGTTTGAGCAGCAGTTCGGCCTGATCGACGGGGTCGATCAGGATGGCGTCGTTGGTCTCGGTATCCGCGACGAGATACGCATTCGTCTGCGCGAGACCGAGCGTCACGTATTTGATTTCGATGCTCATGGGACAGCCGCCTCAACGGGTGCAGTGGTGCGCCTACGAATCAGACGCAGCAGTTCTTCCAATTCTTTCATGCGCAAAATCCATGCGGCAGCCAGGAAGCCGAGGCCGCCCAACACCCCTTGCACCGAGATCTGCGCGATGAGGAACACGCGACCGCGCTCCGAGAAACCGAGTGCCGACCAGAGCGCGCCCACCCCGAGGATGATCGCCGCCATGACCAGACTGGCCGCGACTCCCTTCGCCGCCGTGAGGAACAGCGAGCGTTCTTCGATGCCGTGCCAGCGCCGCCGCAGCAGAAGCAGGTTGATCGAGACCTCGACGGCGATGCCGAGTGAGTTGGCGAGCGCCAGCCCGCCCACGCCCATGCTTGCGCTGAGCACATACGCGCCGACGATGTTGATCGCCGCGCCAATGCTCGACGTAATAAAGGGGATGACTGTGTTCTTGTCGGCATAGAACGAGCGGGCGGCGATTTCGAGCACTGACTGTACGATCAAGCCGAGTGTGAAGAATTGAAGCGTGCTGTAGACAAAATCCGTCGCGGAGGCGTCAAACGCGCCGCCTTCCAACACCATCAGCAGGGGACGTCCCAACACAAGCAGTGCCATCGACGCGGGGATGGTCGCCGTCAGGATAAAGCGGATCGCGCCCGCCATGGCCTCGCGCTTGCCTTTGAGGTTATCGACCGCGCTCAAAGCGGCTAGCGTTGGGAAGATGACCGTGCCCATCGCCGTGCCGATCAGCGTCTCTGGAATTTGCATGATACGCCAGCCCCAGCTCAAGGCGCTGACCGCGCCTTCACCCATGTTCGAGGCGAGGTTGTTCATGATCAGCCAGTTGACGCTGAAGACGGCCAACCCGCCGAGCGCGGGCAGCATGAGGCGCAAAATGCGCCAGAGAGTCGGGTCGTTCAAGCCAAGTTCTGGCGACCACTTGGCTCTCACGCGGATCAGGCCGGGGATCTGGATGCCGAGGTGCAGCGCCGCCCCGATCACCGCGCCGATGGCGACGCCGTACACGCCCATGCTCGACGACAGCACCACCACGCCGATCAACAGGCCGACCGAGTACATGATCGGCGCGAGCGCGGGCAGCAGGAAGTTGTTATAGCTTTGCAGGATGCCCATCAGGATGCCGCTGACCGAGAAGATCAGGGTACCGACGAGCAGAATGCGCATCATGTCGACGGTTTGCGCCTGCGCGACTGCATCGAACCCGGTAGCGATCACATTACTGACGAGCCACGGCGCGATCACAAACACTACAGCGCTCACGATCACGGTGAGCAGGAACAGCGAATTGATCACGTGGCTGGCCGTCTTCCATGCCTTTTGCTGATTACCTTCTGCGAGGAAACCTGCGAAGATCGGGATGAAAGCGAAGGCCAGCGCGCCGCCCGCGATCAACGTGAAGATCAGTTCGGGGATGCTGTTGGCGACCACATACGCATCCCATTCGCTGCCCACGCCGAACTCGCGGGCGACAATGAACTGCTGCGCGAGGCTGACGACTTTGGCCGCTCCAAACGCGACCATGACGATCAGCGTGGAGCGGGCGAGCTGCCGGGTGTTCTGTGCGGCCATGTTGGTTATCCTGCCAGTGCCTGCTGCGCTTGTTCAAAATTGGGGTTCAAGCGCAGCGCAATCTGATACATCGAGCTCGCGTCATTGGCGCGTCCTTGCTCGGCGTACACGCGGCCACGCCAGTAGTACGCCTCTTCAATGCGCTCGTCGCTGTTATTGATCGTTGTCTCCGCGAGGACAAGTACATCATCGTAGCGACCCGCGCCGAAATAGGCTTCAAAGGGCGCGAACTGATACCACATGATACGGAAGGGCAGGTCCAACTGGCGCGCAATGTCAAAGGCGTTGGCGGCCTGTTCGTACTGGCCGAGGCGCGTGAACGCCGTACCGACATTAAACCATGCGAACTTGTCGCGGCGGTCGGCGCGCGCTTCTTCCTGTGCGATTTCCAGCGCGATCTCGTACGAGCGCGGCAGGTCGGCGCGTTCGCCGAGGACTTCGGTCACCAGACTTTCGCGTGGCTGATCATAGATGGCAATGAACACACGGTTGAAGGCCTGCCAGTTGGCGTCGAACTCGGCATAGGGTTCGGGCAAGCCTTCGCCCGCTTCCCCGGTGCCGAGGTAGCTGTCGTAGATGTAGAACACGCCCGCGTTGTCGTCGTAACCCACGACCGTCTGATAGTGGCCGATCCAGTCGTAGCCTTCCGGCGTATAGGCCGTTTCGATGATCACGGGGATATTGTTGAAGATCAACTGCTTGAGCAATTCCATGTCACCGCCGAGGCGGGTGACAGCGCGGACACCCGTCTGCGTGTTGATGAAGTTGACCATCTCGTGCGGGCTGACGTTCTTGTCTTCGTCTACCGGCTTGAGGAAGGCCGCCGCATCATCCTGCGTGCCCTGCCAGCCATAGTGACTCAGCGCCATGGTGATGTTCGCCGGGCCGCAGTTGTTCCAACCCTGCTGCACATGCGTGAAGCCGTACATGCGCGCCGCAAGGGCGCGCGCCGGAGCCGCATCCTCCACGGCGACGACTTCGGTCGGCGCAACAGTCGGTTCGATGGTAGGCGCCGTGGTCGGCGGGAGCGTCGGGGCAGTGGTGGCGGTGGGCGGCGGCGTGAAGGTCGCCGTCGGCACGATGCTAATCGCTTCCGGCGTGGCTTCTTCCGTCGCGGCGACCGTAGGCTCCGTGCCGCCGAGCAGCGACAGTGGGTCAATGCCGCTGGTGTTGGGCGCGGCGGTCGGTAGCGCGCCGCCCGCGGGGGTGGGCTGCATCAACGAGCGGAGGAAGCCGCTCATGAATGGGACTTCGGTGATCATCTGCTCCTGATAGCGCGGGGGCAGGTTGTTGCGGAACAGCAGCGTACCGCCAAACGCGGCGACGATCATCAGCACGAGGACGGCAATCGAGGTCCAGAGCCAGAGCAAGCGCGGGAGCGTGCGCCGGAACAGCACTGCGCCGCCGATCACGCTCAGGAACAGGGCGAGCGCGCCGATCACGGCGTAGGGCAGCAGCGCGGCGAGACGTCCGCTGGAGAAATACGCAATCCCGCCTAATCCGGCGATGATAATCAGCACGAACAAGGTCAACGCCGACCAGAGCAGCAGCCGCGGCGGCGCATGGAGGTTGGATGCGTGATCCATTGTGGTTTGAGTTCTCAATACATTCTTCCCATAGATATGCCGTAAGTTTGCCACAAAACGTGACCGACAACCTGACGACTCTCTGACGGTTACAAACGCGCGGGGTATTATAGCACATTCACACGCTGCGCCGTTGAAACGCTCCGGGTGATCTCGTAGAATGGCGCACGTGGGCAGGGGAGATACGTATGCTGAATGTTGAATTACACAGTCACACGCAGTGGTCGAAAGATTGCGTCATCAACTTTGAGACGATCATACGGATGTGTGATAAGCGCGGCGTCGACCGCATTGCCATCACGGATCACAATACGGCGCGGGGTGCGCTGGAGATGTGCCGCCGCGCGCCGCAGCGGATCATCGTCGGCGAAGAGATTATGACGGACCGCGGGGAACTGCTGGCCTACTTCGTGCAGGAATCAATTCCACCGGGGCTAACTCCCGATGAAACGATTCGCATTCTGCGCGATCAGGGCGCGGTGATCAGCGTCTCACATCCGTTTGATCGTCTGCGCAAAGGCGCGTGGCTGGAAAAAGACCTACTGGAGATTATCGACAAGGTAGATGCGATTGAGATCTTCAATTCGCGCTGCATGTTCGCCGAAGATAACGTCAAGGCGCTGACCTTCGCCGCCGAGCATCACCTCGTGGGCACGGTCGGTTCGGACGCGCACAGCCGCGTCGAATATGGGCGCGCGGTGATGCAGCTCGAACCATTCCACGATGCGCCGTCGTTCCTCGCAGCGCTCAAGCAGGCGGGGCACACTGACCGCTACAGCTCATGGTTGGTGCACTTCAACAGCTCAACGGCGAAATGGTCGAGGAAGCTTGGGCTGCGGAAACGCCTCTGGGAAGGCGGCTAATCCGCTGTGAACAACCGCGCGAAGCCGGAATACGGAACGAGCGCAATCAATTCAAAGGTGATAAGACCCGCCGCCACCAGCGGTAGGGTCGCGAGCGCCGCCTGCGCAGCATCGAGATCCGCACATTCGAGCATGAGCACGGCGGTGTGCTGATCGCGGTCAAAGTACAGTTCACGGATGACGCCAGCTTGCACCAGTTCCCACGCCCGCAGCGCTTCCGCTTTGAGGTAGGGCGCGAAGGCGTCGGCGGGTGTGCCTGGAACTTCCCGTTCGAGGGCGAGAATTTTCATGAGGCCGGCTCTCCAAGCAGCGCGACTTGCGCGGCGGCGAGGGCTGTGCCGCCGATGTCCGCCGCGCGACCGGGATCATCACTGTTTTCGAGGATGACGGCGACCGCCGCGCCGTTCGCCCCGCCAAACGTCGCAAAGCCGACAAACCACGCCTGCGAGCCTTCACCCGAATAGGCGACTGCTGCATGTCCGCCGATATCAATGCCGGGACGCCCGGCGTTTTGGGCGGCGCCAAAGGCGACCGCGCCGCGCATCAGGTCTTGCAGGCGGCGGGCGCTGTTGGTGGTCGTGATCGGAATACTCGCCCGCGCCGTCCGCACATCGATCCATCCGCCAGCCGGCTGGCGTGACTGTTGGAGCAGGTACGGTTGCGGCGCGTTGCCGTCGTTGACGATGCCTGCCGCCATGAGCGCCATTGAGAGCGGCGTCACCGTGAACTGCCCCTGACCGAGCGCCGTTTCCAGCAGGTTATCAGGCGTGAGGCGCGGCGTCGTCGACGTACTGGTTGGCGGCGGCTCAAACCCGGCGAGGAGCGGCGACTCGTTCAGGCGGAAGGTCGTCAGCACCGTATTCAAGGTGTCAACGCCAATCGGATCGAGGATGTCGGCGAAGGCGCGCGGGCAGGCGAAGGCGTAAGCGTCGCTCAGCGTCAGTTCGATCTCCGGCAGGCGTACCGCGCACGCGAGGTTGAGATCGCCGAGCGGGACGGACTGCGTCGCGCTGGCATCAACCGTCTCCAAGGGGATATTGACGAGCATGGCCGCGGCCAGCAGCGGCGTCTGCAATGCTGCCCCGGGTTGGTACTGTCCTTGCAGCGCTCGGTTGAAAAACGGATTGCCCGGTGCGCCAATCAAGGCGTCCCAGTTTTCATCGAGCGTGTTCGGGTCGTAGGTCGGCAGACTGGCGAGTGCCAGAACTTCACCATTTGGCACGCCGATGACGATGACAGCGCCTGTCTGACCCTCCAGCGCGGCGGCGACCGCCTCCTGCACTTCCAGATCAAGCGTCAGGCGCGCGTCCGAGCCCACCTGTGGACGATGCATCAGGCCGTTGAGCAGCGCATCTCCGGTCGAGGTGACCTGATCGGTGCCGCTCAGCAGCGCGTCGTAGGCGCCTTCAATGCCGCTCGCACCATAGCGGTAGCTGTAGTAACCGAGCGCGCTGTACATGGCGGGGTAGCGGTAGCGGCGCGTCACGACCCCATCCACACTTTCGGTGTGGGCCAGCACGTGATCATTCCGGTCGACGAGTGCCCCACGCTCAATAGCGCGTTCGGCTTCAACGCGGCGCGGGTTGTCAGCCCGACGCAGAATGGTGTCCGGCCCGGTGATGCTCCAGTAGGCCGCTGACAGTGCCACGATCCCGAACATGAATAGCAGACCGACCAGCAGGCGGTTGATCTCACGGCTAAAGCCCATCACGTTTCTCCCGCCGAGAGCTTCAGCAGCAGTCCCACCATGATGAAATTCACCAGCAGTGAACTGCCGCCGTAGCTGAAATAGGGCAGCGTGACGCCCGTGAGGGGAATCAGCTTGAGCACGCCGCCCATGATCATCAGGCTCTGCACGGCGAGGACCACACTGAGGCCGACCGCCATCAGCGCGTGGAAGGGGCGGGCATTCTCCTTGACGGCGATGCGTAAGCCGCGCATGACGAACATCAGCACGCAGGCGATACACACAATCACGCCGAGCAAACCCCATTCTTCGGCCAGCGCGGCGAACACGAAATCAGAGTGCACGACGGGAATGAAGGTCGGCGACCCCTGCCCGACGCCCTGTCCAAAGATGCCGCCCGCGCCGAACGCCAGCAGACTCTGCACGATCTGGAATGAGCGGTTATCCGCGTCTGGCCACGGGTTGAGCCAGATGTCGATGCGCAGCTGCACCAGCGGGATGTACTGGTAGGCGAGCACGCCCGCGATGAGCACGAGCAGTGCACCGCCGATCAGCAGTGGGGTGTAGCCGCTGGCAACGTACAACAGCGTGAGAAACACGAGGAAGAACAGAATCGCGGTGCCGAGGTCGCGCTGCCAGATCAGGATGACGACGGACAGCCCCCACATCAGCAAAATGGGGCCGAGGATGCGCGGCGACAACCGCCGCTGTTCGACGCCCGCGAACGCGCGTAACGCCGGGTACTGCTCGGCCAGATAGCTGGCGAGGAAGGCGACGAGGATCACCTTAAGCGCTTCAGACGGCTGGAAGAACAGCGACCCGAAACCGAGCCACAACTCCGGCGCGCCCGCTTGTCCAGACGGATTCGTGCCGAGCACAATGGTCGCCACGAGCAGAATCAGCCCGAAGACGAGCAGTGTGTAGCGGTAAGCGCGCAGCCAGAACAA